>JAEEGS010000048.1 GCA_016280445.1 Bacteroidaceae bacterium
AAGGTAAAAAGTAAAAGTGATAAGTGAAAAATTTGCTACCGCGTGAAAGGTAAAAAGTAAAAGTGATAAGTGAAAAATTTGCTACCGCGTGAAAGGTAAAAAGTAAAAGTGATAAGTGAAAAATTTGCTACCGCACTTGCAAGCTACCTGTGGGACAAACACGTGCGGTAGCAAATTTTTCACTTTTCATTTTTCACTTTTCATTTTTCACTTTTCATTTTTCACTTTTACCTTTCATTCATGAGTTTGCCCATGATACTCGCTTCTGAGCTCCAATGATATCTTGCACTTCCTTCACCAACTCCCAGTCAGGTTCCTCGTTCGCCCACTCAATGTTGCGCTTCACGTTGGCAGGGTTGGCTGATGAGAAGAGCGTACCAGCGATGCGTGGGTTGTTCACCGAATACTGGATGGCCAGACGTTCAATGGCATAGCCCTTGTCGGCACAATGCTGTGCGGCCTTGGCGCAGGCTTCCACCAATGGTTTGGGAGCAGGATGCCAGTCGGGCACACCACGCACGGACAGCAGACCCATGCTCAGCGGCGAGGCATTGATGACACCGATGCCCTTCTGCTCGAAGAAGTCGAGGAAATCCACCAGTTTGTCGTCGTTCAGGCAGTAGTGGCAGAAGTTCAGCACACTCTCCACGGTGCCCTCCTCCGAGTGGTCAATCACCCACTTCAGGTTCTCCAACTGCAGGTCCGTGATGCCCACATGCCCCACCACACCTTTCTTCTTCAACTCCACCAGCGCAGGCAGTGTCTCGTCCACCACCTTCTGCAATCCGCCCTCCAATGCTGCCTGAAACTCGATGTCGTGCACGTTGATGAGGTCGATGAAGTCCACATTCAGACGCTCCATGCTCTCATACACACTCTCCGTGGCACGCTTGCCAGAGTAATCCCATGTGTTCACACCGTCCTTGCCGTAGCGTCCCACCTTCGTGCTCAAGAAGTATTTCTCTCTGGGGATGCGCTTGAGCGCCTTGCCCAACACCGTTTCAGCCTTGTAGTGTCCGTAATAGGGACTCACGTCGATGAAGTTGATGCCGCCCTCCACAGCCGTTTCCACCGCCTCGATGCTCTCAGCCTCTTTTGTCTCGTGAAACACGCTGCCCAACGACGATGCGCCGAAACACAAATGGGAAATCTTCATTCCCGTCTTGCCTAATTCTCTGTACTGCATATTGTTATTTGTATAGTTTAAAGTTGAGAGTTTAGAGTTTACAGAGGGCTGACGCGATGCAAGCCGCATGGTCTTTAACCCTTAGACTTTAAACGCTAAACGTTATTCGTGTGCAAAGGTAGCTGAAACAGCCAACAGACGATGGGAGAAAATAAAGAAATGATAGGACAAAATTAAGAATTGCACATCTGTCGATATTCCATCGGTGTCCTGCCCGTTATTTTCTTGAACAGACGGATGAAGTACGAGTGGTCGTTGAATCCCAACGAATAAGCCACCTCCTTCACCGCCATATTCTCCGTCAGCAGCAGCAACTGCGCCTTCTCCACCTTCTTGTGGTTGACATACTGCAGCGGCGACAAGCCCAGTTCGTGCTTGAACACCCTGATGAGATAAGGCTTCGTCACACATGCCACCTGTGCCAGCGTTTCGATGTCGATGTCCTCGCAGATGTTCTGGTGGATATGCGCCAGCACCCTCACCATCCTTTCGTCGCGCGTCCACAACTTCTCCTTCGCATGCTCCATGAACCGCGAGAACAGCATCAGCGTTGCTCCCCTCAACTGCATCTTCTCGTGCAGCGGAAGCCGTCCGTAGCGACGCACATAATCGGCAAACCGTCCCGTGTTGTCATACGACATCGGGTTGCTCTCGGGCAGACGCGCCTCCGGATGCCGCCTGCACATCTCCGCCATCAGCTCCTCATCGCCCGCCTGCGCCTCCACCTCTGTGGGCAAGTCATAACGCTCCATCACACCCGTCTCCTTCTTGAAACCCTCATACACGTGCAGGTAGTAATGGCAGAACACCCCATGACACTCATACGAGTGCGTCGTGTAGGCAGGAATGATGTACAGATGATGGGGGCGAAGATTGACGACATCAGAAAAAGGACTCTCGATGTGCAGCCTCGCCTCCCCCTCCGTCACACAATAGATGCGCGTGAAGGGCGAGTTCACCTGCTGCCAGTTCCAGTCGTTGTCATGTCGGGCGAACCCCACATTCAGCATCAGCAGGTTCAGCGATTCAATCGGCATTTGCATGGTTCCGCGGTTTTAGGGTTGCACAGGCACTCTCTTCACAAACACCAGTTGATTGCCACGCCCCGTTTTGCGGATGCCGCTCGTGGGGTCGTCGGCAAAACTGTGCAGTTCCTTACGGGCTGCCGGCCAGCTCAACCCTGTGATGAAAGCATAGTCGCCGATGCGTATCATGGGCTGCCCTTCCAGATAGTCGAGCGCCATCCGTAGCCGTTCCTCGCGTGTGGACTTCACCTTGTGGAGTTTCTTCACATCCCCCACCTTGTTCAGTTCCGTCGTTCTGCGCAACCGTTCCACCCAACGCGGGTCGGGCAGGAAATTGATGCTTCTGATGTACACCCCATTGGTGTCATACCGCTCACCCTTCTCCTTCACCTCCTCAGCCTCCTCGCGGCCCTTCATGCCGAGAGCGATGCTGAAAGTGCCCAGTCCCTCCACCTTCACGGAGTGTCCCAACTTCAGATAAATGTCCATTGCTTCCGTCATGGTGCTGACCAGCGCCTCAATCGCCCCAGCCGCATACGCCGTCTGTCCCGCCACGTCCTTCATGAAGAAATCAGTCGCCACCCGTCCGCAGTGGAACGGCTTCGGATAGACCTTGCGCTTGCCCGTCCCGTGCACATCGGGCATTTCTTGAAAAGTATATTCCATTGTTCTTTCGTTTGATAAAGGTATTCAGACTTCAAAAAAATCGCGCATAAGGAGAAAAACACTTGACAAAGACGAGAAAAATCCGTATCTTTGCACTGGCAATTTGGAAGTTCCCAAGCCCCTTCCCCTTTTCACCGCGAAGGTAGCACTTTTTCACTTCACTTCCAAATTCTTTTCATAAATTCCTTCTATGAATTGATCAATTCCTTCTACTTATTCATCAATTCCTTCTACGAATTGATCAATTCCAACAAGGAATCGAGTTTATCACTTACACTACCTTGATGGAGACTCTTACACTGAGTCAGTGGAGGTTTCCCCACTGCCTCCGTTGAACATATTCCAGTCATTCGGCAAAGCAACTTACACGCGCCCAACAACGCATATTACACCACCACAAAAGAGACTGTTCCAACAGTTCTTTCTAACACCATACAATCAAGGTGAGGAAAAAATCCTCACCTTTTTTTGTTGTGTAAAAAAGAATGTTGTACCTTTGCACTCAATCACCAGTACATAACTTCAGCGGAGGGCTGGTGTGACATATTGAAAAATAATAACACAGCATTAATGTTGTTGGTAATATCTGGGAACCTGACAAATTCATAGATATTTATATAACCAAAGACAAGATTGATGCCTATGCGATAGCGTAGGCACAACTTATCAGGTTATATAGGCTTTGTCAGGGCCTCCAGATATGGGTAAGTAGCGTGTTCTACGCTATTTCCATGTCTGGAGGTCTTGATGGCAAAAGCCTATATGCAATCCGATAACGTTTGCTGCCTAAAACTACGTGTATGCAATACGAACAGACCTTTAATGCCATCGACAACATCTTGCGCAACGAGGCAGGATGCAGCACTGAATTGGATTATATCGAACAGACTTCTTGGCTGCTGTTTCTGAAGTATCTGAATGATTTGGAGCAGGAACAGGAGATGAAGGCGATGCTCAGCGGCAAAGAGTACAAACCCATCATCACAGGTTATCTGCGATGGAGCCAGTGGGCTGCGCCTAAAAAGCAAGACGGCTCGCTCGACACGGTGAACGCGATGACGGGCCCCGACTTGACTCAGTTTGTCGATACGAAACTCTTCCCCACCTTGCGCGAGTTTCAGAAGACTGCCACGAGTGCCAAGACCTTGGAGTATAAGATTGGCGAGATATTTGCCGAACTGCGCAACAAAATCACCTCTGGCTACAACCTGCGCGAAGTCATCAACCTGATTGACCAGCTTCATTTCCAGACAGCCGAGGACAAGCACGAAATGACGGTGCTCTACGAATCGAAGATTGCCAAGATGGGCAATGCGGGCAGAAATGGTGGCGAGTACTACACGCCCCGTCCGCTCATCCGCACCATCGTCAAGGTGGTTGACCCTCAGATTGGTGAGACGGTGTACGACCCTGCCTGCGGGTCGGCGGGCTTCCTTTGCGAGGCATTCGCCTACATGAACGAGAAGGTGAAGAGCACAGCCGACAACAAGACTTTGCAGGAAGATACTTTCTTCGGCAAGGAGAAGAAGCCCCTGCCTTACATCATCGCCACCATGAACATGATTTTCCACGGCGTGGCAGCACCCAACATCATCCGTGGCAATACGTTGGCAGAAAACCTCTCGCAGATTCAGGAGAAAGACCGCAAGAACGTGATTCTTGCCAACCCTCCCTTTGGTGGCAGCGAACGAGGCGAGGTGAAGCAGAACTTCGACATCAACACCAGCGAAACGGCCTATATGTTCATGCAGCACTTCATCAAGATGCTGAAAGTGGGCGGTCGTGCTGGCATCGTCATCAAGAACACCTTCCTTTCGAATAGTGATGCTGCCCAGCTCCGCAAGGTGCTGACGGAACAATGCAACCTTCACACCATTCTCGACCTGCCAAGCGGTGTGTTCCAAGGGGCAGGCGTGAAGACCGTTGTGCTATTCTTCGACAAGGGCACTCCCACCAAGAAGATTTGGTACTACCAACTCAATCCAGGGCGCAACCTCGGCAAGACCAATGCCCTCAACGAAGACGACTTGGCAGACTTCCTCGCTCTACAAAAGACCAAAGCCGACAGCGAAAATTCGTGGACACTTGACGTGAGCACCTTGGGCAGCGACTACGACCTGAGTGTGAAGAACCCCAACAAGGTGGAAGAGGTGGATGAACGCACATCTGCCGAGATTGTTGCGTCTCTGCTCAAACTACAAAGTGAATCGCAGTCTTTGTTGAATGATATAAAGGAGATGGTAGGATGAAGGAGGGTTGGAGTTATAAGAAGTTGGGAGAGGTTGCAAGAGTCATTCATGGCAAAAACCAAAAAGAAGTTCTTTCTGAGAATGGGCAGTATCCTATTTATGGGAGTGGCGGAACTGTTATGGGTTATGCCAATGATTTCTTATGTGAAGCAAGAACAACGATTCTTGGTAGAAAGGGAAGCATAAATAATCCACAATTTATAGAAAAACGCTTTTGGAACGTGGATACAGCGTTTGGGATAACAGCTCTGCCTGGAAATGACAGCAAGTTCATCTATTATTTTGTTAAAAGTATAGATTGGTCTAAAAAGAATACTGGTACAACTTTGCCAAGTTTGACACAGCAAGTGGTGACATCTGTGGAAATCCCTGTTCCCACTCTTCCCGAACAGCGTTCTATCGTTACCCGTTTAGATGCAGCCTTTTCCCATATCGATGCTCTAAAAGCCAATGCCGAAAAGCATGTCAACGAAGCCCGCAAACTCTTCCAAGCAGAACTTACGGAATGTATGAAACCCAAAGAGGGATGGGAAGAGAAAAAGTTGGGAGAGGTTGGAACATTCTCACGTGGAATAAACTTTGCAAAGAATGATTTCGTGAAAGATGGATACCCCTGTATCCATTATGGGCAAATTCATACAACATTTGGTCCTGTGACATATGAACATTTAACCTCAATTCCTAATGGAATGGTAAGACATGACAAACTCGCTTCCAAAGGAAATCTCATCATAGCAATTACAAGTGAAGATGTTGCAGGTTCGTGTAAATGTACAGCATGGATGGGTGATTATGATATCTCAGTAGGAGCTCATGCTGCAATATACAAGCATGAACTAAATCCAATTTTTATGTCATATTACTTTAAGTCTTCAATATTTCAACAAGAAAAAGAACCATATGTTCATGGATTTAAAGTGATGGAGATAAAGCCTTCAGATATTGCCAAGATACCGATAGTATTTCCCTCAAAGGAAGACCAACAAATCATCGTCTCCCATCTCGACTCCCTTTCCTCCAATATCCGTAAGTTAGAGGAGTTGCAGCAGAAGACCATCGCCGAGTGCGATGCCCTCAAACAAGCAATGTTAAGAGAAGTATTTGAATAAAAAGACAAAACTATATCATCGCTCTTTGACATCATGGCACAGAATTAGTGGAATAAATTTGGAGGTTTCTGTATTGCATTGTATCTTTGTGGCGAAATTAGATTACGATGAAAGAAAGCAAACCTTATCCACTGATAGAAGAAGACGGCAATAGCCAGATGGTGCAAGAACCTGCGATGGCTGCCTATGCTTACGAAAATGTGTGCATTCCCAACGATATGCCATTTGCCCATGTGGTGGAGGGCGTGTTGCAGGTCACTCCCGACATAGAAGAGGAAATCGCAGAGGTGGAGCGCGGTGAGGTCGTTTCAATGGGTGAATTTAAAAGCTTGTTTTCGAGATGGCTCGATTGATTGCATTCAGTCGCCGTTCCACTGTGCAGTTGCAGAAGATATTGACTTTCTACGACAAGCGCAACGGAACGGATGAATATAGCCGACGTTTGCTGAGTAATCTGATGGCAGACCTTGAACAATTGGCACTAATGCCCACTGCTAGCAGCCCATCCACTCGTGCGGATGTGCGTTTCTTTTATCTAATGGGCTTCACCATTATTTTCCACTATGACTCACGCAGTTTGACGGTGCTCAGCATCCGTTCCACTTTGCGCCAGCCATTGAAGATGTACCAGAAAAAGTAGGTACACACTTCCATGTTTCTGTGCCATGTATGAAGAAGACCATAAAGGAACAGAAACATGGACGAAACAGCAACCAGACGAAAGAAGATTGACCCTGCCCTGTATGGTGTGGGTTGGGAGCAAGTGCCCGAAAGTGAGATACTGACTGAGCAGCGTGCCTATCAGATTGCCCCTGGTCAAGTGAGTGCTCTGCCTCAGAATCGTCACCCCAAGAAGGCTGACTATATCTTGGAGTACAAGAAAAAGAAGTTGGCGGTGATTGAAGCGAAGGCAGACACGTTGGATGTGAGCGTGGGCATCCCACAAGCCAAACGCTACGCAGAGTTGCTGCATATCCGTTTCGCCTATGCCACCAATGGCGATGAGATTTGGGGCATTGACATGGGCGTGAAAGACGAGGAAGGCAAATACATCATCCCCTCGAAGGAAGGGCCTGTGCAGAAGTTCCCAAGTCCGCAAGAACTATGGGCAATGACCTACACGGAGGTGAACCCACAACGTGACAGATTCAACCTGTGTCCTCTGAATCGAGGTGGCGGGCGTGAACCTCGCTACTATCAGGAAATCGCCATTGATGCTGTGCTGAGTGCTGTGGCCAAAGGGCAAAATCGCATCCTACTCACAATGGCAACAGGTACAGGAAAGACCTACACGGCCTTCCAAATCTGTTGGAAACTCTACGAGACGAATTGGAACACAAGGGGAACAGACAAGAAGCCTCGCATCCTCTTTATTTCGGACAGAAACATCTTGGCAAACCAAGCGAAGAACGACTTTGAGCAGTTCCCTGAGGATGCGATGGAGCGTGTGACACCCGAACTGATTCACGACAAAAAGCATAACAATCGCCTGCCTACTGCACGACACTTGTACTTCACTATCTTCCAAACAGTAATGGGAAGCCCTGAAGAGGGAGGCGCGCCCTATTACCAGCAATGGCCAAGAGATTTCTTCGACTTCATCATCATCGACGAGTGCCATCGTGGTGGTGCAAATGATGAAAGTGAGTGGCGCGAACTGATGAACTGGTTTGAGCCTGCCGTGCAGTTAGGTATGACTGCCACACCTCGACGAAAGGTGAATGCCAACACCTACGAATATTTTGGTGCCCCCGTCTATACCTACTCGCTGAAACAAGGCATCGAGGACGGTTTCTTGACTCCCTTCCGTGTACAAGTGGCAACCAGCAATATTGACACTTATCAGTATAACCCCAACGATGATGTGGAAGGTGACATCGATAAGAAGAAGGTATATACGGAAAACGATTTCTATTCTGGCAACATCCAACTGAAGGAACGTGACGAGCATCGTGTGAGGGAACTGCTGGGCAAGATAGACCCCAATGAAAAGACATTGGTGTTCTGCGCCACCCAGTCGCATGCCTATCAGATTATGGCGATGATTAACAAGTGGAAGCGTGTGCCCGACTCGAACTATTGCGAACGAGTGACTGCCGATGATGGCGATAAGGGAGAAAAGCAACTGAAACTTTTCCAAAACAATGACTTGCTGCGACCCACCATCCTGACCACCTCGCAAAAACTCTCAACAGGTGTGGATGCAAGAAACGTGAGAAACATCGTGTTGCTGAGACCTGTGAACAATATGGTGGAGTTCAAGCAGATTTTGGGTCGTGGAACCCGTTTGTTTGAAGGTAAGTATTTCTTTACACTCTATGATTTTGTGGGGGCATCGGCGAATTTCCAAGATCCAGAATGGGATGGCGACCCATTCTGCCCGTTGTGTGGGAATTATCCTTGTACTTGTAACAAGAAACCGAAGGGAATCTGTCCTAAGTGTGGACAAGATCCATGTGTGTGTCCTCCCAATATTCCAGAACCTTGTCCTGTATGTGGACATTTGCCTTGTACTTGTAGTGGAGGAAGACCTAAGAAGCAAGTGGTGGTGAAACTATCAAAACTGCGCTCCCTCATGCTGCACACCGATTGGGAAGAACGCATTCAGTTTGGCGACGAATTGCTGACGCTGGATGAATATATCAAAAGGCTGTTTGGCGCGTTGCCTGAATTCCTGGATGGAGAGGAAGACTTGCGTGAAAAATGGAGTCAGCCAGACACCAGAGAACAGTTGTTGGATGTGCTGGAGCGTTCAGGCTTCCAAGAAGACAAACTGGAGGTGGTACGCAGATTGTTACAAATGGAGAAGTGCGACATGCTGGATGTGTTGGCATATCTTGCTTACAACACCACTCCGATGGAACGTGAAAAACGAGCAGAAATCTTGCGTGAGGACATGAAGAAGAAGGTGACGAAGCAACAGCAGGAGTTTGCCAACTTCATTCTCGACCTGTATGTGCGCAATGGCTTCAAGGAGTTGGGTATGGACAAACTGCCTACACTCATCGACATGAAGTATCATTCCACAATGGACGCATTAGCGAAGTTACAGATGACTCCGTTAGGCTTGCGTGACTTCTACCTCACCATGCAGAAGGATTTGTACAATGGAAGAAGTGTGACGCATCAGAACAACCAGCACTTTTATCCAATTTTCACTGAAGACCTTTATTCCAGCAAGGCAGCAGAAGAAGGTGAAAATAGGAAAATTCGCTAAGAAAAATGCATTAAAGTGATAGTTTTTCGTTGGGAAAAGTGTATCTTTGCAGCAGATTAATCAAGATTGATGATGAGATTAGAACATATATTTGGAATTATAGCCAACGAAGGCTTTACCGATATAACGTTACAAGAAATAGATAATTACATAAACGATATACAAAATGGGACAGAAGATTTTCCTAGATTCAATTTATCAGAGCATGCAGGACTCTGCACGGCAGGTGCGCCTCTCATTGGGGCGTCCGTCATCGCATGCTACGCGACAGCAAGCCTTACAGCAGGTGGCAATGCTGAAGGCGGCGAAGGAAGCCTCGCAAACTGGCAAATAGACGAATGTCAGGAGAAACTAATAGAGCAATGGGCCAAGGCTGCCAATCTGTGGGAAGACGACTCAGAACAGATTCTGACACAGGAATTTGGCTCAAAGATTGCACAAGGTGCCGAGGCTAAGGTTTACTATAAAGAAGGAAACACGTCGGTAGTTAAAGAAAGAACTTCCATCTATTCCACTTGGCAAAAGGCTCTTGATGCCATTGTGCTACACAACGTCCTGTTTCCTGAAACAGCGATGAAGGTAATTGGATTCACCCGCGATAGCGACAACCTGATGCGCATTGTATTGACTCAGCCATACGTAAACTGCCTACGATTAGCGACGAAAGGTGAAATTGACAATATGGTTGCCACAAAGGGCTTTCGTGACAATTGGAACGGACAGGGTGTAAACTATATTTCTGAACGCTTGGCTCTTGAAGACATGCATCCAGCTAATGTCTTTGTTGATACGATTACTGAGAAACCGATATGTATTGACTGCATTGTGAAATTTTTGCCTAAGAAATAGGAGGTTATCACAGTTTCGTTTTTGCCATAGAACACCCATACTGTACCCCAATCGTCTGCACCGTGTCTTATGCCAGGAAAAATGGCATAAGGGTAATTTTATCCTATTGCAGCATAAAATAATGCTATTGCAATAGGATTTTTCGTCATACCTTTGCACACGAATAAAGTTTAGAGTTTAAAGTTTAAGGGTTAAAGACCCCTGCGACTTGCATCGCGCCAGCCCTCTATGATATCACAGGCCGACGGGTCAACCGTCCTACAAAGGGCTTGTATATCGTAGGTGGACAGAAAGTGTTCAGCAAGTAACACCCATCAGGTTGTCAACCTTATGAAGCACCATCTCACCAACCAAGGGCTGGTGCGGCACAAGAAGCGCAGAATCCCCAAGCCTGTCTTACTATAGAAAAAGCGGGCAACACGCTCCTCTGTGCGTTTGCGGACGAAGGTGCGGCGGCAGACCTCAGCAAAGGGACGTCCCGTGCTGATGGCTTCGGCTGCATGGCTGGCTGTGAGGAAGGCATAATAGATGCCCTCGAAGGTGAGGCGATTGGCATAACCACCTGCATCGCCAATCAAGAGGATGCGCTCGTGGAGAGGATAGTCGGTGGATTGGGGAATGTAGGCACCCATCGGTTTGAGGTCGGGGCACCCCATCTCGCGAAGCACTTGACGGAAGGACTGGAGGGTGGTGTTCTTGTCGCCAAAGCCCTGCACATCGCAGGCCGCATTGGGAAAACTGTAGTAGTATCCTATCTGATAGGATGCCGAGAGATTGATTTGGATGGCGTTCTCTGGCGACTTGGGGCCATATTGCTCCAGAATGAACGAACCACGGTCGCAATGAGGATTGAGATACTTTCTCACACGGCTGTTGGCACCATCGGCTCCCACCAGATAGTCGCATGACATCTGCCTGCCCGACTTGAGCGTAGCAATCACCTCGCCGTCCTTCTCCTCTATGTCCATCAGCGAATCGTTGAGGAAGGCTCCCCCACTCTTCTGATAGGTTTCCAGCAACTGAGCGTCGAACTGGCGTCGTTTCACGATGCGCAGTTCCTCTTTCATCTGGATGTCAATCACCTCCCTGCCCTCTATCGACAGTTTGAGCCGCTTCACGTTGTTGTAGTCGTAGCGGAACTCGGGGAGGAGTTGGCTGAGGAAGCGGTAAGAACGTGGAGGGAGTCCACCACCACAAATCTTGTCACGAGGAAACTCTGCCTGGTCTATGACCAGACACTCCACTTTCTTTTTCAGCAGCAGCAGTCCGCACGTGCATCCTGCAGGGCCAGCCCCCACAATCAACACCTTCACTTTTTCCATATCTTTACAATTAACTGATTTTATTGCAGTTTCTTACCATCCAGGCTGGTTGCCACCTCCGCTACTATAGGTGGTGAGCGTGGCATCAGTACCACCACTCATGCCGCTGGTAGCGCCCATGCCGCTCCAAATGGTGTCGCTCGTGACAGACACACCCGACTTGAGGGTGACGGTGCCTGCCGTTGACACAACGAGTGCAGCGCCACCACTGGATGGGGTCTTGAAGGCAAGGACAGGTGTGCCGTTGGAATAGAGGGCATACCATGTGTTGGCTGTCCATGCCTGGGTGCCAGTGTTACCACCGCCACCAGGGCCACCACCGCCAGGACCACCACCAGGACGGCCCCCTGTGTTTCCACCGCCTGTGTTGGTGCCAGAACTACCCAGTTGGTAGCAGGCTTGCGTGAGGCTGGCTCCACTTTCAAGTCCACCAATGCCCACGAGTGTTCCACTCTGCACGTAGAGTTTCTTCTGACCTTCAGAGTTAGCATCGAATGCCACGTCGGGAGACCCGTGCGCGATAGCATAGACTGTGGCTCCCTGCACGTAGAGGTTACCATTAGCATCAATGCCGTCGGCTCCTGTGGCGGTTCCTGTAGAATGTGCAAAGATATAACCACCTTTCAGGTACATGTCGCTGCTGGAGTTGATGGCATCGTTGTTTGCACTTGCATAGATATTGCCACCGCTAATGGTGAGAATGTTTTTACTCTCGATGGCTTCATGACTGCTAGAGGAAGCGGTGATGCTGCCTCCGCTGATGGTCATGGCACCTGTGCTCTTGATGGCTTTCGCCGAGGCGGTGTAACTGCCCGATGTGAACTTAGAACCAGCAGCGGTGGAGGTGATAGTGCCGTCGCTGATAGTGAGCACACCATCGCATTTCATGCCTTTACCACCAGTACCCGTGCTTTTCAGTGTGATGGTGCCACCACTGATGGTCATGTTGCCGTCAGCGTTGAGTCCGGAACAGCCCTTGCCGTCTTTCTCGGTATAGTCAACAGCGCCTGCACCGCTCATGGTGACGGTGATGGTGCCGCCCGTGATGGTGAGATTTCCGTCATCGGCTTTGATGCCTTTGCTGGCCGCGCCACTGGAGGTGACAGTGATGGCACCTCCATGAATGAAGACCTGAGTGGCCTTCAGTCCTTTGGCTGTACAGAAATACGCAGAAGTGCTGGCTGTGCCGGAACTGCTGGCCTTGGTGGCTGCGGTGCTGGTCACCTTCAGCGCGCTGCCTTCATTCACTGTTAGCGTGTTTTCGGCTGCCACGCCACGACCTGCTGTTCCTTTCACATTGACGGTGATGTCGCCGCCATTCTGTACAAAGTCTGTGGCTTTGATGCCTGCCGTGTAGGAGGGGTCGATATAGCCGTTTGTATCGATGCCTGTGAGATCAATGTCACCATTGGCATTGAGGATGTAGGTGCCATCACTGACATTCACGGTTCCATCGGCCTTGATGCCTTTGCTGGCTGTAGCCATAGCGGTGATGGTGAGCATTCCACCTTCCAAATACACGTTGCCACCATCCTCGTCTTCGTGAGCATCCACCTCGTCGGTCGCCACAATCTCGCCCGTTTGTTCTTCGTCAATGTCACACTGTATGCCGTCGTCGCCCACACCGTTGATAGTCACGGTGCCACTCTTCATCTGGAAATATTCTTCGCAACTGATGCCATCGGCAACAGCCGAGGTGATGTTGAGCGTGAGATTCTTCACCGAGATGTAAGATGCGCTCTTGATGGCATGCTTCGTGTTGCCCACCACGTTGAGCGTTCCGTTGCCTTGCAACTGTATCTGTCCTCGGCTGTAAATGCAGGCTTTCTGTTCGCCATCGGCACTATCGGCAAACGTATTCTCGGTGCCCCTCTTGGCACTGATTTGGATGCGTTTCTTGTTCGCAATGTTGATGGCCGAACCATTGGGATTGGTCAGCGTCACGCCTGCCAACGAAACGGTGCACTTATACGAACCCGAGAGGTCGAACTCGCCATCGGAAGAGGAGCCTGTCAGCACATAGGTTATCTCGTCATCGTCCACTGCATCGGTGTTGCTTTGTGCAATGCTGACATGTGCACCTGAGACGGTGGGAGTGACGTATTGCGCCACATTGCCAGCCACGGTCACCTGCGCACTGGCACCGCTATAGGAAACAGCCACTTCGTTGCTGGTCACAGCGGCATTGTCCACATAGATATTGGTGATGTCGCTGATGACAAACGTCCGATTGCAGATGGTCAGCGATGTGCCATCGGTGTAGGTCATGTCGCCGGCCTGTGCGGCAGGGAACTGGTAGGTGACGTCGCCCACCACCACATTGAGTGTCTGTGCCGATGCTGCCCATGTGAGCATCATGGCCAAAAGGAAGGTGATGAACTTTTTCATTTGACCGCGATTTTAGAGGTTAAGTTATCGGACTTGATGATATACACTCCCTTCTGCAAGGCAGCACGGGCAGCATTGAAGTTCTCATACTGTCCCTGCTTGACGCCTGCCACGGTGTACACCTCGACGGGCACATTGGAAGCCGCTATTTTAGCAATAGCATCGGCCTCTCCCTCTGTGGTAGTGAAGTACATCTTACTCAGGTCGGCAAGTGTCAGGTTGAGTACAGTGCCGTTACTGGTGGCCACCAGTTTCCCATCGGTAAAGGTGATGGTGAGCGACTCCACAGCCACGGTCTGAACGGTACCGTCAGCAGCCTGGAATGCCAGATATGGGTATTCATAGCCCTCATCGGCAGCATGTGCCGTGACCATTCCCAGCGCAACGATAACTGCCGCTAAAAATTTTCTTCTCATAAAGGTCTTCTTTTTGTAAGCAATTGTTATTAGTTAGTCATCAATGTTTCGGCTGCAAAGGTACGGCTTTTCACTTAGACATGTAATGACCATAAGAGGGATTTTTTTTGCAAAAGGTCGAATTTTGTTTGGAAGATTGTTAAATAAACTTTATCTTTGCCGCACTTAATCCCCTTGAAGCAGAAACATCTATGGGAAAAGAACTGCATCCGATGGAATTGCACGATGGCCTCATCAAGCATCAAGGCGTCGTGGTCATTGACAACGTGACCTCTCTCCCCACCCATGGCGAGCCGTATGTTTCGCCTCATTTGGTGATTGGGCTTGCGCAAAAAGGATGGACGAAACTTGAATACGACATGAAACCTGTGGAATTTCATGCCCACGAGATTTCGGTGCTTTATCCCAACCATATCCTGATGGCAGGAGAATCATCAGACGATTACTCTGCCACGCTTCTGGTCGTTTCAAGCCTTTTCTTTGAACAGCAGCGTTACCGTTGCACTCACCGCAACTATCTGGAATACTTGAAAGACCCTGCTTTCATGCTCAACGAGGAACAGTACGAGACCACAACAAAGTTGATAGACACGATGAGAACGGTCAGCCAGATGGATGTGCCTGAACGCGCCAATATGCTAGTTAACCTGCTGGAAACACTGTCGCAACTGCTGGATGTCTATCGGTTTGCCATCACTGAGAAAGGGAAAGAGGGGAAGGACGAAGACCTGCTCTTTACACGCTTTTATGATGCCCTTGTGGCTCACTACAGCGAGTCCCGCGAAGTACACTTCTATGCGGAACTGTTGCACCTTTCGCCCAAATATTTTGCCACCCTCATCAAAAGAAATACGGGGACGAGTGCCAGCGACTGGATTGCCAACCACGTCATCATCCAAGCCAAATCGTTGCTCAACAGCCGAAAGGATTTGAACATCTTGCAAGTGTCGAACAAACTGGGATTCCCTGACCAAGCCGCATTCAGCCGCTTCTTCAAGACCCACACTAACCAGACCCCAATGGAATACAGAAAAGATACACAAACAACAGAAACACAATGAAAGGCTTTACACAATTACTATTCAGTGCTGCCTTGTTCTGCGCAGCGGGACAAGTGACAGCCCAGAAAGTGACAAAGTTCACAGTGACCAACCATGAGCAGCAAACCATCGACGGATTTGGTGCCAGCGATGCGTGGAGCATGTGGAGAATCGGCACATGGCATGACTCCCTCCAAAGCAAGGTGGCCGACTGGCTCTTCTCGTCTGACACCTTCGACGATGGCTCTCCCAAGGGCATCGCCCTCTCCATCTGGCGATTCAATGCCGGAACTGGCAGTGCCTCACAAGGGGATTCGGCTCACATCAATCTCGACACCCGCACCGAACACTTTGCCCAGCAGACGGGGCAACGGCGGTTCCTTCGTCTGGCAAAGGAACGCGGCGTGCCTACCTTCTTAGCGTTCTACAACTCGCCCCCTGTTCACCTCACCCAGAACGGGCTGGCCACCAACACAGGGCGTGGTGGCACCTTCAATCTAAAAGAAGATGCCTACGACGATTTCGCCGCCTACATTGCCGACATGCTCCAAACAGCCGAACGAGAGGATGACATCCACTTCAACTACGTGTGCCCTGTGAACGAGCCTGACGGACACTGGAACTGGCTTGGTCCCAAGCAGGAAGGTAGTCCTGCCACGAATCGGGAAATAGCACACATCGCCCGCGAGATGAGCCGTGAGTTTCAACAGCGTGGTATCACCACAAAGATTCTGGTGAACGAATCGAGCGACTTCCGCTGCATGTGGGCCACCCACCAGACGGACTGGCAGCGCGGATATGAAATCCAGAGTTTCTGGAATCCCGACTCTACCGATACCTACGTTGGCAACTTGCCCAACATAGCCCACGTGATGGCTGGACATTCCTACTGGACCAATACCCCGATACTGAAACCCTCCGACCCCAACTACGAACGCAGGGGACTCTATGGCTACCGCAAACGTCTGAAGGAGGCTTTCGACCAGGTAGATGCTGACTTCTGGATGACCGAACTCTGCATCATGTCGAACGATGAAGAGATACATGGCGGAGGAGGTTTCGACTTCACCATGGAAGTTGCGCTCTATGTGGCACGAGTGATGCACTATGACCTCACAGTGGCCAATGCCCGTTCATGGCAGTGGTGGCGAGCAGTAGGAGGCAACTACAAGGATGGACTCATCCGTATGTACAGCAGACAACCAGCCCAAGGCTCCCGTGTACGCGACAGCAAATTGATGTGGACACTCGGCAACTTCTCCCGCTTTGTCCGTCCCGGTGCCGTTCGGCTCGACATGGAAGGGCAGATGGGAGTGGACGGGCTCATGCTCTCTGCCTATCGGAATGAGGACGGAAGCACCGTCATCGTGGCCATCAATTACGGGAAGAAAGACCAACTCGTCAGCATCAAGGCTAATGCCACGAACGCCACCGCCTATCGTACTTCCGACACGAAAGGCGAGAACCTCAAATGCCTCGGCACAGAGAACCTCCAACGCACCACCCTGCCTGCACGTTCTGTCACCACATTTGTCATCAAGAAGTAAAAAAAGGAGGATTTCATTTTGTATTATTGCTGGTTTTCGCTACCTTTGCAGTCTCAAAAACCTCAAAAACCTCAAAAACCTTTATCGATGACAAAGAAAAAACAATTTGACGAACTCCAACGACTTGTGCACCTTATCTCAGACGACAACGAACTGCTGAACCGTGCCAACACATTTATGCAGAATCTTGTAGATAGCAAACTTGCCGTACGAGGCAAGCAAGATATCAGCACGCAACTTGCAGAAAAGAATCGACAAATCGGAGCGGGTGAAAAGCATCAATAGACGTAATGACATCCGAAAAGAAACAAACGATGAGCATCATCTGGAGAAGATTCTGTACAGCACTGATGATTGTTGGTGCTTGCGGGAGCATGCAGGCTCAGCAGGTGGAATACACCAAGGAGGACAGCATTAAAGTGGTGAAACTGCTGCAAGAAGCCCAAAAGAAACGTGGCACAGAGAACCGCATCTTCTACTTCGGCAAGAAATTTCTGGGACTCCCCTACGTGGCACACACACTGGAACTGGGCGATACAGAACACCTCATCGTGAACCTGCACGGACTCGACTGCACCACTTTCGTAGAGACGGTGGTGGCACTCTCCATGTGCGACCAACAGAACCAGCGCACGTTCGATGACTTCTGCAAGAATCTGACGAAGATACGGTTCAGAGAGGGGAAAATGACTGACTACACCTCACGTCTCCACTACTTCACTTGGTGGGCTGAGGACAACGAGCGGATGGGTATCGTGAAAGACATTAGCGTTGAAGATGCACCCTTCACCGCCACGCAGACCATCCACATCAACTATATGTCGGAGCACCCCACACTGTACAAGCAATTGAAGAATCACCCGCCGTTCGTGCCAGTCATCAAGCAGATGGAAGAAGCAAGCGAGGGACAGCAGTTCCGATACATTCCCAAGAAAAACCTTAGATGGCTACAAAACACTGTACTGGGTATGGTGAGAGATGGTGACATCGTAGCAATGCTGACTGACAGCGACGGACTGGACACACGTCACATCGGCATCGCCTTTTGGCAGAAGGGACGGCTGCACCTCTTGCATGCCTCAAGTCTCCACAAGAAAGTGCTGATGAGCCAAGAGACTTTCTACGACTATGAGATGAAACAGCCCAAGCATACAGGCATCCGTGTATTTAGATTTGTTGAAAAGTGAAGGTAACAAGCATAGCAACAACTTCTATTATTATATATGTATTGTTTTTCAGGAACAGGTAACAGCCAGTGGGTGGCCGACAAGCTGAAGGGGTTGATGAAAGAAGAGGAAGGCGTGTTCGGCATGGTCTTCCCTGTCTATGGATGGGGCATCCCGAAAGTGGTGGAGGAATATTTGAAGGAACATCTGGAAGAAATCAAGGCAGCCCAATACGTGTGGGCAGTCATGACGTGCGGCGATGACATCGGCTATGCAGACAGGATTCTCAGTGAGGTGGTGGAAAGGGAACTAGACGCGGTTTTCTCTGTACACATGCCCAACACGTACGTCTGTCTGCCAGGCTTCGATGTGGACAACGCCGATGTTGCCGCAGCCAAGGTGAGGGAAACCCTGCAACGGTTGCCCGACATCGCCAAGAGCATCCAAAACCGAGAACAGAAGACGGATGTGTGTCGTGGCAAGATGGCTTGGTTCAAGACTTATGTGCTGAGACCGCCGTTCAACCGTTTCCTCGTGACTGACAAATACTTCCATGTCATCAGCAAACAGTGCATCCGCTGCAAACGTTGCGTTCGTGGCTGTCCGCTGAACAACATCACCACTGACGAGGAAGGTAACATTGTGTGGAAGCATGAACATTGCACCGGTTGTCTACGTTGCTACCACCGTTGCCCCAACCATGCCATACGCTTTGGCAAGTTCACCAAAAACAAAGGACAAAAGATTCATGATTTCGATTGATAAATTAGGGGTGGAGTTCTCTGCCACCCCACTTTTTTTAGATGCCAGTTTCGTGGTCAATTCCAAAGACCGCATTGCCTTGGTGGGCAAGAATGGAGCGGGCAAGAGCACGATGCTGAAGATTATTGCGGGCATACAGGAGCCGACGCACGGACAGGTGTCGCGTCAGAAGGACATCACCATCGGTTACTTGCCACAGGTGATGAAACTGACCGACAGCCGCACCGTGATGGAAGAAGCCGAAACGGCCTTTGCCCACATCAGCGAGATGCAGGAGCGGCTGGACAAGATGAACGAAGAGATTGCCCGACGCACCGACTATGAGAGCGAGTCCTACATGGCACTCATCGAGAAATTCACCCACGAGAACGACCGCTTCACCATGATGGGCGGCACCAACTACCATGCCGAACTGGAACGCACCCTGCAAGGCTTGGGCTTCCAACGCACCGACTTCCATCGCCCCACCTCCGAGTTCTCGGGTGGCTGGCGCATGCGCATCGAACTGGCCAAACTCCTGTTGCAAAACCCCGACCTCCTGTTGCTCGACGAGCCGACTAACCACCTCGACATTGGTTCCATCCAATGGCTGGAGCAATTCCTGGCCCAACGTGCCAATGCGGTCATCCTGGTGAGCCACGACCGTGCGTTCATCAACAACGTGACAAATCGCACCATCGAAATCACCTGCCATCGCATCAATGACTACAAGGTGAAGTATGACGAATACGTGAAACTGCGTGACGAACGCCGCGAACAACAAATCCGTGCCTACGAGAATCAACAGAAGGAGATTGCTGACATCAAGCAATTCATCGAAACCTTCCGATACAAACCCACCAAGTCGAACCAAGTACAATCGCGCATCAAAATGTTGGAAAAGATTGTACCTATCGAGATTGACGAGGTGGACACCAGCAGCCTTCACCTCAAGTTTCCACCCTGCCTCCGAAGCGGCGACTATCCCATCATCTGTGAAGACGTGGCGAAAAGCTATGGTGCCCATCAGGTTTTCGGTGATGTCAATCTGACCATCAAGCGCGGTGAGAAAGTGGCGTTTGTCGGCAACAACGGTGAGGGAAAGTCAACACTGGTCAAGTGCATCATGGGAGAAATCCCCTTCGACGGGAACCTGAAGATTGGGCACAACGTGCAGATTGGCTACTTCGCCCAGAACCAAGCACAACTGCTCGACGAGAACATTACCGTGTTCGACACCATCGACCGTGTGGCGACAGGCGACATCCGACTAAAAATACGCGACATTCTCGGAGCCTTTATGTTCGGTGGCGAGGCTTCGGACAAGTATGTGAAGGTGCTCTCAGGCGGTGAGAGAAGCCGTCTCGCCATGATACGTCTCTTGCTCGAGCCCGTCAACCTGCTCATTCTCGACGAGCCCACGAACCACCTGGACATGCAGTCGAAGGATGTGCTGAAACAGGCCATCAAGGACTTTGACGGCACTGCCATCATTGTCTCCCACGACCGAGACTTCCTCGACGGGCTGGTGGAGAAAGTCTATGAGTTTGGTGGCGGAAAAGTGCGCGAGCACCTCGGCGGCATCTACGACTTCCTGCGAAGCCAGCCCGTGCAAGGGACAGACACCTTAACGTTCAGTCCTAAACCCTCAGCGCCAAGCGTCAAGTCCTCCCCAAAAGCAGACAAGGACTTGGGTAACAAAGTGCAGTCGCTCCTTTCTTATGCCGAGATGAAAGAGCGTAACAAAACTGTCAAGAAAGCAGAAAAAGCAGTGGAAATGGCAGAACAGAAAGTGACGAAACTGGAAGAACAGATTGCCGAGATAGAAGAAAAACTCGCCACGCCCGAAGGAGCCAGCGACACCACCCTCTTCACCCGTTACGGGGAACTGAAGGCACAACTCGCCGCTGCCGAAGACGAATGGACCGAAGCCAGCATGAATCTGGAGGAAATATCAAGAGACGAGCCATAACACGCCCAGAAACTTGAAACAACGGGGTTCAATACCCTTTCTTTTATTTTTTCACTTGCACCTTGTCCTTTTCCACCCACAGTTCCACAGGAACCACACCCGACCTCAACATGCCAATCACCTCGGCAGCCTTATTGCTCAAGTCCACCACTCTCCCCCTTCCATAAGGACCACGGTCTTTCACGGACACAACGACTTCCTTTCCGTTCCTCTTGTTCACGACACGGATATTCGTGCCAAAAGGCAGCGTCTTGTGTGCGCACATCAGCGCATTCTTGTCATATCGCTCACCCGACGCCATCTTTTTACCATGTATGCGAGCTGCATAGTATGAAGCGGTGCCCGTCTCATAAAGCACCCACTTTGTTGTATCAACCACCTCCTCGCTCTCTAGCTCCTTCTGATCTGACGGAAAGGCAGGTTCCTTCAGGTTGCTGCCAGCATGCTGAAGACTGTCCTTCCGACTGACGGGACGGCCCGACACCCATGCTTCAGGATTGGTGGAGGAACGAATACCATCCCCAGACTGACGTGCCACCTGTTTGGGGTTCTGCGACGAATGCAACTCCTGTCCACAACCAACGGTGGTGACAGACAACAAAAGCAAGAGGGACAAAATTCTGAAATACATTTTACACATATAGGGGTAAGGGGTAGTTTGACAAAATGAAACAAAAAATTAGCGATGAAGTTTGCAAAGTAACGCTTTTTTATCCATATCTACAATTTTTCCGAGAAAAAACTTCCACTTTGTACTCTCACACCCCTTAAAAGGAGGGTGTTCAAGGCGAAAAAGCCGCAATTTAGCAGCAAACACCAAAAAAATCCTCCTTTTTATTTTGCACTCTCCCCAAATTGTACTACCTTTGCACTCGCAATCGCAAAAAGGGTATCCTAAAACGGTTGCAAACATCACATCGCGGGGTGGAGCAGTTGGTAGCTCGCCAGGCTCATAACCTGGAGGTCGCATGTTCGAGTCCTGCCCCCGCAACCAATTCAATTGATAATTGACAATTGATAATGACTAATTGGGTTGCGTGATGCACCCAAGCCATCTGGCAAGATTATCAATTCTCAATTATCAATTTTCGATTAAAACCCATCGTGCCGGAATGGTGGAATGGTAGACACGAGGGACTTAAAATCCCTTGGGCATTGCGCCCGTGCGGGTTCGAGCCCCGCTTCCGGTACTTCACAAACATTTTCCAATCCCCTGCGAACAATCGTTTGTAGGGGATTTCTTTTTTTCCGTGCGCACTGGAAACATACACGCATCTTCCTTAATACATTATAGGTGTTTTATGTATGATACATCCGTTTTCTTCTATGTTACACAGTTGGAGAAGGGGCGAAAGTGGTCAGAATACGAAAGTAAATGAAACACAGAGAAAAAGCGTTCCGCGAAAAAGTACGTAACTTTGCACCAGAAAACAAAAAAGAAAAGTTAGTAAAGCATAAATAGGTTAATAATTAGTTAGTTAGTTAATTAGTCGAGAAAGAAGCTCTTCGTGAGAAGGGCTTCTTTTTTTGTTTTATCCTAATCTTCCTTAGAGGAATGAGGTTCCATAGAGAGAAAGAGGAAGGGAAAGAGGAAGAGAGGGAGTCCGTTCCGCGCGTAGGACAAAAAGCCTCCGTAGAAAAAATTCCACGGAGGTAAGCGATATAGAAAAGAACGGGGAGAAGATGAAGCACGGAAAAGAACGGGAAGGGGGCAGGGCAAGAAACCTTATTTGCCCTCTTGCTGCTTCACCCACTCTGTCGGTGAGAGTCCGTACAGTGATTTGAAGTTTGTAGAGAATGCGGAGAGAGACTTGAAGCCCGTAGCAATGCTCACACCCGTGATGTCGTAATGTTTCTCGGAAAGCAAGCGGGCTGCCTCTTTCAGACGTACATACTTCACGAAGTCGCGTGGAGCCTGTCCTGTCAAGTCCTTCATCTTGCGGTAAAAGTGCACACGGCTGATACCCACCTTGTCGGCTATCAATTCCACCGACAGTTCTGGGTTGTCCATATTTTCGTTGATGACCTTCATCACACGGCGCATCAAGTGCTCGTCGGGTGATTCCATCTCCACCTTGTCAATATTTTCCTCCTGCTGCTTGTCGCCATGATACTTTCCTTGCAGCAACTGGCGCGTCTTCATCAGTTGGAGGATGGTCGTGCGCAGCACATCGATGTTGAACGGCTTCGACACATACGCGTCGGCACCGTTGGTGATGCCAGCAATGCGGTCGGCATCGCTGCCCAGAGCCGTCATCAGCACGATGGGGATATGGTTGGTCGTAAAGTTTGCTTTCAGTTTCTGGCAGAGCGTCATGCCATCCATCACCGGCATCATGATGTCGCTGATGACCATGTCCACCTTGCCCGGATGTGCCACGATGTAGTCCCAGGCCTCTTGGCCGTTCGCGCAAGAGTGAATGACCAAGTCCTTCGATAATTCACTATGCACATACTGACGGATGGCCTCGTCGTCCTCCACTAGCAGCGCATTCCGTCGGTGCGTGTCGTTCGGCTTTTCGATGGTCAGCAGTTCAGCCGTATCCTCTTCGATGGTGGTCATGCCATCCACCTCCGTCACCATCTCCACCTTGTCAGGCTTGATGTTGCGCAGGGTCTCGTCACCCATCGGCATCGTCACCGTGAAGAGCGTACCCTTCCCTTCTGGATTATCCTCCACCGTGATGCTGCCCTTGTGCAGTTTCACCAGCATAGAAGTCAAGTTCAGACCGATGCCCGTGCCGATGTAGCCATTCTGATGCTGACCCGAATAGAAGCGGTCAAACACCTTCGTCTTATCCTCCATCTTGATGCCCACACCTGTGTCGGCCACACTCACCTGGAACGACTCACCTTCCTTCTTCAGCTGCAAGATGACCTTGCCACCGTCGGGCGTGAACTTGAAGGCATTCGACAGGAGGTTCATCACAATCTTGTCCATGTTGTCAGGGTCTACATACACTTGCAGGGTGTCCACATCGTGCTGGAAGTCGTAGGTGATATTGCGGCTCTGCGCATTCGTGACAAACACATCGAAAATATTCTGCATGAAGCTCACCAGCTCCACCTGCTGATAGTCGAGCAAGAACTTGCCCTGCTCAATCTTCCTCACGTCCATCATCTGGTTGATGAGTCGGAGGATGCGCTTCGAGTTCTGCTTCATCAGCTGATAGTTGCGTTGGCGCTCCTCATTCTTGTCCGAACTCATCAGCTTCTCCAACGGAGCCAGAATCAGCGTCATAGGCGTACGGATTTCATGACTGATGTTCATGAAGAACTGCACACGTGCATCGTTCAGTTCACGCTGCTGACGGGTACGTTCCATCACACGGCGCAGACGAATCTGACGCATCACATATTCATACACCAACCAAGCCACCAAGAGGAACAGCAGGAAGTAAATCACTTTAGCCCACGCCGACGCATACCAGGCAGGGTGAACCACAGCCACAAACTCACGCTCTTCGCTCACGGCACCCATCACATGAGCACGCACCCTGATGTGATAGGTGCCAGGCTTCAAGTTGTCAAACACCAGCCGGCTGTCGCTGATGCTCTGACGCTGCCACTTACCACCATTCACACTGAACTCGTAGACAACAAACTGACTGTTTAGCCCCTCCACACACATTTCCAACGTGAAGTGACCATTCTCATGGCTCAAATCCATCTGGGCACAGTCGTCCACCAGCCCTGTCAGCACCTCATAGCCATCCAGTTCCTCACCTGCATGCACCTTACGCTCACCCACATACACATCGACAAAACGCACACGGTAACCTTTGGCTCGGCTCTGCCAGTCCTTCATGCCCTTGACATCGAAGTAGGTAATGCCGTCTATGCCACCGAAGTAGATCTTTCCATCTTGCAACAACGCAGCCCCTCGGGAAAACTCATTGGCTTGCAGACCGTCGCCCGAGAAGAAGTTTGTAAAAGTTTCCTTCTCCACATCCATGCACGAAAGGCCATAGTCAGTACCCACCCACAGGTTCTCCCCGTCCAGACAAAGCGAAGCGATATTGTTGTTCGGCAGTCCATCCTCTGTGGTGTAGGTGCGCTGTTCAAAGGTCATGCAGTTCAGTTTCACCAATCCCATGTTGGTAGCAATCCAAGCTGTCCGCTTATCTTTCGTCACCGCAAAACACCGGACCGTATGTCGGCCCAGCAATTTACGGCAATCCAGCGGAATCGTTCCGTCAGCCTCTGGGAAGCAGACAGACATACCATCCGCCGTTCCCACCAGCAACATATCATCCACTTGCAGAACAGCATACACATAGCCATTGATCATGATGCGTGTCCCCCCCTCCTTCCGATGGTCAGGACGGTGGTTCAGCCATTTGCCTGTAGGCAAGTGATAATAGTAGATGCCCTCGCCCATCGTGGCAATCCAGCAGTAGTCAGGCTCCGTGGCCGGCACAATGTCGAAGATATGAGTGATGTCGGTGGTCAGTTGAGAGAAACGTCCATTCTGCATCTTCCAAAGACCATCGGTGAAAGTGCCCAGCAACATGGTCGACGGTGCAGTGTTCAGCACCGTCGTGAAGTTCTTGGGCATGCCTGGCGTATTGGTACTGCTCCAATGGTGGGAACTGCTACCGTCACTTGCCATTAGGTAGAGTCCATCGTTGTCGGTAGTCACCCACAGGCCGTCTGGATAGGTGGTCGAACCCACCGCCTTCGCGAGGCTGAAGACCGCGTTGTCGCCAATGCTGTTCTTTGTCATGGAGTTCCTTCCCACATACTCAAAAGACGACTGGTTCATCGGCTTCATCATCACACCCTTCATATAGATGGCCACCCACACATTGCCATAGGCATCTCGAATGGCGTCATTCACATTGGCCGACTCAAAATCGAAGTCCTTCACCGAGATGGTACTGCGCGTCACCAACCCTGTCTTTTCATCGTAGATGCGCAAGCCACCCCCATCGGTTCCTATGAACATGCGACCATTCCACCATGAGTTGAATCCCGACACCACTCCTCCCATCTCCTCAGCCGTGGCAACCTGACGGAAGTGGTCAGTCTGGCTGTCATACACATAAATGCCCGATCGGACAGTGGCGGCATACATCTGACCCGACGAACTAAAGGCCAGTTTCCTCACGCCTTTCAGTTCCTCATAGGCATGAAACTTCCCGTCACCCGTCTTACGGAGCACACCACCACCCGAGTTCACCACCCATAGACGGTTTTGTTTGTCATCCAACAGCTGCACAGGATTCCATTGCTGCTCGCCAGTCAGCAAGTCCACGCTCTGCTTCACATAGAGCTTTCCCTCCTTGTCCCTCACCACTTCACCATGTCCATAGCCTGCAAAGCACACCATCATACGGTTGGGATGGATACGGCAGAAGTTAACCACACGTGTGGTGAGGGTGTCGCCTCTCGATGTCACCATAGGCACCACAGTGAAGCGGTCGGTGGCATAGTCAAACAACTGCACACCACTACCTGTGCCCACCAATAGCTTTCCCTGCTCATAGTCGGTCACACAGGTTGCCTCGTCGTGCATCAGCGAGGTCGGGTCACCTATCACATGGCGATATACATTCCACTTCACACCGTCGTAACGGTTCAGTCCATTCTGTGTCGACAACCATATATTGTGGCGCTTGTCTTCATAGAGACTACGTACACGTGAATTGGACAAGCCCTGCTTCGAACCGAAGAAGAGCACATTCTGTGCACACACATTCAACACGCTCAGCCCGAAGGCCAGCACCATAAGTCCTATACGAGATTTCATATGATTAGTTAGTCAGCAGCTATCGATTAGTTAGTCAAGTAGTCAAATTTGGGCACAAAGATAAGGAAAAAGATTGTAACAATACAAGAAAGAAAGAAAAAATCTTATGAATCTCACACAGAAAGAAATGTTATCTTGCACAGAAAGCACAGAAAACACAGAAAAGAAGAGCTCCGCTTAATCTGTTTAATCCAGCCCGCAGGGCGATGTTTCTTAACAAAGATACAAAAGATTTTTTTCTCAACATATCCCTTCGGGATGATTACGCGGATTCAGCAGATTTGTCTGAACGCGAATCTCTCGAATCTTCCAAATCTGCCAAATCTGCCGTGAAACGGCGTAGTTGTTTTTACTACACCGCTAAAGCGGTAGATTATAAAGATTAGGAGGATTTTTATTTCACACAGAACTCACAGAAAGGAGAGTTCCGTTTAATCTGCTTAATCCAGCCCGTAGGGCGATGTTTCCCTTTTTCCGTGAAAAAAGCGGGGCGGCCATGATGGTCGCCCCGCTTTCGTTATATGTTCACTCTTTCGAGTGCGTTCGTGATTACTTCTGATACTTCTTTGTGCCGTCAGCCTTGATCACGATGCCCTTGTAGTTTTCATCTACAAGCTGACCTGCAACGTTGAAGGTAGCACCGCCCTTGGCAGCCTTGATAGCCTCAACAATTTCGATGCCATTAGCGTATTCCTCAGCAGCCTTTGGATAGTCGTAACCAGGCATTGGAGCTACGAGGAAGATGCGAACATCGTCACACTGAGTTGTACCAGTCCAGAAGTCCTGAGGAGTATTATCCTCGTGCTTCTCAGCCTTGTTAGAAACGTAGTGCTCACGAGCACCAATCAGAATTGTACCCTCTTCACCAACTTCAACATTCATGAGGTAAGTGTTGTTGGCATCGCCACTTCCGTAGTAAGATGGGCCACCCTTATAAGGTTCAACAACATCATCGTTGCCGGCATAGATATACTTATCCCAAACACCAGTCTCTTCGTTCTGAGCGTTGTAGTAGAATATCTTACCATAGTCAGCAGTCTTGTCAACCAGAGGAGTACGAGTAGAGAACTTGATGTTGTAGATACCTACAGGCAAATACTCGATGAGCTGGCAGATGTTGTAATCTGCATTACCATAAATGTTGATGAATTGGTCAGTTACAGGATTCTCCTCAGTTGGAGCATCACCACCGTAACCAATGTTCAGAGAAGACTCTGTAGAACCTGCTTCAATTGTCCATCCAGGAATGCCATCGACATTCAGCTGACGATAGAACTTAGGATTCTGGATGCAACCTGTCAGTTCGATACCAGAGAAATCGTCATTCACGTTTGTGAGATATTGCTCTGGAATCTTACCCTCCTCAAGTTCGTTACCAAGAAGTTCAAGTACACGGAGTTTGTTAGCAGCATTGATGTTGGCAGCCACTTCGCGGTCGTCAGTTACAGCTGCTACGGCATCATTGAGAGCGGAAGGACAATCAGTATGAATTGTGTTGTAAGTCATGATAGCCTTTGTGATACCCCAAGTGAGGGTGCCAGCAGAAGCAATCAGGCCCTTCAACTGTGTAGCAGCGAGGACAATCTTTGGAGAAGCCTCAGCGAGAGCTGCGTCAGAGAGAGTGGTAGGATCAACCTCTGCATAAGTGTCAATCACAGCCTTTGCAGACTTAGCGATTTCTGTCTCAGCATACTTCGTACCATCGATAGGCTGAGTGGTCCATTCGCCTGGATTATTAGGATCTTCCTCACCATAGTAAGCAATCAGAGCCTCCTCGATGTTCTGGTTGAAGTCGTCGATGTTCTTGATACGAGCACGCATTGCTGTAGCAGCAACCTTCATCTCCTCAATGGCTTCCTCAATCTCAGAAGGAGAAGTGAAGTGACCTTTCTCGGCGTTGTTGATAGCAGTTTCCAATGCAGTCTTGGTGTCGCCATCATACATTTCGCCATAAGCCTCGTCTTCGAGCACTGGCTTGTAGAGTTCAACAGCTTGAGCAAGTTGCTGTTTCCAGTAAGCAGCCTTAGAAGGCATAGTGATAAGATCTACACCACCAAGGAGGTACTCACCGTTTGGCTGCGTAGTAGAGAACTTCAGCATATAATAGCCTGCCTTTTCTACTGTAAAGTCTGCTTGTGACCTGGTAACACCTGTAACGGAGATTCCTGTAGCACCATTTACGTTTGGCATAGCCATCACATCGTCGAAACGAGCATATACGTTTCCATCCAGATCTTCAAGTGTAAAGTTGTACTTAGGAGCATTCTCTTCACTTCTTTCGTCCTTATTACCGTTCAGGTTCTTCCATGCACACATGCGGATAGTAATCTGATACTTCTTGGGATCGAGATAGAGAGAAATTTCCTCAGGCATCTCGGGGTCAAGATTACCTTCTGCATCAATATAGTCCTTCACCTGCTCACCGAAAGTAAGAGTACCCAGTTTATTGTCACCATTCATACAACGCCAGTAGATGGCACCACCATTGAGGTCACCACTGTAACCAGTCATGGTACGAGTACCACCACCTGCATTATTCAATGGATTATGACCACCCCAGTTATAATTATAGATTGTACCATCATCTTCATTGATTCCATACTCATGGATTGTACCATTATCGTTAGCCACCCAACCTATTGGGAATGTACCGTTAGCTGTATTAGCAAATGTCTCATTGGTACTATATACAGACTCAGAAATGGTCTGGTCGTTATCTGGACCTACGGCAAATGTGAGATTTACATCTGGAGCATCAATACCCATTTCATTCGTCACCTGATTCAGGATGAAGCTGTACTCACCATCAGCAAGGTTAGACACAGCAATGTTGACAGTCTTTCCATCCTCTGAAAGCGACATACCGTCAGTAAGGTCTGTCTGTACACCATTCTTAATAAGAGTGGCTGAAGCTGTAGACAAATCAACAGGCTTGTTGAAAGTCACAGCAATATTATTGAAAGAAGCGCTTTCAATCTCGAAACTTTCATGTTCTGGCACTGACTTCACAAACTTAGGAGCAATCCACTCGTTTGACATTGCATCCAATGCTTCATCGTAGTAAGCAATTTCGCCTGAGAAAGGCAGAACTGCCATCTCTGTCTCATAGTCAGCACTTGGACGCTTGTCACCATCGTAAAGGATGGTAGCCTCACCCTTGAAGCCAACCACAATCTGGCTCTCTTCAGTCAATTCCACTTCGTCATCCAAGAAGATGTAGAGGAAACCATCAGTATGACCTTCCACATACTTAATCTTGTCATTAGAAGCAACACCGTCAATGCTGATTTCCACGCATGAAGCATCAAACAGTGCAATACCGTCTTCAGTGGCCTTGGCCAGCTTAGCGATATTGGTATTATAACCAAAGTCAAGCTTCACAGCGTTCACATCAGCGTTGAAAGTAGCCTGATTGAATGTCACGCCCTTCTCAATCTTGATATCATCAAGAATGTAAACAGCATTATTGCTGAACATATTGGCAATGAAGAAGAACTCCTCAGGAAGCTTATCCTCGAACTGAGCTTTGTATTTCTTCTCACCATCACCGCCCAATTCATCTGGAATGACGGCATCACCACGCCAGCTTTCATTTGCAGCAATGTAATCATTCATCGTCTGCGCATCTTTATAGAAGGTGACGAAAGAAAGATGCTGCCAGCCACCAGCCAGCTGGATGTCGTTAATACCGAAATTCTGACCAGAGCCCGTACAGATGCTCTTGTCAAAGTTCTCAATGCCCTTGGAAATCCAAGAAGTGAAACGGTTGCCCGATTCGCCCTTTACCCACATGCTCACACGGTAAGCAGTGTTCTCTTCAATGTTGAGGCCGGCAATCTTGAAACCACGGTTGTAAGATTGTTCCGTACCTTCACCATTAACAGCCTGCAACGCAGCATTGCCAGAGTGAACCTCCTCTGTGTACTGCTCATCCCATTGGTCTTCTTCCACATTGACGTTCACCCAGTCACCGAAGAGACTCAAACCAGGGGTGATAGCCCATTGAGAGGACTGTCCCGTCGCATCGCTGTCTTCGAAACCGAATGAAAGCACTGTCTGTGCCTGCATAGAAGCAGAAGCCATCAGACCGGCTGCAATCAGTAAGTTAATTTTTTTCATAAGCGAAAAGTTTTTTTGGTTAGATAATGTTGATTAAAAAATTGGTTTTGTATTCTCTTTCTCAGGCGAAAGAAACGCTCATCGTGCTTCATCGCCGTTGCAAAGTTACGGAAGCCTGAAAAAATACGTGTTTCAACTTGTTGCAAGGATTTTCAAATAGGTTACAAGATACAAAAATGGGGGATTTTATGTACAAAACGGGAAATTTTCATCTCAGACAATCGTGTTCTGCGAGCTTTGGACGGCTCTTGTATAGCCCACACAGAAAGCGCAGAAATTCGCAGAAAGAAGAAGGAAAGAGACATGCCCCGTTGGGGCAAATTAAACGAATTCAACGAAAAAGCAAATTGAGCTGTAGGCTCTTAATATGTTTAATTGACTCCGTCGAGCTAAAGGTTCGTTTAATCATCCCGAAAGGGTATGTTTTTCATTCCTTCATTTCTGTGTTTTCTGTGATTTCCGCGTGAGATAATAACACTTTTTTTCTGCGAACCGCGGACGGCTCTTGTATAGCTCACACAGAAAGCACAGAAATTCACAGAAAGAAGAGGGAAAGAGACATCGCCCCGTTGGAGGGAAAAATTGCAGCGGGCTTGCCTATGAATTGAAAAGCTCGCTGCCTATTAATTCAGAACGGGCTTGCCAATTAACTGGCAAGCCCGTTGCTGTTTAAGGGGTATTTATGATACTTATTTGAAGAGCAGAGGAGCCATTTCCTTGAGGCTGCGACGCCATGTGAGGAACTCGTGGGCAGTGCCTTCAGACACGTAAGAGACTGCGTTGAAACCAGCACCCTTGAGGGTCTCGATGGATGACTTCACGCCTGCAGGGTTCTCTTTCGAGCCGCAAGAAGTGAAGATGAGACGAGGTGTCTGCTTGCCTTCGAGGTCAGCTGGAGCATAAGTGCCGCCGCTGAGCAGACCCCAGTAGCCGAACACCTGTGGACGACGCAGCGTGATGAGCTTGGTCTCGATACCACCCATGGAGAGGCCTGCCATTGCACGGCTCTCGCGCTTGGCGATGGTGCGGAAGTGACTGTCCACGTAAGGTACGAGCTCGTCAACCAACACGGTCTCAAACTCCTGAGCAGTGAACTGGCCGATGCCGCCAAACTTCACGTCGTTGGTCATGCCGTAGGTCATCACGATGATGAAGGGCTTGCACTGGCCGGCAGCAATGAGGTTGTCCATAATGAGGTTGGCATAGCCCTGATTGCTCCAAGCATACTCGTTCTCACCCCAGCCGTGCTGGAGGTAGAGCACCGGATAACGCTTGGTGGGGTTCTTGTCGTACTCGGCAGGCGTATAGACGAAGGCACGACGCTCCGCACCTGTGCTGGGCGAGTGGAAGAGCACCTGCTGCACATTGCCGTGTGGCACGTTCTTGAGGGCATAGAAGTCGCGATCCTTGGCTGGAATCTCGATACCGCTCTCCCAACGGCAAGAGCCGAAGTAGTTGTTGGTGCCGGGGTCGTTGACGGTGGCGCCGTCGATGGTCAGATGATAGTAGTGGAAACCTTCGTCCATCGGGCCGTCGGTAGTGCCTGTCCACACACCGTCCTTGTCCTTGCGGAGCACGGTGCCGCCACGTCCGCCCAAACCGAGGCTGACGATGACAGACTTGGCATCGGGTGCCACAATGCGGAAACGGGCATAACCTTGTGAGTTCACCATGGGGTACTCCTGACCGGGCTGGTTCATCTCGTTGGGCTTGAAATCCTCGATAGGAGTGGTGTTGTCGAGTGCAGGGTCGAAGTCGCGGATAGCATAGTAAGAGCGCTTGGGCTTGTAGTTCTCGTCGAACGGCAGCGGATGGTTGTTCACGCCCACCCATGAGTCGCGGTCGCCCAGGTTCCAGAAGGTCACGTTGTCGATGACATCGCGATACTTGCGGAAAGTCTTGAAGAGACGGGCATACTGGTCGGTCTGCAGCGTAGCGATGTAGGCTGGCTGAGGCGCGTTGGTGCCGCGTGAGAACTGCAGCTGACCACCCATCTCGTCGCCCTGACGCACGTCAAGCTCGGTGATTTGGATGTGCTTCACCAGTTCAGAATACTTCTCGATGGCTGCGCTCACCTCTTCCTCAGAAGGGCCGTAGCCGTTGTAGTGTCCCTGCATACCGATGCCTGTGATGGGCACACCTGCCTCCTGCATCTTCTTCACCATATTATATATACGGTCGCGCTTGGCTGGCTGGAAAGCATTGTAGTCGTTGTACACGAGTGTGGCGTTGGGATCGGCTTCGTGAGCAAACTGGAATGCCTTGGCGATGAACTCGTCGCCGCAAAGTTTCCACGCTGTGCTCTCACGATAAGGGTTAGGCTCCTGACCGCGCCAGCCACGACCACCTGCATCAGACATGGCTTCGTTCACCACGTCCCAAGCATACACCACGTCCTTGTAGCGGTTCACCACAGTGTGGATATGCTCACGCAGACGCTCGTAAAAGACTTCCTTCTTCACGGGCTTGCCCTTCTTGTCGACAAACATCCAGTCGCAGAACTGGGCATGCCAGCAGAGGCAGTGACCGCGCATCTTGATGCCGTTCTGACGGCAGAAGTTGGCGATGCTGTCGGCAGTGCCCCAGTTCCACACGCCCTCCTTGGGGTGTACGGAGATGGGCTTCATGTCGTTCTCAGCCGTCACGCTGTTGAAGTTCTTCTTGATAAGTTCAATCTGTGCGGGGTCGGAGATGTTCCGCTTGTTCACCGCCACACCAATGGTGAAGTAGTCCTGGTAGGCATCCTTCAGGCCTTTCTCCTGCGCCGAGGCTGTCAGCGACACAGCGAGGAGAGAAAGAAATAAAAGCTTTTTCATTTTTATTGGTTGTATTTTAATGGATTGTAAGTATGACTATGCAATGTTAAAGAGGTTTAATGAAAGATTACTTTTTTCTGTGTTTTCACAAACAAATGCCAGCACTCTTTCCTTTATTCCTAAATTCCTTAGACAAAGCCTCCTTAGAGTGAGAGCACGATTTGTCCGCCCACTTCCTTCGTCGGATAATAGAACGCAGCGTAACGCGAACCCATGAAGAGGCGACGATAGTCGAAGCGCATCTTGTAGTCCTTCGTGCCGATGGCTGTGAAGGTCTTGCCATCCAGACTGTAGTAGAAGTTCGCGGTATCGCGGCCAGGGTTGAAGTCGCCGTCGATGCGCAGATAAATCTTGCTCACCTTGCCCTTTGGCAACTTGACGGTCTCCACGCTCTTCACATCCACGCCGGTGATTTCCTTCTTGGCATCGGACAGGCGCACATTCTCCTCACTCATGACGAGGGTGTACTGTCCTTTCTCCTTCTTGATGGTCAAGAGGCCAGAGTCACCATTGAATGCTGCAAGACCTGCACAATCGCCGTCTTTCATCTTGCGGGCATCGATGCAGATGGTGTCGGAACAGGTGGGGCCCCATGTGCGCCATGTGAGGGTGTTGCGGGCATCGTAGATGGATTGAGCGAGTACGGAAGTCTTCAGCACGAAGCCGTTCACGGGCTGGGTCATGCGGAATGTGGCATCGTCACGCAGGTTCTCGCCAAAGCGGACACTCTCTCCCTTCTGGGGCAGACGGGCCATGTCGGCCTTGATGTAGTTGTGGTTCCACTGGTAGTCTTTCTCAATCTTCGCATAGTCGGGCTGCTGGTGGCAGTCGCACTGGCCGTCGAGGGTGACGGTAGTTGGAATCTTGCCATCGCCGTAGGTGCCGAGGATGGGCCAGCCGTCAATCCACGAGCAGGGTTCAACGGTGAGCACACGGCCCACACCGCCACGGTCTTGGAACATCACACCATACCACTCGCCGTGCTTGCCGTCCACGATGGTGCCCTGGCCAGCCAATGGGAAACCGCCGAAGTCGCTCTTCAGGATGACCTTCGAGTCGTAAGGGCCTTCGATGTTCTTGCTGCGGTAGGCAATCTCCTGGCGACCCGTACGAGGCCATGCGATGCAGAGCAGGTAGTACATGCCGTCGTGCTTCACCACACGGCTACCCTCGTGCAGGCCTTCGGGCTTGCCGTTCAGTTGCAGGGTCTTGTGGACACCACCGGGCTTCTCTGCCGTGAGGTCGGCTGTCAACTCCACGAGGTGGATGTTGCCGCTGCCAGAGAAGACATACACACGGTCGTCATCGTCGAAGAAGAGGGACGAATCGTGATAGGCCGGCAGACGGCTGTGGAGTTTCCACCCCTTGGCAGGGTCGTCTGTCTTGAACACCATCGACTTGTGGGGGTCGTCGTTGGCCACGAAGAGTGCCCAGAAGGTGCCTTTGTGGTAGCGGAGCGAAGTGGCCCACTGTCCACGTCCGTAGATGGTGCCTTCCTTCAGGTCGTAACGGGGTGTGTCCTTGATTTCATCAAAGAGATAAGAGATGGTCTCCCAATGCACGAGGTCGGTGGAGCGCATGATGGGTGCTCCGGGAAAGAGGTGCATGGTGGTGGTGACGAGGTAGTAGTAATCGCCCACACGGATGATGTCCGGGTCGGGCGCATCAGCCCAGATGAATGGGTTCTTCACTTGGATGGTGGGTTGTGTGGTCACCGTCTTCAACTCAGAAGACGGAGCATTCTGTGCACTGCCCATCGCCACTGCGCCCAGAATCAGCATCGTAGTAAACAGTTTTCTCATTTTGTTCTCTATTTTACAGGTTTGGTTTCGTCGACAAAGGTACAAAAAAAGCAACGCCAGCATTTTTGCTGGCGTTGCATAAGATTGTGCCTTTGATACAAGCACGTGGGTGATTACCAGAGACTCTCCTCGGCTCCTTCCGTCTGGATATCCTCAACGAAATGCTCCTTGGAAAGAACTTCCTTCTCTGGATTAGCAGCGCCGCCGGGCACATTGGTACCAATAGGGCTCACGCTAATCATCTGCTCCAACTCAGTTTTTACCATCTCCGCTTTGGGAGTCATATATATCTTTTTCATCTTTCAGTCTTTTTTATGATGTTATCAATTACACATTACTTAGCATAATAAGTCTTGCCATCCTGGAGGTAGAAGCCCTTGGTTGGCTTAGCCACACGCTGGCCAGCCACAGTGTAGATAGCACCATCCTTAGCAGCAGCAGGAGCCTCCTTGCCTGTAATGCCAGTAGCCTCACCGTCAGCATTGATGACACGAATCTTAGCATTGTTAGACAGTGCAGTCATGTAAGCACGGAATGGCTTTGCCCAGATGGCAGCAGTAGGTTCAACTACATAGAAACCAATACCGTCATCACCATTCTGCAGTACGTAGCTGCCGTCTGGCACTTGTGTTCTGGCGAACACACCAGTCAAAGCCTCGAATGTGTTGTCTGCATCAGCATCAACATCAGCATCTTCAGCAAAGAAGGTGGCATCACCGGCACCGTTCAGCAATACTGGAGTGTTAGCAGGGATGGTTCCAGTCACTTCTGTCGCTTCGGCGGCATTCTCACCACTGACATATTTCAAAGTGTAAGCGGTCACACCCACTGGAATGTCAGCTTCAAATGGCAAGCAGAGTGTACCTGCCTTAGCATCAGCATTGATGGTGGTGCTGTAAGAAGCAGTGGTAGCCTTGAAGTCAGCAGGAGCCTCGAAGGGATAACCATCAGCCAAAACGAGGTTGTCGCAAACGCCTTCAACAATCACGTTGTTAGCGTTAGCAAGAACACCTTCGTTAGCAATGAAGAGTGCGTTAGGGTTAGCAGGAGTGAGTTCGATACCTGTACCTGTTGTTACACCTGTAGCATCGTAAACAGTGGCAGAAGCATCAGCAAGGGCTGCTGTAGCAGAAGCAGACAGCGTACCTGCACCAGAAAGGACATAATCAATCTTTGTAGGCTGAAGCACCACCATCTTTGTGACAGATGAAGTCTGACCAGATTGTGGGCGGATAGAAATGAGTTTCAGATTGCCCACAGCAGCCTCTACAGTGGCTAAATCGAGTTCGTAATAACCTGCAGCATTCCATGTAAAGTTAAATTGCTGTTGATAATCTCCGGCAGCATTGAAGAAGAATGCACGAACGGTTGGTGTGGATGCTGCTTGATATACGCGAATGCTTGAGCAACCAGACACATCAGTATAATTCTGCAAATTCTCGCCATTCCAATCAACGCCGAAGTAAGCAGCATTTGTTGCTTCATTGATACGATAATTAGGCGTATAACCTGTTGTCACATAAGTGTCGCCCGACTTATGATAAGAAGTCATCTTATTGATGGCAACCTCATTACCAGGAGTCGCCTCTATCTCGCTAATTTCTTTATAAAAATAAACCTCTGAAATCTTGATGGGGTCAGGATTTGCATCCATATTGAAAATAGTGAAGTCACTAATAGCTGTACCATCTAAAGCAAATTCAATTTCTGTTTTCCCAGCAAGACCTGTTAAGCCGCTATTATTATTCAGATTCCATCCACCTGTAGCAGGAACCGCCTCAGCAAACTTGATGACAATCTTCTGGTAATCTCCAACGGCAAAGTTTTCCAGCTGGAACACATTGGTAAAAGCATCCGTTGCACTAAACGTTCCACTATAGCCACCAAAAACTTGTGCCTTTCCCCAGTCAACACCATCATTCTGCTGAATATTCATGGGCTGTCCACAAATGGTACCACCCCTCACTTGGTATTCAAAAAGATCGTCAGTTCCAAAGTTATCAACTGTTACTTTCGTAATTTTCAATGATTTCTTGCTTTCGAACTGATTACCAAGACCTTTCTTCAACCAAAAAGTGGAATTATCAAAATCATGTCCATATGGCGTGCTTGTATCATCTGCAGAAGTGCCGATACCTAAACACCACCAGCACTGCTGAGTTGTCTCATCGCTGAAAGTAAATGTGACACGAACACTACCATTTGCTACTGGCTCAACCATATCAAACACCATTGTCGAATTCTCATCAAAGGCTACTCCTTCTTCGCTTTTGTATGCAATAAAGCTACGCCAGCTTTGCATTTGAATACCATAAGTACCAGGAGTAAAACATTCATTGAATTTTCCGCCTGTGAGGATAATCGGCGTTTTCGTAATAATCGATTGAGCATTAACTTTTGTTCCACCCACTACAAGCAGAGCAAACATCAAAAGTAAAATTTTTTTCATTTTTCGATTTGTTAGATTATTTGAGTTATTTAAAATTATATTTTACATGCAAAGTTCGGAAAAATCACGCTTTCCCACTTGTCGCTATGTTACATACAGTTGTTGATATATTCCATGGAGCACCTTTTTCTGTCTAAGGAATCAAGGAAACGAGGAAAGCGTCTTGCGAGACGCTGATAAATTTTCCTTTATTCCTCAATTCGTTAGAAAAACATATCCCTTCGGGATGATTACACGGATTCAGCGGATTTGTTTGAACACGAATGACACGAATCTCTCGAATCTTCCCAATCCATCAAATCTGCCGTGAAACGGCGTAGTTTGTTTCACTACACCGCCAAAGCGGTAGATTATAAAGATTAGGAGGATTTTTTTCTCACACAGAAAACACAGAAATAGGAACTCCGTTTAATCTGTTTAATCCAGCCCGCAGGGCGATGTCCTCTTATTTCTGTGAATTTCAGTGTTTTCCGTGTGAGCTACTAAAAAGCCGTCCACGGCTCACAGAAACAATTGTTTCACACGGACAGAAAGTTTTATTTCACACAGAAATCACAGAAAACACAGAAAGAAGATATCCGTTCAATCTGTTTAATCTAGCCCGCAGGACGATGTTTCTTAACAAAGATATAAAAGATGTAAAAGATATTCGTGATATCCGTGCAATTGGCATACGCCAAGCCAAAGGTTCGTGTTCGAAAAAACATATCCCTTCGGGATGATTACGCGGATTCAGCGGATTTGTTTGAACACGAATGACACGAATCTCTCGAATCTTTTATATCCTTTCCATCCAGCACAAAGTGCGATGTTTTTTCCTGTGTAACAACCGTAATTACGGCAACGGCGTAAGGGTAATTACGGTAACGGCATAGACGTAATTACGGTAACGACGCTTCCGTAAAGGTGGCTGTGGAATTGCTTCCGCAGAGGCTGTGGAAGAGAGTCACAAGGGGCAGTGGAAGAGAGTCATGTGACTCAGTGGAAGAGAGTCGTGCGAGGCAGTGGAAGTGCCTCCCTGGAAGGAGTGACAAAAAAGGGGCGGTCGTGGTGTACGACCGCCCCTGCTGTGTATGGGGTTCTGTCTTAGTTGATCAGATATGTCTTAGTTTTACCCTGGTAGGTGCACTTCACGGTGGCACGACCATCGACGATGTTGCCCACTTCAATCTTCACGGCTGGGTCGGAGGCTGTTGCCTTGATGACCGAGTTAGCCTTGAGAGGTGCATAGGCTTGGTAGTTGCTGGCTTCCATGTAGCCATTGTTGTTGGTGGCATACATCGGAGTGGCAGGAAGGATGATGGGCTTGTCATCGACGGTGATGGTGACTTGTGGCACCACAGGAACCTTTGTGCTCGCAGCACCCTTGCCGAAACTGATTCCGTGGAGGTCGAAGAGACCCTGTGGACGCTGTGGCTGCTGTGGACGCTGTCCCCACTGACCACGCTGATTCTGTTCGGGCTGCTGCACCTCATCGCCTTCCACCACAAGATAGATGGCGTGCTTGCCTGTGAGGCCTTCCACTGCTGGCACATCGACACCATAGGTGCGCTTATTATTGACGCTGGAAGGAACGCTGATAAGGCCGATTTCCTGACCCTTCCAAGGATCATCCAGCTTGATGTGAATCTTGAAGTTACCCTTTCCGCTTGGGGTCATGGTCAACTCCAACGTGGTGTTGTCACCCTTCTTGGTTCCCTCAAAGGCTTTCACACCCTTCGTGTCCTTGGCCAAACCGCCAAAGCCGAAGTATTTGAAGCCGACGATGCCACCGTTCTGAATGCCAGCAAGATCCATCGAGTTGTTCCAAACGTCGTGGTTGTCCTGCATCCAGTTGTTGCTGTTGGGACCGTACATGAAGCAGGCGATACCTGCTGAGTAGTAGGCGTAAGGAGGAAGGCCAAAAATCTGGAAACCTTCGGAAGTCACCTCGGCACCTGTATAGGAATCGCCATTGGTGGCCTTAGCCGTCCATTCGTTACCCTTCACATAAGGGTCGTAACCGGTAATCTTCACGACACCACCCTGAGCCACGGGCTTCTTGTCCCATGTAATCTTCACAGGTGCCACCATTGCCTGACGGGCATTGCCGAAACCACGGGGTGGACGGTGATAGAACACGTACCACTGGCCATTAATCTCCTGCAGAGAGCCGTGGGTATTGTGGCCTGCGTTGGTCGTAATCAGTTTAGAACCATCCTCATTCAGCACCACGCCACGCGAATCAACGAGCACACCACCTGAACGCCAAGGGCCGAGAGGTGAGTCACCGAAGGCATAACGCAGAGCGGAGTTGGTGGCGCCCACGCCGTATTCCTGGCCAGAGTAGCCAGAGAACACCATCACGTACTTGTTACCCACCTGACGGATGCTGGATGCCTCGAAGAAGTTGAAGTCGAGCGGGTTCTGACCCTTGTAGAGCGCCTTATATTCGCTGCCCGCTCTGTCGAGCAGTTTGCCGTCGCGGCTGCTGGCAGGAATGAATGGGTCGATGAGTTCTGTACCAGGACGCTTTGAGAACATCGTGTTCTGGTCGAGCTCACAAGCCGTAGAGTGCTGGAAACCGTAGAAGACATAAGCACGATAGCCCTTGTCAAAGTCGCGGTCCTTCTTGTCTGTGATGTTCTCGATGAACACAGAGGGGTCGAAGTCGATGAGTGAGCCATCCACACAGGCACGGCCATCGGGAGTGAGGTTGACAGGCGTGAAGGGGCCATCAGGACGGTCACCCTTGCACACCATTGCCACACGACGCCATCCACGAGAGTGGGGATAGAGCCAATAGGTCTTCTTGCCGGTAGCCTTGTCCTTCACCTCAACGAGGTCGGGAGCATACATGGTGTCCCACTTGCCATCTACATACCAACTGAAGATGGGGCCTTCGTCGCGCCACTGGCTGAGGTCTTCAACAGGTGCCGACCACATGCGGATATCATTGCCGCAATAGGCGGTGTAGGTCACATCGTGCGAACCGATGATGTAGGCACGATACTTGCCTGGATTGTCAGGGTCTTCAAACACACGGGGTTCTCCGTCGGGAAGGTGTTCCCAGAGCGGGAGATAGGGGTTCTGTGCCGACGCTGTGAGGGCACAAAAGGAGAAGAGAATCGATAGTAGTTTCTTCATTGGAGTTATTGTTAAAATTTTATCGGATTATTCGGAGTAATCAGAGCACTCTGATTTAGTGGCTGAGGGTAAGAGGTTGATGGGCTTTGACTGCTACCTCATACTCGTGGATGCCATCGTGTGTGGCAACCAACTGAAGACCCTTGGCGGTGAGGGTGTCCTTACTGCGCAGACGGAGGGTGCCGTCCACCTGAGGAACGAGTGTTGCCCGAGTGAGGGTGCCTTTTGCCCAAGAGAGGCTCACTTCATAGCCACCACGGGCTTTGAGGCCACTGACACTGCCTTCGCTCCACACATCGGGCAGAGCAGGCAAGAGGTGGATGGCTGGGTGTTCGGCGGTGATGGGGTCGCTCTGCATGAGCATCTCGGCGATACCGGCCGTGACACCAAAGTTACCGTCAATCTGGAAGGGTGGATGGGCGTCGAAGAGATTGGGGAAGGTGCGTCCATCGGGGTACTCACGCTCCCTACCCTCGTTGGGAAGGAGGCGCAGCATATTGCTGATAATCTTGAAGGCATGGTTGCCGTCGAGCATCCGTGCCCAGAAGTTGGTCTTCCAACCAAGGCTCCAGCCTGTGGCCTGGTCGCCGCGCTGCTGAAGGGTCACACCTGCAGCTTTCCAGAGGTCGGGAGTGGTGTATGGAGATATCTGGTTGGAGGGATAAAGTCCGTAGAGATGGGAGATATGGCGGTGTTCGTCACGTGGGTCGTCCAAGTCCTCACGCCACTCCTGCAACTGGCCGTACTGCCCCACTTTCATCGGCGGCAGTTTGGAGATGGCCTTGGAAAGTTTCTGCTGATAAGCCTCATCCTCACCCAGAATCTTAGAAGCCTCCAAAGCCTGAGTGAGCACGTCGCGTACAATCTGGTTGTCCATCGTACAGCCGGCACAAACAGTGGACTGCTTGCCTCGGCCACCATGCTCGGGCGACACGCTAGGCACGACGAGAAGTTCACCATCGTGTTCCACCATGAAGTCGAGGTAGAAGTCGGCCGCACCCTTCATGATGGGGTAATAGGTACGGAGGAAATCCTTGTCGAGCGTGTATTGGTAGTGCTCCCACAGGTGGGTGGTGAGCCATCCGCCACCATTGGGGAACATACCCCATGTGGCACCATCGATAGGACCAGCAATGCGCCAGAGGTCGGTGTTGTGGTGTGCCACCCAACCCCGACAACCGTACATGACACGGGCGGTCTCGGCACCTGTCTCGCTGAGGTCTTTCGTCATGGAGAAGAGCGGTTCGGCAGTCTCGGAGAGGTTGCACACCTCAGCAGGCCAGTAATTCATCTCGGCATTGATGTTGATGGTGTATTTGGAATCCCACGGTGCATTGCGCTTGTCGTTCCACACGCCCTGCAAGTTGGCTGCCTGTCCACCCTTCTGAGAAGAAGAAATGAGCAGGTAACGGCCATAGTTGAAGAGGAGAGCCACCATACCCATGTCGGTGCTGCCATAGAACTTGTCGAGGCGCTGGTCTGTGGGAAGTTGGGCGTTGCCAGACGATGGCAACGAAAGTTTGACACGGTTATATTGTTTCTGATACTCAGCCAGATGACGTTTCAAGAGTTGATCAAACTTCATGGTCTCAGCCGCAGCAAGGAACTGTTCGTTCTTTTGTGCCGCATTGCCGCTCACGTCGTGGTAGTTCACGAAGTTGGTGGCGGCAGAGATATAGAGGGTGGCCTCGGTGGCACCTTCCACCTTCAGGGTTTCACCATCGTCTTTCACCATACCATCAGCCTTCACATCGGTGCGGCACTGAGCGGTGAGGGCTGCCTTGATGCCTTCTTGCTCCACGCCCTCGATAGTGGCCACCAAGGTCTTGCCCGTGGCATTCACCGTCAGCGGAAACTGACACTTGTGGGAAAGCGTGAAGTTCAAGGCACCCTTCTTGCTTGCCTTCACCTGCACCACCACGACGCCATCGGCCAAAGAGGCGATGACACGACGTGTGTACTTTACATTATTATATAGGTAAGAAGTAGTGTTTGTGGCGGTCTGTAAGTTGAGTTCACGCACATAGTCCTTCACGTCCTTGTGTCCGAACTGAAGGCTGAGGCTACCCAACGTGAGGAAACGCATGCCATGAGGACCTTTGATAAACTCACGGTTGATGATGCCTTCGGCTTCCCGCTCCTTGCCATCGAAGATGAGGTTGCGCACCTCGGTGAGATGCTGCAGCGAAGTGGTGCTGTTGTTGTTGTGAGGGCCTCCGCTCCAGAAGGTCTCCTCGTTCAATTGAATCTCTTCCACATCGGTACCGCCATACACCATGGCACCCATGCGCGAGTTGCCCAACGGCAAAGCCTCCAACCACACTGTAGCAGGATGGTCATACCACAAACGGTTTGTGTTGTCGTCTGGTTCGGCCCAAATCGCCACAGCCCACAAGGCCACGGCTATCATCGTAAAAACTCTTTTCATACAGATTTCAGTATCAGTAAAAGAAACATGCCACAAAGTTCGCCCTTTTTGCCTAAACGAACTTTGTGGCATGTTTCTTTTCGTTGTCTGTTTGTTACATCAGGTCACCAATTGCCATTCACGTATTTCCACTCACGTTTCGTAAAGTCGCTGGTGTCTTGCTTCCAAGACGGGTCGGGCATATACCACCAGAACTTGTTGAAGTAGGCCTGCAAGCCCTTGTCCTTGAACACGTAACCACGGTGAGCGTAAGGAAGGTTTCGCATGATACGTTTCTGTTCGGCAGAAGCAGTCTCGCTGTCGAGCATGGGCCAAAAGGTATCGCTGCGGTCGTAGTACCAGCCTAAAGGCTTTTCGCCTTCCTCAAGATACTGATAATTGTCAACCGATACGATATTCAGGTTTTCTGAAGGACGGAAAGCTGTCTTGTGCCACTCCACCATACCATTTCTCAACGTCACCTCCACGTAGGAGTTCTCGTCATCAAACCTTCTGGTACGAACCTTGCCAACACCTTCCTTCACCACCCAGTTGGCACCTTGGAACAGCGATGAACTGACTCCAAAATACTTGGCGGTCTTGTCTGCTCTGATGCGCAGGGTGAAGTCATCAATCTGGCTGTTCGCCCATCGCATGGCAGGCTTCAGCCAATAAGGTACCTCGAACGTGCGCATCACTCCGTAGGACATCGTGTAGCGATAGGTGTGATGGACGGTGTTCTTTCCCTCCTTGAAAAATGCCTGGAAATAGTAAACATAAGAGAAGTTGACAGACTCTTTGGTGTTCTTGTTGATAAGGGTGCATCCGTAGTCCTCAATATCTTCATTCGGATTCGGCACACGCCACACATTCAGGTCGAGCGGAGCCAAGTCGCTTTCACCCTCTTCGCCAGAAGCCGTCACGCCAGTCTTATAGGGCAACACCTGACCATTCATCTCCACGGTGAAGTTGAAGATGTAGGGATGTCCCTTGGTAGGTTGGAACGTGCCTTCGTCCGCATTGTAGGGAGCAGCAGCCTCAAAGCCCATGTCCACCGTCTTTGCCTTGCCACGGTTCGTGAACTCATACTGTACATCCACTAGTGCCGTGCCATCGTCACAAAGACTAATGGTCAGCACTTCTTTTGTCACAGCCACATCCGTCTCCTTCAGCGGCACCAACTGGTTGCCATTCACGAAGAAGACACCATCGTTGGCCATTACCATGGCTGTCACCAGCCATAAAAGCATGAATGTCATTTTTTTCATATCCAGCATGTTTTTTGCGTTTAACGTGGCGAAGGTAAGGCAAAAACTCGACACAAGCAAGAATTTGCCTCCTTTTTTACTTCACAAACACCTTTTTGCCCTCGCGGATGTATATGCCACGGGTGGGGTGTGCCACTTGCTGACCATTGAGGTTAAACCACTTACCCGTCGGTTTGCCATCGGCTGGCGTTGCCGTAATGCCCGTGGCGGTGAAGGAGATGGGCAAGAAGTCGTCCGTCATTTCAGGCTGTGCATATACGCCGAAGGGAGCAAGGCTACTGGTTTGAGTCAACCGTTGCAGTCCCCACAGACCTTCACTCTGGGCCAGCACGTAGTCGCCAGCATTCAGCGAAGTTTGGGCATAAGTTCCACGCAACAGGTCAGTCAACGGACTGGCAGCCCACGACACGTCGCCAGAACCGACGAACGTAAAGGTGCCTTCGCCCTGAACCAGCACCGGCTGATGAGCCTGAATAGTTTCCGCTGATTCAGCCTCCAGATTGGCATTCAACGTATAAGCGGTGACACCCTCCGGAACAGCGGCATCAAATGGCAGCATCAGCAGACGCATGCCATTCAACGTGAAGGTGGCACTGGCCGATTCGGCCGTGAAGGCTGTAGCAGGACGGAAGTCACCACCCTCTTCGCTCAACTGCAAGGTCTGACATGTAGAACCTGTCACGACGTTGGCGCCTGCAAGTGTGGTGCCATCGGCAACATAGACAACTTTGTTGGTACCCTCCAGCCAAGGGAACGTCTCAGGCAAGTTGGTGACACCCTTGAAGTCGAGACTGGTGCAGGTTGGATCGGTGGTATAGTCAAGCACATAACTGTCGTCGGCCACGTATGCTCCTGTGAGCGTGGCGGAATAGTTCGTGCCAAGATACACATTGCCAAACGTGATGCTCAATGTGGAACTCCAGTTATTGTTGGTCAGCGAAATCAGTCCGATGCAGCCGTCTGTCAGCGTGGCTGGCGAGAGGTCGAGAACCAACGAGAAGTTCTCACGGCGATTGAGGTCAAGTTCGCCATAATCATGCGTGGACACCTTCCCATTCTTATTCACATAGGTCAGCGTCGTCAAGGCACTGGTGTAGTTGAGAGTGGAAGACACTTTCTTCACCTCCATCACCAACTGGTTGTAGCGGTCGCCAAGAGCGACATAGCCGTACGAGGCAGTGGTGCGGGATGAGATGAGCGGATTCGAATGGTCGAACGTCTTGGTCTTATTGCTGATTTTATAAGCTGTACCGAAGCCAGTCTTCGTCACACTTTGGTCGTCCAAACGGTCGAAACGGGTAGAAGTTCCCTTCATGTCACTCTGCTGACGGTCTTTGCTGCGCACGAAAAGGACTGTATTCACACTCTGGGCCACGATTCTGACAACAGGACGGCAAACATCCTCGTCATATCTCAGCGTCGTATTGGTCAAGCTACTGGTTTTAGATGTCCTGCACATTTTTCCCCCCTTCGTGTAGAAAGGCAAGTCCATGGTCAAATCGACCGCCTCTGTACCCGTATTGGCCATCACAGCCACCACGGTGTCGCCTGTCTGGGAGAGATAAGCAGACCCTTCCAAGGAGCCTCCTGAGAACGTGGCATCAATGCGGGTCATGCCTGTCACGAAACGGGCAAAGTGAGCCATCACATATCCACGCTTCGTCACGACACCAGAAGAGGTGCCATACTCCCCATCACCCAACGGACCGTAGAACCGCTTGCCTGCATAGTGAATCCAAGCATTGAAGTCGCCCACCATACAGGTGTTGATGGCACGGAAGAAGTTAAAGAAATCTGAAGAAAAGTTGAAGTTACGCTTGGTCGCCGCATTCTCATTCCAGTTAATCAGGTATTCAGTCATCCAGATCTCCTTCCCCTTCTTGGCCAAGTTTTTATAAGCAGACTGGATGCCACCGTACTGGTGTCCTCCGTAGATGTCAAAGCAGTTGATAACATCATCGGTATTGAGCGCATTGACATAGCCATCGCTAACGGCCAATGTCTCAGGAGCCATAATCTTGCAACTGATGGAACGACCATACAGTTTGACAAACTCTGCAATCTCACCTGCAGACCAGAGACATCCTGCATATTTGGCATTCCAGTCGGGTTCATTCTGGATAGAGATGGCATCGAGTTCCACCCCGTTCTGACGCAGATATTGTACATAGTCCTCCAAATATTGTGCATAGTCAGGCCAATTCTCGCGCTTGAGGCTACCCTTGACGCCCGCACTGGTTTCTGCATCAATGCTGTTATTGGTTTTCCACTCGGCAGGCTGTCCCCACGGAGAGGCGAAGACTATAAGCCCCATCTGCTTGGCTTTCTTGGCCGTCTCCAATGACTGATACCACGATGACCTTCCGATAGGAATGTAGATACGCATAATGTTGCAACCCACGGTGCTCGACTTTCCCCACACCTTCTGGATGTCGGTCGTGGACATGTGGTTATACTGGAACTGAGGAGAGCAGACAAACGCTCCAAAGCCCGTGATGCGCTGATGGGTGACCCCTGCATCGAAACGGGCTGTAGCACTTTGCTGTGCTTCAGCCATCGAAGCCATTCCCACCATCAAAGCCAAAAATATCTTGCGAAGCATACCATTTCTTTTCATCTGATTCATGTTATTTCTCTATGATACAAATTTACTTGACAAACACTTTCTTACCATCATGGATATAAAAACCATGAGTGGGGTGTTCCACCTGTTGACCATTGAGGTTGAACCACTTACCTTTCCGCTTCTCATCGACTGCCACCGTTGTGACACCCGTGGCGGTATACCCTTTTTGGTAGAGAGACAAGTAACCTATCACGGCATCACTCCACGCAGAATCAGCAGAATAGATGGCAATCACGTATTCGTCCTCCTCTTCAATCTCAAAGTCGAAGTTCTTCTGTACCACCGTACTAAAATCGTTGGCCGCATTATTACCAATGTTGACGCTGGGTTTGTAGGTCTGCGAAGCCACCTCCTGACCGTTTTTCTTCTCTATGCAGATGGTGACAGGAGTAAACCCGGGCTGGTTCCAATTGCAAATCTTATACTTCAACTGATAATTACCAGGAGCCAGTTTCAACGTGGCGTTCGTTGCGTTCAAGCCATATTTGGCATAGCCAGAACGCGTTCCACCGTCCTTGTTGCGGAAGTAAAGTCCGTAGTTGAACGCATGCTTCGAACCCGTGAACTGCAAAATACGGCAGCCCATGGAATAGCCATTACTATATCCTGTGCGCTTTTCATCGCCATCATAAGTTGTCCATCCTGCAGGAATGCTCGCATTTTCCGTGAAGAAAGTCGAAAAAGTATAATTGGATACCGGTGCACCAAAAGTCACCTCCACCGTGGCCGTTGATGTCTCGCCATCATTGTCGGTGGCCACCGCCTGCAACTTGTGCTTACCAGCCGGTGCATCCACCAACGTGGCGGTGTAAGGCTGTCCTGTACACGTGGCTATCAACGTGCTGCCATCGTAGAACTCCACCTTCTCAATGGTGCCGTTCGGGTCGGAAGCCGTAGCGGTGATGGTCACAGATGGGAAGGTGGCCTCGCCTGTTGGGGCAAAACATGTGTAAACAAGCCCTGCCTTCGGAGCGGTGATAGATACATTCGGAGCGGTCTTGTTGAGAGAGTAATTCTTGCAGAAGTTCCACATCTCCTTACCCGTGTACACAGCAGGTTCCTTGCACACCCAGTGGCCTTTGTCTGCCAACTCCAACAACTTGACTTCGACGCCGTCGTTGCCTGGTGCCCAAGTATACATCTTGGCATTGAACCCGTTGTAATTATTCACCACCTTGGCTGTTGTAGGACAGCCGTTGTGGTTAATCCATACGTTCAATGCAGGCTGCGCACCACTGTACCCACACACATCGTCACCTGTACCATGGATATGCAGGATAGGTAGCGGACGCACATTAGCATTGGCCGTTGCGCCGCCCATCGGATAACCGCTGACAGGAACGAAAGCGGCAATGAGGTCGGGAATCTTGTTCATGGCATGGTAGGTAAACATACCACCCATGGAGAAGCCACCGAGATAGACGCGGTTGGTGTCAATCTTGTATTTCTTCACCATCTCGTCAATCAGCGCCTTCACAAAGTTGATGTCGCGGTCGCCAGAAATATCCCACTGATTGCTAATGCCGTTTGGGAAAACAATGACGAACTTGGCGGTGTCGCAAACGTTTTCTATGCTAATCTTCCTTTCAGGATTTTGAGTATCCCTGAACTGCGTGTTCAACATGTAGTTGGCATCCTGACCCGAACCATGACAGAAGATGAACAGCGGGCGGTTCTCTCCCAGATTCTGTGGAGCATACGAGATGTAAGTACGGTTCGTGCCACCGACATTCAACGTGCTGGTCTGTGCCACAACGGGCAACGAAGCAAGGCTCAACAGGGCCACAATGGCCATTACGATAAACTTTTTCATATAGAAATCTTATTTGACATATAGTTTCTTACCATTATAAATATAAATGCCACGTGTGGGGTGTGCCACAGCCTGACCATTCAAGTTGTAGTAGGTTCCCTTGGCTGGCAGGTGTTGAATCGTGGCAATCTCGGTCGTTTCCTCCGATGGAATGAGATAAGCTCCCTGCAAATTAATGGAATTGTTCCAGTCCACTTTCAGGGCATTCAGATGCACAAACTCATCTATACGGTTCTTTCCATCGTTGGTGGTCGGGATGGTCTTCAGGTCTTCCAACGGAACGACAATGGCCTGATAGTCAGCATCCCAGTATGGGTCGTTCTCGTTGAAGGAGACCACAATCTGCTTCCACGGGCCATGTGCCACCAAGCGATTGGCAAGGATTCGGAGTCCACTGCCCGTGCCCCTCAGTACGAGATGCGTATAAGGAGTGAGGTCAGCATAATGGTTTTCTTCCACACCCACAAATCCTGCCACAGCAGTTCCACCTCCCGCATTTTGGCGCATGTGCCAATCCACTTCCACAGCCTTGTCCAAAGGCTCAGCATCAGCACCCGTGCCATCCCACTCGTGGAACATGGAAGCGGTCATGCGTTCCCATCCTTCGGGCAGTTCGAAATCATCCACATTAACATAGCCCATGATGTTGTTCAGCACCAAAGAAGAACGTACGGGGAAATATTGGTTGAGCAGGCGGTTCCGTTCCTTCATGTAGGTGCCATCGACCGTGTAGAGATTCATGGTCGAACAATCCACATCGCGACGGTAGTCGCCCCATCTTGCCGACTCGGCGTAGAGGGCTGTGGCAATAACGTTGTAGAGGCTGTCCCACACCTCCACAGCACTCTCAGGACCTAAGAATCCGTCGTCAGCCAACACTTCCTTGGCACGGCGCAGATAACGTCGCGAGAAGTCTTCGTTTTGCAACAAGTTATGGAAAATGCCCGTCGGGTAACTCTGACCATTGTTCTTGCTCAACACGTTCTCGTTGAGGTTGACCATAATTAATTCAGAATCCCAGCAAAGGAAGCGGAAACCCTGGCTACCTTCTCCACGACGACGAATGGCATACCAGTTGTGGTGGTCCCAGTCGGTGTTACCACCATACTGGTTGATGAGCATGTAGTCGATGAAGGCGTCAATATCCAACAGCGGTTCCAGTTCCGGGTCGAGATGACCTTTGGCATCCTTACCCTGCAACAGATTGTAATACGTATCGTCACCTGCCTGAGCGGCCACCTGCACCATCTGATTGTAGGCATCCATGTCACCCTCTGCAGCCTCCAGATGGTTGCCGCCAGCCTCTTCCACCTTGATGACATCGATATCCGTTTTCGCGCCACCCAGATGGTCTTTGCCAAACTGTTCGTCCACACGCTCTGCCAGATTGTAGAGTCCCCAATACATGCCGTTCAGGAACAGATGCACATAGAGTGCATTCACACTCGTCCGACCCATCTTCCGTTGTATGCGTCGTGCCCACACGTCGCGAGTGTACTGTGCCTTCTCACGGTTCGATTCCATCCAATGCTGCCACGCGTTGCCGAAATGGCAACGCAACACAAGTTGGTCAAATTTCGCTGGTTCGTTCTCTCCAAAGAGCGGATACTTCAAAGATTTCTCCCCATACTCCTTCTTGAAGACCAAACGGAACGAGTGCTTGGGGTTCTTCTCTGCCAAACGGCCATGACCACCATGCAGACGAAGTCCACACGTGACCGAGAATCCCTCTCCCGGCTCCTCATCCGTCGGAGCGTTCCAGAATTCCACGTTCGCAAAGCGAGTCCATCCATGTCCTGTGGCATCTCCCACTGGAGGTCCTGTAAAAATGTAGATACCACCACGGTCAGGGTCATTCTCATGGCTAAACAGATTATCTTTGTCCGTCACAATGCTCACCACTGGCAGGCTTTTCAAGCCCTCCACCATCCGTGCCCGCAACACTGGGTCAGCCACCATCTCCTCGTCCATGGCATAGTCAGCGATGGCCGTACCAACCGACTGGGTGAAGGCACCCCATTCCGATGGATAACCTTCTGGGTCAGCAGGTTGTGCCAGCACATCATCGATGAACAAATAAGTGGCGGTACAGATCTCCGACACACGCTCCTCATCTCGAAAAGCCGCCGCACGCACCACCGTATTGCCTTTCACCTCAATCGCATCACCATACACAGCGCTGCTGGCGACAGGCTCACTACAGTCAAGCGTGTAGCGGATAACGGTTCCTTCCGTCATCACATCGTCTGGAGCCGTCACTTCCAGCGAGAAAGGTGCATCGCAAAATCCATGCGGATGGCTGAACGAGAGTTTCTGGGCAACCATCGGCATCGAACAAGCCAACAAGGCCACGACCATCAGCAGCCGAACACTTTTCCCAAACGTCAGTTGAACAATATCATTTCTTTGTAGCATAGTCGTAAAAGTAAATATCTTTAGGTATTTGTGTATCAATTCAAAACATCTTGTTTCATATTAACAAAACGTGCTGCAAAGTTATCCTTTTCGACAAGGAATCACTTTACAGCACGTATCTTTTTCTTTGCATTTTGTTTCGGCAAAGACGCTCACCTCTTCTTTCTCACCTTCTTCACGGCTCCCTGCTCGTCTCTGACAATATTGATGCCCTGCTGCGGAGTGGGCAACTGAACACCCGAAAGCGAATAGACAGCAGCCGGTGCACTACCGTTTGCCGAAGGTTGCTCAATGGCCGTGGCCTCCTCATCAGAAACAGCATAAAGAGCCAGTTGAGAGATGTTGATGACATCTGAGGTTGACGTTCGGGTGAGCGTGAGTTTACATTCGCCCCAATCTTCGTTCATATGGAAGAGGAACGACGCATCTCCTCCTACTGGAACTGATTTGTTCAGCAAGAAAGTCTTCTTGCCCGTCACCAGTTGCAGTTTCAGCATCATGAGCTTTCCTGCTTCACCTTCAGAATGGAAGCACAGCCGATAATAGCCCTTGGTCAACTGCAAGGAGTGATAGACGTTTTGATTACTACTTGTGTTTTGGTCACCTCCAAACCTCAGGAGTGTTGTGCTTGAGTTCACCGTCCAGCCATGCTTCTTCGGTTCATAGCCATCTGTCTCGATACGAGGCATCCATCGGAAAGTTTCGTCGCGTGGAGCATCGAACGTGTATTGGTTGAAGAAGTTCCACATGGTCTGCGAAGAGTTGCCCTCTGGCGTATTTGCGCTGAAAGCAAGATGTCCCATGCCATCCATCTCATAGTAAATGTATGGAAAACTGCCCTCCCCCGCTTCATACACGCTCTTGTCATATTTACCAGCCACCGAGGTCTTCTCAGGCACAGGATTCGCACCCAGACGTGCCACCATCTCATCAACAATCGTTGGCATGAGTGAATACTTCACAAAATCATCGCTCTTACCATGAATGTGGAGGAATGGAACGGGTCGCACACCTGTGTGATGCAGGTGGAACTCGTTCAACGGGAAACCGCTAATGGAGGCATAGGAGGCAAACAAGTTGTTGCACGTATTGGTCAAAGCATAGGTCATCATGCCACCATTGGAGAAGCCGCAACAATAGATGCGGTTGCGGTCAATAGGATAGTTTGTTGCCACGTCCTCTACTATAGCGCGAATGAAGTCAACATCTGCATTTTCTTCGCCCGAGGCATCCCAACCTGTCACAGTTCCGCCAAACACAGGGAAGAAGATTTCCTTGCCTTGGGGATAGACCACGATGAAACCCTCCTTGTCAGCAATGTCTGTACCCATCGGAGACTTGTCCGTCATGTGGCCACTTGCACCATGCAAGGACACCACCAGAGGAACGGATGACTTGCACGATTGGGGCACATAGAGCCAGTAGGAACGCTCCTCGCCATTCACATTGATAGAAACCGACTTGTCGGCAGGTTCCACCTTCTCCGCAAACTGCCAGCTGTCGAAGTCGAACAACGATTGGCCCGTACCAGAGAACGTGAAGAAAATGTCACAAACACCCTTAATGGTAGGAGCCAAGGCACATTCCACGTCCACCCATTCGCCGTCAGTTGCCACTATTGGCACCCTGGCCCTGGCGGCGCTTGACTTACTGCCGACACGCACCAGAAGTGTGCCCTTACCCGCAGAGCGAACCCTCACCTTGATGGAAGCAGCTCCTTTCGAGCCAAAGTCCACGTTGCGCACCTTCACATAGTCGCCCGAACTAATATTGGTCACATAGCACCCGTTGTAATCACCCTCACACTTCACACCAGAGCATTGGTTGATGGTCTCAGCCTCTTGGCGCTCATAGGGGTTCAGCGTCTGCAAAGGCGCCACGCCCTCGCTCGTAAACGAGATAAAGGGGATGGAGCCATCTTCATTCGGCGTAAACTCTTCCACACAAGTGGAACGCTTGTAACCGCCACCGCCTGGCAGTTTGCCATTGTGATAGAACATATAATGATGTCCCTTGTACTCTACGCTACCGCCATGAATGGTGAAACTTCCATCAGCCTCTCCCATCACTTTGCCTTGATACGTCCAAGGACCTTTAATATTGTCGGCTGTAGAATAAGCCCAATGCTCAGGCACACCACCAGCGGCATACTCCAAATAGTATTTGCCATTCTTCTTGTAAATCCACGATGCCTCCTCAAAGTTCGTCTTCGGATTATTATTATCATCATAGCCTTTGTAGGGTCCGAAAGCGGACTCGCTCTTCGTCGTCACCTCCTTCTCGCCACCCGTGATGGCCGTCATCGTTTTGGTCAGTTTGGTATACCACAGCATGTTGTTGCCGTAGAACAGGTAGGCCTGTCCATCGTCGTCAATCATCACCGTCGGGTCAATCTTGAACCATCCTTTCACCAGCGGTTTCCTGATGGGGTCCTTATAAGGTCCTGCGGGCGAGTTGGCCACAGCCACACCAATACCCGGGTAGGCCTCTCCCTTGATGGTGGCTGTCACATACCAATACCACTTGCCGTTGCGTTCAATGCACTGGCTGGCCCAGCAGTCATTGTCCTGCTTAGCCCACGATGAGAACGTGGCTGAAGTCAACGGGGTGCCACGATACGTCCAGTTCACCATGTCCACCGTGCTGTAGAGCAGCCAGTCCTTCATGGTGAAATAACCATTTTCCGTCACGTCTTCGTCGTGGTCAACGAAGAGATAGAGCGTGTCACCATGCACATAAGGTGCCGGGTCGGCCGTATAACGGTCACAGATAATCGGGTTTTGAGCCCACATGACCACGACCGTCATCCATGCCGCGCCGCATGACATCACATGCTTCCATACATTTTTCAACATATATCGTTCGTTTTGATTAAAAACTTTGCAAGGCAGAAGCCTTCGACTTCTGCCTTGCAAAGTTACACATTATATATAAATGCCATTTGCGGCCATGTTGCATAAATGGCCATTCATGTTACATACGATACGTGATTTTCTGCACCACCTGTCCTGGGTCGCCAATGACCAGCGTGAGGGTATGACGGCGACGGGTACGGTCGATGGGCAATGTGAGCACGAAATCCTTGCGGTTTTCAAGCACTTGGAGTTTCCAGGGGAAGGACCATTCTTCGAATTTGTTTTCACACACCACAGGGGTGCCGCCGTCGAGGCTAACCCCCAAACGGTTGCTGCGGTCGAGAGTGACCGGCCAGAAGGGGACCACCGACACACAAATCTGGATGCTGTCACCCTGTACATCTTCCACCACAAAAGGCAAGTCAATGTGCTGGGAAGTGAGGCTGGCAGGGTCTTGCACCGGGTCGAGGGGCTGTCCCATCTGAAGTGCGAGCCAATCGGTGCCGATGCCTTCGAGGAGACGGAAGGGAGATTTGGCAGCCACCTTAGCAAAGTCCAGCTTGTGAGAGAAGTTCGTGTACCGCTGACTCTCTGGAAGTTGATGCTCCGTCATAGGAGCCGTGACGAGTTCAGGCATGAGTTGGTATTTGGCACAAAAGCCTGGAGGTATCTCCGAAATCATCTGGTTCCACTTGCCATCGAGTTGGGTGTTGTAGGCGGTAAGCAGCGTTTGGATGCTGTCGAAAGCCTGCGTGGCTTCCCGTGCCGCCTCGGCGCCGCCTGTCTCGTGATTGCGTTGTGCCATGAGGAACTTGCGGTTCATCTGATAGGCAGACTTCACGCTATAGGCGATGATTTCGAAGAATGAGGGTCGGTAGGCCTGTGGCAGTTGCTGCATGATGGCATCGATGCGGTCGGAGATGGCCTGATAGTCTGCCAAACGCTTCTGTGCCGTGCCTGTCTCGAACGAGAAATCCGTATCGTGCAGCAGATTGTTCTCCTGACTGTCCCACTCCATCTCGTATCCCATGAACTCGGGCTTTCTGTCCCATGCCAGACGATAGTAGGTGTCGAGTATCTGTTGGAAGTCACGTTCGTATTTCTTACCATAGATGGAAGCGAGCCACTGAGCCTGATAGCGGTTCACATTCTCGTAGGAGAAGGCCGAGAAGTCCCATGCCATATCGAAGAAATGCTGCACCTCCATCTCCAAGGGCTTGATGTCGCCTACATTGAGCAGCCAGTAGCGGTCGGCACCTGCATCGTAGGCCTTCTTCAATTCCTCGTACATGAGCATGGGTGCCGTGGTGGCTATCCAGAGATTGTCGTGAGGAGTGCCCAAATAACTCAGGTGATAATAAACACCGCTGCCACCCGAGCGTTGACGTTCAGCATCGTTCGAGACCCTCTTCATGTAGCCGTAGTTATCATCTGGCCACACGAGGGTGATGTCATCGGGCACTCGCAGCCCTGCATCGTAGATGTCAAGCGTTTCCTTGTAGGGAACAAATATCTGGGGAATGTCGGTGGCCACCCTGCCCTTGTGGGTTTCCAAAATCTGTCGTTGGTCGGCAAACACCTGTTCGAGCGTACGGGCACGCACCTTGGGGTCTTTAGAGCCCCTCATGGCCTCATCGTGCAGACCACGCATACCCGTTGTATAGATATTGTCATATTGAGCCGTCTCGCGCAGACGGGCATCAAACTTCTTCCAGATGGTCTCCTTGTTGGTCAGGTAGTTCCATTCGCCATCACGCTCCTTGTCCCACTCCGAATGAGCCGCATTGTTGAAAAGCATCGGCTCACAATGGCTCGTGGTAATCATAATGCCCCACTCGGCTGCCACTTTCTGGCTCTCCGGATGGCTGTAGAAAGCACCTGTGCAGGAATGCATGGCTGGAGCCAGCATATTGCCCTTCAGACGCAGTATCAGTTCACACACCTTGTCGTAGGTCTTGGGGCCGATATCCTTCAAGTCCTTCTCGAAGGTATGCGCCGACCAAGTCTTCAATCCCCAGTCTTCGTCGTTGATGAAGAAACCGCGATACTTGACCGATGGCGACTTTGAGGTGAAGTTCTCCTTGTAGTCGAGAGTAGTCCTTTTCTGAACAGGCACATCGGCAAACCAATACCACGGCGACACGCCGATGCGCTCACTCACATGCAGCACTCCGTAGGCCAAGCCACGAGGGTCACTTCCGATGATGATGAGACGATTGCCACGCGTCACAATCCTGTAACGCTCCCAACCGCGCAAATCAGCCACATCCACCCCACTCTCCAGTTCTGCCGCATGGTCGGCTGTGGCCAACACGACGGAAGCCCCTTCTGGAACACGGTTCGTGACTGCCGGCCGCACACCTGTCACCCGTTCGATGTCTTCACTCAGCACCGATGCCATCTTCTTCACCAAAGCAGCATCAGCCTCCGAAGTCACAATCTGACAGCGCTTCAGGTCAACCGCCTTCACACACATCACCGCACACCACGCGGCCACCAGCAATAATACCTTTCTTTTCATACTTCAATGGTCAATTTTTGACAAAGGTACGAACATCATACCACACAGTCCACTTGGGTATGTATCATTTTCTTGCCCTTTTGTTGCAAACAAACACCTTCCAGCCCAAGGATGCCCTTCGACACACATCATGGATGTCTGGGGTGCGTTATGGCAATGGTGTTAATGGATATACGAGATTCACGATCAGGATATTGGCAGCAAGGATGATGATGTTCATCAGCAAGCCGATGCGGACGAAATCGCTGAAGCGGTAGCCACCTGGGCCGTACACCAACATGTGGGTGGGCGAACCGATAGGCGTAGCAAAACTGCTGCTGACACTCACCATCAAGGCTATGAGGAAGGGGAATGGATCGTAACCCAACTTCTCGGCGGCCTCGTACATGATGGGGAAGAACATGGCACCAGCCGCTGTATTTGAGATGAACTCGGTGACGAAGGTGCCGACAAGACAGACAGCGGTCATCACCACAATCGGGTTAGTGCCGCAGACGTTGAGGATGCCGTTGGCCAGACACTCTGCAATGCCCGTTTTCTGGATAGCAAGGCCGAGGACGGCGCTACCGGCAAAGACCATGAGAATCTCCCAGTTGACGGCCCGCATGGCCTGCTCCATGTTACAGCAACGGAAGATAAGCATGGCTGCAGCTGCCAAGAAGGCACATTGCAAAAGTGGTATGACGTCAAGAGCCGAGAGCACCACCATGGTAATCATGATGGCAGTAGAGATGAGCGTACCGTACCCGATGTTAGGCACGTCTTCGGAATCAAAGAAGTGGAGATCATTCTTCAAAGTAGAAGTGTTGAGGTTGATTTTCCTCGGACACACCAACAGCAGCGTGTCGCCAGCCTGCAGCACCACGTTTCGTGGTGCCTGATTGATACGTTCACCACGTCGGGCAACAGCCGCCAGCGTCACATTGTTATCCTTCTCAAACGAACCGCCGCCGATAGTCTGCCCTATCAGACGGCTGCCGAAGGTGATGTATGCCGTTCGCAATTGACAACGATCGTCTATCTCGTTGATGGAAAAGATATGGTGGTCGGCGCTCACCAACTGGTGGGTGTATGCCATCTCAATCAATTCGTCTATCTGGCCGGCATAAACCAGATGGTCACCACCCATGATGGGCTCATCCTCCGAGATGGGCAACGAAGACTCGTCGAAGTGATGCATCTCGATTAGGCTGCCGCCTTTGACGTGGAAAAGGCCAGCCTCGCCCAACGTCTTTCCGATATAAGGATTATCCGACGGAACCTGCAACTCCACAGTATAGTCGCTCGTCGACTCGAAAGCACTCTCAGGGACCTTGCGGTCGGGCAACAGGCGACGCATGGCAATGACCGACAGCACGCCAATGCCCAGACAGAACAATCCAGGGATAGTCGTGGCCAGAATATTCATGGCCTCACCCGTCTTCTCCTCGTAGAGTCCGCTGATAATCAGGTTCGGCGGCGTACCGATCAAGGACAGACACCACCCATTCCCGAGGCATAACTCAGGGGAATGAGCAATTTCGAGGGCGAAATGCCCAGTTTCTTGGCCCACATCTTGACGATGCCGACAAAAAGCGTCACCACGGTCGTGTTGCTGAGAAACGCACTAAGCGCAGCCACTGGCAGCATCAGTCGCATCACCGCCTTCGAATAACTGCTGGGTGTTCCGAGCAGATACCTCACGATACATTGCAGCACACCCGTGTGCATCAGTCCTGCGACAACCACGAAGAGCACGCCGACGGTAATGACCGACGTACCACTAAAACCCGAAAACGCATCTTTCGCATCGAGCACACCCGTGACAAAGAGCACACCGATGGCTCCGAGGAACACCAAATCGCTGCGCCACTTGGTAAACAACAGAATACTGAACATGCCCAGCACCGTCACGATGGTGATCCAGGCATCAAGGCCGAAGCCTAAAAACATGATTGAGTCCATACATTAGTTCATCTCTCTACAAAGGTACTCACTTTTTTCCAAAGAAGTACGCAATCCCCCATTTTTGTTAACAATATGATAACTTTTTTCGGCGATGGGAACAAATTCACAGGTACAAAGTCCACCTTCGGCTTTGTGCCTTTTTTGCCTTGCGGTGTACAAATATCATCGTGAGGGGACATTCCTAGCGACGTTTCAGTTGTTTCAGTTTCAGTTAGTTTTTTGAGGGTCTGTCATGTATCAAATCTCCTATATTATACTTTATAACTAATTAATATTTAATAAGATATGTAATAAATAGAAGAAAGTTGTACCCTTCGAAAAATAACTGAAACAACTGAAACTGAAACGCCGCATAAATAATATCATATCTTAAAAAGCTGTAAATCAACACAATATAACATCGGTAAGACTACAGCATCTATAACAGCGAAGCTCAGTAAAGGCACAGAATGCATCAAAATCCTACTCTCAAAGGGCTGAAAAAGACCCCATCGTCGGGATTTCGTGACTGGGGTTACCGTAATTACGGGAATGTCAGTATCGTAATTATGGGAACGACGTGGCGATAAATGAGGTTGTTTCATACGAAAAAACATAGATAACGCAGAAATGGCAATAATAACCCCCGTTCCCAATTAATAGGTAACGGGGGTTTTATTGTATTGGTAACGGAAGTGTCAATTCACAGGCAAGCCCGTTGTCGTTTTGACCACAAATGACAAAAAAAATTGCACGGATTAGGCGGATGTATAACCTGTTGATTGTCTAAACAGGTAAAGAATCCGTTTAATCCGTGTAATCTGTTGTTAGAGGTGCTTACTCAAGTGGCAAGTACCAGTTCTTCTTTTCCTTGAGGAATTGGAAGAGGTCTTCGTCTTTAGTACCCTTGCGGCGAGCCACCTTGTCTGCCAAGAAGGATGGGTCGTTACGGTGCTGGGAGAGACGCATGAGGTCGTAGAAACGGATACCTTCGGTTGCTGTTTCCAATGCCATCTCGTCGCAAATCTTGTCTTCGACAAAGAGGATGCTGTCTGCCTTGGTGGAGAGTTCGGGGATGGCGTAGGTGCTGTCGCACTCCACGTTGCCACAACCGCGGGAATGGAGTCCTACGGTGTTCTCACGTGTGAAGGTGTACTCGCTGAAGGAGATGAGGTCGCCTGCGGCTGTACGCTCCTCCTCGGAGATGTACTTCTCAATGTTGTCTTTCCAAAGACCATACTTCAGCACGGCAAAGGCAGCCTGAGGATAGCCTGCACGGTTGAGTGCCTCGGCATAGCGGAGGTAAACATGAGAGAGACGGTAGATGACGACAGGAGCGTGGCTTTGGGAGTATTTACGGCAATTCTGACTGAGTTTGGAGAAGTTGCCTGACATTGACAGGTAGGGGTCGGAGGTCTTGGTGGTAGTCAATGCCGGATAGATGCTGGACATACGCAGGTCGCCACGCTGAGCCTCATTCTCAAGCACGGTGTCAGGATTCATGTAGAGTGTGTCGCGAAGAAGCGTGACAGGGTCGGTGAACAATGCCGTGTAGGTCTGCGAACGAGAGATCTCCTCGTAAGCAGCAGAGCGAGTGGCCTGATAGTAGTAGTTGTTTTCGCTGGTAGATGAGAACACATCTTGCAGATAGGATATCGTTCCGTTGTACTCTTCGGTCTCCATCGGGATGAAGGTGAGCACTTGGGAGGATGAAAAAGATGAGAACAGGTTGGCATAATCATCATCTACACGTTCGAACACTGGACCATTCAAGCGCCATGAGATGGAAGATGTGCCGAGGGGCTGGGTGTTGCCCTGCTTGGTAAGGAAGTCGTGGTAGAACTTGGCTGCCTCGTCGTAGCGTTCTGCCCAAAGGCACAGGTCGCCCAACAGGACGTAGATGGGGATGTAGAATTGTCTGGAGTTGAAGGTGTTGATGCTACCGTAATCTGGGTAGGCGATGTCCTTGTAAGGTGTCAGGTCATCGATGAAGTAGTTGGCTATCCACTTCACATCACGATGCTCATACTTGGAGGGGTCGGCATCCTTCTCGGCCAAGATGGGTTGTGTGAAGAATGGTACCTCACCGTAGTTGATGGCCAACTGGAGATAAGTCCAGGCGCGGTAAGCCTTCACCACTGCATATTCCTTCTCAAACACCCTGTAGCCGCGCTTGGTCAGTTCGAGGTCGGCATTGGCAAGGAAGTAGTTGCAGTTCTGGATGATGGCATAGTAGTCACGTGCATTGTTGTAGGGGTTGGATGCTGTGGCTGTGAAATTGGCTACTTGCTGCATGTCGAGTGTGGCCTGGTCGGTGAGCGAAGTGAGGTCACCACGCAGTTCACCCAACAGGACGGTGCGGTCGGCCACCTTCTGCATTTTGCCGACGATGCCCATCAAGGAATAGAGCGTATCGTTGGGTGTGTTGAGGGGGTTGTCCTCAACGAAGGAAACCAATTCGCTGTCGGCCTCGGAGCAGCTGGTCAAGCCCCCCACTCCAAAGAGGGGAAGGGCTATGGCTGCCATAATGCTATATATATTCTTGAGTTTCATACTTCGAATCATGAATTATCAATTATCAATTATCCATTCATTAGAGGTTTATCTTTACACCGAAAGAGAAACTGCGGCCAGGAGCGAGGAGTCCGCGGTCGATGCCCATGCCGAGCACGGCATTAGACTGTGCGAACTCTGGATCGGAACCGAGATACTTGGTGATGGTGAAGAGGTTGTTGGCTGCTCCCCAGAAGGTGATGCCCTGCAGATAGGTGCTGCGTACTGGCAGACGATAGCTGAGGGTAACGTTCTTGAGTTTGAGGTAGGAGCCATTCTCTATCCAGCGGTCGGAGAAGCGGCTGTTGCCCATTTCGTCGAGGAATGAAGCACGTGGCACTTCTGTCTGCTGACCGTCGTGTGTCCAACGTGAAAGCATGTTGGTGGTCTGGTTGTAGAAGTAAGAACCTGACTCCAGAATGCTGCGCTGGTAGTTGTAGAGGTCACCTCCAACGGAGTAGTTGAACGATGCAGAGAGTGTAAATCTCTTCCATGAAAGTTGAGTGGAGAAGTTACCATAGATATCGGGGTTGGGGTCGCCAATCACTTGCATATCTTCAGAACCGATGCGGCCTTCGTAACCAACTTCGTCCTTCACATTCACGAAGTGCATGTCACCTGCCTGGAAGTATTGTCTGGCACCAGTTTGGGTGGTCTGATAGAGGCCTGCCCTATCGGCATCGTCCTGTGTGGAGAACACACCTGCGGTCTTGTAGCCATAGAAGAGACCTGCTGCCTTACCTACCTGATTGAGGACGGTGGCGCCATAGAGTTCCTGAGTCATGGATGACTGACCGCCAGGCAGACGCTTGATGCGGTTCTTGTAGTGACCCATCGATGCTGCCACAGACCACTGCCAGTCTTTCGTGTTCAGAATCTTCACATTGGCACTAATGTCGAAGCCATCGTTGGTGACACGTCCATCGTTAATCCAGTTGGTCGAGAGACCTGAGATGTAGGACAGGGTGCCGAGCGAAAGCAGGTTGTAGGTGTTGCTGTGGAAGTAGTTGGCTGAGAGATAGAGGCGGTTGTCGAAGAAAGAGCCTTGCACACCTGCTGTGAAGCGGGCTGTGGTCTCCCATTGCAACTTCGTGTTACCGATATTGGACATGCTGATGCCTGTGAGCGAGTTGAACAGACGCCCAGAGGTGAAGTAGGTGCGCGATGCAATACTGTTAATGTCGTCGTTACCAAGCAGGTCGAAACCACCATTCAGTTTCAGGTAGTTCACCTGACGGTTTGGACGGAACCAACTTTCATTGGTGAGCACCCAAGCAGCCTCTACTGAGGGGAAGAAGCCAAAGGCATATTTACCTATCTTCACACCTTCGTTGGCATCCACACCAAACTTGCTAGAGCCGTCCATCGCTATCGTGGAAGAAAGGTAGTAACGCTCCTTATAGTTGTAGCCAGCGGTGAGATAGTAGGTCAAATCGACGTCGCGGTTATCAACACCATCGGTCTGCTTATATTCCAGAGAAGAAGACATGTTTGGAGTCTTATCGTTACCTGTGTTGTAACCAATCTGGGTGTTCAGACGGTAAGTGTCGCGCAAATAGCGGAAACCAGCCTTACCTGTCAGATAGTGACCGCCAAAGCGATGCTTATAACTCATGGAGAGGTCGTTCATGATGGTAATCTGACGGCCTGCCAAAGCACTTGCACAGTTCTGCACCTTACCAATGCCTTCCACCTTGTACTCAGGTACACCGGTAGTGGGCAGATAGTAGTTCTCGTCGGTGTTGACCAACTGGAAAGCGAAGTGGTTAGCCAGTGTCCAATCCTTATTGATGTTCCAAGATGGCGTGATGGCCAATGACACCATACGGTTGCCGAAGTAGTTCTTGTTGCGGCCCTCGCCATTCTGAAGGATTGAGAGCGGGTTGGCCAACGATGTGGTGTAGTCGTTAGAAACCACCAGGTCGGAGAGATACTCATCAGCTTCAGCCAAATAGCCGGACAGATGTCCACTGGTATCGTAAGCGTAAGGCGAAAGGAATGGTGACTTGATGAGTGAGAGGAATGCGGGAGCGGTGATGAGTCCATCGGTCACGTTATCCTTCACACCGTCGTCACGCATGTTGCGAGTCACGTCGGAGTAGGCTGCATCAAAGCGCACATAGATGTCCTTGGTCAGCGAGATGTCTGAATTCAGACGCAGATTGAAACGAGAGAAGGAGAAGTCCTTCAATGTACCATTAGAACCAGCATAACCTACCGACAGGTTGTAGTTGGCCACGTCGTCACCACCCTGCACGTTGATGCTGTAGTTCTGTGTGTAAGCGGTGCGCTGGATCTTGTCGCTCCAGTCGGTTGAGTTGTGATACCATGGGTAGTAATAGTAGTTGGGATCGGTCTGGAGGAACTTGAACGAGTTCTTCTTTGTGCCGGTCGTACCAATCAACTCTGAGGCGTATACGCGGAACTGCTCGGCGTTCATCATATCAACTGTCTTGGGAGCAGTCTCGAAACTGCCACCAATGCTCACGTCAATTTTCGTGGCCATCGACTTGTTGCGCTTCGTCTCGATAATGACAACACCATTGGCGCCTTTCGCACCATAGATGGCTGTTCCGTTCTTGAGAACTGACACTTTTTCGATGTCTTCCACCATGATGCCGGAGAGGATGTTGTTGAAGAATCCATCATGCAGAGAAGGAGAATTCCACTGCATGTTCTGGATGACACCGTCGACAATCACCAGAGGCTGGGCATTGCTGTTGAGGGAGTTGAGACCGTTCATCAGCATCTTCACACCCTGTGCAGGCTGACCGCCACGCACGTTTGTGAGCATGTCGCCACCCAGATTCTGCTGTATCTGGTTGTCGATGGAGATGTCATTGTTGTTATAAGTGACCAAGGTGGTCTTCTGGCTGGTGGCCAAAGTTTGGCGGGTATAGGTCTCGGCAAACTTGGAGGAGTACATCTGTACCTCCTGCACCCGTTCGCCCTTGCCAACTGGCTGCTGCACCATGGTGTAACCATCGGCCACAAACATCAGCGAAGTGACATAAGTCGGAATCTTGATGGTGTACTCGCCCTGTTCGTCTGTCATGGCCGAATAGCGCGGATTGTTGTATGCCTGCACCTGTACACCGACAGCAGGCTCTTTAGTGGCGGCATCGATAACACGACCTTTCGCCTCACGCACATTGGCCTCAGCCTTCTGTGGCGCAGCCTCCTGAGCACTCAGGTTCAAGGCGAAGCAAGTGTTCATCCCCACGGCTATTGCAAATAAAATGCGTTTCATTTCTGTGCCTCCTTTCTTTTCTTTGCTTCCACGAGGGCGTCACCACCTTCATCAGAAACGGGTTTGAGGTAGATACAATCCAAGAACATCTCGCGTGAATAGGCTTTCACTTCTGCAGGCTTCTTACTATTGATGGAGCACTGCAGCTGCAAACGGACTGTGGCATCCTGCTGCTGATAGTTGCAGACAGGGAATGTGAATGTGGTGATCTTCACCGTGTCCACACAGCGGCCATCAGTGATGAGTTCCTCGTCGAGAACAAGGCTCTGTTCTTCACCATTCTCGTCCATGTAGAACAGCGTAGCTATGAACTTGTTAGGCTTGAAGTCACGTGAGTTGGACAGATAGACAGTCTTAGGCAGAATCACGGCATTGATGTCGTAAGTGCCCGACAAGGTGTTTCTGATTTCGAACGTGGCTTTCCAGTTGCTGGTATTCTTGGCTGGCACGATAGACACGTAGGCATTCCCGGAGATGGTATCACCGATGGCATCGCGATAGCTCAACGTACATTCGGTGTTCTCCGTCATCTTGGACCTATCTTCACCCTGTGTCGTGATGGGATGGAAGAAGAGGTCTTCAGGAGTGAATGGCCACTCGTTGACACGATAGATATAGCCATTGGAACACATGAGGTCGCTGTTGATGTTGGCTGGATCCATCACACCATCTGCCTCATAAGGCTTATGGAACACGTGGTAAGGCCATTCTCTTCCACTATTGTAAGAAGTGGAGAAGATGGAGTCTTGCTCCGAACGCTGCACGTTCTTGTTATAAATCAAGTCACGAATCAAAGAGACATTTGTCCAATAACGGCTGATGGAATCGGCCTTCTCTACAGAACCATAGTTGAAGAAACGGGCTGCTTCCTCATAGACAGGCTCCCATGTTGCCTTGTTGGGCACAATCATGAAGTAGGTGGAGTCTTCCGACATGATTTGGTCAAACACACGGAAAAGGTAATTCTCCTTGACCATCACAGAGTCAGAATAAACTTTCAAACCATCCTCAATACCCAATTCGATGGACTGATTCTCGTCCAGTTTCTGCTTCTCATAGTGAGACAAGAAGTCGCCGATGTGACTGAACTCGTCCATCGATGTGAGACCCTCATAGATGTTATAAGTGTACTGCGCATCGTCATCCACCACATGAAGCAGACCGTTGGTGGCTGGCATGTTCTTGTGCTTGATATCGAGCACCTCTGCATTGTAAATGGCGTTCGGGTTGAGTGCGAGGAACTTGTCATTCAACATTCTCACACTTTCGTCCGTCTGTCCGTTCATGTTGTAGAGGTTGTGGGCGATGTGGTTCATCACAAAGTGCTGTCCCACAGTTGAGTCACCCTTCTCCGTTTGGCAGACTTCGAGCAACGAGTCAATGTTGTAGGTGCCGTTCACTGGTGCCCATACGGTCAATGTCTGGTCAGCATCCAGCAAGTCGGCAAACGTCACCTTCGTGCGGTGGTTGTTGTTATACACATGCGTTGCCTGCAGCAGCGAGAGGAAATCACTCAGTTGAGGATCGTTTTTCACCAACTGAAGCAGTGACGACGTGCCGTTTGAGCCCTCCATGTCGTAGTGGTCGTCCCATGAGTCGGAACAGCCCACCAGACCCTGCGAGGCAACGGCAAGGACAACGGCACCTGCCATCATTTTATATATATTCTTTACTTTCATACGGATTATCTATTATATATTATTAATGTGTATCCTCAGCTGTCTGACCAGCGTAAACACTCTTCGGACAGAACTCAAAGTAGTTGATAGGCAACTCTGCCTGAGGATTGTCCGACACAAGTTTAATACGGAGCCAATACTCTTTGGTTGGATCAAGGCGCTGTGTGGTGAGAATCTTACGGAACTTACCAGAATTGGCTCGAAGGTTGTTGGAGCCACCCTGATTCCAAGAGTCCATATCCTTCATGATGCCACGATTATGCATTGCCTTGTCAATAGCACGGTTTTCCTCATTATCCTCTGTGTCAGCCACCCAACCAATACGTGGGTCACCCCCCCAGATAGTAAAGTCAATCGGCAAGCCCATGGGCTTCAAATCGCCCTTTTCACCAAAATAAATCTGAACAACTCCACGGTCAGTACCAGCACCGTATGCAAAGCGGATTTCATAAGTGTTTTCTGGCACAGGCGGCAACTTGAAAGCGATGTCGAACTGACCAATCAAGTCGACGGCATCAGAGTAAGTAGCCATCCAAACACCACGTTCGCGCAATGCCAATGTTGGATTAACACCATGGAAGTCCCAACCATCCACTACCTTGAAGCCAGTCAGATGGTTACCATCCGTATTACCACGTGCACCTGCGTTGAGGAACTCGGTTGACATGGTAATCACATTCCAACGAATACGGTCGTTAAACACCACATCGCGGGTTTCCTGATCATAGAAAAGTACCTTGTCAATGTAATGGTAGATACCATTCAACGCTTGATTATTGAGCGGTTCCACTGGCAAACCAGCCTCTTCCAGCTCTTGGTCATGAATGGTTGTCATCTCAGATGGCGTGTACACCTTTACACCTTGTACAGTATACTTGCTGCCCACTCCCTTACGGTTGATGAACATACCCTCCGAAGGTGAAGAGAACTTCATGACAGTACCTGGCATCAAAGTCGTATACCAGTCTGTACAGTCAATAAGGTTTGGCATAGCACAAGTTGTCTTATAATTGATACCACTCTCCGAGATGGTGAAGTCGTTAATAGCCGCATAGTAAGGCAGCAAGTGGTAAGAGATGAAACGGTTCAACGGGTTGCGACGATCGGTCCATTCATCATCATATTTTCCAGCATCGTCGGGATACATCGCGTCATACACCTCTTTTGCCCGTTGTTTCAAATCGTCAAGGTTATTGATACCTGCATCGGCAAAGACTTTGTTGGTCTCAACCAGTGCCGTGAATCGCCTCTTGCGCTCACCTGGGTAATACATCTGATAAGTAGCACCCGTACGGTGGAACGGAATGGGCTTATAGACAGAGTCCTGGTCGATGGTATAAGTTTCATCCAAATAAGCGTAAAGGCTATCGGACAAACCTGTCAAGGTCAACGCAGATGTGAAGAGAGAAATGTTCTGATCCTCCAGCAACTTCTCAGGCAGATAAGAACTGGAAGGCTGAATAACACGGTCAAGCGTGTGCACCACTCCATTCTCCACAGAGTCGTCGCGCACCACCAGTTTAGAGGCCATGTTCACGTAGTACATTGCATTACCACCTTCTGCATCGCCGTCGCACGAGAAGGTGAGGAAACGCCCGTTCATGTTTTCTGTCGGGATGTTACCATCAGCCAAGTCGGTGGTGAAGAACGTTTCGCTGATGATATGGTTCCAGGACAGCGTGTCACACTCCTCCTTCGAGAGGTCTGCCACACTGTTGTAGCCATGATCATGCAGATAATTTTCAATGGCCGTATTGGTTGGCGCAAAACAAGTGTAGGTGCCATAGGTGGCCATCATGCCATACAACCCCGAGCGATGAAGAATCTCCGTAAACTCGCTGTATAGTTCGGGGCGGTTGTCGAGGTAGTCGCTCACCATCTCACCCTTGAAGGTGTAGTAATTCTCTCCGCTTGGTTCGTCAGAGCAACTCACCAACGCTTGTGCAGCGAAAACGAGAAGGGCAACTCCTGCTAAAATTTTATATATATTCTTCAGTTTCATAACACATTAGAAGTTTTGTTCGGTATTAACGGTTACGTAGGCAGGATTCTGCTTAATATTAGGATTCTGCTTGATTTCATCACGATTATAGGGCCAATACAACGCATCGGCAGACCTCAATTTGATGCGGATGGCGCTGGTGTTCTCTTGGAACTTGGGCAGCACCTTCTGAATCAGGCGATCGTTCTCCCCCTCGCGGCGACAGAGGCGCACAAGGTCGAACCAACGCTTGCCTTCGAACATCAATTCACGTTGACGCTCTTCCTGCACAAGGTCTTCCATCTTCAGACGAGACGTTGAATAATCTTCAAACTTCAGCAAGTCGGTTGTCGATGTGCGTTTGTTGTTGGCACGGCGCCATACAGCCATCACACAGTCAAATGCGTCCTGATAGAGTGCCGTCTGTTCCTCGGTGGGAGTGGCACCTTCTTCCACATCGCCTGCTTTTTCCACCAGTGCTTCTGCACGCATGAGCATCACATCGGTCAGACGATAAATAATCCAATTGGCATAGTTGTCTGAGCGGGGGTTGCGACTCACCGTTGGAGCACCACCAGTCGTTGTCGTCGTGCGATACGAGAGCGAAGGGCACACATACTTGTTGATGTAATACTTGTTGCTCCTCTCATAGATATTCTCCAAATAACGGCAGTCCGTCTTGGTGAAGAGTTTGTTGTCACCCGAATAAGGATCCACGCCGATGAAATCTGTCACGCCAACCTGGCCTGACTGATTGCTGTTCGAACCATAGAAATTGGCCACCGTACTATTGGTTACGGTCTGCTTATCTTCATAAATTAATTCAAAGATAGACTCAAAACTGTTGCCCTGTCCGAAAATCTGCGTGTAAGTGTTACCTGCATAGTTCTGGTTGCTACCTGTTGCTTCGGATATGAGCGGATACTTACCATACAACTCCATCATGATGGTCGTCGGGTTCTTCTCATACTCCTCTTCATACAGACGAATCTTCTCATCGATGATGAGGTCACAATTGCTGATACACTGATTCCAATCGCCTTTCCACAAATAGAGGTCGGCCAGCAATGCGTAGCATGCCCAACGGGTGACGCGGCAAGTGTTCTTCACATTTTCCTCGCCATAACTGCGCACAGCATAGTTCTTCACTTCTTCCACATCACGAATTAGACTGTCGAGCACCACATCAAATGGTGTAGCCGACAACTGGAAGTTCTGAGAGTCGTTATTCGAGGGACGGGTCACATAAGGAACATCGCGGAATGTGCGAATCAGATAGAAATAGCACAAGGCACGCAATGTCTTTGCCTCTGCAATAGTGGCCTGCAACTCAGATTTAGTGAAGTTCGGGTCTATGGCATTCACACCAGGTGCATAATAAAGCACCGTGTTGCAATAGTTGATGACCTGATAGAAACTTTGCCACTTCGTGTAATCATTCGTTTCAAGGATGTTCTCCTTCATCACTTGCTGCAAAGCATAACTCGTACCTGAGCCGTTGGTCATGTTGTCACTACGCATTTCGCCCCACACCACCATACGGTTCAGACAATCGCTGCTTTCCAATTGTGCATAGCATGTATTCATCACACTATTCACATCTTTCTCTTCCTTCCAATACTTTTCCAGCACAATATCGTTCTGAGGCTCAATGGAGAGGAAGTCGTCACAACTGCTCAGCAACACCTGCGAAGAGGTGGCCAAAAGCAAGGCGCCCGCCAAAGGTTTCATCAAGCCCAAGGCTGATTGATATATCTTTTTCTTTTTCATAATCCTTCCTTTTTTAGAATTGAACAGTAATGCCTAATGTGTAAGAACGTGCGTTTGGAGTTCTGGCGTTGTCGGTTGTCACACCGTAACCACCATAACCCACTTCTGGGTCTGCACCAGAATAACCCGTCAGGCAGAAGAGGTTGTTGGCACTCAGATAGAGGCTCAACGATGAGAGACCCCAGTTCTTGATGAGTTTCGGATCGAATGAGTAGCTAATCTGGCTGTAGTTCAGACGCATGTACGAGCCCTTCTCCACGAAACGGTCGCTACCCAGCCAGTTGTAACCCTCCTTATAGAGTGCACGTGGGATTGGAGCAAGATCGCCCTCCACACGCCAGCGCCAGTTCACAGCCGTCGACTGGTTGTTGTTGGTGTACATGTTCTCGGCTCTCATACGAGCGGCGTTGACAATCTTATTGCCAATACGGAAATTGAACTGGTTGTTCCAGCTCCAACGGCCATAAGTCAACTTGAAGCCCCATCCGCCGGTCACCTTTGGAAGTGAAGAGCCTAAGTAAACGATATCGAGTTCGTTGATGTTACCATCGTGGTTGATGTCTTCATAGATGGCATCACCACCCTTGAACTCATAGATAGAGGTGCGGTCGTTCGAATCATAGCAGAACACCATCGGAACCGTATTGTTGTTCTTGTCGAGAATCACAGTACCATTGGCATCGCGAGCTACAGGAGCGTTCGGACCACTCACGCCTGGTACCTCTTCCTCTGTATACTTAGAGTATTGGTACACACCCTTGTAGCGGAAGCCATAGATGGAACCGAAAGCATTGTGCAACTGTACACGAGTGAGGTAAGAACCGTTGTTCTTGTTGAAGTCGCTGTTGAGTGAAGCCAGTACGGTTTCATCCATCTTCGTGATTTCGTTCTTGTTGTTGGCAAACGACACGTTGAAGTCTGCATGGAACTTGCCCTTCTTGATGATGTCGCGGCCATTGATGTTGAATTCCCAACCGTTGTTAACCATGTTACCCACATTCTGCCAAGCCAATGAAGTGAAACCTGAGGATGAAGGAATGCGGCGGTTAGCCATCAGCAGGTTAGAAGTGCGCTGCGTGTAGATGTTGAAGTCTGCCGTCAGTTTGTTGTCCAGGAAGCCCAGGTCGAAACCGATGTTCCAAGTCTCCTTCTCCTCCCACTGGAGAGAGTTCAAGCGGATGTTCTCAGGATAAACTGAAGTTCCATTGTTGTAAGAGTTACCGCTACGATACTTCGAGAAGTAGAGGTATTCGCCACCAGGCTGGTTACCAACTTTACCCCAACCTGGACGGATGGACAGCATGTCAAGCCACTTGATGCGTTCCATCCAAGGCTCGTCGCTCACATTCCAACGGAAAGAGAGAGCCGGGAAGTTACCCCAACGACGACTGTCACCAAACTTGGTGGAACCGTCGCGACGCACCGAGAAGTCAGCGATGTACTTACCCTTGTAAGCATAGTGAGCCGAGAAGGTCAAGTAGACGCTACGCCACTGGCCAGAAGAAGTGCCAAGGCCACTCACGATACCATCGGCAATAGGCGAACTGATGCCTCCAGAAGGAAGTCCCCACACCGTCGAGTTGGTCGACTTCGAAGAACCGTCGGTGAGCTGGAACTGTGCAAATGCCATGAAAGAATGGTCTGGATTCTTGAAATGAGGCACGAAAGTGAGACGGTGGGTCGTCGTGACCGCTGTACTCTTGTGCGAGTCAGCCGTTGTACGGTTGTTGTTGCTGTCCGACCATCCTTTTGTCACGAGGCTGGAAGGATAGAACGTGTCATTATACTTATTAAATATATTAAAGAGGATCTTACCTTCATACTTGAGTTGGGTCTGGTCTTCCTGTGTGCCCAAGAGGTTATACACCAACTGGAACTCAGGCTGAATCTGATAGGTGGACTCTTCGTTCTTGGCTTGTTTAGCCAAAGCGACAGGGTTCACATAACCATACTGGTCTTCTTTCAGAGGCTCAGACACCGTATTCAGCATGTGATAGTAGTCTGGCAGGTTGCGACCATATTGATCCTGCTCATAGATAGAAAGGTTCGGCATCTTCTGGTAAGCAATGCCCAGCAGGTCTGAATAGTTCTTCTTGTTGTCCGTATAGGTCATGTTGAAGTTGGTCACAATCTTGATACGGTCACTCACGAAGTAGTCGAGTGCCACACGAGTCGTGAAACGGTCAAGTTTCTGTTCAATCACAGTACCCGTCTGGTGGTCCCAACCACCGGCGATACGGAAGTTGGCCTTTTCGCCACCACCAGCAAGACTCACATAGTGTTTCTGCAGAAGACCGTTCTTACGGATGGCCTTGCGCCAGTCGGTGTTGTTGTTGTACATCTCGTATTCGTTCCACGACTGGTCGTAATCGAACTCACGGATGCTGGATTCTGTGTCGCTGAGTGTTGGGTTATAGTAGGCTTCCTTCATCAACATCGTGTACTGGTCGCCATTCAACAGGCGGATGCCACTGGGCTGATGAGTAAGAGTGGCACGGTAAGAATACTGTACCTTCGTCTTGCCTCGGGAACCTCTTTTTGTCTTTATCTCGATGACACCATTAGCACCCTGCGAACCGTAGATAGCAGTACCTGCGGCATCTTTCAGCACAGAAATGCTGGCAATATCGTCGGGGTTCACGTTGAGCAGTTCGGCAAACTGGTCTTCTGTGGCGTTGGCATAGTCGAAATTGCTGTTGTAGTCACTCTCGAAAATGTTTCCGTCCACCACGATGAGCGGTTCGCTGCTACCATTGATGGAGCTGACACCACGCAGACGCATGCTTGTGCCGGCACCCAGGTTACCCGAGTTGCTCACGATGTCGAGACCTGCGATACGGCCTTGCAGCGCTTCGTCCACACTGGTCATTGGCAGCCCCTCAAACTCTTTGGCGTCAATCATCTGGTGTGCCACCGAAAGTTCTCGTTCTGGAATGGCAAGACCACTCGTCTGAACAATTCTCTTCGACTTGACCACCACTTCCTGCAACTGCGTGTTGCTCTTCATGACAATCTTATAAGATGTACCCTTGATTGGGATAATCTGAGTGGCATATCCCACGTAGGAGATCTTCAGTCTGTGCTTGGGGTCAACGATGCGGAATGCGAAGTTACCATTGATATCGGTAACGGCATGCGCCACAATACGGTTGGCGTTGTCTATTTCCACGACATTGCAGGCCATGAGCGCATCAATGTCATCCATCACCACACCGTGAATCATTGTGCCCGCCGTCTGGGCTGACACAGCGCATGGCAACATGGCCATGACGAGTATTGCTATGATATTCTTTGTCTTCATCTTGTTCACGGTTTATTTGTTGAACATTAAAGCGCCATCAATCTGGTGCACCACAATGAATGACGACGTGTAGAGGTTACGTGCAGTCACGGCATCAGGAGAGTCATACTGGTATTCACGTGCCATCAGGTTGTAAAGGTCACCAGAAGTCACCACCTTACACTCCTTCCCTGTTCTATCCTTCAAGGTGATGCCATCCTTCTCCACGTCAACATTCAACTTATAGTAAGAAAGGTTACCTTCTTCGCTCACCTGATAGGCCGAGGTTTCGTATTCACCCTGGATCTTGCCAGTAGAACCGAGGTCTTGTCCTATATAGAAAGACTCATCCTGAATGTGATACTTGATAAAGTTATCAATCACATTGCTCAAGCTGTCAGCCATCTCCTGATCTCCATCATCTTCCGCTTTCTGTACATCTTCCCATGTTGGCAAATCACCTGCATCCTGCAAGTCCTTGATGGCCTTGTTGGTAGGTACATACACTGTATAGCGGAAAGTGTTGAAGATGGAAATGTTCTGGCTGGGAGCACCATGTTCATCGGTACCAATCACATGCTTGGTCACCAAATAGTCGGAACCCATCAGCAAATCGCGGAATGCACTAAACTCCTCGTGCTCGTCAAGAATGTCATACACAGACTTGCGAGGAGTCATGATAGGTTCATTCTCAACAATGTAAGTCTTACCATTACCTTCGTATGACTCGTCATAGACCTGAACGACAGGAACGTCTGTTCCTTGTTCCACCTGCCAACCTCCTTGCACGGTCATGCCAGATGCACCTGCCTTGGCATTCTTCACCTTCACAATGCTACCGTTCTTGGTCTGATAGAACTCGCTACCATCCTCCACGTTACCAATGACGATGTGCGTGTCCAGAATGTCATTCAGACGGTTCTCAATCTGCTGGGCTGTAGCCTCGCCGATGGAGTCACCCACTTCGCCTGTAGCCACATCGTAGTTCCAGATGCTGGCCCACACCTTTTCCGACTCACTCTGTGCCGAAGCCTTGTAGTGGAAGCGGAAAAGCTGAGTGCTGGTCTTGCCATAAGAACATGGGTCGATGTACTCCAACAATGCATTATTGTTAGGGATAAAGAGGCTATAATAAGCGCTCTGTGAGTTGAGGTAAACATCAAAACCATACTGTTCCACCGCCCAGTAGAAGATGTTCATGCTTTCATTGACGAGAGCAGGGAAAGTGACCGAAATGTATGCCACCGGATTGAACACCTTGTTGGTCAAGTAGATAGCACCATTACATGCCATATAGACAGAGTCCACAAACTCCGTCTTCAAGCCCAGTTCGTCGTTAGCATCGTTGAGCACGGTGTGGAACTTGCTGGGCACAGAATTGGTGAACGAGTTGAGCATGTTCACATTGAGCATCTTAGAGATTACCTTGTCTGGCACAGCCTCCCAAGAGCCATAATAGTCCTTGAGCACCTTACCAGCACCTTCGTTCCAATAACGGTCAAGGGCGGCATCTGTAGGCACGAGCATCACACCCATGTTCTCCTGCAATGCCACAGCCTCGCTGGTACTGTTGATTGTCTGCGAATAGAACTGGCTCCATCCCGGGTCGAACTTCAGCTGACCATTGGTTGGGCCTTCGTCGGGTGTCTGTTCCAGAGGTCTGCCACCCTGACTGCGCTGAGAGAAATAACGCTTCTCAAACAGCGTGTCAATATCCGCATTATATAAACGATTGTACTCACGCGCAAGTTCATCATCGTCCAAACCATGACCATAAGGCGCACAGAATCGGTTCAGCAACTTCGCATAACCCTGTGTGGTGGGATGATTGGTAATGAACTCTGCCATATTGGGCAGCGGTGTGAGCACATCTGCCATCTGATGCACGAAACCGTTCGAACACTTGATGTTCTGCTGTGTCATCATAATGCCATTCACGTTGGCATCACCGGGCTGACGCTTCGTCTGATAGTTGAAGAGGAAGTCGCAGTCGTCGTTTGTGATGAGCTTCTGAGTGAGGAACATCTCGATGAAATGAATCATCGGTGGCACGGTGCGGTCAGTCATGCAGACAATGGGCTTACCTGCTTCGCGATAACGCTTCCAGTAAGGATTGTCGGGCATCTGCTCAGGGGTGAGCACTGGCACAGAGTCGAAGGCACTCATCGATGTGAGGCGACGCATACAGTCACCTTCAGTTGGTCCTGCCGAACTACTCAGGTAAGCCACCTGGCACGCATTGTTAATCATGCTGCCGTTCAGCAACAACTTCTTTTGAGCCAGCGACAGCTCTTCATAGCTGCGCACTCCCCAATCGTTCTTTTTGAAGAATCGATTGTACGCCTCGTCATCTGCCACAAAAAGCGTCTTACTACCAGTTTTGGCCAAGACGCTTGTGTAGTTCAGGTCGTCAATCAACTTCACCACGTTGGTGTAATTGCCGTCACTCCGCAGGTAGTCGTAAATGCTTGAGCCAAGCCAACTCGGATCCTTTTCGGCCAAGTCATAGCCCGAACACGCTGACAATCCTCCAGCAGCAATCATCGCCATGCCCACCCATTTCGATAGGCATAGTTGTCGAATTAGTTTTGTTTTCATATAGGCCACTTTTAGTTTTTTTAGCGTTTTGGGTGCAAAATTACAGTTTTGTTAACTCATATAAAAAAAAAGATGTTACATAGACTTTCTATTTTGTTACATTCCCTTGGAAATGAAACGTGAGCGGGAGCATCCTTAACACTTTCCTGTCACAGACGAAAAGGGACAAGAAAAAAAGTGATGGCGAGATTTGGCGGTGTGGGAGGATTGGTTTACCTTTGCAAAAATAAAAGATTTTCCACACCAAAACAAAACGAAACCATGATGAAGAAAGCCGTCGCCACAATGCTGTTAGCCATCATCACATTTCCAGCAATAGCCCAAGAACAAATATGGCAGATGTGTGACGAGAATGCCACGACATCCACCACCCTTTTTGCGGACAATCTATATACTATATTAAAAGATGGCGTGACCGACGAAGATATTGAGCGCGAGAAAATGCCCATCTTCCATGAATTGGCCAGACAATTGAAGAACGGCACATACAAGACGGATTATCGAGTGGCGACCTACGACTGCTATGATTCGCCCCAGTGGCTGGCCGAGCGATGGAAGACACCTGGCAAGTGCTACGATCAGATGCAGGGGGTGACGGGCATCATGATGGAACCAGGAAAACATCTTGTGATGGTGGACGGAATTGCGGACACCCTGAAAGTCAACCTGAAAATAGTAGCCTGGTATACAGGAAAGACGGGAAAGAACTTCGATGGTGGTAATCCCGACATACAGACGTTCGTTCTGCACAATGGGGCAAACGTCATTGACTACAAGAGTGAATGGAATGGGCTGGCCTATATTGCCTACTTTTCCGAAGGGCACGCCGACAAATGCCCATCTATCCGCATACACTTCGTTGGGGGCACCATCAACGGTTATCTCTCGCCCGACAAGACCAATGAGGAGATGCACCAGATGACAGCGGAAGCACCATCTCGTTTCATCGATGTGGTAGGGCACAAGGTGCATGCTGTCTGGACCTCGGCAGGCATGCATGAGTTCTGCAAGGCCGACGACGGCAAATCTCCTGGATACCGCCAATACATGAACATACTTGACACGCTGTTGACATGGGAACAAAGGCTTGTGGGTTTCGAGAAATATGGCCGAATCCCCCGCAACCGTACGCTGCTCTACGTCAACTTCACTTATGGCGCCCTTTTCCAAGGAGGGCTGGGCATCAGTTCCCATGTGGACAATGAACACTCCCTGTTGAATTGCCGTTCACTCATCCAAAACGAGTCCGAAACCATCTGGGGACTGAGCCACGAATGGGGGCATCAGCACCAAGTGAACCCCTATTTCTGCTGGGGAGGCATGACGGAGGTCTCGAACAACATCAACTCCTACTACAACGTCATGCACATGGGATACCGCTACGAGCAGATAGATGCAGGCAAACGTCGTGGCCTGGAGAATGCCATCACGCACTACATTGACGGAACGACCGACAATTGCATCCTGCAGTCGAGTGACCTTTTCGAACGCCTCAGTCCCTTTCTACAACTCTACAAATACTTCACCCACAAAGGAGGAAAGCCCGACTACTGGCCAGACCTTTACGAAGCCCTGCGCCACTCCGAAGTACAACCCGACTCCAACAACGTTGTACCCTACGTCCTGAACTTCATCCGCCAGTCCTCCCTCGTCAGCGGCTATAACATGACGCCTTACTTTGAACGTTTCGGCCTCTTGCGCGTGACAGACTTCGAAATTGATGACTACGGAAAGTATTGCTATCACCTGACACAAGCGCAACTCGAAACCTTCCGCAAGGACATGCGCACATGGGCAAAGAAACACAAACTGAAGACGATGCCCGCCGGAATGCTCGAAGACATCGCCCGAACACCCGATGTGGAATACCCCCGTCCAAACTTCGACAACTAACTTCTTTTCTGATGCCACCTTTAATTGAAAACTGTCCTCTGTAAAATGTAGCCTCGGTGCACCCATTGGGAGAGCCGGCGGAGCTTTGAATGGCGTCAGTATCGTAATTATGGAAACTATGTGGCGGTAAAAGAGGGTTTTTTCACACGAAAAATATAGGTAATGCAGCAATGGCAATAATAAAACCCTCGTTCCCAATTAATAGGCAACGAGGGTTTTAATGATTTGGTAGTGGAAGTTTTAATTAAGTGGCAACGACGGTCGACTTTTGAGAAGAGTGCCCATAGCCGCAAATCCCTTATTGACAGGAGGGTTGAGGGGTGTCTTTGTACCAGTCAGCATACATGATGTAATGCTTAGCGATGCCGATGTTGAGTTCTTTGGCCTGTGCAGGATCGACCTTCTTGATGAACTTGGCGGGCACCCCACCCCACAGTTCTCCATCGCCCACCTGAGTGCCCTTCAGCACCAGGGCTCCTGCGGCAATGATGGCTCCTTCGCCTATCACGGCGTCGTCGAGCACGGTGGCTCCCATGCCGATGAGTGCCCCACTCTTCACGGTGCAGCCATGCAGGGTGACGTTGTGGCCGATGGTCACATCGTCGCCTATCTCAATGGCTGCCTTTTTATATAATGTGTGAAGACACGAGCCGTCCTGAATGTTCACTCGGTTGCCTATCTTGATGTAGTTGACATCGCCACGCACCACGGTGTTGAACCACACGGTGCACTGGTCGCCCATCTGTACATCGCCCACAATCGTGGCGTTCTCGCTGAAATAGCAGCCCTCTCCCCATTTTGGGGTCAAACCGCACACAGTCTTGATTAAAGCCATAATATAATTTACAATTTGACTATTTACAATTTCGGGGTGCAAAGTTACGATTAAGTGGGCACAAAACAAATAATTTTCATTTTTTCTCGGAAAGACTTTTTTTGTTTCAGATTTTTTTTGCAATTTTGCAAGAAGAAACCTTAACTTATATGATGGAACAGATAAAAGGGAAAATTTCACAGATTATCGGTCCTGTGGTGGACGTACAGTTTGAGGCTGAACGCTTGCCACGCATTCACGACGCATTGACCATCGAACGTGACAGCAAACGGAGGTTGGTGGTGGAAGTGCAGCAACACCTGGGTGAGAACACGGTGCGATGTGTGGCGATGGAGAGCACGGACGGGCTCAGAAGAGGCATGGAGGCTGTAGCGATGGGACGTCCCATCACGATGCCGACAGGCGAACAGGTGAAGGGCAGGCTCATGAATGTGAATGGCGACCCGATTGACGGCATGGATGACCTGCAACGCGAAGGTGCGTTACCCATCCATCGAGAGGCTCCTAAATTTGAAGAGTTGTCACCAGCACAGGAGGTGCTCTACACGGGCATCAAGGTCATCGACCTGATTGAGCCATACGCAAAGGGCGGCAAGATTGGTCTCTTTGGCGGTGCTGGTGTGGGCAAGACCGTGCTGATTCAGGAACTCATCAACAACGTGGCGAAAAAGAACAATGGTTTCTCCGTCTTCACCGGTGTGGGAGAACGCACCCGTGAGGGCAACGACCTATTGAGGGAGATGATTGAGAGCGGTGTGATTCGTTACGGAGAGAAGTTCAAGGAGGCGATGGAAGAAGGCAAGTGGGACTTGAGCCTCATCGACAAGGAGGAACTGAAGAAGAGTCAGGTGAGTCTTGTGTTCGGACAGATGAACGAACCACCAGGAGCACGTGCCAGTGTGGCATTGTCGGGATTGACGATTGCCGAATCGTTCCGCGATGGTGTGGGTGGCCGGAAAGGTGGCGACATCCTGCTGTTCATCGACAACATCTTCCGTTTCACACAAGCAGGTTCGGAGGTGTCAGCTCTGTTAGGCCGTATGCCATCGGCTGTGGGTTATCAGCCCACGTTGGCGAGTGAGATGGGACAGATGCAGGAGCGCATCACGTCGACAAAAAATGGCAGCATCACGTCGGTGCAGGCCGTATATGTGCCAGCAGACGACTTGACCGACCCCGCTCCCGCAACCACTTTCTCTCACTTGGATGCCACAACCGTGCTGAACCGAAAGATTGCGGAACTGGGCATCTATCCTGCTGTTGACCCCTTGGATTCGACCTCACGCATCCTCGACCCGAATGTGGTGGGCGAGGAGCACTACCAGACGGCTCAGCGGGTGAAGCAGATTCTGCAACGCAACAAGGAATTGCAAGACATCATCTCCATCCTCGGTATGGAGGAACTCTCTGACGAGGACAAGATGACGGTGAACCGCGCTCGCCGTGTGCAGCGTTTCCTCTCGCAACCGTTTGCCGTAGCACAACAGTTCACAGGTGTGCCTGGTGTGATGGTGAGCATTGAGGACACCATCAAGGGCTTCAAGATGATTCTCGACGGCGAGTGTGACGACTTGCCCGAACAGGCATTCCTGAACGTCGGCACCATTGAAGAAGCGTTTGAGAAGGCAAGAAAACTCAAGGAGGAACTAGGAACGAAGGATTAAACTTCAATTCTTCAATTCTCTAATCTTTCAATTTTTATATGCATCTACAAATCATCACACCAATAGGCACGAAATACGACGATGAAGTGGAACGGTTCCAGTTCACGTCGACCAATGGCATGATGGAGTTTCTGTCTGGACATGCCCCGATGATAGCCGAGTTGAAAGAAGGCTACATCACCACCGACATGGAGGAAATCGATTGTGGCAATGGTGTGGTGAAGATTGAAAACGACGAAATCACGGTAGTATGCGAATAAGACTGCTAATATATATAATATGTGTATGTGGCTTTGCTGCACCCATGAGAGCGGAGGAGAGTCTGGATGTGTCCAAACTCATCTTCGAGCATCTGGGTGACAGTTATGAGTGGCACATCACGGAGGGGGCAGTCATTCCCCTACCCTGCATCTTGGTGAACAAGGACGGGGTGGATGTGTTCATGGCGGACAAACTGGAACATGGGGCAACCTATCACGGCTACCACATCGCCACAGAGGGAGACCATGAAGGGAAGATTGTGAATGCAGCAGGAGAACGTCCCTTCGACATCAGCATCACGAAGAACGTGCTGGAACTGTTCATCGTGTGCATCTTGCTCTGCTCAGTGGTGCTGGGTGTGGCAAGATGGTATAGGAAGAACGGCTGCAAGAAGGCACCAGGAGGATTTGTGGGCATGATGGAGGCCGTGGTGGACTTCATCGACAAGGATGTGGCCAAAGAGAGCATCGGACATGGGTACGAACGCTTCTCACCTTATCTGATGACGGTATTCCTCTTCATCCTCACCAGCAACCTGCTCGGGCTCCTCCCTGTATTCCCTGGCGGCGCCAATCTGACGGGCAACATTGCCGTGACACTCACCTGTGCCGTCACAGCCTTCATCGCCATCAACTGCTTTGCCCCCAAGGGGTACTACAAGAGCATCTTTTGGCCCGACGTGCCCGTCTTCCTCAAGGCACCGCTGCCCATCATGCCGACCATCGAATTCATCGGTGTATTCACCAAGCCATTCTCCCTCACCATCCGTCTCTTCGCCAACATCATGGCAGGACATATCATCATCCTCGCCCTGACCAGCGTGGTCTTCGTGACTGCCAAGATGGGCACAGCCATGTGTGCCTCGATGACAGTGGTGAGCGTCCTTTTCTGCATCTTCATGAACTGCCTCGAACTGCTCGTGGCGTTCATCCAAGCATACGTGTTTACGATCCTAACGGCCAATTTCATTGGTTTAGCAAGAGCAGAGGAGTAATCGGAACATTCCGAGAACTCCGTACAATCCAAGTCATCCGAATAATTCAAAAACAATCTGAAACAACTAAAACTATACAATTATGATTCTTGAAGCAGTAGAAGCAGGCATGAGCCTCGCTCAGATGGGAGCAGCCATTGGCGCTGCCATCGCAGTGATTGGTGCCGCATGGGGCATCGGCATGATTGGCAAGTCAGCCACAGAAAGCATCGCTCGTCAGCCATCAGCAGCGGGCAACATCCGCACGTCTATGATTCTCACCGCCGCCTTCATCGAGGGTGTGGCACTCTTCGCCATCGTGGTGTGCCTCCTCGTGGCATTGAAGTAATAGCCCATGAACCTACTCACACCAGATCCGGGACTTCTCTTCTGGATGGTGCTCTCGTTTGCCGTGGTGTTCTTCCTGCTGGCGAGGTTCGGCTTCCCAGTCATCGTGAAGGCCATCAACGAGCGTAAAGAGTTCATCGAGATGTCGCTCCTCTCTGCCAAACAAGCCAATGAAAAACTGGCGACGATTCAGGCAGAGAGCGAGAAACTGCTGGCCGATGCCAAGGCACAGCAGAAGGACATCATTGCTGGTGCCATACAGGAGAAGCAGCGGATTGTTCAGGCAGCACGAGAAGAAGCCCAAACCTCTGCCAACCAGATGATTGAGGATGCACGGCAAAGCATTCAGACCGAGAAGGAGAAAGCCATGCAAGAAGTGCGCAGCGAGGTGGCCGCACTGGCTATCGACATTGCCGAGAAGGTCATCGGAGAACGGATGAAGGATGCGGCGGTGCAAAAGCAAACGATTGAAAAAATGATTGACGAGTTATGACGAATGGCAGTATAGCAAAGCGGTATGCCAAAGCACTCTTCGACGAGGCAAGGGAGCAGTTTGTGGATGAACAAATCTACAAACACCTCGGTACGTTGTTTGCCACCCTGAAGGCGGAACCGGACCTGCAGATGGCACTCATCAATCCGCACGTGTCGCAAGAGCGGAAGTACACGCTGCTGATGCTTGCTGCTGGAATCAAACCAGAACCTATTGTTCGGCAAAGCCAATCCACCACACTCTTCTCCCGTTTCCTCCGCCTCCTTCTGAAGAACCGCCGCGAAACCCAGTTGCGACTCATCATTTATGTGTACAGAGACATGTACAGAGAGTTCCACGAGATTGACCATGTGGTGTTCGAGACCGCCATCCCAGTCGACGATGGCATCGTCGACCAACTGACGAAGCGCATCAAGGAACGGAGACATCGGAAGGTGGAGTGCGAACGTCTGGTGACCCCCAACATCATTGGCGGATTCAGGCTTCGCATCGGTGACCACCACTACGACCATAGTTACAAACATCAACTTGAACAAATAAGACAACGCTTATGTCTGACCAGATAAAAGTGAGCGAAGTGACGGCCATGCTGCGCCAGCAACTCGCCGACATCGACAACGAAGAGAATGCCATCGGTAATGAAACCGAGGTGGGCACCGTGCTGACCGTCAGCGATGGTGTGGTGCGAGCCTATGGCCTGCGCAATGCTGAGGCTGGCGAACTCCTCGCTTTCGACAATGGCATGGAAGCCATTGTGATGAACCTTGAAGATGACAATGTCGGTGCCGTGCTGCTCGGCCCCACCGACAACATCGAAGAGGGCGACATCGTGAAACGCACAGGTCGTATTGCCTCCATCGCTGTGAGCGAAGGAATGGTGGGACGTGTGGTCGACACGCTCGGGCACCCCATCGACGGCAAGGGAGACATCCTTGGAGAGACCTTCGACATGCCTCTGGAGCGCAAAGCCCCTGGGGTCATCTTCCGTCAACCCGTGAATGAGCCTTTGCAGACAGGTCTGAAAGCGGTCGATGCCATGATTCCCATTGGCCGTGGACAGCGCGAACTCATCATCGGCGACCGACAGACGGGCAAGACTGCCATCGCCATCGACACCATCATCAACCAACGTGCCAACTATGAGGCAGGCAACCCTGTCTATTGCATCTACGTCGCCATCGGGCAAAAAGGTTCCACCGTGGCCACCATCGTCAACACCCTCCGTCAGAAGGGAGCGATGGACTACACCATCGTCGTGTCCGCCACCGCCAGCGACCCTGCTGCCATGCAATACTACGCAGCTTTTGCTGGAGCCGCCATCGGCGAATACTTCCGCGACACAGGCCGCCACGCTCTTGTGGTTTACGACGACCTCTCCAAGCAGGCTGTGGCTTACCGCGAGGTGTCCCTCATCCTCAAACGTCCTTCGGGACGTGAAGCCTATCCTGGCGACATCTTCTACCTGCACTCTCGTCTGTTGGAACGTGCTGCCAAAATCATCGCCCAGCAAGAGGTGGCCGAGCAGATGAACGACCTGCCCGACTGCTTACAAGGCAAAGTTCGCGGCGGCGGTTCGCTCACCGCACTCCCTATCATCGAGACCCAAGCGGGCGACGTGTCAGCCTATATCCCCACCAATGTGATTTCCATCACCGACGGACAGATATTCTTGGAAACCGGCCTTTTCAATCAGGGTATCCGCCCTGCCATCAACGTCGGTATCTCCGTTTCCCGTGTAGGTGGCAATGCCCAACTGAAAGCCATGAAGAAAGTGGCAGGCACCCTCAAGATAGACCAGGCACAATACCGCGAGCTGGAGTCCTTCACCAAGTTCGGAAGCGACATGGATCCGGTCACCGCCTTCACCATCGACAAAGGACGCAAGAACGTGCAATTGCTCATCCAAAAGCAATACAATCCCATGCCTGTAGAGGAGCAAATTGCCATCCTCTACTGCGGCACCCACGGACTTCTGCGCAACATCGCAGTGGAACAAGCAGCCGCATTTGAGGCTGCTCTCCTCGACACCCTTCGCACCACTCATCAGGACGATGTGCTCGCTCCACTCCGACAGGGCAAAATAGATGACAACATCACAGCCATCATCGAGCAAACTGCTGCAAGCATCAAACTATGAGAGTAAAGAAGTCTGAGAAGTTGTCGCTGCACTCGAAGTTAAAGATGATAGAATAAGGACATGTCCTCGCTCAAAGAAATAAAAAGCCGTATCGCGTCCATCCAGAGCACGCAGAAAATCACCTCCGCCATGCGCATGGTGGCCAGTGCCAAACTCCACCACGCCCAAAGCATGACGGAGAAGTTCCTGTTGTACAAAGATGCACTGGAGAAGATGGTGAACATTCTGCAGTTGCCTGCTGACAGCACACAGGGTGCACCCACTCCCCAACTATCTTCTCCCAGTTCTCAATTATCGGTTCTCCTCATTCCCATCTCCTCCAACAGCGGTTTGTGCGGAGCCTACAACAGCAACATCACCAAGGCCACCCTCCAGCGTATCAAAGAACTGGAGTCGCAAGGCCAGAGGGTGCGCCTTCTTCCCATCGGCAAGAAAATTGCTCACGACCTGCAAAACAAAGGCCTTGACTGCAACATCGGCTACTTCAATCTGCTCGAGCGCATTGAGAAAGACAGTTCCTTTGCCGAGGTAACGTTCCTCGTGGAGTTCATCCTACAACTCCATCAAAGCGGTGAAATCAATCAGGTGGAATTTCTTCACCACCACTTCAAGAGCATGGGCAGCCAAGTCATTCAAGTGGACAATTTACAGTTGCCCGTTGACAATTCCATGCAACAAGAAGAAAGCCAATCCCCAACTATCAACCGTGAACAGTCAACTTTCCTCACAGAGCCATCTCCAGGGGAACTGCTCACCCTCCTCCGTCCCCGTCTGCTCAATGCCCAAACCTACGGCATTTTGCTTTCCTCCCTTGCCAGCGAGCATGCTGCCCGCATGATGGCGATGCAAACGGCTGACGAGAACGCGAACGAACTGCTCAAGGAACTCCGACTGTTGTATAACAAGACACGCCAACAAGCCATCACCAACGAACTCATCGACATCATGGGCGGTCAGGTGGGAAAGAATTAACCCTGCCTTTTCCCGACATTCACCCTGTCACATGTTACAAAACCACCCCTTGATGCCGTTGTCTTTCTCTTTTTTGCTTCCTCTGCTGCACATTTCTCCATTCCATCTCCTTTTTTTTGTGTACAAACCCTTACCTTTGTGGCACAAACAGACACTAACCAAAAAAGGACGATTCAGAAAGAAATGAAAAAGAGTTTCCTTTACTTCATCTGCTCCGTTTCCGCTATGGGTGGACTGCTGTTCGGTTACGACTGGGTGGTCATCGGCGGGGCAAAGCCTTTCTACGAAGAATTTTTCGGCATTGCGGCCGACCCCATGATGCAGGGTGTGGCCATGAGCACCGCGCTGGTGGGTTGCCTCATTGGTGCGATGGTGGCAGGTGCATTGGCCGACAGGTATGGGCGGAAACCGTTGCTCATCACGGCAGCGGTACTTTTCACCGTGAGTGCCATTGCCACGGGGTTGTTCAACGACTTCATACTGTTCAACATTGCCCGATTTATCGGCGGCATCGGCATTGGTGTGGCATCGGCACTCTCACCCATGTACATCGCTGAGGTCTCTCCTGCCAACATCCGTGGACGATTGGTGAGTCTGAACCAGATGACCATTGTGTTGGGCATCCTGGCCGCACAGGTGGTCAATATGCTATTGGCACGCGACACAGGCGATGCAGCCAACATGGCATGGAACCTTGAATGGGGTTGGCGATGGATGTTTTGGGCGGAAACGGTGCCGGCAGCGCTGTTCCTTCTGATGGCTTTCTTCATCCCAGAGAGTCCTGTGTTTTTGCAACTCAAGAATACCGCGGTGGCATCGCAGCAGACAAAGCAGGAGGCGGGGCTTGGAGAGTTGTTCCAACATAAGTATAGCAAGGTGTTGGTGTTGGGTCTCGTAATTGCCGTGTTCCAGCAATGGTGCGGCACGAACGTGATTTTCAACTATGCACAGGAGATCTTTGTCAGTGCCGGTTATAACGTGGACGGTATGTTCATCAACATCGTCATCACAGGCATTGCCAACGTGGTGTTCACGGTCGTGGCACTCTACACGGTGGAGAAGTGGGGGCGCCGCACGCTGATGCTGATAGGTGCCAGCGGCCTGGGGCTCATCTACCTCACGTTAGGCACTTGCTATCACTTCGGGGTGACGGGCGTGTTCATGGTCGTGCTCGTCGTGGCAGCCATTTCGTGCTATGCCATGACCCTGGGACCCGTCACGTGGGTGCTCCTGTCTGAAATCTTCCCCGACCGTGTTCGCGGTGTGGCGATGGCCACATGCACCTTTGCCCTGTGGGTGGGGTGTTGTACCCTGACATTCACCTTCCCGTCGATGAATGCAGCCCTCGGCAGCAGCGGCTCGTTCTGGATTTACAGCGGCATCTGCCTCTGCGCCTTCATCTACCTCCTCAGGACTTGTCCCGAAACGAAGGGAAAGAGCCTGACAGAACTGGAGAAGGAACTCACTCGCTAACAAGGTCGGCACTCCTCCACTAACGGTGACGCCTCTCCTCCACAAACGGAATGGGGTCAACGCCACAGAAGGAGTCGCTTATCACTTCTGAACAACTTCACCGACTATTCACGAACTAACTAAACAATCAGCATAACAATGTCAGTCAAAGCATGGAAAGAACAGGTGGTCATTCCCACCTACGAAACAGGAACGCCCGAGAAAAACCCCATCTTCCTCGAGAAGCGCGTGTATCAGGGCAGCAGTGGCGTGGTGTATCCTTATCCCGTCATCGAAAGCATCAGCGATGAGAAGGTGGACAAGGAGTGGCAAGCCATCTATCTGGAGAATGAGTACATCAAAGTGATGATTCTGCCCGAACTGGGTGGCCGAGTGCAGATGGCATATGACAAAATCAAGCAGCGCCACTTTGTCTACTACAACCACGTCATCAAACCCGCACTCGTGGGCTTGGCTGGCCCATGGATTTCAGGAGGCATCGAATTCAACTGGCCGCAGCATCACCGTCCATCCACCTACATGCCCGTGGACAGCACCATCGTGGAGAATGTTGACGGAAGCGTGACGGTTTGGGTGAACGAGATGGAGCGCATGTTCCATCAGAAGGGCATGGCTGGCTTCACCTTGCGCCCTGGCTGTGCCTATCTGGAGATTCAGGGGCGTGTGAGCAACCGTACCCCGCTCCCGCAGACATTCCTTTGGTGGGCAAATCCAGCCGTGGAGGTGAACGACGACTACCAGAGCGTCTTTCCACCCGACGTGAATGCGGTATTCGACCACGGGAAACGTGCCGTCTCCTCCTTCCCCATCGCCACTGGCACCTACTACAAAATGGACTACTCGGCCGGTGTGGACATTTCCAACTACAAGAACATCAAGGTGCCCACCTCCTACATGGCCGTCAACTCCAAGTACAACTTCGAAGGCGGCTACGAGAACGACACCCACGGCGGCATGCTCCACGTTGCCTCCCACCACTTCTCCCCCGGCAAGAAACAATGGACCTGGGGCAACGGCGACTTCGGCCGCGCCTGGGACCGCAACCTCACCGACGAAGCCATCGCCTCCGATGATTTACCTATCGGAACCATCCGCACCGGTTTCCGCCCCTACATCGAACTCATGGCTGGTGTCTACACCGAGAACCAGCCCGACTTCACGTGGCTCATGCCTTACGAAGAAAAGCAGTTCACCCAATACTTCATGCCCTACCGTGAACTGGGCATCGTGAAGCAAGCATCGAAAGACTTCATCCTCAATATCGAAGAGAGCGAAGGTGGTGTGAGAATGAAGGTGTTGGCCACCTCGAAGCAGACGGTACAGATTCGTCTGATCAACAAACAGGGAGAAGAATATTACCATAAGACCGTTACATTATCGCCTGAGGAGGTCTTTGAGGAGACAGTGGACGTGAAAGGCACCTCTTTCTGCAACCTCATTCTCACCGTTGGCAACCTAACCTGGCAAGCTGAACCCGACGACATCCGTCCCATCCCCGATGCAGCCGAAGCCGCCCTCTCGCCAGAGGACACGAAGACCAACGACCAACTCTACCTCACAGGCCTCCATTTGGAGCAATACCGCCATGCCACATGGTCAGCCCTCGACTACTACGAGGAAGCCCTGCGCCGCGACCCCAACGATGTGCGTTGCCTCAACCAGACAGGACTTTGGTATCTGCGCCGTGGCTGCTTCGACAAGGCTGAAACCTATCTGCGCAAAGCCGTAAAGATATGGCAAAAGCGCAACCCTAACCCCTACGACGGGGAAGCCATCTTCAACTTGGCATTGACACAGAAGTTCCAAGGAGATAAGTTCCATGCCTACGAGCTCTTCTGGAAATCCACATGGAACAAGGCGTGGGCAGATGCAGGCTACTTCGAAGCCGCTTGCATCAGCACGTCAGAAGCACGCTACGACGATGCCCTCGACGAACTGAACCGCTGCCTCATCTTCAACAGTTGCCACCACAAGGCACGAGCATTGAAGGTTACAATACTGCGGAAGCTTGGGCGAAACCACGAAGCACTTACCTTCTGCGAGGAATCACTCCAACTCGACCACTTCAACTACGGCATCCTCTTTGAGAAACACCTGCTGACCCAAGACGAGACAGTTCTGAACAGCATGGTGGAGATGATGCACGGCAATATCTACAACTACCACGAACTGGCACTCGATTATGCACAGGCAGGGCTGTGGCAAGAGGCCATCGATGTGCTCACCCTCCCAGCCGTGACCGAAAGGCAGACACAGGCTTCGCCCCTAACATTATATTACATAGGATACTTCAAGGTGGAACAAGGCAAAGATGAAGAAGCCAAGGCCTGCTTTGCTGAGGCAGAACAAGCGAACAGTTATTGCTGTTTCCCCAATCGCTTGGAAGATGTCAAAGTGCTGAGAACTGCCACCTACTTCAACCCCAAAGGCGCCAAAGCCCCCTACTACCTCGGATGCCTCTACTACGACAAGCGGCAGTACGACCTTGCTAAGAAATACTGGGAGCAGTCGGAACAACTCGACCCGTCCTTCCCCACCGTGCATCGCAACCTCGCCCTGCTCTACTACAATAAGGAGAAGGACAGCGAGCGCGCCCTGCAGGAGATGGAACTCGCCTTCACCCTCGACCAGTCGGATGCTCGTGTCTTCATGGAACTCGACCAACTCTACAAGAAACTCCAGCGTCCGCATGCCGAACGCCTCCAGAACTACGAGGCACATCCCCCCCTCGTCGCCCAGCGTGATGACCTCATCCTCGAACACGCCACCCTGCTCAACCTGCTCGGTCGCTACGAAGAAGCCAAAGCCATCATCGACAACCACGTCTTCCATCCATGGGAAGGTGGCGAAGGCAAGGTGAGCGGACAGTATCAGATGAGTCGTCTGGAAATTGCCAAAAGACTGTTGAAGAGAGAGCCTGACGACACGGAGGCAAAACATCTTTTGGAAGAATGTCTCATTTTCCCCCACTCGCTGGGCGAAGGCAAACTCTACGGCGCACAAGACAACGACTTCCTCTACTTCCTTGGACGCTATGAGGAGGGCACCGTTGGTCCCACCGAACCTGCTGCCGCTATGTACTACAACGATGCCAAACCCGACAAAATCTTCTATGCAGGCCTGTGCTATCGTGCGTTGGGTCAGGAGGACAAGGCACGAAGCCTCTTCCACAAACTCATCAACTACGGCCAGCAACACTTCTTCGATCACATTACGATGGACTACTTTGCCGTCTCCCTGCCCGACCTCCTCGTTTGGGATGGCGACCTCGACCTCCAGAACCGCATCCACTGCCACTACATGCTCGCCCTCGGCTATCTCGGCATGGGCAACAAGGAAAAAGCAGAAAAGCATCTGGCCGAAGTGAACCGACTCGACATCAACCATCTGGGAGCAGCCACCCTGCGCACCTTCATAGACATGTAGGCATAAAAAGCCACCGTTGAGAAACCCTTTCCAACGGTGGCTTTTTTCCATGTTCTTTTCATTCCATCATTTCCAGAAAACGAAATAGACGGCTGCCACGAGGCAAAGGAAGGCAGCGGCATGATTCCAGTGGAGATGTTCGCTCTGGAACATGAAGGAGGCAATGACGGTGAAGACGGTGAGGGAGATAACTTCCTGAATCACCTTCAGTTGCACGAGGGAATACGGACCACCATTGCCAACGAAACCGAGCTTGTTGGCTGGCACCTGCAGGGAGTATTCAAAGAAGGCGATGCCCCACGAAAAGATAATCACTAACCACAAGGGCCAACTGTTGGAAATGTTCATCTGCTGCAACTTGAGGTGTCCATACCACGCCAAAGTCATGAAGATATTGCTGCCTATCAGTAACAATATTGTGTAGAGTCCATTTATCATAAGTTTGTGAATTTGCGGGTGCAAAGGTACGGAAAAGAATTAGGAATGAGGAATCAGGAATGAGATTTGTTACTTTTTCGTTGAAAAACGCACCGAAAGAACAAATAAATCCTCATTCCTGATTCCTCATTCCTAATTCTTTTGTACCTTTGTCCCAGTTTTTCAACTTTACTTAAAAACCTAACAACAACAATGAGCACAAAACAGAAACGCTTTATCCTGACGGAGAACGAGATTCCAACACAGTGGTATAACATTCAGGCAGACATGCCGAACAAGCCCATGCCACCCATCCACCCTGCAACGAAGCAGCCATTGGGTGTGGACGATTTGGCACATATCTTCCCCCGTGAGTGCTGTGTGCAGGAACTGGACACTGAACATGCTTGGATTGACATTCCCGAGGAAGTGCTGGACAAATATAAGTTCTATCGTAGCACACCGCTGGTACGTGCCTACGGTCTGGAAGAGGCACTTGGCACACCTGCCCACATCTATTTCAAGAATGAGAGTGTCAACCCACTCGGTTCGCACAAGATTAACTCTGCCCTGCCCCAGTGCTACTATGCCAAGATGGAGGGTACTACAAATGTAACCACAGAGACTGGTGCTGGCCAGTGGGGTGCAGCCTTGTCATATGCTGCCAAAATCTATGGTTTGGATGCTGCCGTTTATCAAGTGAAACTCACCATGCAGCAAAAGCCTTACCGCAGCAGCATCATGCGCACTTTTGGTGCAGCTGTGACAGGTTCTCCTTCGATGTCCACCCGTGCAGGTAAGGACATCCTCACAAAGGACCCAACACATCCAGGCTCTCTCGGCACGGCTATTTCTGAGGCTGTGGAACTGGCAACAACCACTCCAAACTGCAAGTACACCCTCGGCTCTGTGCTGAACCACGTGGGTCTGCATCAGACCATCATCGGACTGGAGGCTGAGAAGCAGATGGAGATGGCTGGTGAGTATCCCGACATGGTGATTGCCTGCTTCGGCGGTGGTTCCAACTTTGGCGGTATCTCGTTCCCCTTCATGCGCCACAACCTCAAGGACGGCAAGAAGACCGAGTTCATCGCTGCCGAGCCAGACAGTTGTCCAAAACTCACACGCGGTCAGTTCCGCTACGACTTCGGTGACGAGGCTGGCTACACACCATTGCTGCCCATGTTCACGCTGGGTCACAACTTCAAGCCCAGCAACATCCACGCTGGAGGTCTGCGCTACCACGGTGCTGGCATGATTGTTTCGCAACTCATCAAGGACGGACTGATGAAGGGTGTGGACATTCCACAGCTGGAGACCTTCGAGGCTGGCATGCTCTTCGCTCGTACTGAGGGCATCATCCCAGCTCCTGAAAGCACCCATGCCATTGCCGCCACCATCCGCGAGGCCAAGAAGTGCAAGGAGACGGGCGAGCAGAAAGTCATCCTCTTCAACCTCTCTGGTCACGGTCTCATCGACATGCCAAGCTACGAGGCCTACATCAACGGTGACCTGCAGAACTACACAGTCACAGACGAAGATGTAGCAAAGAATTTAGCTGAACTGGATAAGCTGGGATAATACAAAAAGTAAAAAAAGGGGGAGCTAAAAATTTTAGTTCCCCCTTTTTTAAAACAAATGAGCAATCAACTAACCATATGAAGAAAATCCTATTTATTTTACTTGCTTTTACTACCTTCATCACCCTTTCAGCCCAAGAGACTTTCAAGTTCGGCACCAACACCAACCCTGACGGGGGGAAGTTCGAGGTCGATTCACGAGGCTTCATCATTGGCGGCAAGCACGTGTTGCCCGTGATGGGCGAGATTCACTATGCCCGTGTACCCGAAAAGGAGTGGAAGCGTGAGATTCAGAAGATGAAGGCAGGCGGCATCACCATCATCGCCACGTATGTATTCTGGATTCATCACGAGGAAGAAGAGGGAAAGTGGGACTGGAGCGGCAACAAGAACCTGCGACGCTTCATCGAAATCTGCAAAGAAGAAGGCTTGCCCGTGGTGCTGCGCATCGGTCCTTTCTGTCATGGAGAGGTATATCAAGGAGGTTTCCCTGTGTGGCTGACAGACAAGGCTGCTGCCGACCCCAAGCAGTACAAACTGAGGTCGCAAGCAACGGGTTTCATGGAGGCTGCAAGGAAACTCTACAACAACATTTTCACACAGGTAAACGGATTGCTCTGGAAACAAGGTGGTCCCATCGTTGGCGTGCAGATTGAAAACGAGTGCCGCGGCCCGTGGAGTTACTACATGGCGCTGAAGAATTTGGCCGTGGAGGCTGGTTTCGACACACCTTTCTACACCCGCACGGGATGGCCCAAGCTGAACGGACAGGAAGAGTTTGGCCAGATGCTGCCACTGTATGGCGACTATGCCGACGGATTCTGGGACAGAGAACTCAAAGACATGCCCGGCGACTACCCCAAAGCGTTCATCATGAAAGACACCAGATTATCTGCCGTCATCGCCACCGAAGCATTGGGCAAAAATCAAGACACGGAGATGAGCACCCGCGACCTTGCCTACCCCTACCTCACCTGCGAGTTGGGCGGCGGCATGATGCCGTCGTACCACCGTCGCATCAACATGAGCGGCAAAGAGGTGAAGCCGCTCGCCATCTGCAAGTTGGGTTCCGGTTCCAATCTCCCTGGCTACTACATGTATCATGGCGGAACAAACCCCTACAACCCGAAACACACAATGGCGGAAACACAAGCCACGAAGGTGACGAACTACAACGACATGCCCCACATGACCTACGACTTTCAAGCACCGCTCGGCGAGATGGGGCAACCCAACTGGACAGCATGGCACGAAAGCAGGCTCCTGCACCAGTTCCTGGCCGACTGGGGCGACAAACTGAGTCTGATGGAAGTAGATACGCTCAATGAGCACTATGCCCGTCGCGGATGCTTCGAGTTCTACAACGACTATGTAAAAATACATAACGAGGGAGGTACCTCCTACATCACCCCACGCAATTGGCACCTTTCAACTGTCGACTCTCAACTTTCAACGTGCATCGACTGGGCAACCGTAGAGCCCTTCTGCCAAGCTGATGGCATCCTCTACTTTATCGCCATCGACGGGAAGAAGCCTCAACTCTGCATCAATGGTAAGGTAATCACCGCCAAACTCAACAAACCCTTCACGGAAAGAGGTACGACCTTCTGTGTCCTCTCCAGAGAGAAAGCATGGACAGCCTACAAGATTGATGGCAAACTCTACTACTCCAACGGCATCCTCTACAAAAATGGTGACCGCATCATAGAGGAGACGTGGAAAGCACTCCCCACCCCTGTCAACTACGTCTTGACTAAAGAAAACGGAGGCTTGCGAAACGTGGAGATGGGCAGTCAGAAAGTGGCGGCACAACCCATTGAGAGTGACTTTGACAAAGCAGCGGTCTGGAACATCATAGGTCTCAGCGGGCTGAACGAGCATCTTGATTTGTATTTAGAGATAGCCTACCGAGGCGACGTAGCCCGCATTTACGCTGACGGCCAACTGGTGGAGGACAACTTCTGGAACGGCAAGCCCATGCTCGTCCGCCTCTCCGACCTTGTGGGCAAGAAGGTGGAACTCCGCATCCTGCCCCTCGGCAAAGACTACCCCATCTATTTGCAGAAGGAGCAGCGAGCCGAACTGGACAAAGCCTCCAACGGAGTGCTTCTCTCACTCGATGGCATCAAGGTGATTGAACGAACGACCCAAGCACTTCCCCAATAAACGGTATTATCCCAAAAGGGGTCCTCTTCTTCCCCTCCTCCACTACCTCAAAATCGGTGTGACTCAGACCGACCTACCCGGTGTGACTCAGACCGGCACCATCGGTGTGACTCACACCGATTCAGAGGTTGTTACACTGCCTAAAATGTGATATAAGAAGGGAGTAACAAACGATACAAGAAGTGCCAAAAATAGATGGCGCACCAGCCTGTTGTTCACAAGCTGGTGCGCCATCTATTTGATATAAACAATTGCTTTGAGCGTTACATCTTTGCCATTGCCTGTTCGAGGTCAGCAATGATGTCCTCGGCACTCTCGATGCCCACAGAGAGTGATTGGGAGAAAGCAGCCACATGAACCATCATCAGCCTCAACGAACTGAACGAGAACCTCGATCTCTATCTGCAAATATCTTATCAAGGCGACGCAGCCCGCATCTATGCAGACGGCATCCTTGTCGAATACAATTTTTGGAACGGCAAGCCCACGCTCGTCCGTCTCTCCGACCTCATCGGCAAGCACATGGAGCTGAAAATCCTTCCGTTCGGCAAGGACTACCCCATCTACCTGCAAGCAAAAGAAAAGGAGGCTGGTTTACCTTATCCATCCTTAACGTTGGCTTTCCTTGCTCCAGATTTCGCACAAAGCAAAGACCTACTCCCGACTTCATAGCAAGGTCTTCCTTTTCTCTTAAGGGTAACAATCTTTTTCATTAAGGCATGCTGTATCTTCATTTTTCATTTAGCGAAGCGCCTTTAACCAGCCTCTGTAGGGAAATATGCGTGCCTTATCGGAGAACAAGATATTTTCAAACGGATGCAGCATGCCTTTAAGATGATTAGGGAGCACGACGTACTGACCTAAGGGAATGAACTGAAAATTTGTTAAATAGTTCCATTCGCTTGGATATGTCGGCAAAAAGGTATTACTTTGTAGCGTTGAACTAAATGAATAGTTGAAAGAAATGGATAAACTGACAGGAAAAGAG
>JAEEGS010000049.1 GCA_016280445.1 Bacteroidaceae bacterium
CAATAAGGCAGTTAAAGCACCTCCAAGTCCATCCTGCCACATCCTCCGAAGCGATGCTTCCACAGCCTCTAAACCGACGTCGTCGATGTCGATTTGTCGATGTCGTCGATGTCGGTCGACCGATGTCGACGACGTCGGTTTGGAGGCTCTGAAAGAGGGGCGCACGAGGCACTGGCGTCTCGTCAGAGAAGGGAGTGGGGGGAAGCCTTCTCGGTCATTGTGTCATGTGGAGTTGTCGAACTGGGAAAAAATGGCTCATGGGTTAACATTTCCTGTGTCTGAAGGGTTATGAAAGAAAAAAACGTGATGGAACGAGAGACGGTAAGACAGTTGTTCATGCAGCACTATGCCAAGATGCAGCGGGTGGCGCGCACCCTGCTCTGCGACGAGCAGGAGAGCGAGGACGTGGTCAGCGACATCTTCGCAAACCTGCTTCATGGCCAGACGGCGCTGATGCCTGGCACCGAGGAACGCTATCTGCTGACCAGCGTCCGCAACCAGTGTCTGAAGCGGCTGCGGCATGAACAGGTGAAAAGAGATGCCCGCGAGACCCACACTGCCGATGTGCTGTCGAGCGATGCCGACACACAGGACGAACGCATGACCGACATCGTGGAGTTTGTGGTGAGTCATCTGTCCGAGCAAGAACAGCGCATCTTCCACCTGCGCTTCACCCAGGGGTGCAGTTACGAAGAGATTGCTGCAGCCGAAGGCATCAGCCGTGTGGCTGTCTGGAAACATCTGTCGCACACCATCCGGGCGATTAAAAAACAATTTAACCCACAGAAGTTATGATGCACTTAGACGACACCAAGCGGTTGTTCCTCGACATGCAGGAACACCCGGAGAACTATGCGGACGGGCAGTTGGAAGCCATGATGGCCGACCTCGACCGCGAGCCAGACACCCAGGCGGCGTGGCAACGCTTTGAAGCCACCCACAGCAGTGGCAAAACATCCGCACATCGATGGCTCAGGATAGCCGCCATGTTTGCAGGAGTCATGCTCATGGCAGGCATCATCTTTGCCGCCATCCGTCTTGTCAGCATGAAGCGGCAAGCCCCCGGCTCAACAGAGGTGCCGACCCTCGCACAAGAGTCCGCCTCCCCCGTCTATTTCGACAATGTGTCGCTCGACAGCATCCTCACCGTCGTTTCTGCCCACTACCGAAAGGCCGTCACCTTCCGCAACGAGGCACCACGCAACATGAAACTCATCATGACGTGGCAGCCTGATGCACCGCTCACCGACTTCCTTGACAGGTTGAATACCTTCGATGGGTTGAGCCTTCGGGTGGAGAATGATACGATTTTTGTGATGCAGATGAGTGGAGAGGAGGGGAAGAGATGAGACGATTGTTTTTGATGCTGTTGCTGGTGGTGGCTGTGACGGTTGATGGTCAGGGACAAACCCTGACTCGCGAGTTTCGGGATGTGCCGCTGTTGGAGGCTTTGCAGACGATTGGTAGGGAGCAATCGGAATACACTATTGATATTCTTTCCGATAGTTTGGGTGACTTGCGCACTTCAGCCAAGGTGAAGAACCATTCTGTGCCCGATGCTGTCAAACTCATCTGTAAGGGACTGCCTGTGCGGGTGAAACGGCAGGGGAAGAACATCTTTGTCCAGTATCGACCCGAGAAGGATTTCACGGGCAGAACCATCCACCTGTCGGGCGAGGTGTTGGATGAGTTCCTGAAAATACCGTTGCCCAAGGTGAAGGTCTCGATTTTGCGGGCTGACAGTTCGGTGGTGGTGGATTCTGCTGAGATGGTGAATTTCTACCGAAGCAACATGCAACTGGTGAAGGTGGTGTTTGGGGCGGAGGTGAAAGTGACTGAGAAGACTTACTGGGTTCGTGCCCAACTGGATGGCTACGGTGATGTGTGGCAACGGGTGAACATTACCGACCCCTCGCAGAAGGATGTGGATGTGCCAGCCCTAAAGATGCGTAAGATGCCGAGCCGATCGCTGCGTGAAGTGACGGTGACTGCCACGAAAATCAAGATGTTCTATCGGGGCGACACGCTCATCTACGATGCCACCGCCTTCCAACTGCCCGAAGGTTCAATGCTCGACGACCTTATCCGTCAGTTGCCAGGGGTGGAGATGAACGAGAAGGGCGAAATCTTTGTGAATGGTCGGAAGGTCGATGAACTGCTGTTGGGCTCGCGCACGTTCTTTGGCGGCAACAAGAAGGTGCTGATGGAGAACCTGCCCTACTATACGGTGAAGAACCTGAAGGTGTATGAGAAGCAGACAGACCGGAGCGTGGCATTGGGCTACGATGTGGAGCCGCGCAGTTATGTGATGGATGTGATTCTGAAAGATGAGTACAGCCAAGGATATATCGCCAATGTGGAAGTGGCCGGAGGAACGAATGAGCACTGGCTGGGGCGTGGCTTCCTGTTGGGCTTTACTGACCGTTTGCGTTTCACGCTGTTGGCGAATGCGAACAATGTGAACGAGAGTCGCCACATTGGGCAATCCGACCAATGGAGCCCAGCCCGTGCGCCCAAGTCGTTGCTCACCACTCGCAGTGTGGCAGGAGAAATCAATTACCAATCGGAGGGCGACAAACTGAAGGAGACATTGCGGACGGAATACACCTCCACCACCGACGAGCAGACGATGAACCAGCACTGTGAGCAGTTTCTGGGGGGACTGGCTCCGACCTCCCTCACGAAGTCCTATAACCGTTCTGGCAACAAGAAACTGACGTTACACAATACGTTCTCCCTGACCAAGCCTATGTATCTCCGTACCGAAGCCCACTTCGACTATGCCAAGCGTGATGGCTCCTTCCATTCCGCCTTCGATGAATGGAGCGACAGCCTGACCATATCTCAACGCACCATCGGCATGAGCGAAGGCAAGGCATGGGCAGCCTATTTGGAGGCACAGGGCAGTTTCAACATCAACAAGCAGAAGCAGCAACACCTCACCTTCTATGCCAAAGCGGAGCACGACAACGACGAGAACCTGCAAGCCCACCGCTATGCCCAAACCGTGTGCTCGACGGTTCTGCCGTCGAGTCAAACCCAGCACAACACCCACGACTTTCTCCACCGCTCCACCTGGGCTGCCGGCAACATCGGCTACAACCTCCATGTCCTCAAGGACATCAACCTCCTCTTCACCGACTTTTTCGAAATCAGGAGAGAGCACACCCGTGACTATCTCTACCATCCCGACTCGCTCTTGCTCCCCTCTCAGATAGATGCCTTAGCCGCCATCACCGACCCCGGCAACTCTTACGAGAGCCATCGGAACGATTGGACGAATAACCTGAACATCCGTCTGATGAAGACTGCTACCATCATGCATGCCGACTTCCACATGAAGTTGATATATGAGCGATGGTGCCTGTACATTCGTACACCGCTGCATTATGACGAACTGCACTATCGGCGTGGGGCGCTCGACACATTGGCTCATCAGACGAAGTTCCTGCCGAACATGTCTTTCTATTACAAGAATTACTGGAAAGGAGCACGACGTCATCTCGATATCAGTCTCAATTATGCCCAGCAATGGTCACTCCTGCTTGACCGCATCACCTTCCGTGACGATAGCCAACCACTCATTGTCAAACTGGGCAACCCCGACCTGAAAGGAGAGGCATACACGAAGTTCAATGCGGAATACTTCGACAACGCAGGACGCAATCAAGGAATGTGTTACCTGTCTGCTTCCTTCAACTATCACCATCGTGACGTGGCACAGTCGCTTACCTACAATCCCACTAACGGTGTTTACACCTATAAGCCCATGAACGTCGGCGGTGCATGGGGTGCTCTCACCAACTTCAGCATCGACCGAAACATCGGCGAGAAACGTTACTGGTCTTGGCATACGAACGCCAGTGCCCTCTGGGACCACGCCAAAGACCATGTCATGCTGACGGGCGAGACGGAGAGCCATGTGAATACCGTCAACACCCTTGGACTCAAGAGCGGCGCCCACATCAAATACAACAAGAATGCTTTCAACATCCGTGCGGTGGGTCACCTCTATTGGCGGCATTCCACAGGCAAGATGTATGACTTTGAAACCCTCAATGTCTTCGACTATGAGTATGGCATCGATGCCCGCTACACTTTACCACGGCTGAAGACCTCCTTGGTTGCCGATGCCACTATGTACAGTCGCCGGGGATATGGCAGTAGCAGTCTCGATACAGATGACTTCATCATCAACGCATCCGTCAGCCAGCCCTTCTTCAAGGGCAAGCTCATCGCCCGCATCGAAGCCTTTGATCTCCTCCACCAGCTTTCATCCACCCAGTACTCCGTGAATGCCCAGGGCCGCACTGAAACCTGGTATCGCTCCCTGCCGCACTATGTCATGCTGCACATGGTGTATCACTTCAACAGGAACCCGAAGAAGACCGCAGGTCATTAACGCCGGGACAGAAACAAGAATGATGGTAATATTAGATCTGTTAAACAAATGTGTACACACGCTTCCCATCCGCAGGGATGCGGGTGGGAAGTATCTTCAAGATTTAGTGGGTGTATGAACACTCATCCGGCAAAACTTAATATCTAATAAATCTTTCAGAATATCTAACAAAAGAAGTTAAACTTTTTGCGGCGGGTTCATTTTCTTGATGTTCCGTTTAGTTCTATCTAAGACTTTAGATTAACTTTGCGATATAAAATCTAAAATGTTAAATAACTATGAACAAGAAAATTCTTTTACTGATCTTTTCGCTTGTGCTGGCAGGGGCGGCACAGGCGCAAGATGATGGCTTAGATGCCCTGATGGCGGCAATGATTGCAGCCAAGATTCATCAGGACAGCATTGACGTGTCAAGCCTGGTGGCTGTGTATGACTATGAATGTCAGACGCAGGATGCGGACGGCAAGGCGGTGACGGACAGAATGAAGCTGTGCGTGCAAGTGGGGCAACATTGTACGCGCTGCTTTCCCTATCGCAAATTCCGTGAGGACACGGAGGGCTACGACTATATGACGGGCGAAGAGCTTCCCAATTTTAAAGCAGAATCGTACTGCTTTATGCCCGAGGTGTGGACAGGTTATCCCGAGGGTCAAGTGACCGTGCGCGATGCCATCATTCCCACCATCTACGAGACACGTGAGGAACGAAAGTCCATCGGTTGGACACTTTGCGAGGACACGATGACCGTCAGCGGCTATCTGTGCAAAACGGCCACTGGCGAATTGCACGGACGGACGTGGACGGTGCGCTACGCTGAAGACATCCCCACGTCGGCTGGGCCTTGGAAACTCTGTGGATTGCCTGGGCTGATTCTCGATGCCGTGAGCGACGGCGGCATCCACCGTTTCACACTTGGGCAGCTCAACCCCATCGTTACCCCCATCTATTATGAGCACAATGCCATCACGAAGAAGATTCCCGAAGAGAAACTCATCAGGAACCGTATCAAGACCTTTGGCAACAGGCTCTATCCTAAGCAACCGACATATTACATGCCAAACCATGATGCCCTGAGTGCCGATGAGATTTTCTGCCAGATTGGCGATGAGGTTTTCTGTATTGTTAATGGCGTATTAAAGATGGATGAGGCACATGTGTATCAGCCATTGGAACTGAAGTAAGACAAATGAAAAAGGTTTTAATGACAATGATGGCCTTGGTGCTGACGATAGGAGCACAGGGGCAAACGGAAGTAATAGACACCGCACAGTTTGTAGCTTTCTACAATTATTCCATTCGGACGCAGGATGAAGAAGGACAGAACGTCACGGACTCGATACGGCTGGCTCTGCTGGTGGGCACCCGTGCCACGTATTGCACCACCGTACTATCCTACAACAAGGACGGGAGGGCAAGTGAAGAGATGAGAAACGCATTCATCATGCACCACCAAAACGTGCTGACCAATGTGGAGAAGGCGGAGGTTGTGACCGTCGAACCCATCTATCCCTACCGCTATGAGACGCATGAACCGCTGGCGAAGGTGGACTGGACACTCGGCGACGACACGTTGACCATTAGCGGACTGCTTTGCCATCGTGCCATGGGCAACTTGTATGGCAAGCGGTGGGAGGTTTGGTACACAGAGGAGGTGCCCTCGTCGGCTGGTCCTTGGAAGTTGCGCGGACTGCCGGGGCTGATCGTGAAGGTCGAAGATGCTGAAGGAATCCACTGCTTCACGCTCTACGAAACGAAGAACGAGGTGAAAAGCATTGACTACACAGAACGTCCTGACTATCAGAAACTGAGCCGCCAGAAACTGATGAAGTTCAAGCAAAAGACACTTGGTAATCCTCGCTACCCGAAAGAGCCGAACTACTATGTGCCCAAAGAGGCGGATATGTTGGCCGAAGTCAACCTCAATGGCACCCTCTACTATGTGGGCATGAACTCCCATATGATGATTCCACAGAAGAGCCATGTATATCAACCTTTAGAACTTGAATAGAAGGATGAAAAAGGTTTTAATGACAATAATGGCCTTGGTGCTGACGATAGGAGCGCAGGGACAAACGGAAGTAATAGACACCGCACAGTTTGTAGCGGTGTATGACTATGAATGCAGGACGCAGGATGACGAGGGAACATCCGTCACGGACAACATGCAGGTTGTGGTGCAGGTGGGACGGACGGTGACGAAATCAATGCCTCGCTCGGCCTACAAAAAGACAAACGAGTCGGCAGAAGAGGAAGATTTTATAATGATAGAACACCAGGAGGCGGTGATGCACATGCCGACAGTGTGGATAGGCTTTCCTTTAGGCAAGACGACCGTGCGCGAATGGATTTTCCCACATGAGTTTGAAGGCAGTGAGGCGACCCCCGACATCGCATGGACACTGACCGACGACACGCTGACTGTAAGCGGCTATCTCTGCCAACAGGCCACGGCGACGCATCGAGGCGTGGAATGGCGCGTGTGGTACACCGATGAGATTCCATCGTCGGCAGGGCCGTGGCGACTGCGCGGTCTGCCGGGCTTGATAGTAAGGGCAGAAAGTGAGGAGCACACGTTCTGCCTTGCGGAGTTGCGGATGGAGGCATCGTCCATCATTGCACCGGAGAAGAATCCCGACGTGCAGCGCATGGCATACGCCAAACTGCTGAAGCACCGCAACGATGTGTACGGCAACCGCCAGTATGCCAAGAATCCCTTCTTCCACGTGTCCGACCTCAATGGCGGCCAACTCTCACTGGGCGGAAGCATCCGTCAGATGTATGTGTTCCAGAAGAACGGTCAAGACCTCGTCTTTGCCGATGGCCACCCGCTGCTGATGAAGGCACATGTGTATCAACCACTGGAAAAGTAATAACCCCATAAAAAAATAACAGCAATGCAGAAGATTTTAGTGACTATGATGGCCTTGGCGCTGACGATAGGAGCGCAGGCTCAGACGAATGACAGTATAGACCAATGCAAGTTTGTGGTGGTCTATGATTTTGTGACAAACACGACAGACAAGGACGGGAATGCCGTGAAGGATTCCGTGCAACTGGCTGTAATGGTAGGAAGCCATGCGGCAAAGTGCATGGAGTATAACCGCACCATGATGGAGGACTTCGGCGAGTGGCGCAACCGAGACTATCAGTATGGCGAATGGGATGCGCGGAAGTACAATCTGCCCGTGTTGTTCATCGGCTCTCCCGACGGTGAACTGAGTTCGTTTGACAAGGTGGTGCCCAACCGATACTTCTATACGGAGCCTCTGCCCGACTTTGGATGGCAGTTGACGGACGACACGCTGACCGTGAGCGGCTACCTCTGCCAGAAGGCCGTTGGCAAGTATGCGGGCAGGACGTGGACGGCGTGGTACTCGGAAGATGTGGCGGCAAGTTTCGGCCCATGGAAACTGCGCGGATTGCCGGGCATGATTCTGAAAGCGGAAGACAAGGACAGAATCTTCTCGTTCGTCTGTGCGGGACTGATGCAAAGGACGGCTCCCATCAAGCCCTTCTCCAAGAACGGCTATACGACCCTCAAGCGCGACAAGTTTATTGCTCACCGCAACAAACTCTATTGCAGCAAGCAGTATGTGCAGAAGCCGAACTACTACATTCCGCAGGGAACCTACGACCACCTGAACATCATCGAAATGTGGCCGGGCGGGCCAGAGCCTCCTGCTGACGAAAAACTCTCGGTCGTAGCCACCGACATGATTATCCCGAAGAAAGTGAATAAGTATCAACCATTAGAGTTGAAGTAAAGCAATATGCAGAAGATTTTAGTGATGATGATGGCCTTCGTGCTGACGATAGCAGCGCAGGCGCAGAGAGACACGATTGGTGTGTCAAAGTTTACGGCGATTTATCGCTATGAATGTAAAACCACAGATGCAGACGGTCAGCCGGTAACCGACTCGATGTACATTGCAGTGCAGACATCGGGCGGCATCACAAAGAGTTTCCCTTACGAAGAGTATGACAGGCAGAAGAAAGTTGGCTCTCGTATAGCGGACGGCTATCTAGCTGCCCAGATGCACATGGGTACGGTCTTCACGAACTACCCAGAAGGAAGAATCACAACGCAAGAGATGCTTTATCCGTATCGTTACATGACGGACGAGCCATTGGAAAAGCAGGAGTGGGAGCTGACGGAGGGGCAGGACAGCATCTGCGACTATGCTTGCCAGTCGGCCTATGCAAAGTATCATGGCCTGACTTGGAATGTCTTATATACAGAGGAAGTGCCAGCCAGCATTGGGCCGTGGAAGTTGGGAGGCTTGCCGGGTCTCATCACGAAGGCTACCGACGCTAAAGGCATACACACCTTTACGCTTTATGGCTTTCATCAGGAGGACACGCCGATCATCTTTACCCGATACGTCACTTGGATTGTCCCCGACGGTCATGGCAAGTTCGCCAGCCAGCGAGTGGACTATCAGAAGATGAAGGCCTCGGCATTTCTGGCATACAAGAAGAAGGTTCTGGGCAATAGTCGCTATATGAAGAATCCCACTTACTATACCCCAGACCCTATGACGGCCTTCGGCTATGTGGAGAATAGTTTCAACTCAGCTGGCGATAACATAAGTAGCGTTGCCGGGGTAGTCATAGTTTCTAATCCGCATCAGTATCAGCCGTTGGAAATAGAAAAATGAAGAAGATTCTAATGACTATGATGGCCTTTGCGCTGACGATAGGAGTGCAGGGACAAGAAGAGACCATTGACACGAGCCAATTTGTGGTTACCTACGACTACGCCGTACAAACCAAGATGGGACAAGATGACAGGGAAATCGTGGATTCCTGCTGCGTTGCCCTCATGGTGGGCACAGGCCACACGATGCAGATGGAATATTACCAGTATGTGTGCCAATGTCTGGGCGAC
>JAEEGS010000050.1 GCA_016280445.1 Bacteroidaceae bacterium
CGTGGGAGTTCGAGTCTCCTCCTCTTCACTCAAATCCCAAAGAAGAACTCTGGAGAGAGTTCCTTCAAAAGACATTGACATACGTATCCATGCAAACGCGGAAATAGCTCAGTTGGTAGAGCACAACCTTGCCAAGGTTGGGGTCGCGAGTTCGAGTCTCGTTTTCCGCTCTAGAAAATAATGGTTCATAATAAATTAAGGGATTTTTAGTGATTTTTGTTTGCGAAAATGGAAATCACGTGTGCGGAAATAGCTCAGTTGGTAGAGCACAACCTTGCCAAGGTTGGGGTCGCGAGTTCGAGTCTCGTTTTCCGCTCATCATTAGACATTCGTTTTTTCATAGCATTCGTGTATCAGAGGTCGTGAGATTTCTGGTACATTTTTTTGATGCCTAATCACAACTTTTTGGTGTTTGACCACAACTTTTTTGATGTCTGGCCACAACCATAAGAGAGAATGAAAAACCGCTGTTTCCGAAGGACAGATGACCGTCAACAGGAAACAGCGGTTTGATGTTTGGAGAAAGAAGGGCTTTCAAAGAACGCCCTTGCTGCTGGGCAATTGGAACTTGTAGATGTCGCGCTTGACCGCCATCTTGATGCTGCGGGCAAGTGCCTTGAAGATTCCTTCAATCTTGTGGTGTTCATTGTCGCCCTCAGCCTTGATGTTGAGATTCATGCGAGCGGCATCGCTGAACGACTTGAAGAAATGGAGGAACATCTCAGTAGGCATATCCCCCACCCGTTCGCGTTTGAATTCAGCGTCCCACACCAACCAAGGACGACCGCCAAAGTCGAGCGCCACCTGGCAAAGACAATCATCCATCGGGAGTGTGTAGCCATATCGCTCAATGCCTCGCTTGTCGCCAAGCGCTTTCGCAATGCACTCGCCAAGAGCAATGCCTGTATCCTCGATGGTGTGGTGTTCATCCACATTGAGGTCTCCCTTCACGTGGATGCGGAGGTCGATGGAACCATGTTTTCCTATCTGCTCCAGCATGTGGTCGAAGAAACCGAGCCCTGTTTGGATGTCGCACTGTCCTGTTCCGTCGAGATTAAGAGAGATGTCTATGTCTGTCTCTTTCGTGGTGCGACGCACAGAAGCCGTTCGTTCACCCGCAAAGAGAATCTCCGTAATTTCATCCCACGACTGAACATTGTCGCCAAGAATCAGATACTTGCAACCAAGATTCTCCGCCAGTTGCTTGTCTGTCTGACGATCGCCGATGACGTATGAGTTGGCAAGGTCATACTCCCCTGTCATATACTTCCCCATCATACCTGTTCCTGGCTTGCGAGTGGGCAGATGATCTTCTGGGAAAGAGCGGTCGATAAGGATGTCATCAAATGTGACGCCCTCTCCTTTCAAGGTGTTGAGCATGAGGTTGTGCGTTGGCCAAAAGTCGGCTTCGGGATATGAAGCCGTTCCAAGCCCGTCCTGATTGCTCACCATCACAAACTCGAAATCAAGTTTGGTGCGGATGAAATTAAGATTGCGAATCACACCCGGAACAAACTGAAACTTCTCGAAAGAATCAATCTGTTCGTCTGCCGGTTCCACGAGAATGGTTCCGTCGCGGTCGATAAAAAGTGCCGTCTTCATATGTCATTGGGCGGTTTACAGGTTACAGTTCTTGTTTACTCACACATATTGGCGGAGTGCTGCCAGAAGTTTGGTGTTCTCCTCTTTCGTACCCACCGTGACACGAAGGCAATCGCCACAAAGATGTACACGATTGCGATTGCGCACAATGACGCCTTTCTGCACCAAATACCTGTAGATGCCATCAGCATCTGTCACCTTCACAAGAATGAAGTTGGCATCGGTCGGATAGGCCTTTTTACAAAGGGGCAAGATTTTGAGTGCCTTGATGAGCGTTTCACGTTCTTCGAGTATCATGGTGATGTGGCGTTGCAGCAGCGTCACATTGCTCAGTATCTCCATCGCCTTCTTCTGTGTGAGCACATTCACGTTGTAAGGATACTTGACCTTGTTGAAAAGTCCGATAATCTCGGCACTTGCAAATGCCATACCCAAACGGATTCCTGCTGCTCCCCACGCTTTGGAGAAGGTGGCCAGCACGATGAGATTGGGATACTTCTGGATGTCAAGACGGAAAGGGCGTTGCAGCGAAAAGTCACTATATGCCTCATCCACAATTACAATACCTTGGAACGTCTTAACAATTTGCTCTATCTTTTCACGTTGGAACGCATTACCAGTAGGGTTGTTGGGCGAGCAGATAAAGATGATTTTCGTGTTCTCATCACACGCCGACAAGATGGCATCAGGGTCGATGTCATACTCTTCGTTGAGCGACACCTTTCTGTACTCCACATCGTTCACATCGGCACACACCTCATACATGCCATAGGTGGGATCTATCGCCACCACGTTATCCTTGCCCGGACGACAGAAAACACGATAGGGCAAATCTATCGCCTCATCGCTACCGTTTCCCAAGAAGATGTTCTCAACAGGCACATTCTTCAAGGGAGAAATCATCTGCTTCAACTGCTCCTGCAACGGGTCGGGATAGCGGTTCACACCATTAGGATAAGGATTCTCGTTGGCATCGAGAAAAGCATCCGCCTTCACGCCCTTGAACTCATCGCGGGCGCAACTATATGGTTTGAGTGCCCAAATGTTCGGGCGCACTAATTCTTGAAGTGATTTCATAATGATTGAAGTCTTACAGTCATTGCATTCTTGTGGGCATCCAGTTGTTCCGCTTCGGCCATCAGTTCAACAGCACGACCGATGGAACGAATGCCCTTGGCTGATAGTTCTTGGAAAGTAATCTTTCGGCAGAACGAATCGAGGTTCACACCGCTATACGCTTTTGCATAGCCCGATGTAGGCAGGGTGTGGTTGGTTCCCGAAGCATAGTCGCCAGCCGATTCGCAAGAGTAGTGACCAAGGAAAACACTTCCTGCATTCACCACCCTATCGGCAAACGGCATATAATTGTCCATAGACAGAATCAGGTGTTCGGGCGCATATTCGTTGGTCATCTCAAGAGCCTCATCCATATCCTTCACAATAATCAGTTTCGAATACTGCAAAGACTTCTCGGCAATCTCCTTACGGGGCAAAAGAGCCAACTGACGAGCCACTTCGGCATTCACCTTCTCTGCCATCGATTCAGATGTGGTGATAAGGATGACCTGCGAATCCACACCGTGTTCTGCCTGAGAGAGCAAGTCGGCAGCCACAAAGGTTGGATTAGCCGTCTCGTCTGCCACCACAGCCACTTCAGAAGGACCTGCAGGCATATCAATGGCCACATCGTGCAAACTCACCTGTTGCTTGGCCGCCATCACAAACTGATTGCCCGGCCCGAATATCTTGCTGACTTTCGGCACAGATTCTGTTCCGTAAGCCATCGCACCAATTGCCTGAACGCCACCTGCCTTGAAGATTTTGCTGACACCAGCCACCTTGGCTGCCATCAGAATGGCAGGATGCACCTTTCCCTCACGATTGGGAGGCGTACAGAGCACGATTTCTTGACATCCCGCAATCTTGGCAGGAGTGGCCAGCATGAGCACAGTGGAGAACAGGGGCGCTGTGCCTCCTGGGATGTAAAGGCCCACCTTCTCTATAGGTACTGATTTCTGCCAGCACACCACACCCGAAGCGGTTTCCACTTTCTCGCCCTCAAACTTCTGAGTAGCATGGAACTTCTCAATATTGGCATGAGCCAATTGCAAGGCTGCCTTCAAGTCATCAGACACCAGTTCTTCCGCTTCGGCCATTTCCGCTGCAGAAACTGCCAACGAGTCAAGCCTCACTTTGTCGAACTTCTCTTCAAAGGCTTTCACCGCAGCATCACCATCTTGCCGAACCTGATCAAGCACGGTCTTCACCGTCTCGCGCAGTTCAGAAGCATCGCGATGCGGACGTTCAAGCAGAGCCGTCCACTCCGTCGGGTTTGGATATTTTATGATGTTCATTTTTTGCTTCGTTCGGTTACAATATCATCTTTTCAATGGGTGTCACCAAGATGCCTTCTGCACCAAGCGCTTTCAACTGACCCACAATCTCCCAGAAGTGTTTCTCGTCCAGAACCGCATGTACAGAACACCAATCTTGGTCAGCCAACGGAATGATAGTGGGACTCTTCAATCCTGGAAGCACCTTCACGATTTCATTCAGACGTGCCTTCGGAGCATTCATGCGCACATATTTCTTGTCTTCGGCAATCAGCACAGACTCAATACGGAAAAGAAGGTCATCAAGAATGGCCTGCTTCTCCTCAGAAAGGTTTGGTGTGCCGATGAGCAATGCCTCGCTCTTCATCACCACCTCCACTTCCTTGAGGTTGTTGCTAACTAATGTGGAACCTGAACTTACGATGTCGAAGATTCCATCAGCAAGTCCGATGCCCGGAGCAATCTCCACAGAACCTTGAATCACGTGGATTTCTGTCTTCACACCCTTCTCTTCCAAGAATTTCCGCAGGATGACAGGATAGGAAGTCGCTATCTTCTTCCCGTTGAACCACTCCACGCCAGGATAGTCGATAGCCTTCGGAATGGCTAAAGAGATGCGACACTTGCTGAAGCCCAAACGCTTCACCACGTCGGCATCTTCACCACGCTCCACAAATTCGTTCTCGCCCACGATACCCACATCGGCCACACCATCAGCAACTGTCTGTGGAATATCATCATCGCGGAGGAAAAGCACCTCCAATGGGAAGTTTGAAGACTGAACGAGCAACGTGCGCTTGCTCGAACTCACCTTGATACCCGTCTCCTTCAGAAGATTCATTGTGTCTTCGAAGAGACGGCCTTTTGATTGTACTGCTATACGTAACATATATAATTTCGTTTTTGTTCTTATTGAAAAATGTAATGATATTGAATGCCTCAATTGAGGGCTCCCAGAAACGTCATGATTGTCTTGTTCGATGGGATATAAGTGGCAATGTAAGGACGACGACGATTGGGTTCGTCGTGTCGGAAGAACTCCAGAATGGAACTGTATGGATAACGACTGGTATCGAACACAATATAGTCGTAATCTCTGTACAGCACATCCGTACTGGGCATATCGCCCAACCGGGAATGGAACACATCATAGCAGAAGTGGTGCTTCTCCGCGATGTGCTTCATGTCGTCAAGATTCCGTCCGTCACTCACAATCAAGAACTTCAATTGTTCCATTTCGATTGACTTGCGCGACAAGGCTTTCGTCTTTTGCATCACATAGGACATTGCCCCTCGCATCACCACCGTCAGCATGATGAATGTAGAATAGATGATGCTGTAATGCGCAAAATGCTTCTTGAAGAAGATGACCATCGCCTTGTGGAAAGCATTCACGTATTTGAGGGAGTCCTTCTTGGTGCTCTCCCCTTTGTAGTGCAGAATCTGCGTGGGAAGATAATAGTTCTTATAACCCGCCTTCAATATACGATAACTGAGGTCAATGTCCTCACCATACATGAAGAAGGCTTCATCAAGCAATCCCACTTTATCCAGAGCCGACTTGCGAATGAACATGAATGCACCACTCACAATTTCAATCGGATTGATGGCCTGCTTATTGAGATACTGCATGTAATAGCGACCAAAGAGGCGACTCTTCGGAAACAAGGCACCCAACCCCGACATCTTGCAGAACGCGACGAAAGGTGTTGGCACTCCTCGACGAGACTCTGGCGCGAAAGAGCCATCCACTTTCAACATGCCGACACCACACATGCCTGCCTGCGGGTTCTTATCCATGAAGTCTATGCACTCTCTGAACGTGCGCTCACCTACAAACGTGTCGGGATTCAGCAACAGCACATACTCACCACGTGCCTCGCGTATAGCCTGATTGTTGGCACGTGAAAAGCCCACGTTCTCATCATTCTCAATATAACGAACCCATGGGAACCGCCCTTTCAAAGATGGCAAAGAGTCGTCGGAACTGTTGTTGTCAACCACAAACACCTCACCACACACACCCGTCAAGGCTTTCTCCACCGAGAGCAAACACTGCTCAAGGTAATACCGCACGTTGTAGTTTACTATGACTATGGAGAGTTTCATTCCTATTCCTTATTAACTCCTTCGAGATAGGAGGAGATTTTATCGCCAGAAGGCCAACAATAAACGGTAACACTCACCGCTATGAGCGCACAAAAAGCACCTGTGATGCTCATGGTCATATAGTAAGCCACAATGCTGAACACAGCAGCAACACACAAGATGCCCAACCTTACAGCACTCCATATATGATAAGACTTCAGAGCCTCCTCGTTGTTCATGCGACGCAACCCTTTGGTCGTATTCAACGTGAACAACTTAATGGCTAAAGGAACTCCCACGATGGTCAACGTGATGGCAATCGTGTCCAGCCAAAATTCCTCCGACGAATGTGGCAGCACCATCCCGTTCGGAATGATGTCAAGTTCGCCCAACACTATCGTTGCAACAACAATCAGCCACACCACTATTATTTCGGCCTTCAACGTGTTCGACAATTTCTGTATATATTTTACCATATGTTTATTTTTTCAATTCTCTTCTTTTCTAACCTGCGACAAGAACGGTTTGTGTAAATGCACGATGTCACATCCTTTTATTTGCCTGTGAACGGAACCCTGTTGACCAGCGAACGTCCCAGCGTCACTTCATCCGTATATTGCAATTCGTCGTTAATGCTCATACCTCTTGCCAACACCGTCAGTTTCACATCTGGATACTGGCTCAGTTTACGGGAAATGTAAAAATTGGTGGCATCGCCCTCCATTGTTGAACTCAAGGCAAATATCACCTCGGCCACATCTCCCCTATCCACACGCTCAACAAGACTGTCTATCTCCAACTGACCAGGCCCCACTCCATCCATCGGAGAAATGACGCCTCCCAGCACATGATAGAGACCGTGATACTGCATCGTCTGCTCGATGGCCATCACATCCTGCACATTCTCAACCACACAGATGATAGAACGGTCGCGGGCGGAACTGGCACAAATCTGACACACATCCTCATCACTAATATTGTGACACACACTGCAATAATGCACTTCGTGGCACAACGTCGACACAGCATCCGTGAAAGCATCAATCTTGCCGACATCCAAACGCAACATGTGCAGCACCAGCCGCATGGCCGTCTTGCGTCCGACACCCGGCAACTTGGAAAACTCATCTACGGCACGTTCCAACAATGCTGACGAATACTGCTGACTCATCTTTCTCTCTTTCTTTTTTCAGAAATCAGGTGCAAAGGTAACACTTTTCAGCGGGTTGACAAAAAAAAGTGCCTGCAATCATGGAATTGCGGGCACTTTTGCTTTTGTTTTAATCATTAGTCACCTCTTCTTCGAGAAGAAATTAAAGACTCCCCTAAAAGTCTGGAAGGCCTTGTAGGCAGAGATGCCATATCCAATGTAGTTCATATACTTGTTGGAAGACCTCAAGAAGATGCTGGTGGGCGACACAAAGCAATCGGTGACATCATTTTTCAACCTGTCAACTCCATAAGTGATTTGTCGCTGCGTATGCTCCTTCTCTGAGCGGATGTCTTCAAGTGACGTGTATTTCTGCTTTTTCATCGCTCACCTCCTTCCTCTTCCTCGTCTTCCAACTCTTGCACGAGACTTTCTGCCAACTTGCGTATTTGCTCGTTCTTGGAAGACTTGGACATCATTTGCTCCGTAATGGTTGGCACCTCCAGGAATTGCTTGCTGAACATCCGCACAAACGGATTCTCCACCAACGGTTTCCGGAGTAAGAAGATAAACAGAATGATGAGCAGCAAAGAACCGCCTACAATGTAGTAACTGAGCATTTCGTTGCCTATCAACAAGTTCAGCGTCTTCACCAAGCCTGTGCTCAGGAAGAAGATGGCACTCGTGGCCAAAGCCATCGTCACGGCAGCCAACACCACAAAGGTGGTCACCATCGTCAGACGCTCCGTGGCCTCCAAACGGAGGTAGCGCTCCACACGATAGGCCAATCGGCGAAGATCATTGCTTACCCTATTGGTCATATCTGCACTCATCCTTTCATGTTTTTGAAATTCAAACTACTATCCTTCAGAAGAGAGTTACTCTGCGTCGAAGTCCTCAGCAGGCACCAGTTCCTTCTTCTTGCCGATATTCTTGATTTCATCTATCAACTTGTCAAAGCCTTCCTTGTCAAGTTTGATACCGCGCTTCTCGAGCGCTTCCTTGATTTTAGCACGCTGGTCAACACCCTTTTCCGGGGCGAACAGAAGACCCACTGCTGCGCCTGCGATTGCACCACCCAAAAAAGCAGCGGCCAATGCAATACCATCACCTTTTGTCATAGTCTTGTGAATGTTTTTAAGGTTTATAAATTTTGTTAATTATTTAGTTTTTGATGACAAAGATACAACTTTATCCATAAAAACAAACACTTTTTTCATCATTTAACTTTTTTTTGCACTCGGCTGCTTTGTCATGTGACAAATAAATCTTACCTTTGTGGAAAATCTTTCTAATTATAATAAGGAGAAAAAATGATGAAAAAGAATCTTATGTTGGGTTTGGCACTGATCGCCGCCCTTGCCTTCGTTTCATGTAAGACAAAAGAAAGCAGTTACAAGAAGGCGTATGAAAAAGCAAAAGCACAGGAAATGGCCAGAGCAAATGCTGGCGACCAAGTTGAAACGGCTCCAGTGGCCGTCACTCCCGTTGTGACCACCCCCGTCGTCACTAACACTGAGAATGACGCCCAGGAGCGCCTCACCGTCCTGAACGGCGGAACCCTGAAGGCATTCAACGTTGTGTGCGGTTCTTTCGGTGTTGAAGCCAATGCCAACAACCTCCGCAACACCCTCGTTGCCAAAGGCTATTCTGCACAGGTGGCTTACAACGCAGAGAAAAACATGTACCGTGTCATCGCTTCCTCTTTCGACGACCGTGCATCAGCCGTTCAGTCTCGCGACCAACTTCGTGGCACTTACCCCGACGCTTGGATTCTCTACAGAACATACTAATCGATTATATCATTCACGCAAGCAAACGGCAACCATCATTCGTTTTGGTGGCTGCCGTCTTTTTTTCATGGAACAACTACTTCAGATAACAGAAGATGTCAGCGGCATCATTTGGGGATGGCCCATGATTATCCTCCTGCTTGGCACACATCTTTTTTTGACCATCAGATTGAAATTCCCTCAACGGAAGATCTGGACAGCCATCAAACTTTCGGTAAGCAAGGACAAGGACGCAACGGGCGACGTGAGCCAGTTTGGCGCATTGGCCACCTCATTGGCTGCCACAATTGGAACAGGCAACATCATCGGTGTAGCGACTGCGGTAAGCCTGGGTGGCCCGGGATCGGTGCTTTGGTGTTGGCTGACCGGTGTGCTGGGTATCGCCACAAAGTACAGCGAGGGGTTGCTTGCCATCAAATATCGGGAGAGAACGGCTGACGGCAGAATGCTGGGCGGTCCGATGTATGCGCTGGAAAAAGGGCTGAAGATGAGGTGGCTTGGTGTACTGTTTTGCGTGTTTGCCGCTGTAGCATCGTTCGGCATCGGCAACACCGTGCAGGCAAACGCCATCAGCGAGAACATCTCGTTGGTGATGGAAGGCTGGATAGACCCCGAAACAACCAAAATGATTACAGGCTTTGTGTTGGCGGCAGTTGTCGGCTTTGTCGTGATTGGCGGTGTGAAAAGCATCGCACGTTGGTGTACGACTCTGGTTCCAATGATGGCTCTTCTGTATGTGTTGGGATGTATTTACATCTTGTGTGTGAACCACGCTTATCTGACGGAGGCTCTCTCACTCATTTTCAATGAGGCTTTCTCTCTGAAGGCCGTAGGTGGCGGAACCGCAGGCACAGTCCTGATGGTTGCAGCACGATATGGTATTGCCCGCGGACTCTTCTCGAACGAGTCTGGTATGGGTTCCGCTCCCATTGTGGCTGCGGCAGCACAGACAAAGAACCCTGTTCGTCAGGCTTTGGTGTCCTCCACGGGTACATTCTGGGACACGGTGGTCATCTGTGCCATCACGGGGTTAGTCATCGTGTCGAGCATCATCGCTTATCCAGAAATTAACCAAGAGGATGGCGGCATGCTGACCAAGAAGGCCTTCGGCATGATTCCTTATATTGGCACCCCCATCCTGACGTTCGGCATCATCACGTTTGCCTTCTCCACCATCTTGGGATGGAGTTACTATGGTGAACGCGCTATGGAGTATCTGGCAGGCAAGCGCAGCATTGTCTTCTACCGCATCCTCTACATCCTGCTGGTGTTTGCAGGCTCGACGATGAGCCTTGCGCTGGTGTGGAACTTGGCCGACATCATGAATGCCTTCATGACCATACCGAACCTCGTTTCATTGTTGCTGCTGTCGGGCGTGCTGGCCAAGGAGACACAACACTATCTGTGGAATAAGAATTTGGACGAAGAGCAGAAAGAATAAAAAAGAAAAGACAAGGGAAGAAGATATGATACAGGATCTTTGCATTATCATGTTGACTGCTGGCATCACCAGCCTGTTGTTCAAACTGTTCAAGCAGCCTGTCGTGCTGGGTTACATTGTAGCAGGCATGCTGGTAGGTCCCCACGTGCTGGGCGAAGCATGGGTAAGCAACAAGGAGAACGTGGAAACATGGGGAGAGATTGGCGTGCTCTTCCTCCTGTTCAGCCTCGGATTAGAGTTCTCGTTCAAGAAACTGCTGAAAGTGGGCAGCACGGCTGTCATTGGTGCAGGTGTCATCGTTGTGGGCATGATGTGTGTTGGCATGCTGATCGCCTATCTTCTGGGTTGGGACAGCATGAACGCTCTGTTCCTCGGCGGAATGCTCTGCATGTCCTCCACCACCATCGTCTTCAAAGCGATAGAAGAAGCAGGATTGCGCAGCCACCGGTTTGCCGGAGTTTGTTTCGGCATTCTGATTGTGGAAGACCTCTTTGCTGTGGTGCTCATGGTGTTGCTCACCTCCATCGCCGTCAAGAACGAGTTTGAAGGCAAGGAACTGTTGTGGCAAGTGGGAAAACTGGTCATGTACATCGCTTTGTGGTTTGTGTTGGGCATTCTGATGATTCCGACATTCCTGAAGAAATTCAAGAAGCACCTCAACGACGAAACCCTGACCATCGTCTCTATCGGCCTCTGCCTCGGCATGGTGTTGCTGGCTGTTCAATCAGGCTTCAGCAGCGCGCTGGGTGCCTTCGTGATAGGTTCCGTGTTGGCTGAAACGGTTGATGCCGAGCGCATTGAGCATCTGGTTCAACCTGTCAAGAACATATTCGGTTCCATCTTCTTCGTGTCCGTCGGCATGATGATTGACCCGGCCTTGCTGCTACAATACTGGCTACCCATCACCATCATCACGTTAGTCGTCATTTTCGGACAAATTCTCTTCGGCAGTTTTGGCACGCTCCTCTCGGGACAACCGCTCAGAGTGTCGTTGCAGACAGGCTTTTCGTTGGTGCAAATAGGTGAATTTGCCTTCATCATCGCCAATCTCGGACAAAGTCTGCATGTGACCGATTCAAGCCTCTACCCCACAGTTGTGGCTGTCAGCGTCATCACAACCTTTCTAACTCCTTACATCATGCGCCTCGCCTACCCTACGCTCGCATTCTTTGAAAACCACATGAACGAAAACACCAAAAAGATGCTCGACAGTTACACCGAGAAACGGCAGGCAGGCTTTTCAAGGAAGAGGGATCAATTAAAGATGGCTGCCCCTTGGCGCCTCATCAAATTCCTTCTGCTCAAACTTGCTATGGCGCCAGGCATCAACCAACTGTTGCGTGTCTTCAACGAAAACCTCTATGCCCGCGAACGACTGGCCGAATCGCAACGAGGATTGGAACGCGAGGTGGAGAATTCATTGATCAGCCTCGAAATGAACATCGCCGAGGTGGATGTGCCCAACAATTCTGCTTTTGCAGGCAAAGCACTCAAGGAACTCAACATCCGCAACATCACGGGAGCCAACATCGTGCGCATCATTCGTGGCGGAATCAACATCAACGTTCCTGGCGGCAATCATCGCCTCTATCCTGGCGACCGTATCATCCTGGCTGGTTCCGACACCGATGTGGCAGCCTTCCAAAAAATGCTGGAAACCAGCCTCACCACCAATGAAGAAATGGACAGCAGGAGCAGCAATATCATATTGGACAACTTCACCATCACGGCCGACTCTCCCCTTTGTGGCAAGAGCATCCTCAAATCAGGCATCCGCGAAAAGGGTGGCTGCATCGTGATGGGACTCGTCCGACCCTCCGAGGATTTCTACACCAATCCCGACCCCAACCTCGTCATACAGGAAGACGACATCATCATTGTGGCTGGCGAGGAACAGAAAATGCACGATTTCTTCTCCCAAACAGCAAATTCCAATCCGAAAATTTGGTCATAAACCGAAAAGGCAGTACCTTTGCGGCCACTTACCATCATCGGGGATGACTGGATTTGACAGCAAGATGAGGTGGTACGTAAGCATGCAGAGAGTCGATGCCCCTCTCTCAAATCTCAGACATCAAAGAATTAATTGGCGAAACTCGTTACGCTCTCGCTGCCTAATCGAAGCATAGTA
>JAEEGS010000051.1 GCA_016280445.1 Bacteroidaceae bacterium
ATGCGTTGCAAAGGTAAGCGGATTTTTGAGAACCACCAAAAAGCAAGTCTGAAGTGTTAAAATCTAAAAGTAGTTGACATACAGTAATTTATGTCTATGTGTTTTTCATTGTTCATGGTTGTTTAGAGGACTCTAAATACATTACATGAAAGCACCCTCTCCAATGTTCGTCACGCTGTTAGGAATGGTCACAGAAGTCAAACCATCACAATCACAGAAAGCACCCTCTCCAATGCCCGTCACGCTGTTAGGAATGGCAGTGTTTTTACAGCCTGAAATCAATGTATTTGTTGAAGACTCAATAATAGCATTGCAATTATCGCGCGAGTCATATACCGTATTACCGCTTCCAACTTTAATTGAAGTCAAACCATCACATCCCATGAAAACACAATCTCCAATGCTCGTCACGCTGTTAGGAATGGTCACGGAAGTCAAACCTCTACAATAAGAGAAAGCTTCTGCTTCAATGCTCGTCACGCTGTTAGGAATGGTCACAGAGGTCAAACTACTACAACCCCTGAAAGCAAGCCCTTCAATGCTCGTCACACCGTTGCCAATGGTCACAGAAGTCAAACCACTACATTCCCAAAAAGCACCATCTCCAATGATCGTCACGCCGTTGCCAATGGTCACAGAGGTCAAACCACTACAATTTCGGAAAGCAAGCCTCCCGATGCTCGTCACGCTGTTAGGAATGGTTACAGAAGTCAAAACATCGCAATTTCGGAAAGTCTCCTCTCCAATGCTCAGCACTTCGTATGTGTTTCCTTTGTAAGTAATTCGAGATGGAATTTCGGCGACGCCCTTGAATCTATCCTCATCACAGCCTGTAACCACCAAATGTCCTTCTTCAATCCAGTAACTGATGTAATCCAGATAGAAGCTCTCGTCGTCGATGGCAGAGAAGACGCTGCCGTTGGACGTTGTTCCATCCTCGTTGATTACCACAACGATATTAGAATCGCCATTACATGATAAAGCCAACATAAGCATTACAATGCTCATTAAAAAAAACTTTTTCATTATGCTATTTACTAAAATTCGTAATATTGATTGTTTGAAAAAATGCACAAAAAGAAAAGAATCGGTTTATTTTCTTTTTTTCACATGCAAAGATAAATCCTTTTCCCATCACCTCCAAAAATATTCAGGAAAAAAAGGTTCATCTTATACAACAAGAGTCCGTGCACATTCGCACAGGCTCTTTTCTTTTTGTATGTAATATTTTTTCCGTACCTTTGCAGCATCGGACATGAGGGTGAGACAATAACCCTGTGCAGGGGGAAGGGTGCACGACACACACGGGGAGGCCTGCACGGCGCGCGGGGAGAAACGGAGACGGGCATAACACGAGAGTGGAGGCGATGTAATCACGCTGACGCTGCCATCACAAAGTGCTTTCGTGACAAGAAAACTCAAATAATTTGGGTTTTTCTCTCACTTAACCAAATTTTTCACTACCTTTGCATTCAGCAACGAAACACAATGATTTATCCAACTACATACGAACAGAAGATTGGGTTTGACCAGATACGACAGCGGCTCTCGGCTCTCTGCCTCTGCACATTGGGCGAGGGACAGGTGCGCGACATGGCTTTCTCTGTCAATTTTGATGATATCCGTCGGCAGGTGAAGCAGACGATGGAGTTTGTGCGCATCTTGCAGGAGGAGGATTTCCCCGACCAGAATTTCTTTGATGTGCGCCCGTCGCTGAAACGCATCCGCATTCAGAACACGTGCCTGGATGTGGAGGAGCTGTTCAACCTGCAACGGTCGCTCTCCACGATAGACAATATTGTGACGTTTCTGCATCGTTGCCAAGACGATCCAGCCCACGCGCTGGGCGAAGGTCTCCATACGACGAGCGGCGATGAGGGTATTCCTTTCTACCCTTACCTCTATGCGTTGACACAGGATGTGAAGACCTATCCGCAGATGGTGAAGCGCATTGACCAGATTCTGGACAAGTATGGTCATGTGAAGGATACGGCTTCTCCTGCCCTTTTGCAGATACGCCGTGATTTGGCTTCTACGGCGGGCAGCGTGTCGAGGGCGTTGCAGAACATTCTCAAGTCTGCCAAGGGCGAAGGACTGATTGACAAGGATGTGTCTCCCACGCTCCGCGACGGGCGTCTGGTCATTCCTGTGGCTCCTGCCATGAAGCGGAAGATAAGGGGCATTGTGCATGATGAGTCGGACACTGGAAGGACGGTGTTCATCGAGCCTGCTGAGGTGGTGGAGGCGAACAACAAGATTCGCGAGCTGGAGGGTGAGGAAAGGAAGGAAATCAACCGCATCCTGATGGAATTCACGCAGACGGTGCGCCCCGAAGTGGAGGAGATGCTGTTCAGTTATGAGTTCCTGGCACAAATCGATTTCATCCGCGCCAAGGCGAAGTTTGCCATCATCACGAACAGCACGGAGCCTCGCATGGAGAACAAGCAGGTGCTCGACTGGGCAATTGCCGTGCATCCTTTGCTGGAACTGAGATTTAAGACCCCCTTCCCAACCCTCCCCCGTAATGGGGAGGGAGACCGCCCGGATGGATCTCCCCATTATGGGGGAGATGTCCGACAGGACAGAGGGGGTCTCGAAGGGTCTGTTCGCAAGGTGGTGCCGCTCGACATCACGCTCACGCAGAAACAACGCATTCTCCTTATCTCGGGCCCGAATGCCGGTGGCAAGTCTGTCTGCCTAAAGACGACGGGATTGCTACAATATATGTTCCAATGCGGCATGCCTGTGCCTGTGGCGAAGAGCAGCATCTTCGGCATCTTCAAGAGCATCTTCATCGACATTGGTGACGAGCAGAGTCTGGAGAATGACCTCTCCACCTACTCTTCTCATCTGCTGAACATGAAGAATATGATGAAGCATTGTGACGGGAAGAGCCTCATTCTGATTGATGAGTTCGGTGGAGGAACGGAGCCGCAGATTGGGGGTGCGATGGCGGAGGCGATGCTGAAGGTCTTCAACAAGAAGCATGCTTTTGGTGTCATCACCACCCACTATCAGAACCTGAAGCACTATGCCCAAGAGACGGAGGGAATCGTGAATGGCGCGATGCTGTATGACCGCCAACTGATGCAGCCGCTTTTCCAACTCTCCATCGGCAACCCGGGCAGTTCGTTCGCCATCGAGATTGCCAGAAAGACGGGCATCCCCGACGAGGTGATCAAGGATGCGAGCGAGATTGTCGGTAAGGATTACATCAACTCGGACAAGTATCTGCAAGACATCGTGCGCGACAAACGGTATTGGGAGCAGAAGCGTCAGAGCATCCATCAGCATGAGAAACAGATGGAGCAGACGATTCAGCGATACGAGGAGGACATCCAAAAACTGCACGACGAGCGCAAGGTCATCATTGCCAAGGCCAAAGAGGATGCCGAGCAGATGCTGAAGGACTCCAACGCCAAGATTGAACAAACCATCAAGGACATCAAGGAGGCACAGGCGGAGAAGGAACGCACCCGCATGATTCGTCAAGACTTGGCTGAGTTCAAGCAGGACATCCGCGAGATTGACCCCGACCTTGCCGACGAGAAGATACGGAGGCAGATGGAGAAACTGGTGGCACGAAGGAAAAGGAAGGAGGAAAAGAAAAAGACCCTCTCCCCAACCCTCCCCCATAATGGGGAGGATGACCGACCGGATGGATCTCCCCATTATGGGGGAGATGTCCGCCAGGACAGAGAGGGTTTTCTGGTAGGGACTTACGTCCGCCTGAAAGGACAAACCACCATCGGGCAGATTCAGAAAATCAACGGCAACGAGGCAACGGTGGTCTTCGGACACATCACCACGAACGTGAAACTGAGCCGTCTTGAACCTGCAGAAACTCCACAGAAGGAGAAAAATGTGGCTGCCACGTTTGTGAGTGTACAGACACGCGATGAAATCCGCAAGACCACCCTCAACTTCAAGGAGCAACTCGATGTGCGAGGCATGCGTGGCGATGAGGCTATCCAAGCCGTCACCTACTTCATCGACGATGCCCTGGTGGCACGTGCTTCCCGTGTGAAAATCCTGCACGGAACCGGCACAGGCGCCCTCAAGACGGTCATCCGTCAATATCTGAACACGATGCCTCCTGTGGCCGACTTCTACGATGAAGACATCCGCTTCGGAGGGGCAGGAATTACGATTGTAGAACTTGTTTAGGGAAGTTGAAAGTTGAAAACAGCATAAAAAAATCATAATGAAGAAGATTATCACATATCTATTTGCGTGGGTAGCCATTGCGGCACATGCGCAGACAACCGACAGCATTGCAGCATCGGTTCCTCCGACATATCCACAACTGACACCTGTCTCCTCGCTGGGAGACCTCAATGCCGATGTCATGTCGCTCCAGTTCGGCAAGGCAGATGCTGCCGCCAAAAGACTCATTCAGGCGGCCAAACGCAAAAGGCAAGCGACGACCGAATATGACAAGGTGGTGGCCTTCTGCCACAAAGGAGAAAGCGGGTTGCGTGGTGTTGACAGAATCACCATTGTGGACAGCATGGTCGTAGACAAGAAAGACTTCCTCAAAGCCTATCCGCTTGCTGCCGACCTTGGCACTTTGTCGATGTCAGAAAAAGGTGACATCGTGCAGTATCAGACGCAACTCAACGGCATGGTGCTCCGTCCTGAAGGAAGCGACAGCACGAACCTGCAAATCATACGTCACTACATCGAGAACGGACGTCTGACCGAGGGTGAAATCATCGAGGGTCTCGGCATCGAAGGCGACATCAACTACCCCTTCCTCATGCCCGACGGACAGACCTTCTATTTCGCGGCAAGAAGTGACGAGGGTCACGGCAACTACGACCTCTATGCCACCCGTTACGACAGCGATTCCAAGCGTTTCTATCAGGCAGAGAACATGGGATTCCCCTACAACTCATACGCCAACGACTATATGCTCGTCATCGACGAAGGCGCCAACCTCGGATGGTTCGCCAGCGACCGCTATCAACCTGCCGGCAAGGTGTGCATCTATACATTCATCCCCAACGAGTCACGTCAAACCATCGACTACGAGACAGCAGACTTGAACGAACTCCGTGCCGTTGCATCGCTGAAATCTGTCGCCACCCTTCCGATGACCGATGAACAGAAGCAGGCAAAGGCACAAGCCAGACAACGCCTCTCAGCCGTCAATTCCCAATTGTCAATTGTCAACTCAAAAAGGGACTTTGAATTTGTTCTCAACGATGCCAAGACCTGCTACACGCTCAACGACTTCACCTCAAAGGAAGCACAACAACAATGCCGTGAGTGGTTGCAGAAGTCAAAGAACTTAGCCGCCCTCCGTGAACAGTTGCAACAGATGCGTGAGACATCCCCATCTGCCCGTCAACAGATTCTCAATCTCGAAACACGAATCATGGAACTGCAAAACGAAGTACACAACATCGAAAAGAACATCCGACGTCTGGAACTCTTAAAGAACGAAACATCCACTAACACCCCCAAAACCATGACACAGAAAATTTTCCCTCCCTCCGAGCTCATCATCAACGCTGACGGCTCGGCGTTTCACCTTCATCTGCGCACAGAACAACTTGCCGACCGTGTGATTCTGGTGGGCGACCCGGGCAGAGTGAGCACCGTGGCTGAACACTTCTCCGAAAAGGAATGTGAGGTGAGCAGCCGCGAATTCCACAGCATCACAGGCACTTATCAGGGCAAGCGCATCACGGTTCTCTCCACAGGCATCGGATGCGACAACATCGACATCGTGATGACGGAACTCGACGCCCTTGCCAACATCGACTTCAACACTCGCACAGAGAAGCCCGGCCATCGCACGCTGACCATCGTGCGCATCGGCACCTGCGGAGGATTGCAACCTTTCACACCTACCGGCTGCTTCATCGCCTCGGTGAAAAGCATCGGTTTCGACGGATTGCTCAACTACTATGACGGGCGAAATGAGGTGTGCGACCTGCAACTGGAAGCGGCCTTCAAAAAGCACATGAATTGGAGTCCCCTCAAAGGTGCTCCCTACGTTGCCATCGCCAATCCTGACCTGATTGAGCAGATTGCACAGAACGACATGGTGCGTGGCTACACCATCGCCTGTGGCGGTTTTTATGGCCCACAAGGTCGCCAAATCCGCTTGAAGATTCAAGACCCACAACAAAACGAGAAGGTGGAGTCCTTTGAGTATGACGGAATGAAAATCTGCAACTTCGAGATGGAATCCTCAGCCCTCGCCGGTCTCTCTTCGCTGCTCGGACATCGTGCCATGACCTGCTGCATGGTCATCGCCAACCGCTACACCACCGAGATGAACACGGAATACAAAAACACCATCGACACGCTCATCCAAAAAGTGTTAGACCGAATATAGGTTGGAGATTGGAGATTGGAGATTGGAGGTTTGAGATTGGAGATTTATGGATATGATAGAGAATAATGTATACGAGATAACAAACCAAGAGGATACGATTTGTGCCATAGCCACCGCAACAGGTGGTGCTTTAGGAATCATCCGCATCTCAGGAAGCCAGACTCTTGAGATTCTTTCCCGCATATTCACCAAGGACTTGACAACCGCCAAGCCCAACACGATTCATTACGGACACATTGCCAACAAAACCTCAAATCTCCAACCTCAAACCTCAAACCTCATCGACGAAGTGCTCGTCTCCATTTTCCGTGCACCTCACAGCTATACAGGCGAAGACTCCGCCGAAATCTCCTGTCACGGCTCCAAATACATATTAAATAAGGTATTAGAACTCCTCGTTCAAAACGGATGTCGCCTTGCCAATCCTGGCGAGTTCACACAACGCGCCTACCTCAACGGAAAACTTGACCTCAGCCAAGCAGAAGCCGTAGCCGACCTCATCGCATCCACCAACAAGGCAACTCACGACATCGCCCTCTCCCAACTCCGCGGCCATTTCTCCTCCGAGTTGTCTCTCCTTCGTGACCAACTCCTGAAACTCACCTCCCTATTAGAACTCGAACTCGACTTCTCCGACCACGAAGACCTCGAATTTGCCGACCGTACCGAACTGCTGGAACTCGCTCAAAAGATTGACAAACGCATCACTCATTTGGCCGACACCTTCCACACAGGAAATGCCCTCAAGAACGGCATCCCCGTCGCCATCGTAGGTGCTCCCAATGTAGGCAAATCAACCCTTCTCAATGCCCTCGTCGGCGAGGAACGCGCCATCGTCAGCGACATCCAAGGCACCACACGCGATGCCATCGAAGACACCATCCAACTCGGCGGCATCACCTTCCGCTTCATCGACACCGCAGGCATACGCCACACGGATGACCACGTCGAGCGCCTCGGCATCGACCGTTCCCTCGCCACCGCCCAACGAGCCACCATCATCCTGATGATGACCGAACCAGGAGTTCCCTACCCCGACATCCCCGTCCGTGAGGACCAAACCGTCATCCGCATCGAGAACAAAACCGAAACCTTCCAAGCCAAATACAACATCGGACTCGACGACCTCCGCAACCGCCTCATCGCCGCTGCCCCACAAACCGCCGACTCCGACATCATCATCACCAACACCCGCCACTACGAAGCCCTCACCCACGCCCACGACTCCCTCCTCCGCGTCATCGAAGGCCTCCATCAACAACAAAGCGGAGACCTCCTATCCGAAGACCTCCGCCTCACCCTCGACCACCTCGCCGACATCACCGGCGGCCAAATCACCCCCCAAGAAACCCTCAACAACATCTTCAGCCACTTCTGCGTGGGAAAATAACCTCTGTAGGTTATTGATTTATAATTGGTTACGATTTTCTTAAAAAGAAAATAGAGACATTTTTTCAATTTTTACATCGCTAACTATCAAGACTTTACGTTTTTCATTTCAAGTTATTCGAGTCTTTTTATTTTCTATTTTCTACCGTATTTCTACCGTAGAAAGTACGATTTATGTCTCAAAAACCCATCAATGGCTGACATAAGTGCATAATTATTGTTAATTGTTGGGGATTTTCTGTTAATAAACGTATAATATTCCAGTTTATGTAAAACTTTATCGACCCTGTTCATACTCATTTTGCCACTTGTAGACCATATTTATTTACTGTCACACAAAAGTGACATTAATAATTATGAGTAATTACAAGCATTTCAAACATTACTACAATCCATACGATAGTTTGGATGTAGAGTGGCAGTATGTTGTATCCAAGGGCTATCTCACAATTAGTGAGATTGTTTGTCTTTCAGGGTTCACTAAAAGCTACATTTACCGTTTAGTTAAAAACGGCGTGATTCCATCATTAATTGAAAACAATGGCAGGCAAGTCAAATGGACTGACTTTGTCCACTGGTATTCACATCTACCAAAAACTCCCTCATCACCTATCGGAGAGTCATCTTTTTCCATCTATGGCTTAATGAATTACACAGGCATGGGAAGGAGCTGGCTATTAAGTTTCGTGGAGAGATATAACATCAAGTCATACCATGTTGGCTGGCTCAAACGCTATTCAAAAGATGACGTTTTGAAAGCCTGGGCAGAAGAATCATGTTTTATCAAGCCCTGGCTTAATATCAATGAGGTTGAAATAGGCTACAAAATGAAGAAGACAGATCTGTTTAATGTTGTTGCTCAGAACATAGTGCACATAAAGCATGCCAACGGAGTTCTATTATTCAATAGACGTGATATAATCAGATGGAAGGAGGAACATTATGAATAGGGTAACAATTCGAACCAAGAAAAAAAGCAAGGGGACTTTGCTGTCCGTATTTTTAGAATACAACCCTGTGTTCATCA
>JAEEGS010000052.1 GCA_016280445.1 Bacteroidaceae bacterium
CCGACGCATCAGATGGTGATGAAGTGGCTGCGTGATGAGTATGCTCTTTTCATCGAAATTGCAGTAAGCATGGATTTGAATGGTGACTACCACTATTCTTACATTGTTCTTGACGCTGCTTGCCAATACGTGAGAAAAGGCTGGACTTGTTTTGAATGGAAATACGAGGACGCTGTAGAAGCAGCTGTCTCGTTTTGCCTTAAATATCGGGTATAAGAGTATGGAAGCGATGACGATTGAGAAACTGAAAATGCTTGAGGCGAAGCATGGCACCAAATCTGCACCCAAGAAAAGGCGTTTGAAGGTTTTTTACGGATGGGCGAGGCTTGGCAAGGTGCGCAAGCGGGAGTCCATTTCTATCATCTTTGAGAACGAAGAAGGTGCCGGATGTGAAACGCAACGGTCCCATAAGACCTTGAAGAAGATGCAGGACACAGTCTTTGAGAGGTTCCAGACTGACGAGGAAGCACAGGACGCCTCTTTTTGTAGGCAGGTGTTTACAGAATACTGCGTGTTCATGGATGAAAAGAGTGTCAACGGCAGTTTGGAAAAGGCATTGCAGATCAATTCAGAACGAGACAAGAATCATGTTAGCAAGCAGGTGAGGAAAGAGATTGCAGACAAACTGCGAACTTCTTTCCTCGCTTCGCATCAGGGATATGTTGAACCTGTACGACAACTGGAATTTGATTTTTTATGAAGACATATTATTTGACATTATCGCAGGTGTTTCCTGTTACCCATCCGAGAGCAGGTGAGGAAACCCATTTCAAGGATTGGCTTATAGGTGCCTTGTACTATGGCGCAGAAAATGGGAAAATACACACCATCAGAGCGAATTATGAGTTGTGGACCAAACGATTTGAACAGATAAATGCAGGGAAAGCGTGTCTCTCGGTTCGGTACTGGGAGGGTAAGCCTTACAGAAGCAAGCAGCATGAGATTGTGAGGCTGACGAAAGATGATGGCATCGGCATACAGAAATTGGAGTTTCCTTTTGGCACGCTCGATGAAGCCATGATAGAAGATGCTGAACATGTCGGAATGTTTGGCGGCATCGCCAAAACGCTTGCAACAAACGACGGTCTTTCGCTTAATGATTGGAAAGCGTGGTTTAAGGACTACGACCTATCAAAGCCAATGGCAATTATTCATTTCACGAAATTCAGGTATTGATTATGAAAAGGAAAATTGTGTGGCATGATGCCGCCAAAGAAAAACCCAGACCGCATAGTTGGATTCTCGTCAGTACGAAGAATCCCAAATCCATTGCCCCAGTGCTGGCGTTAGATAGCGGCATTCTTGAAGCTGACAAAAAAGGAACTTTCAAGATATGGGCATACGCTGAGGATGTATTACCGTTCAAATTGGAGAACTGATTATGGCAAGAGTGAAAGCAAGTGAATGTAAGTGCTGCGAATGCGGCAAGCCGGCCGTGGCGTTCTTTCCTGTCATAGACCCAGACATCCCATCTTATCCATACTGCCCTGCATGTCTGGAAAAGGCGATGATTGGAATGGCAAAGGTGGTGTGGAAGGATAACGATGGCATGCAAGCGATTGCCGTGATGCAGGCGAGAGAAACAAGGAAGAAACTGGAAGAACAAATCAAGGAATGATATGGAAGTATTAGAAACTCCTAAGAGTGCCGACCTGCGAGCATATTGTGGGTGGCGCGGCAATTCAGAAGATGATATCGTGACTGGTGGCACCATCTATCACGACCGGTCATCCAAGGGTATCAAGAACGGCAAGCGGTACTTCAAGGACTGCTATCGTGCAGAGATTGCTGTTGACGGGAAGCGTTACCGTCATCGAGGCAAGACGAGGTATGACTGCGAGCAATGGCTGAAGGCAGTGCAGGAAGGGAAGATAAAGCCGACTGACAACAAAGCCGACTGGTGGAGGATGGAACAGAGGAAGGATGAATCTGTACGCATCGACGAAATCATTGTGTCGGCTGCAGAAGAAGCGGTGCTCTTGTATGACTATCACACAACTGGCGACATTACGAAGATTGACGCCTATCTGGTGGATAGACTACTACCCCACATGATGTACTATGCAGCCCACACTTTGCATCTTGGTCGCGACAGCACTGTCACGGCATCTCGTCAGGCTGCAGGATTGTTGCTCACTCGCATCACTGCTGGCCGTCCCGTGCAGAACTTTACCACCACCTGCAAACGTATGTTGCGAGTGTTCAAGGAACGTGGTAATTTCTTCTATTACGAGAATGCGCCAGAGCAGGTGAAGATCATGGTCAACAAGATTAACTTTGACGCACTTGCAGAGGTGTGGAAAGTGACGAAGGACAGACGGCTGTAAAATGTTCGGGACTGTGCCGTTGAAAGCAAACAAGCGTGTGCGCTAAGATGAGAACCGGAAGCACGGCGCAGTCCCGACAAACCATCGCTTATGAAAGGGAAAGACAAACAGCAGTATGTGGTGTACGACCAGTTCCACTGGCTTGCGCCTGACCATCTGGAACATGTCTTCGCTGGATGGGAGTATGCGTTGAAGAACTATGCGTTCCTAAAGCAGGCGCATCCCGACAAGACACTCGGGCTCACCACGATTGAAGACTATGAGAAGCTGAAACCGAAACGTAAATAACAATCATCATGAGAAGTGTAATGAAGTGGGTGGTGGTGGCGTTGCTCTTCATCATCCTTATTGTGTGCGGCATCATCATGTCGCCATTGCTGGCGTTCTCCATATTGGCGGAGTCGCATGAAAGTTACAACAAAGTAAGAATGAACTTATGAAAAGGAAAGACTGGAGAAACCTGGCAGGAACCGTCATGTGGTTCTTTGCTGGAATGGCCCTGTGGGGCTATGCCCTCACGCTTATGGAGCGAAGGGAAGAGAAGCAGGCAAGAGAGGGACACTTCCCTCTTGAGTCCGATGACATCAGACGTTACTCGATAGCGATTTTCGCTGGGATTCTGGCTGACATCCTGCTCGGTGCATCATTGATTGCCTGGCTCTGCTAACGCTAAACGTCAGCAAATGTTAAGGTGGTAAAATGGCGGTAAAATGGTGAAGTCTTCGTTTGCATATCTTGTTAAAAATGAAGAACTTTACAGTAGAAAATTAAACAAGAAACCCTCTAAAAACAACGGAAACATGAAAGCTGCAATTATCGACAAGATTGGCAAAATGATGGCAGAAGCGATGAAGGAGGCCATCTGTGAGAATGAGCACAACGCCTACATCGACCACAGCGCAGGCGACTTCTACTTCACAGTTGAGGTGAATGATGATGACGAAATCGAAGTTGAGGTGCTCAACAACGAAACCGACAAGACTGACTATCCGAACGTCATCGCTGCCATCAAGGCTGCTATCCCAGACTGGAGCGATGTTGCCGACGATGTGAGAGATGAATGGCAGGAAATGGATGAGTGGCAGAGAAACGGCTTCAAGAATGCCGCTGACTATTACCGTTGGAGATATTGTTGAACCTAACTGAGAGAATCATGAAAGCGGTAATTCCAAGAAGCGACGTAACCGGTCCTCTGCTGAAGGAGATAGAGGACTTTGCCAGAGTGCATGGTCGGTACTACAGCGAAGTGCTCGAATCCTTGCTTGATTACATCATCTTCTGCTTCTGCATCGACCACACGTCTGCACCATTGTGGAGGTACAATCAGGAAGATACTGAAAAGTTCCATCACATGATGGTCACGTACTTCCGCATGATGGAGGAGGCCTTGGTGCATCGATCATGGTATGACATGTTTGGTGACCTCTTCATGGCATGGGCTGGTGACAAGAAATACAGGGGGCAGTGCTTCACCCCGATGGACATGTGCGACATGATGGCTCATGTCACCCTTGACGGCAAGGGAAGCATGGAGCCAACGATGCAGTGCAGGGGCTTCGGGAAGAGGGTGGTGGTCAGCGACTGTGCTTGCGGGAGTTCGAGAACCCTGCTTGCGGGTCATTCCGTGTTCATCAGCAACGGATGGCGAAAGCCCTATCTCATAGGTGAGGATCTTGACGCGATGTGCTGCAAGATGAGTGCGGTGAACATGCTGGTGCACGGATGCTACGGTGAGGTGGTTTGCCACAACACGCTGACGAGCCCAGCCTCCATCATGTTCGGCTACGTCGTCAACGAGGGTCTGTATCCATTCCAGCCAGGCTTGCCGACAGTCAGGTTCATCACCAAACCTGAGCAGTCGGTGGCATGCATGACATGGGAGAGGAGGATGCAGCAGGCACGGCAGATGCAACAACTCGCCGACCGCAACAAGCCTGAGGACGTTCTACCCGTCGGAGGTGCGGTTGCTGCATCTGCTGAATCCCAAAAGGAAAAGCAATCGCCTCTGCAGCTGACATTGTGGTGAGTATCTTGGAACATTACAAAAAACAATCATTGTATGAAAAGAGTTTGGACAGAACATCTTGACAACATCCTGCGTCGCAACTATGCGAGCGGGGACATTGCCGCGCTGGCAGAAAGGCTCGGAAAGACACGCAAAGCCGTTATGTCGAGGGCGCAGGTCCTCGGGCTGAAGAGGAAGAACGGCAGGAAAACATGGTCGAAGAGGCAACTGGACACGCTCAGGAGGCTCTATGCAGACCATTCTGCGGAGGAAATCTCCGCCAAGGTGAAGCATCCTGTTACGAGCGTGTACCAGAAAGCGCAGAAAATCATGTTAAAGAAAAACCCTGAGTTCCTGGCAAAATTGGGACGCCTCGTTGCAAGCACCGAAGGCGCAAAGGATAACAGGTTTGCCAAAGGTCATGCACCAGCCAACAAAGGCAAGCGCCTCGAAGAGTTCATGTCGGAAGAGGGCATCAAGGCAAGCAGCCGCACCAGATTCAAGGCAGGGCACAGGCCGCACAACACCCGGGAGGTTGGCACCGAGCGAGTGCGTAGCGATGGCTATGTATGGCTGCGCACCGAGAACGGTTGCGTGATGAAGCACAGATATGTCTGGGAGCAGGCCAACGGTGCAGTGCCGGATGGTCATGTCGTGGCCTTCAGGGACGGCAACCGTCAGAACTGCGACCTCTCCAACCTCTACCTGCTGAGCCGTGCAGACAATGCCCGACGGCGAATCACCGAGGAAACGCCCGAAGCACGTCAGGCAAGAGTGGCGAAGGCTGCGGCAACGAGAAACAAGGGCATCAGGCGTGACAGGACACGCATACACTTCGGTCTTGAGCCGATAGGGAAACTTGTCAAGCGGTGGTGACACGAAACGTTAAACTTCAACACGAAACGACATGAGGACACTTAACGGAGCGAAATTCTACGAGGAACCCGGAAGTTGCGGCACATGCCCCTTCCTGTTCACGGGGACGACTCAAACGCCGATCTATGTTCCGGCGCAGAACACTGGGCACTGCCAGCAGTTCGACGAGTACCACAAGGTGTGGCGTTCCGTCCCGAGGCGGTGCGCCAAGCTGTTCAAGAAATTGTTTGAGTATCCAGACGGGTGCGAATTAGTGATTGTAAAAAAGTAGTAAACATGATTGAGAAAAACGGAAAATTCATCGTCATTGGAGAGTTCGTGCTCAGAATAAAGGATGTGCAGGCTGTTTTCTTCGCTGAGGAGAACGGCAATCCATACATCAAGATAGTGATGCGTGGCAGCAACTATGTGTATAATTCGCCATGCAGCAAGGAAGAGGCGAAGCCCTGCATCGACAAAATTTTGTATCTGCTTAATGATGATTGACTATGGAAGAAAAGGAAATGAACAAGAGCTTCTACGAACTGGTGAAGAAGGTTCGCAGAAACCAGAAGTCGTACTTCGCCACGATGGACAAGACGTTCCTCGCAGAGGTGTTGCGTCCGATGGAGGAGGAACTCGACAGACGGCTGAAGACTGAACGCCCGACCCTGCCCACCGCACTGCAGTTCAGGAAAGCGGTGTGGGACATGAGGGGATGGCAGAACATGTGGGTGGCCACCTACACTGAGAACGCCAAGAACAACTCCATCAAGTGTGAGAAGTTCATCGACAAGTGGATTCTCAAGACTGAGGAGTTCATCAAGGAGCGCCAGCAGCCGAAATTGCAGTTTGAAGAATAACGGGTGAGCGAGTGCGTCGGGAAGCTTTTCTCGAAGAACTCTGCATGGTGACATTATGTCCCGGCGCACATCGCCTCACGCCATATCGGTGCAATGAGCGGATATTTTCACTACCTTTGCACTGAAAAACAACAAAATGGAGGAATCGACATGAAGAATGAGTTGACAATGAAGCAGGAAATGTTCTGCCAGGCTTACGTCGATACTGGCATCGCCAGTGCTGCGTATCGGCTCGCTTATGACTGCAAGAAGATGAAGAGCGAGACCATCTGGAGCAATGCATGCAGGCTGCTTGCCGACAGCAAGGTTAAAGCAAGGGTGGCTGAGATTCAGAGGGAGAACGCGAAACGCTCCATCGTGGACAGGGCACTCGTCGAGAAGAAGCTGATGGACATCGTGGAAGTTGACCCTGCGGAACTGTACTACTGGAGTGAAGAGAAGGGCAAGTTCGTGATGAAGAGTCCGCATGAGTTGCCCAAGCATCTGCGCTCTGCTCTCAAGAAGATCAGCAACAAGCGTGGCGAGTTGACCTATGAGTTCAATGGGAAGGTGGAGGCTGCAAGACTGCTGGCCACGATGAACGGATGGGAGCAGCCAAAGGAAGTGAAGCTGAGCGGTGGCGGTGTTCCTGTGCGGTCGGAAATCCGTATTGGCTTCGATGACGAGGAAGACGAGTAGCAAATTGCGGGCAAATTGTAGGTAAATAAAATGGTCATCAATCCGAGAAAACTCAACCCTAACGGCTTCTGGCTGTTGCGGTGCCTCCAAGACGAGGCGCTGCGATACGTTGTGCTGTATGGTGGTTCATCCTCTGCCAAGTCGTTCAGCGTTGCCCAGGTAGTGCTCATCATGACGCTGTGGGATGGTGAGAACTCTCTTGTGATGCGTAAGGTCGGTGCTGCCATCAGCAAGACGATATACGAGGACTTCCGTGTGGCTGCACAGACGCTGGGCGTTAGTGACAAGTTCAAGTTCGTGCAGAACTGCTGCAGGTGTGTTGTCAACGGAGCGAAGATAGACTTCTCTGGATTGGATGACCCAGAGAAGGTGAAGGGTATCTCCAACTACAAGCGTGTGTTGCTTGAAGAGCTGTCGGAGTTTGAGTTGCAGGACTGGAAGCAGATTAGGAAACGTCTGAGAGGAAAGAAGGGTCAGCAGATAGTTGCCACCTTCAACCCCATCAATGAGAAGCATTGGATAAAGAAGGACTTCATCGACACTGACAAATGGCATGACGTGCCTATGATGGTGGAGATAGGAGGCGATAAGGTGCCAGAGCATCTTTGCCAAGTGAAGAGCGTGAGGATGAATGAGCCAAAGATGGTACTGAATGCGAGAACAGGAGAGCTTGAGCAGAAGCCCTCTAACGCCATCCTCATCCAAAGCACCTATCTCAACAATTTTTGGGTGGTCGGGTCACCTGACGGGAAATACGGGTACTACGACGAGCAATGTGTGGCTGACTTCGAGTATGACCGTGTGCATGACCCCGACTATTACAATGTCTATGCGCTTGGTGAGTGGGGCGTGATACGCACCGGAAGCGAGTTCTTCGGTTCGTTCAACATCGGCAAGCATGTGAAGCCTGTCGAATACGACAAAGACTTCCCCATCCATCTGAGTGTCGATAACAACGTGCTGCCGTACATCTCCTGCTCG
>JAEEGS010000053.1 GCA_016280445.1 Bacteroidaceae bacterium
CGTCACACAGCACTTCTTTTGCGACAGCTGCCCAAACTCGAACACGTCTCTGCTCTGTCTTCTTCTCATCCGCAAGGTGGTCAGATAGATATTCAGACCGAATATGCGGATATGATGGTAGAAGCGCTTCTTCTCGCTTGTGGAGGTTTTACCCCCCCCCATTTTTCAATTCACCCATTTTCAATCTCATTTTGGTTTGACAATCGTGTTATTTTCAGACACCCCACTTCTCCCTTGCCATGCAAGCCACATGTGCTGCTTCCAAAGCATCAAGCGCTTTCTCATCACCATAGATGGCAGACCATGCGGTGTACCATAGATAGGTGTCATAGGACATCTTGTTTCTTTTCGTCTGGATGCGTTCCAACTCCCTCTGCTCTTCCTCCTGCTGCTTGTAGATGCGGCAAAGGTGCTCGCCCTGCACTTCCTTGAATTTCTTCAAGTCGCTGAGAACCTTGTGTGAGTTCACACCTCCGTAGAACTCGCCCTGCAGCCCCATCTTGTAGCGGTAGAAGAAGTACATCACCTCGGTCAGCTTGTACTGCTTCGCTTCGTCCAGGAGCATCCATGCCAGTGCGTCACTCTGCTGTGGTGTCTGCTGACGTTGCCCCACAAAGTTGTTCAAGTCATAGATGAGGCCTGACAGCCACACCACGCAAATGTTCTCGCCGTAAGCCTCGCACAGGTCGTTGAGTGTAGGAGCGGAACCGACGAAGCATCGGTCAAGTGCTCCACGGCAGTACCGCGCCATGTCCTCTGCCTTGAACTTCGACAGGTACTCGGCACCTTTCGGATGCTCAGCCAATACCGCCATACTTCGCGGTGATAAAGTCAAACCGTTCCTTGTCTCGGAGGTCTGCCTCTCTCGACTCACGGCTCTTGTCTCGTTCATTAGTTCCATTTCCGTTCTTGTTTATAGGTTTCACATCGTCATAATTGCCCTCCAGCACCTTCGGGAAGTTGTTGGGTCTGAACACCCAGTCGAAGTCAGCGATGAAGCCTTTGCTTCCACCTCCGTTGAGGAAAGAGGACTCAGAAGCCTTGGCGATGGCATTGTACACCATATTGATGCCGAACTCCTTCACCCTGGCATTCACCATCGACTTCCTCTTCGGTGTCATCTTGGCAATGGTTGGTATAGCAACAGGACTTATCATCGTGTGGTTCCAGAACCTCATCACGTTCTCAGAGTAGTCTTTCACTCTCTTCCCTCCACCTTCTTGAGGTGTCAGAACCAGCGTTGCGTCATCGTCGGATGACGTAGAGGCTTTAGACTCTATATTATTATCTTCGACGATAGGAGAAGATAATGATGAATCCATAGTACCTGATAAGGTACTTATATTCCCATTATCCTTACCCTTATCCTTTACATTTACCTTATCCTTATCCTTCTCCTTATCTGCATCGTTTGCATGCATTTGCATCGTTTGCATGCTTTTGCATCCATTTGCAGAACTTTGAGCCTTTTCCCATTTCTTTTTTGCAGCCTCTTTCCTCTTCTCGCTGATGTCTTCGTATCGTCTTTCATCCACCTTCACCTGCTCAAGCATCAATAGGAATGTCCAATAGATAGGGTTTTCTTCCGTTGGAACGGCACCATCAAGCACATAGGCGTTCAGAGTGTCAAAGAAGATGAGGCGAAGCTCGTCATCCATCTGACTTGCTATCTTCGCCCACCTTCTATAATAGATGATGTTCTCCTTTTTCATACCTACCTCCATTCACTATACCTCTCGATAGCTTCCTTCACATACTGCTCACATGGAAGCCAGAAGTGGTCACAGATGATTTTCACAAACTCGATGAAGCCATAGCACAGCTTGTAGTCACCACCATTGGCTTTGCACAACTCTTCCCACTTCTTCTGCTCATCGCTCTGCACGCCAGGGTCTCTACCTCTGATGCCGAACTGCTTGTTCGCTGGCTTCCTCGGACGCTTCATCTCAATGCCCAACGCCATCGTGTTGTACTTGGTCGGGAACAGGACAAAGTCAGGCGCACCGCTCACCATGCCCTCGTACTTCGCCATCGCCGCAGCCTTCGGAGTCCTGAACCCTCCGTTCTCGGCAGCGAACAGCAGATTTGCGATGTCTTGGAAGACGGTATCGAACCATTTCTTACAAGTGTGCTGGATCTGCGCTTCTGAGTAGTCCCACTCAAGACGTTTGATGTCCTGAGCGTCCTTCACTTCGATTTTCTTCTTTGTTGCCATTGTTGTTCTCCTTTCCGCAGGTGCTCATGGGGAGCCACTACAACCTGCTACCGAACGCCTCCAGCGCCATGTCCGTCACCATCTCCTGAATGTTGGTGGTTGTGCCGGTCACACCGTCAGCGATGTTCTTCTTTGTCTGAATAATCTTGTACATGTATTCGTCTATTGTACCATTCCCGAGGAAATAGTAACAGTTGACGTTGTTCTTCTGCCCATTTCTGTGAGCGCGGTCTTCTGCCTGCTCGCAGTCGCTGTAAGTCCAGGGGAACTCGATGAATGCCACACGCGATGAGGCTGTCAGCGTCAAGCCAGTTCCACCGCTCTTGTAGTTGAGGATGATGAGCTTGCAACTCGGCTTCTGCTGGAAGTCATCCACCGCCTTCTGCTTCTGCTCGATGCTGTCACTGCCAGTCACCGTCACAGCCTTCGGGAACTCCTTCTTCAATTCCTCCACAACCTCCTTCAGATAGGCGAACACAATCAGCTTTTCGCCTCCGTCTATGATGTCATGGATGAACTCTGCCACTGGCTTGATTTTTCCTTTGGCTGAGATTTGCTTCAACAGTCCCATCTTCACCATGATGCTCGCCTTCATCTTCCTTCTGATGTCTTCCTCTGGCGTATCCTTGTAAGTCTTCAGATACTTCACCATGTCCTGCTCAGCATCTTTGTACTCCTTCATCGTCGAGATGTCAACCATGAGGTACTGGCGTGACTTCTCGGGCAACTCCGTAAGCACCTTCATCTTCTCTCTCCTGAAGAAGCAGCTCAGCCATAGACGATGATTCAGTTCCTTCATGTTGCTGCTCTGGTCGATGCCGTCGCAGTATCGGTCAACGAACTTCCGATATCCTCCGAAGTCATCAAGCCGCCCCATGATCTTCAACTGCTGGATGAGGTCGGTGTTGTTGTTCACGACAGGAGTACCAGTCAACTCGAACACCCACGGCTTGCCCTTGCAGATACCCTCAACGAACTTGCTTTGCTGGGTCTTGCTCGTCTTGCACTTGTGGCTCTCGTCGATGATGACAGCCTTGAAGATATCCTTCCTTCTGTCATACTCGATGCTCCGCTGGGTGAAGCGTGAA
>JAEEGS010000054.1 GCA_016280445.1 Bacteroidaceae bacterium
CGACGTGAATATTATGCCCTGCCCATGGGAGTGTGAGAAACAAGTGACAGACGGTGGGCGACGCCAACCCAAGGGTCGCATGACCATAGAGGAGGACGGCACAAGCCACTTCCGCGCCTATCGACACAACAGCGGCAGCCGATATACGCACCTCTTTATGACGGAGAACGGCGAGGTGAAGCGCACACGCACCAACCTCATTGTGAAGCTGGTACTGCCATTGGGCATCGGACGCATCAAGATGGTCGAGGCTTTGGCGGGTCAGATGCAGGAGATTGTAAACTATATTCGTTCACTGAAAGATAAAACTTGCTGGGTATGAGAAACATTGCTATTAATCCACGACAGAACAAGGAGCAGACAAGGGCATTCGTACAGGAATGCCCGCTCCACGACTACGACAAACTGACTGAATCGCCAAGATTGAAGCAACTTGAACAGCGCATTAACGCCTCGCAGGACGCTGAGGAGCAACGCAAATTGAAAAGTTATCTGCCGTTCCGCTGTCCGCACTACAGCCGCTTCCGTGACAACTATCGTGACCGCGAGCATATCGACCCGGAGTCGTTCACATGGCAGACGTGTATCGATATTGATGAGCCAGAGTTGGTGGAGAGAGCCAACATGATGTCGGAAATGCTCGATAAGGAAGCAGGCGGGGAGTGGCGGGGCTTGATGCTGCACAAGGATTATTCCATCCGCAAGAAACTGCACATTGACATCCGGCTGCCGTTGGGCATGACGGTGCCAGAGGCGCAACGTGCGTACTGCAAGGCTCTTGGTGTTGCTTGCGACACATCGTGCTTTACGCCTGAGAGGTTCATCTACATCTCGCCAGCCGATTTTGAAATCTATCGTGCCGACGGATGGTACGCTCAACTTTCAGAGGAAGAGGTGGCTCAGCGTCGCAAGGCTTATACTGACAGAGGTTTGAGCATTGATGGTCGCACGGGGGATGGCTCATATTATGACGGGGAGAATAGCAACACGCAAGCACTGTCGACTCCCCTCCATGACAAGGAGAGCCAAACGGAAGGGTCTTTTCCTTCTGAATTCAAGGGTGTGCCATATACCTCTATCATTAACGAGTATTGGCGCAGAACGGGTGGTGAGCCCTCGGAGGGTGAACGCAACAAGCGACTGCATCAGTTGGCTGCAAATCTTCGAGCCATCTGTGATAACTCAGAGGATTGGTTGCTGGAGGTGATGCCCCGATACGGGCTTTCCGTTCAGGAGATGAAGAGCATTATCCATTCTGCCTGCAAGGAACCGACCAAAGGCTCTCGGCTGATGGATCAGATTGTGAATGCGCTCGTGACGGGAGTGCCCTTGGACGATGCAGAAGATGCTAACGAGGATGACCCACTCTCAAACCTCCAACCTCAATTCTCAAATCTTAAAATGCCTATGGGCGTGAAGGATTCCATCGCTGCCGTTGGCCCTGCACTGGCCATGCCTGTGGTGACTGCCATCTGTCCCTGCATCGGAACCTTGGCAACGGGTGTGACGCTCGATGTGCACGGGCAGAAGAAAGGATTGAACCTCATCGCTTACATCGCTGGCGACTTCGCTTCGGGCAAGGGGCAGATTGACCCTGTGGTGGAGGCTTGGATGAGCGAGGTGGCGGCACTCGACAAGATGTATCAGACGCAAGAAGACGAGTGGCGAGCCAAGAAACGTGCTGCCAAGAACAAGAAGGAGCAACCCGAGGAACCGAAACTGCCGGTGCGCTGTCTCACCTTGAACAACACGGTGGCGAACTTGGCTGAACGTCTGGCAAACACCGAGGGCAAGCATGCCTTCTCGTTCACACCCGAAGCAGACACGGTGGCGCAGAAGTGGAAATCGACCATGAGCGACTTCTCGGTGATGCTGCGTCAGAGCTACGACGGCACCAAGTATGAGCGTGAGGCTCGAAGCGCAGAAGCGGTGAACGTGCATATCGACCGCCTCTTGTGGAACGTCACCATGTGCGGCACACCGGATGCCCTCTACCGCGTGGTGAACAACTACACCGACGGTTTCCAGAGCCGTATCGCGGTGGCTCGCACACCTGACAACACCTTCGCACCCTTGGAGGAGAAACCCTATGTGCTGACTTCAAGACAGACGGAGCGCATCCAGCAGATTGCCCATCTGCTGCCGCTGATGCAGGGCGAGGTGGTGCTGCCGAAACTGGAGGCAAAGGGTCGTGAGTGGCTGGAACGCATCCGCTTGGAGACGATGATGAACGACGACAAGGTGATGGCTCGCCAACGCTTCCGTGTCTGTGTGACGGCACAGCGCATGACCTGCTGCCTGATGCTCTGCAAGGTGTGTGAAAGGTTGATTCAGAAACACGGATTGAACGGTGCAGAAGCATGCCTGAAACAACATCCGAACTTGTGGAAGGAGTTGCTGCTGAAGGCGCAGACGGCACAAATGCTGGAAGCGTATGACGTGATAGCCGACTCGCTTCTGGAGAATGCCCTCCACTTCTTCCGCGACCGCATCGAGAATGCTTTCAGCAGCCGTGACTATGCAGGGTGTCTGAGCGGTGACCGCCTGAAACACGGAAAGAACGACTCCATCTACGAGCGACTGGATGTGCAGTTCACCTTCGAACAAGCCATGCAGCACTCGGTAGCCATCAAGGGCGCAGGCGTGAATCACAACACCGTGCGGCAGATGTTGAAGAACTGGCGCAAACAGGGGTTGGTGGTTCAAACGGAGAATGGACGATACAGAAAGAATGAGAGAGAATTTGAAAGGTGAAAAATGGTTATGTGGTCAAAGTGGTCAAGGTCATTTTGGTCAAAATGAAAATGGATTTTGATATGAATATACAAAACACCCAAGAATGCTTTGTGCAGCTCTGGCTTCGGCTGGAGCGCACAAGGCGCCTCCTCGGAGGTCAGTACAAGCGCTTCTGCATCCGCCGCATTTTGCAAGCGTGGTTCGGTGCTCAAGCCACAGACGACTTCATCTGGGAGGTGTGCAGCAAAACTGTTGTGGATGACGAGCAAGTGTGTGGCTGGGACATTCTACCTCCTCCATCGCTCTATCCGCGTAAGCATCGCGAACTCTTGCGAGCCATCGTTAGCGTAAAACTGGGCATCGGTATGCGCAAGGTGAGCCTGAAAGCCCTCGACAAGGCTTATAGCATCGCCTTCCCGAAGAGTGCGGCAATTAATGTGAATAAGAAAAAGTTGGATGATTCTCTTATGTGTTCATGCTGAATTCGCAACCGCAGTATTGCTGGTTGTAGAACTGGAAGTCGCGCAGGAGTTGGTTGCGGCGGTCTTGGAGACCACCTTTGCGCCAGTTCTGTGCCCAGAAGCGGGTGCCTTCAACGGCTGATTCGGCTGCTTGTCCGGCAAGGGTGATTTGGTCGAGGCTCTTCCAACGCGAGGAGGCGAGGGTGGTGGCGAAGTGGGTGATGCCGAGTTGGCGGGCTTGGAGGGCGGTAGCGGTGAGGCGCAACTGGAAGCACTGGAGGCAGCGGGAGCCGCGTTCAGGTTCGTGTTCGAGGCCCTGCACCTGCCGGAGCCACGCTTCGTGGTCGTAGTCGCCGTCTATCCAGCGGATGCCGAGGTGGTCGGCGTGGCGCTTGCTCTCGTTCTTGCGGATGTCGTATTCCTCGCGAGGATAGATGTTGGGGTTGAAGTAGAAGATGGCGGGACGGATGTCGTGCTGGAGCATCCACTCGACAATGGCTGAGGAGCAGGGGGCGCAACAGGCGTGCAGGAGCACTTCGTGGAGGCCTTCGGGGATGATGATGTCGTTCTTTTTCTTCAAGGCGGTCAAACGTTATTTCTTTTGGGAGTTGAGGCTGTACTTGACTTGCATCTTCACGAAGGGTTTGACGTGGTCATGCATTTTCATGTAGGTGTAGTTGTGCCCGCTTTCGCGCAGACGGCCATAGAAGGGGTAGGTCATGCCCAATCCGAAGTTGAAGGAGAACTCTTGGCTGGCTTGGATGTTGGTGAAGAATCCGAAGCGTTCGGACACGAGGCTGATTTCTGCTTTCTTGGGCAGGCCGACCACCTTGGGGCGGAAATAGATTTTTTCCGTCTCGATTTCCATACCCAACGCATGGCGCACTTTGGGAGATGCCTGATAGTAGAGGTAATTGTTGGTCTCCATGCAGTTGATGCTCCAGCGCTGATTGAACTTGTGCGTGTAGATAATCATGGGATAGAGTGGCCATGATACGGAGGTGCCGACGAGGCAGATGGCGCCGAGGGCGAGATGGGTCTTCTGGTTTCGTGTGATGGAGAAGACACCGCCGAGCATGGCTGAGGCATCTTCAAACCCGTATTGGGAGAAGTTGCCTGACGTGATGGCCATGAGTGTAAGTGGTTTCCCGAAGCAGAGGGTGCTGTAGTTTCCGCTCAAACTGCCGCCGTAGTGATGATGCTCGGTGGGCACCTTGAAGAGCGGAGTGGGGGTGTCGGGGCGCAGTTCCCGATTGCTGAAATTGTAGAAGGGAGAGAAGGAGAGGGAGAACTTCTGGTTGCCCAGCAGTTTCAGGTTCACCCTTACATGGGCGTTCACACCGGGTTCCATGCGGCCGTCCTCCAATCGGTTGCCGTTTCTCGCCTTCCAGTAATAATCTGTGTTTGTGCTGCCACCAACCACTGCTGTGATGCTGAATTTCTCACGCGGGTCGTTCAGTTGCGCATGGGCACAGAGAACAAATGCCATGCAGAGCAGTGTGATGAATTGTCTTGAATGTGTCATGAATGTGAGAAAATGTACTGATATAAACGTATCGGAGGCTGATTTATTGTGCATGAACGTGGGAAAATACGTACCTTTGTGGCTGATTTTAATGCAGTAACGTGTATGACGATTGTTGGATTTGTGAAAAACTGGATGTTGCCGATTGCAATGCTGACGGGTGTGGTGGCGTACTACGTCTATGTGAGCATCCCTGCGTTGGACGGCACGCATGCGGCGGTGAATCGGGCGATTGGCTATGTGCAGCCGGCGCTGCTCTTCTGTATGCTGTTTGTGAGTTTCTGCCGGGTGAGTGTCAGGGAGTTGAAGCCTCGCTCCTGGATGCTGAAGATGCTGGCGATTCAGGCGTTGAGTTTCGTGGTGATGGGCTTGATGGTCATCGCGATGCCTGATGTGCCGGGCAGGGTGGTGATTGAGAGCGCGATGATTTGCATGATTTGTCCGACGGCTACGGCGGCTGCTGTGGTGACGACGCGTTTGCACGGCAATGCGAATGTGGTGGTGAGTTACACGTGTCTCATCAATCTGGTGGTGTCGCTGGTGGTGCCGGCGATGGTGCCGTTTCTGCACGAGAGTGCCCATGCCGGGATGGGCTTCGAGGTGTCTTTCCTGCTGATTCTGGCGAAGGTGTTCCCCTTGCTCATCATGCCGCTGGTGGCTGCTTGGTTTGTGAGGCATCTGTTCCCGAAATTTCATGCGGCCATCCTGCGTCGACCGAACTTGGCGTTCTATCTGTGGTCAGTTTCGTTGTCGTTGGCCATCGCGGTGTCGGTGAAGGCCATCGTGCATAGCGACGAGAGTATGTGGAATCTGGTGGGCATTGCTGGAGCCTCGCTGCTCTGCTGTGTGTTGCAGTTCGTCCTCGGACGGTTGATTGGCCGCCATCATGGGGAGGCTGTGGCAGGAACTCAGGCTCTCGGTCAGAAAAACACGGTGTTCGCCATCTGGATGGGCTATACATTCCTGAACCCCGTGACGGCTCTGGCCGGAGGGTTTTACTCTGTGTGGCACAATGTGGTGAACTCTTGGCAGTTGTATCGCACACAGAAAACGCAGAAAACTCAGAAATAATTCACATTACATCTATTCTGTGATATCTGTGTGAGATTAAAATGTGTTTCTGTGAGAACAACAATTATTTCCTTCCAAAGAGTTTTTGGATAAGGTCCGCGCGACCTATTTGACGAAGGAGGTGGAGGATGTTCTGACGTTCGGAAGGCTTGTACCAGAAGAAGAATTGACGCTGGGCAAGTTTTTCTTTTTGTGTCTTGGCCGACCAGACGGGTTGGAGGGTGTAGGGATGAAGGCCCGTGTACCATGCTTCGGTCGATACGGTCATGGGGGTGGGCGTGAAGTCCTGCACTTGCTCGAGTTGGAAGTTAAGCCCCTTGGTCAGCACGGCGAGTTCGGCCATGTCCTCGGCGGTGCATCCGGGATGGCTGCTGATGAAGTAGGGGATGATTTGCTGGCGCAGATTCTTGCGGCGGTTGATGTCGTCGAAGATGCGCTTGAAGTCGTAGAAGAGTTGGAAGGAGGGCTTGCGCATGAGCGAGAGCACTCGGTCGGAGGTGTGTTCGGGTGCCACTTTCAGGCGACCGCTCACGTGTTTGGTGATGAGTTCCTCTGTGTATTGACGATTGATGCGGTTTGTGCGCTCGTCGCCTGTATCGTGAAGCAGGAGGTCGTAGCGAACGCCTGAGCCAATGAAACTCTTCTTGATGCCAGGCAAGGCATCGACAGCATGATAGATGTCGAGCAGGGCGGTGTGGTCGGTATTGAGGTTCTTGCAGATGTTAGGGTGGATGCACGAAGGCCGTTTGCATTGGTGGCAAAGGTCGAGGTTCTTTCCGTGCATGGCGTACATATTGGCCGAAGGACCTCCAAGGTCGCTCAAGTAGCCTTTGAAGTCGGGCAGTTGAGTGATGGCTTTGACTTCTTTGAGGATGCTTTCCTTGCTGCGTGAGGTGATGAACTTGCCTTGATGGGCGGAGATGGTGCAGAAGGCGCAACCACCAAAACAGCCGCGATGCAGGCATACGGAGAACTTAATCATCTCGTAGGCAGGGATGCGCTTGCCCTTGTATTTCGGATGTGGTAGGCGCGTGTAGGGAAGGTCGAAAGAGCGGTCGAGTTCGTCCTGTGTGAGAGGTTGGTAGGGAGGATTCACCACTGCAAACCGTCCGTCCACCTCTTGGATGATGCGCTGTGCAGCATATTTGTTCGATTCTTCCTCGATGTGGCGGAAATTCTCTGCTTGTGCTTTTTTGTTGCGGAGGCATTCTTCGTGGCTGTGCAAGAGGATGTCGTCAGGACGGATTCCACCAGGGATTTCGTTCTTTTGCAAGAGTGAAACCGTCTGTTTCTGCGGAAAACGTGCCATGAGGTTGCGGAACATCTTCACGTCTATCTCGCAATCCTGTTCGTTGAGGATTTGTGCCAAGGAAACCATAGGCTTTTCGCCCATGCCATAGATGAGGAGGTCGGCTCCAGAGGGTAGGAGAATGGAGGGCAAGAGTTTTTCTTGCCAGTAGTCGTAGTGAGTGAGGCGGCGAAGGCTGGCTTCGATGCCGCCAAGCACGACGGGCACATCGGGATAGAGTTCCTTGAGGATGCGCGTATAGACGATGGTGGGGTATTCGGGTCGAAGGTCATGTCGGCCATCAGGCGAGTAAGCGTCTTCGGAGCGGAGACGTTTGTTTGCGGTGTATTTGTTCACCATCGAGTCCATCGCACCTGGCGAGATGCCGAAGAAGAGACGCGGACGACCTAGTTTCTTGAAGTCGCGATAGTCACCGTGCCAGTCGGGTTGGGGAACGATGGCGACACGAAGTCCTTCCGCTTCGAGAATACGGCCAATGACTGCCATTCCGAAAGAGGGATGGTCGACGTAAGCATCGGCAGAGAAGAGGATGACATCGAGTGAGTCCCAGCCGAGTCGTTCGAGTTCTTTCTTGGTGGTCGGTAGCCAGGTCATGGATTTATTTGATAATTGATAATTGACAATTATTCGAGGAAGGTGAGGAAGGCTTTGGTGAGTGCGTTCATCTTCTGACGGTCGGTGATGGATTCGAGGGGGAAACCAAGACGGATGAAGCGTCCCTGTTGGGCAATGGCGGCAAAGGAACCATCGGTGTAGGTGAGGATGGCAAATGCGTTGCCTGTCGGCGTGAGGATGGCTGGTGCCGGAACGCAGTAACTCTCGGGGTTCATCTCACGGTAAATGTCGAAGGTGAGACCGCACCCGTTGATGGTTGTGGCGGCCTTCGAAGTGACGGTTCCACCGATATTTCCTCCGATGGATGGGCATCCTGCATTGGCAGCGCTGAGGAGCAGTTTTCCGCCGTTGTTATAGAATTGCTCCACCAGTGCGTTCGTTCTGCTGTCGAATTGCTTTTGGGTTCCGTAGATGATGTCTGCAATGGGGTAGTCGGAAAGTGACACTTTGCCTTCGAGCAACGACTTTTCGCTGCATGAGGTGAAGGAGTGGCGACCCGAAAGCATGATGGCTCGGCCGTGAATGACAGGGTAGTCGAAGGTGTTGCCCATGAAGAGATTTCCCTCCAGTTCGCTGCCGCTCATGCCCAGTGCATCGGTGCCTTCACTGCCTGCCTTCGAACGGTCGAAATATCGTTGACGGCCACAGAAGCCCGTGAAGGCTCCATAAGGCACTCCAGGGTCGGCATCGAGGTCGAAACCTGCTTGGGTGGCGGTGTTGATGACTTGTGGCCCTTCCAGTCGGGTGAAGGCGTTGACTACCAGCACTGTGCCTTTGTTATGGGAGGCAATGCCGCATGAAAGCACCTCGGAAGGAAAACTTTCACCACCATTATTTAATGCGGTGATTTTGAAGGAGTAAACTTCGTCTTTATTAAGTTCTAACGTATGGCTGGTTCCCTTGACGATGGTGCCGTTGTCGAATCCCTGATAACCGCGTCGGGTATAGAGGATGTACTCCTTGGGTTTGGCTGTCGGTTCGAGCGGATCATTGACTGGCGACCACGAGAGGGTGGCTGTGCGCTTTTGTTCATTCAGCGCGATGGAGAAGTTCTCGACAGGCAACGGCTGGATGACATAGTCGCGCTTGTAGAGGGTGGAAATGTACTTCACGATGGTTTTGTAAACCGACCGTGAGAAGTCGAACTTGAAGTGCGGGTCGTATGCCATCCGCATATCGGCAAAGTTCTGGTGGGAGAGCATTTCGAGGATGCAGGCAGGCACCAGAGGGGCACGTGACTCACCATAGTTGCGGTTCCATAGTTGGCGCACCTGCCAATGATACTTCTTGAGGTCGATGGAGAGGTTGGTGAGGAACATACTGGAGAGGTCGCGCGACACGTAGCGGTCGAGATTGGCTCCTGTTTTCCCCTCGTTGTAGTCGGTCATGTAAACGCTGAGCGGCCCCACAAACTCGTCGTTGAGTTTCACGCCTGCATCGGTGTGGAAAGCAACGGAGAGGTCGAGCGGAACACCCATTCCTGTCGTGCGTGTGAGGTTGGTGACAGAACCGCCCGACAGATGATTGATGGCTGCCGAACGGGCGTTGATGTCGTTGTTGTAGTCGTTGTTGCCGAATGGCTCTGTGTGGATTCGGTAGGGAAATCCATACCACTGCACGCTGTATTTGGCGGCTTCAGCCCAACGTGGCAATCCTGAAGGCTTCACACGGCCTCCGTGCCCTTCTGGAACAATATTTCCCATACCCCCTCCGAACCGGACAGCATCGGCGGTGACGATACCCTTGTGGTGGCTATAGTTGGAGAGCGACACCATTCCGTAGTCGTGTTCGCCCTCGTCAAACTCGAAGGTGCCGAGATAAACCCATGTGCCGCCACCGATTTGCTGGTTCACCTTGAATTCCGTCATTCCGCCTTTGTGGTAAACGGTGTAGGTGGCATCGGGGATGGAGTTCTCGAATGATTGATAACTCACATAGACGGCATATCGTCCCTCTTGGGGAATGTCGGGTGTCCACTGCACGATGCCCTCTTCCTTGATGGATGACACTGTGGGAATGTAGCGTGCGCTGCCGTCGGTGAAAGGGGAGTCGCACGACTCATACACCTCTTTGTATAGTGCAAAACCGTTGCGTCCTGTGTTTTGCCACTTACGGTTTTTCTGCTTCCCTCGGAAAGCCTCGATGTAGGTGCCTCCGCGATGGGGTTGGTCGTTGTCCACAATCACTTCGTTGGTTTGGTAATCACGTTCGCGGGGAGTGAAAACCACACCGCCAGCATTTTGTAGCATGGGGATGATGTAGGGCACCACAAAGGTCTGGGAGAAAAGGTCTTCGGTTGTGCAGAAGAGGCGAGGCCGCTGCCAATACCAATCATCTTTTTCAAGCCTGTAGTATCGTCCATGACTTTGCCACAAGGCGATGTGATGACCCTCCAGCCCTTGCTCGGCGGTGTAGGGGCGTGAGATGTTCTTCACCCAAGGGGCTCCGTCGTAGGTGTCGTGCAACAAGCGTGTGGGGTCTTTCTTCCCCTCTCTGAAGAAGTTGGGAACAAGTTCCTCGATGGGTCGTCCATCGGTCACGATAGTGAGGTCGTAGTTCTTTTGTTCCTCTGAAACGAATGCACGCACCTCCTTGTAGATGTTCTCCACCACTTCGGGTGTGAAGTGTTGCTCGGGAAACCCGCCTCCCATCACGATGCGGATGGTGTGGTTGTTGGCATCGACATCACATGATGTGACAGTCGAAGGCTTGATGTTTGCATCGTTTCGTGTGTAGTTGGCAGCCCAATCCGACAGCCGATTTTGTAGCGTTTGTGCTATGCCCACACAAGGTGCGGAAAGCAATATGATGAACAATAATTTTTTCATTCTATGAACTTGATGTTTTGAAAACCTATGAGTTTGTCATACCGAAGTCCGAAGGGGCGGTGATAGACATACACGCTGTATTCGTTCTCGGTTTGGTGGAAATCACCCTCGCAAGGGCGTGTCAGCCCCGTCGTTTCCCCATCACGCCTGTACATATACATATAATTGTACGAGCCCTGTTTCAGCGGTGTGACCAGTTCGTACTGATGGTCGATGAGGTTATACTCCATCTTGTATGCCTCGTCGATGCGGTTGCCCGTCAAGTCGCCATAGAGATACACTTCTCCTCCAGGCACTTGCGGCATCTGCAGTGTGAAGTGAGTGAGAAAATAATCGCTTTCCGTGTCGTTGGTTTGGGCGATGTTCTCGCTGTTGCGGATGTAGAAACGTCCGTTCTGGTCTTCGTCGTAGAGATAGTTGATGCGCTGCTCATCGGGGAAGAGGATGGCGTGGTAGTAGGTGTCGTCAAACACCATCTGATTCACATGCATGGTAGGCACATACTCATCCAGAATCTCGAAACGGCGGTATTCGTTGCCTGCATCGAAGATGAGCGAGCGGTTGTGGTTGAAGATGAGGCGGTTCACCTGCATCATCGTAGGACGAAGATTTTCCACATGATTGTCCCATCGGCGGTTCTGCCGTACGATGTAGCGGAACTCGCTCACGGGATCGCTCACCTGATAGCCGCTGTAGTTGACAGCGAAGTTCACTTGCTGATGGGAAGCGTAAGTGTCGATGTCGGTGTTGGCGCTCACGTTTATCTCTACACCCACATGCGGTTCGATGATGGAGAAACAAGCCTGTGCAACAGGTTCATCCTCTCCGTCCTCGAAAATGCTCACACGGTAATTGCCCGACACCAGCAGGCGTGTATCTTCGTTTGGCAACGAGAAGGTGTAGTGGCAGTAATTCATCTCTGTGCCCATAGCAGGCTCATAATCATCTATGCGCTGGTCGTTGAAGCCCGTCATGTATTCGCTCACAATCAAGTCGCTCTCCGTCCAGTCGGCATTGCAGTGGGTGATGGTGTAAGTGTATCGCTGGTACTGTGCTTGCAGGTCGTCAAAACTGATTTCCACATAATGCCCGCGGCTCAGCAGCATCACAGAAGGCTTGCCCCATTCGCCATCCACCTTCACCTGCAACGTCCTCAGACGAGGCGAGAAACAGATGTTCTCCTGCGCTCTTGCCGAACAGACGAATGTGCCAGAGAGGATGAGCAATCCCAGTAGTTCTTTCATCATGGTTGTCGTATCTTTTACTAGGCTTGGTTTGTCAAACAATGATTTTAAAGCCTCAAAATTAGAGATTTTTCTTTGAACATAACGTATTTTGCACGAAGTTTCTTGTTTTTGCCCGTCGATTTAAGTGTATGGAGGCTGTTTTGAGGGCTTTTTCTCACCTGAAAATGAAGGTCGGGTGGGGTGAGGCGGTGAGAGAAGAACAGGGTGTCATTGCATTCTGTTCAGACCTTCCCATCGGACGTTCCAAGTACCATCGTGAGGGAAGCCCGGATTGTGTACATCGGAACAACCATCCCAACCCGCACACATCATCGCGATAGCCGTCAATAAGGCACCGTTGCCAGGCAGATAGATTCGCAGGCGGTCAGAAGTTTGGAAGTTGTGTCCTGAGATGAGATAGGTGTTTTTTGTGTAGTCAGACAGGAGAATGTTGATGGCTTCGGAAGGTTGATTGAGACGAGCGGCAGCCATCGCCATCATGCCGTAATCCCATCCCCATGTGCTATCCCAATTCCAATGTTGACGAATGTGCTGGAAGGTGGAGAGCATGGTGGGTATGTAGTAGGTGGAAGAAATGATACGCTGTTCGGTGATGGAAGGGCGGGAGAAGAGGGCTGCAACACCAAGAATGGCAGGATGGTCGGAGTGGCTTTTCTTCTCAAATTCCTCTTTTGAGATGCTTTTCCGACCGTTCTGCTCGGGTGTCTTGAAGGGGTCGAAATCTTGGGATTTGCTCGTTTCGATGAAGGGAAAGAGAGGAGAGCCAGCAAGATAGAGACCATCTTTTTGGGGAAGTGGAGCCAGATGCTCGATGATGTTGTCCCACTCAGGATGTCGAGGAAGTCCTTGCCGTTCGCGCCATTCCTGTGCTTTCAGCAATCCGTATCGCCAGTAAGCGAGTTCGAAAGGATGGTTGTAGGAGAAATCTTTGGACATGGATTCCTGCATGGAGGTGGCTCCTTTCAGTTGGTAGGTCTTGGTGGCGGTGTCGAAGGTGACAAAGTCAGCCATCCATTCGGCTGTCTCTTCCACCTGTTGAGCGTATTGTTTCAATGTCTCGGCTGTAGGGTTCGCACGATACATCTCCTCTGCCATATAGATGTAATGAGGTTGTTGCCAGATGAGGAAAGAGCCTGTGTTGGACGGTGCTTCTCCCGCCCAAGGGTCGGTCATCTTCATCCAGCGGATGCCTTTGAAACCTTGTCTTTCGGCAATCTTCTTGGCTTCTGGATAGGCAACATGGTTGTACCATTCCAACGTCTGTTGCAACACTTTCGGACGATTCCAAAGGGCGAAGTCAACCATATGCCACCAGGCCATCTCCAAATGAGGACGACCGAACCATGAATTGTAGGTCAGCCCTGTCTCTTGGGGCGGCAATGCGTTGGCGCAGTTGATTTGGGTGAGGTATTGCGAAAGGACAACGCGACGCTCCAACTCTTGAGCACGAGGGTCTTTGCATTGACTGAAATCGACAATGGCTCCTTCGTTCCACCAGCGGTTCCAAGAACGGATGACAGAACGAAGTTCTTGGTCGAACACAAAAGAAGAGGCTATGTGTTCGTGGTCGTTGATGATGGTAAGGGGGGAATGAGGTGTGTAGGAAGCCTTGAACGTGAGTGTCTCTTCGTCGGTGGACAACTCGAAGTGGTGTGAACCATTTGCTTGCAGAGTGGCTTCACCTTGCCAACAGAGAGTGAGATAGTAGCGAGTGGAGTCGATGATGTGTTCGATAAGGGCGGATTGGTTGTCTGTTGCCACGATGCGTGAAGTGTGTCGTTCTGGAGCATCCCAGTCGCTTGCATCGTCAGCATGTTTCCCTGTGGGATATGGAAAACGGATGCTCACGTTGGCACGATGGTCTTTCAGAAGTGGAGTCTTGATGCGATAGAGCACGGCGTTACCTTCTTCAAGCGCTGCAGTCGTCACATCCACTGGTTCGTTGTCGGCACGGAAAGAACTTTCAATCACACCATCGTAGAGTTTCAACTCCTGATGAATGTCGGTCAGTTCTTCCAATGTGATAGGCTTCCCGTTGATGGTATGAAGATTCAGGCCGATAGCACCAAGATTCAGACGATGTGGATTCACTCGGAAATAGGTGGTGGCTTCCTGTTGCCGTCCTCCCTGCTTATACTCTACGGCATACACTTCGTCGTGCTGTCGATGAGGAAAACGAAAGGCTAGCTGCGTTTCTTCTTTTTGCAGATAATTGCTGTTGGGAAATCGGTGCCAACCCCAATCGGACATCGCTGTGAGAGGAACGGCATCCTTGTAGGCAAGAGGATAAGACTGCATGCCCGTCACATCGACGGTGGTGACAAAATGCCCATTGCCAACAGAAAGCGCAGCCAGGGGATTGGCTGCACTCACTTTCGGATTGTTTCGGCTCACCACCGTTTTGCGGTCAATCGGTTTCATCACATTTTCAGTATCGTAACCGAGCATTTCCATCTCCAGCGAAGCCCAGATGAAAGGCCCGATGCCTTTTGCGTCGTTGTCTCTGATGGGCTCCGATAGATAGTAGTTGAAAGAGCCGTCTCTGCGCTTGTTCTCCTTCACGTTGGGGGCGGCTTTCAGCACCTTTTCGCTGATGCCAGGACCGAGACCTGCCACAGAACAGCAATGGGTGAGTGAGAGGGTTTTGTCCTCATTCACGCGGATGAAATGGTTGATGATGCCGCGATAGGCCTTGATGCCAGCATCACGATAGGATGCACCCACATACCCTTTCCGGTAAGCCTTCAGCAAGGCGTAAGCGAACATGGAAGAACATGTGGATTCGAGATAGTTTCCCTCACGTTCAGGAGCATCCATCACTTGATACCACACACCCGACTCTTTGTCTTGCCATTTCACGATGGCTTCCAAATCTTTCCTGAGTATTTCAATCACTTCTTCACGACGGGTGTATGTCGTGGGCAACACATCCAGCAGTTCGATGAGTGCCATTGTGTACCATCCTTGTGCGCGTCCCCAGCAATGCTGTGAAAGTCCTGTCTGCTTGTCTGCCCAAAACATCTCATGCGTTTCGTCCCATGCATGGCGGTTCTGCCCTGTTTGCGGGTCGAGTGTGCGCTGATAGGTGACGGCCACCTGATTGACGGCATCATCGTAAACCTTCTTTGCCTCCTGAGGTTTGAGTAACATGGATGCCGTCAGCGTGTAGTAGGGGAGTCCCATGAAAATGCCGTCGAGCCACACTTGATAACTGTAGATGGCTTTATGCCAGAAGACTCTATCCTCTATCGTTCTTGGTTGCTTCTGCAGTTGTCGCATCATTGTCTTCATGGCCAGCAGATTCTTCGTCTCCTTTGTTTGCTGATACATTCTTGCGACGAAATGCCCCGTTCGGATATTATCAAGGTTGTAGTCTTCCAGTTTATAGCCACGAATCTCTCCTTGGGCGTTAATCATGGTGTCGGTGTATTCTTTGCAGTAATGCAAGATGCGGGAGTCACCGTAGCGCAGATACGTGTCCAGCATGGCTTCCAGTTCAATGCCCATCACGTAACTCCATTTGGGTTTTTGTGAGAAGTCGAGCAGATAACTCTTCGGCACTCGTTGCATTTCCGAACAGGTCATCCACTCGCTGAAATGCTGATAAGGTTGCTTCTGCAGGCAAAGAGACCCATTGATGAAAAGCCTGTCAAACACGATATTTTGAGTTTTCCCCGTAATGGTGTTTCCTTGTTTCACACCGTTGAAGCGACAGTTCCTTACCGTGATGTCATGCACAAACACATCTTCTTCCAAACCGATGATTTGTACACCATATGTTGATGCTTCACAAGTGACATCTTCCATCAGCACATTCTTGACCACAGGGTAGAATCCTCGGCAACACACTTCGTTGTGCTCGTAGTCGAGATTGATTTTCAACACACTCTCACGGCATTGTCCCACGGTGATGTTTTTCATGTAGATGCCTTCAATCACTCCTCCTCGACACGAATTCGTCTTGATGCGCAACACACGGTCGAGATTGGGTGAGTCCATCGTGCAGTCGTGGGCAAACACGTTTTTGCAGCCACCGCTGATTTCAGAACCAATCACCACGCCACCATGTCCGTTTTTCATCTCACATCGGCGAATGATGATGTTCTGGCTGGGCATATTGCGTGTTCTGCCGTCTCTGTTTCGTCCGCTCTTGATGGCGATGCAATCGTCGCCTGTGTTGAAAAAACAATCCTCAATCAGTACACGGTCGCACGATTCAGGGTCGCAACCGTCACCGTTCGGGCCGTCATTGTTGATGTGCACTCGTCTCACCGTCACATCCGTACATTTCAGAGGATGAATCACCCAGAATGGCGAACGCAACAAAGTCACATCCTCGATGAGCACCCGTTCGCATTGATTAAAGCCAATCAGTTGCGGACGCATACCATCTTTGGCCTCGAAGGTGCGTTGTGTGGAACGTTTCCCTTTCTCATCCTTCATGGGCTCTCCATCCTCACCATTCTGCAAAAGTCGTGCACGTCCACCCAACTTTTGACTGACCATCCCTTCCTTCCATCCGTATTTAGTTGCGCCACACCATGGCCACCAAGTTTCCTTGTTTCCACCTCCATCGATGGTGCCTTTGCCTGATATGGCAATGTCATGAGCCCGGAAGGCATAAATGCATGGCGACAAATTGTAGCAGTCGAGTCCTTCCCATGAGGTTTCAACGATAGGGTAGAGTGCAGGCTCGAACACGAACTCCAACACAGCACCTTCTTCTACAACGAGGTTGACACCGCTTTTCAGTTCGATGGCACCCGTCTTGAAAGTTTGTCCTGCAGGTATGATGACTTTTCCACCGCCTTTCTTCGAACATTGGTCAATGACCTTTTGGATGGCTTTCTGATTCACCACAGCCGACGCAGAAGGCTTGGCTCCACATTGGGTAATTGCCACCTCCTTTTCATGCAGTTGCGGCAACTGAATGCTTGCCTCTATTTGCTGATAGAGCGAGGCGTTCCATTCTTGTGCTGCAGATGTGGCAGACGATAAGAGCAGCATCATTAAAGTGATGACAATATATTTTCCCGTTCTCATGTTTTTGTTCTTCTATTTTGCCACAAATGTAGCAATAAAAATGCTGAAAAATGTGTCGTGTCCTGTTTTTTCGTAAAAAAATCACTTCGAATGGCAAAAAAACTCCCAACTCCTGACTCCTAACTCCCAACTTTTCTCTATCTTTGCACCCGAATTAAGTTAAGCGTGTAGGGTTTCTTTGTAAACGCTAAACGATAAACTGTAAACATTAATAAAAAACAACTATGGACGATTATCCGGCGAACAGTATGAAGTGCCTGGGATAAGACTCACCTCTCACGCGGAGTTGTCATGAGTCTTTGCCCCATCTTTTTTATTGTTCTTACATCAAAGCAAAGGTTCAGACAACAATGCGAACATTCTGGAATTTTAATGGTGGCATTAAGCACATTGATGCTTGGGAGCCAAACTGCTGGGTACAGGTGACATGCCCGGTAGATGACGATAGAGAGTTTTTGGAGCAGGAACTCGGCATGCCCGACTACTTCATGGAGGACGTGTCGGATGCTGATGAGCGTGCCCGTTACGATATGGATGAGGGTTGGCTCATGATTATCTTGCGTATTCCACATCTGAAGAGTGTTTCATCCCGTAGCCCTTACACGACCATTCCGTTGGGTATTGTCATCAAGGGCGACAAGATCATCACCATCTGTAATCAGGAGACGCGGATGATGCTCGATTTCGTGAATCACCAGATGCGCCGAGCAGAGGGTTTCACCGATGCGGCTGACTTGGTGTTCCGACTTTTCTTGAGTGCGTCGGTGTGGTATTTGAAGTATCTGAAGCAGGTGAACGGCATCATTGAGAAGGCCAAGCGCGACCTCGACAAGCACATCGACAACAAGGACCTTGTGAATCTCTCGCGCCTGCAAGATTCGCTCACTTATTTCGGCACTTCCATCCGTGGCAACGAATCGCTGCTGAGCAAGTTGAAGTTCCGCCTTCCTGTCGACGAACTGGATGCCGAACTCATCGAGGACGTGAACATCGAGATGAATCAGGCACGTGAGACAACGGCCATCTACATCAACATCCTCGACTCGACGATGGACACCTACGCGAACATTATTAATAATAATATGAACACGGTGATGCGACTTCTCACATCGCTGAACATGATTATCCTTTTCCCGACATTCATCACCTCGATGTTTGGCATGAACCTCATCAACGGAATGGAACGTTGGAAGATGGGCTTCCCTATTGCCATCGTGGCCTGTGTGGTGTGCACCGCGGTGTCGCTGTGGTGGTTCAGGAGAAAGAAGTGGCTGTGATTTCTGGCTAATTGTAACATGGACGTACCAATTTTCACTTGTGTGCGTCCTTTTTTATGCTTTTTAACATAAAAAGAAAGCGGGATGTCATGCACTTTTACTATTTATTAGTAAATTTGCAACGAATTTTTGGTAAAAAGACTACATTTACATTTGTGGCAATATCATTTATCTAACAATAACATCAAAAATGAAAAAGTACAATTTCAATGCAGGACCTTCTATCCTTCCTCGCGAGGTGATTGAACAGACTGCACAGGCTTGTCTTGATTTCAATGGATCAGGACTTTCTCTCATGGAGATTAGCCACCGCGCAAAGGATTTCCAGCCAGTAGTTGATGAGGCAGTTGCCCTCTTCAAGGAACTTCTCAACATTCCTGAGGGTTACTCCGTTCTTTTCCTCGGCGGCGGTGCAAGCCTTGAATTCTGTATGGTTCCTTACAACTTCCTCGAGAAGAAGGCTGCCTACCTGAACACGGGTGTTTGGGCAACAAAGGCAGAGAAGGAAGCCAAGGCATTCGGTGAAGTGGTGGAAGTGGCTTCTTCTGCCGACAAGAACTTCACTTACATTCCACGCAACTTCGAGATTCCAGCCGATGCTGACTATCTCCACATCACCACCAACAACACCATCTACGGTACTGAACTCCGCGAAGACCTCGACTCTCCAATCCCTGTGATTGCCGACATGTCTTCTGATATCTTCAGCCGTCCTGTCGATGTGAGCAAGTATGCCCTCATCTATGGTGGTGCTCAGAAGAACCTTGCTATGGCAGGTCTCACCTTCGTCATCGTGAAGGACGACGCGCTCGGCAAGGTGTCTCGCCACATCCCAACCATGCTCGACTATCGCACTCACGTGAAGAAGGGTTCTATGTTCAACACTCCTCCTGTAGTGCCTATCTACTCAGCCCTGATGAACCTCCGCTACATGAAGGCTCACGGTGGTGTTGAGGCTATGCAGAAGTTGGCCGAGCAGCGTGCCGAGATTCTCTATGCTGAAATCGACCGCAACAAACTCTTTGTGGGTACTGCCGAGAAGGACAGCCGCTCACTCATGAACATCACCTTCGTTTTGAAGCCAGAGTATCAGGACTTGCAGGACGAGTTCCTGAAGTTCGCCACCAGCCAGGGTATGGTAGGTGTGAAGGGTCACCGCGATGTAGGTGGTTTCCGCGCTTCTTGCTACAACGCCATGAGCGTCGAAGGCGTTCAGGCACTTGTGAAGTGCATGCAGGAGTTTGAGGCTCAACATTAAAAAATAATGAAAAATTGAAGAATTGAAAAATTGAAGTTCCATGCGGCTTGAGCACATTGCGTTAGCCCAAACTTCAATTCTTCAATTCTTCAAATCTTTAACTTTTAAGATTATGGCAAAGGTTTTAATTGCAACTGAGAAGCCATTTGCGGCTGCTGCGGTTGCTGGTATCAAAGAAATCATTGAAGGTGCAGGTTTCGAACTTGCTCTTCTGGAGAAATATACAGAGAAGGCTCAGTTGTTGGAAGCAGTGGCAGATGTTGATGCCATCATCATCCGTTCCGACATCGTCGATGCAGAGGTGATTGATGCTGCCAAGAACCTGAAGATTGTGGTTCGTGCAGGTGCAGGTTACGACAATGTTGACCTCGAGGCTGCCACCGCTCACAACGTGGTGGTGATGAACACTCCGGGTCAGAATGCCAATGCAGTGGCTGAGTTGGTGCTCGGTTTGCTCGTGTTCACCGTTCGTAATTTCTACAACGGCAAGGCAGGTTCTGAACTCATGGGCAAGAAACTGGGTATCCTCGCATTCGGCAACGTGGGTCGCAACGTGGCTCGCATCGCCAAAGGCTTCGGCATGGAAGTGTCTGCATACGACGCTTACTGCCCAGCAGAAGTTATCGAGGCAGCCGGTGTTCATGCTGCTGCATCTCAGGCAGAACTCTTCAAGACTTGCGACATCGTGTCGCTCCACATTCCTGCCACCGACGAAACGAAGGGCAGCATTGGCAAGGCACTCGTGGGCAGCATGAAGCAGGGCGCCATCCTCATCAACACCGCCCGCAAGGAAGTCATCAACGAGCCAGAGCTCATCGCCCTCCTCAAGGAGCGTGAAGACCTCAAGTATATCACCGACATCAAGCCTATTGCTGATGCCGAGTTCGCCCAGTTCGAAGGTCGCTACTACTGCACACCCAAAAAGATGGGTGCCCAAACAGCCGAGGCAAACACCAACGCAGGTCTTGCAGCCGCCAACCAGATTGTCGGCTTCATCAAGGACGGCATCACTAAGTTCCAGGTGAACAAGTAAGAATCTCACATCAAGACATACCCAAGGAAGCGCCGACAAACCCATTTGTCCGCGCTTCCTTTTTTGTTTTTATGTTGCTTGATGTTTTAAAACGTTTTACCACTCGTACCAAGCAGAAGATTATTCTTTCACCTTCGCATCCAAGTGATACCTGAAACTGAGACCAACGTAGTGGTGGCGGAATTCGCGCCAAGAAGTGGTTTGCTGATATGCTGTTTGTTGGCTCATGCGACCGTCCTCATTGTTTAGGATGTCGTTGAACTCCAGCATGAGGCGAGCTTTCTTCTTCAGAATATTCCAACCAACGGAACCGTCCCAGGCAAGGATGTTGCGATTCATGCTACTGATGGTGTACCCTCGATAGGTACGTTCTGTGAGACTGGTGTAAAAGAAGAAGTTTCCGTAGGTGGCTTCAATGCGCAGGCCGAAGTTGTTGTTCCAGTGGGTGGTGTTCTGCTCAGGCGAGGCGGTGTAGCGGAGGCGGTCAGCGTTGATTTCGGCAAAGATGGAGGCTTTGAGCCAGTTATGGTCGAACGAGAGGGTGAGGTTTTCACGCGGATTCATGCTGCTCTGGCGGTTCTCGATGCGCTCAGGCTGCGTTGGCAGGAGGGTGAGGTAGCCGTAGCGCTGACTGGTGTTCATGCGGAAATCGCTTTGCAGACGGAGATAGTCGCCGAGGGCTTGGTCAAAGTTTAGGTGGAAATTCCATGACTGACTGCCTCTGACGTTTTCTGGTCGGCTGATGTAGATGGCGGTTGCAGGGTCATAGCTGAGGACAGTGGTTGTTTCGCGGTCATTGTGAACATGGCCGATAGTAACGCTGAGCGAAGTCTGGCTATGGGCGAGAACCATGTTGTAGGTCAGCTTCATGTCGTGGGTGTGCGTATAACGAAGAGCCGGATTACCTTCAGTAATGAAAAGTGGGTCGGTGAGGTCGCGATAGCCAATGGCTTGGAGGATGTCAGGCTGTTTGGTTGTGAACCCATAATTCAGTTCAAATCCAGCGGTCTTGCTGAGTTTCCAAGTGGCACGGAGTGATGGGTCAATGAAAAAGTGATGGCGCACAGTGGCGGTGTCGAGTATGCCTCGCTGGTAATCCAGGCGCTCGCGTTGCCATCGGACCGATATGTTGGGCATCAGTTGGACGGGCGTGAGGTTGATGGTTTGTGAAATTCGTAGGCTGTGCTCGTTACGGTTGTAAAGGTTGTGGTAGCTGTTGGCTGCATCCGTCACACCATTGGTCAGAAAGTTGCGGTCGTTGCGGTCACGGTTGTAGGTCATAACGTATTGTGCCTGCATCATCCATCTTTTCGTGAGCCAGCGGGCGTGGTGAACCTCAGCTGTGGTGGAGAGTTGTTGGATGGCCATGATGTAGGTTTGGATGAACTGCGATGAGTTGTAGGATAGGCTGTGTGCGGTGATGGTGCGGTCGGTTTGTCCTTCGGTCTTGTCATCTTGGTAGTTTAGATTGACGCTGGCGCCAAGTGCACCATCCTTCACATAGTGTTCCCATCCGGCATTGGCGCTTAGCTTTGTAGTGTGTCCGTTTGTGTGGCTGGCTGTGAGTTGCGATAATGTTGTAGCATAGGGGGCATCGGTGGCTGTCATCTCTTCTTGTTCAATGCTCTGGCGGTTGTGTGCACGGTTTTTCCTGTGCTCTGCGCTGGTGCTTAGTGTGAAAGTATTCAGTGAGTCACGTACCCAGCGCAGGTTGGCGTTCAGTCGTGGCTCCAGTTTGTGGTCTCGCTGATAGTCTTCAGAGGTGGTGCGTGTGGCAACAGTGTTTGGAAAGTAGTTTTCTGTCAGTTGGTGGCTGGTGCGCCAGTCGTCATCGTGTGCCACGCCGCCCGTGAAACTGTAATAGTTTTTCAGTTCGTGTGTTCCCTCCTTGCGCTGCCAGTTGTGCTGATAGCCAGCCGATGCACCCTGTTCTTGGCCAAAACCGTTACCCATGTTGGCCATGCTGCCATTCATGTTGCGCCGCCAATGTTTGTCGATGTTGTTGGCGTTGGCGAAGACCATGATGGGGTCAGTTTTCGACAGGCGATTCATCACCAGTTCGCCTTCGTAGTGTTTGGGCGACTGATAGTACGCCCGTATATCGCCATACCAGCGGTCGAGGAAGCCGGGCTTGATGGTCAGGTCGAGCACCATGTCCTCCCCTCCGTCGTCCTTGCCTGTTCGCTCGCTGAACTCCGATTGCTTGTTGTAGGCTTTGATGTTCTCCACTGCCTCGGCCGGTAACTGTTTGACCAAGTCATCGCCACCGAAGAGGCTTTCTCCATCCATCGTGATTCGGATGGGCTTGCCGTTCCATGAGAGCTTGCCGTCATCGTTCACCTGTACACCTGGCAACTGCTTGATCAGTTCATCGAGTCTCGTCCCTTCCTGCAAGTGGAAAGCCTCAGGATGGAATACAATCGTGTCGCCTTTAACCGAGAAACGCCGTGCGTGTCCTGCCACCTCCACCATCTTCAGCATCTGTGGCAACATTTTTAGCTCTATATCGCCAATGTCGAGCGTGTCCTTACGGCTGTCACCGAAGGCCAGCACAGGCTTCGACTTCGAGTTGTAGCCCAGCATGGAAACCTCGATGGTTCCTCGCCCGTCAGCGAATAAAGTGAAGCAGCCTAATGAGTCGGTCTTGGTGCTCCTTATCGAATAGCTATTGTCGCCAAACTGTTGCGTGTGTTTCACCAACACTTCTGGCATCGGCTCTTGGGTTTCAGCATCCACCACACGCCCCTTGACGATGTCGGCATGAGTTGTTTGTATGCTTGCGATAAGGCATAGCAGTAGCAGGATGCGGAGGTTTCCGCATCGAAAAAAGTTCTTTTTCATATAAGTTATGGATTAGAAGTTTGCGATGATCTGATCGAAGGTTGTAGTTGGGTCAGTGATGCCAAAACCGTCCTTTTTCAGTTTCTGTTTTCGATGCTGTACGGCAGAGACGGAGATGACGTAGATGGCAGAAAGAGCTGTGTTCGAGAGTTTTAGTCGTGTGAGCATACAAAGACGTATGTCTTCCTCGCTGAACTGCGGGTGCTCGGCTCGCAGACGACTGACGAAATTGCCGTCGGCTGTGTCCAGCGTCATTTCTATTTCGCGCCAATTGCGGGCATTGATGATGGTGCGTTTGCCAGCTGTAGGTTCCAGCATATCAAGGATTTCACTCTTGTCCATGATGTGTCCACGCAACATGGCAATCATGGCATCTTTCTGTCGCAAGCGTTCGGTCAACTGATTGGCTTCACGTTGATGGGCAGCCTGCTCCGTTTCATGTCGACGATGCACATGATTGCGCCAGTTCCAAAAAGCGAGAAGAAGGACAAGCATGGTCAGCACGAGGATGGTGATGACTGTGGCCATCAGTCGTCGTTGCAACATTGCTGTTTTCTGTACGTAGCCCGATGCCAGATAGGTGTCGCACTCGGTAGCAAACTCTTGTTCTATCCATTCCTTCGCGCTTTCGTACGACGGCTGCCGATGTTTCGTCGTGTCTTCTTTTTGTTCCTGCAGGGCATCATCATACATGCCAACAGGTACGGTGATGTCTCCAATAACGGAAACAGATTTCGTGATGCTCAAGGCACATGTCGGTGAGAGGTCGGCATGAGGAAGTGCCCAAAGGGAATCCAGACGCTGATAGATGGAATCACAGACAATAGGTGATGAGGCGCTGTGTGCATGTCTGGCCGCAATGGTGGTAATGCGTTCCAGAGAGCCAAAGTGGTGCAGGTCGAAGGGTGGGTAGAGGAGCACCATGAAGCCGTAGTCGTTAAGCATCGTTAGCAGCCAGCGTGGTTGGTCGGGCGACAGGCGATAATGTTCCAGTGCACGGCGTTGGTACAGTTCTGATTGGGCAGAGTTGGATAAAGGCAGATGATTGGCAAACTTGTCGTAGGTACGATAGGCAAGGGCGTGGTCTTCTGTGGTTTCAGCACAATGGATGGCCAGATGGAAGAGTTGATTTTTCCGTGTTGAATGAATCTTCTCACCCTGGTGACGGGTCAGCACGAAGCAGATGCGACCGAATCGCCGCAAGTCATCTTTGTCGTCGCTTGTACCACCAAAACTCTCATGCTCATAATAATGGTACGCGCGCAGGAGGGTGCTGTCATCAGGAAATGCTGGGTCGACGTTCTTTTGCTTGCCCTTTTCTCGCTTGAAATTCCATGTCTCCGCATCCGACGAGAGGCAAGATGCGGAGTCAGCATGGCGCACATACCATTGTTCTTCGTGAACCATAGCCCGCATGAGGTCATAGAGCATCTGCGAACTTTCTGTCAGCTGTGCTGTATCGACTTGAACTAACAAATGCTCCGCGCTGTCCGCATCTGCAAACACAATATCTTCTGCAGCATTGAGCAAGCGTTTCTGTGGCAAGTCCCGCAAGTTCCATCCGATGCCGCCCGCCAAGGCCAGCACCAGCACTACAACAATGATTCCAATAGTCTTTCTTTTCATGTCGTTTAGTTTTGTCGTTGCAAAGGTACTGCTATTCTGCGACCTCCACAAGGATACAAGGTGGAAAAGGACTTTCCATCCTTTTCTCCCTGATAATCATCTGTTTTTATTCCCATTTTCCACCCATTTTCCATCCTTTGAGGTGGAAAAAGGGGCATCAAAGACGGCATCACCAAGTTCCAGGTGAACAAGTAAGAATCTCACATCAAGACATACCCAAGGAAGCGCCGACAAACCCATTTGTCCGCGCTTCCTTTTTTGTTCATTTTTTTTGTCAAAATTCTTTGTTTGTGAAAAGTAAGTTGTATATTTGCAATTGAAAAGAAAAGAAACGTTCTATGAGTACCTTGACAATGACAAAAATGATAGCCGAGTACTTCAAGACCCAACCTGTCTTGAAGGCATGGCTGTTTGGTTCTTATTCGCGAGGCGAGGAGAAACCAGACAGTGATGTGGACATATTGGTTCAATACGACCGTTCTCAAAGAATAGGTCTGTTCAAGATTTCGGCTATGCACTTGGCTTTAGAGAAACTGATAGATAAAAAGGTGGATTTGGTGGATGAAGAAACGCTTTTCCCATGGGTGAGCAACCAAGTAAATAAAGAAAAGGAACTTATTTATGAGAGAGCCGAATGTAATGCTGGCGTGAAAACTCCTCTTCACAGTTGACAGAGTATAGGCTTTAACTCCTATAACTCCTTTAACTCCTGAGCGCCATCGCGTAGCGCTTTGCTCGCAAAGAACCGGTAACTTCCGAAAGTTGAATAATGAGATCCTTCCACTGCCATAATTTCGATAGTGCGTGTATCGTAATTACGGTACTGGGTGTAACGTAATTACGGCAGTGGATGTGGTGGAAAGGGGGAGGGGGAACCTTTGAAAATGTGGGAGAAAAATGAAAAAAAAGGGCTTTCTTTCGGTTATCTCGATGGAAAGCCCTAACTTTGTACCATCATTCGAAATTGTAAATCGTAAATTGTCAAATTGTAAATAAACTTTATGGCTATTGTAAAACCTTTCAAGGGAGTGCGTCCACCGAAGGAGTTGGTGGAGCAAGTGGAGAGCCGTCCCTATGATGTGCTGGATAGTGAAGAGGCACGTGTGGAGGCTGGTGACAACGAGAAATCACTGTATCATATCATCAAACCAGAGATAAACTTCGAGCCGGGCACGAGCGAGTATGACCCCCGTGTATATGAGGAGGCAGCACGTCAGTTTGCCAAGTTCCAGCAGAACGGATGGCTGGTGCAGGACGAGAAGGAGCAGTATTACATCTATGCCCAGACGTCTTGCTTGCCTGCCAACGGTGGCAAGGAGAAGACGCAGTATGGCATCGTGGTGGGAGCCTACAGCGGCGACTACCAGACGGGTGTCATCAAGAAGCATGAGTTGACCCGTGCCGACAAAGAGGAAGACCGCATGAAGCACGTGCGTGTGAACGATGCCAACATCGAGCCTGTCTTCTTCGCATATCCTGACGACGAGGTGCTGCTTCAGTTGATTGACAAGTATGCCAAGACCACACCTGAGTATGACTTCGTGGCTCCTATCGACGGATTCGGTCACAAACTTTGGGTGGTGAGCGACGACGAGGACATCAAGACCATCACCGAGCGTTTTGCCAAGATGCCTAGCCTCTACATTGCCGACGGTCACCATCGCAGCGCAGCCGCTGCTCTTGTGGGAGCCGAGAAGGCGAAGCAGAATCCCAACCATCGTGGCGACGAGGAATACAACTACTTCATGGCCGTTTGTTTTCCAGCCAGCCAGTTGACCATCCTCGACTACAACCGTGTCATCAAGGACTTGAACGGTTTGACGCCTGCTGAATTCATTCAGGCACTCGAAAAGAACTTCACGGTCGAGAAGAAGGGCGCGGCAGAATATCGTGCCAAAGAACTGCATGAGTTCTCGCTCTATCTCGAAGGGGAGTGGTATTCGCTCAAAGCCAAGCCAGGCACCTACGATGAGAACGACCCCATCGGTGTGCTGGATGTCAGCATCTCCTCCAAACTGATTCTCGATGACATTCTCGGCATCAAGGATTTGCGTCGCGACAAGCGCATCGACTTCGTGGGAGGTCTTCGTGGACTTGGAGAACTGAAACGCCGTGTCGATAGTGGCGAGATGAAGACAGCCCTTGCCCTCTATCCTGTCACCATGCAGCAAATCATGGACATTGCCGATTCGGGCAACATCATGCCTCCCAAGGCAACATGGTTTGAACCCAAATTGCGTTCAGGACTCGTCATTCACAAACTTTCATAAAAATAAGTTTCTGAAGTTTTCACAATGGATTCCTACAGAACGATAAAAGCATTATCCGAAGGCACATATAGCGAGAAACGTAGCAAGTTTCTCGCTTTTGCCATACCGGTACGTTCTGTAGATGAAGTGAAGCAAATCGTGGCCGAGTATCAGAAGAAATACTATGATGCCCGCCACGTTTGCTATGCTTATATGTTGGGAGCGGAACGGAAGGACTTTCGTGCCAACGACAACGGAGAACCCTCTGGCACCGCTGGCAAACCCATTCTCGGACAAATCAACTCCAACGAACTCACCGACATCCTCATCATCGTGGTTCGTTACTTTGGTGGCGTGAAACTTGGCACCTCAGGACTCATCGTTGCCTATCGCCTTGCAGCCGCTGAAGCCATTGCTTCAGCAGAGATAATAGAAAAGACTGTAGATGAGGACATTACTTTCCTGTTTGAATTTCCATACATGAACGATGTGATGCGCATTGTCAAGGATGAAAACCCTGCCATTGTGTCGCAAGGTTACGACAATGATTGCACCATGACACTTCGCATCCGCAAAGACTCCATGCCACGTCTCAAAGCACGTCTGGAGAAAGTCAGCACCCTCCGCATTCAGCAATAGCCAGAAGGTGCACAGAATCCCCCTTCGCTTACTTGACCACCTTGATGAACTTTCCGTTTCGGCGCACAATGTTCACGCCACGCTGGAGCGACTTCATCCTGACGCCTGAGAGGGAATAAATCGCCTCTGGCATTTCCTCATCAGAACGCTTCACCTCAGCGATGGACGTCGCCTTTTCGTGGGTGGAACCTACACGCATGAGGAACCAGTTGCGGTGGTCAGCATCGGCAGCATTGCCATATTGCCACACACCCACCCGAGTGCCCGCATTGAGGCTCTGGTTGTCGAGGTCCCACGACCGCAACCCTGCATCGCCCGTCACAGAGATGCGGCAATGGATGTCGTCGATGAAGTCGATGGTGAAGTTCCTTCCGCTGGTGGAAGTGGAATTGGAGCAACTCAGCGCATAACTGGAAGACGACTGCACATAATTGCCGTTGCTGTTCTTAATCCAGTATGAGCCGTTCGACCGCTTCACGATATTCCAGAGTTGCGCCTCGTCGTTGAGGTCAGCAGGTTGGATGGTGAGGCCGTTGTTCGTCAGGGCAACCGCATTGTTCACATTGCTCTGTGGAATAATCATGTAAGTGTCACCCTCAGAGAGTAGGGGAGTCTCCTCCACCATCATCTCCATCGGGATGACCAGCGTCGTGATGCTCGCCTCCGGAAGCACCACCTCGATGGTGTTCTCATCCACCACCGTGCAGTTGCCCGTCACCGATTTGAGGTTCTCATTCTCGCTCGTGCGCCACGCCTTGATAGTTCCGTCTATCCCTATCATCGGCATCGACACCTTGTGAATCACCTTCGAGTCAGTGTTCAGCATCACAAGCACCAACGTGTCGCGTTCAGGATTTACCGCTGCCAGAGAATGGTCGTTCAGGCTCTCCACGATGCTGTAGCCCTGCTTGATGAAACGTGTGAACTGCTGGCGAACATAGAAATTCTTCACCTTGCTGAATGTGGCGTTGGCAAAACTACCGCGCACCATGCACCACTGGTCGTTATTCTCTTCCATGTATTGCCAATCCACCCATGCAGAAGGAGCGATGTAGCGCACATCATCTATCAGACGTTGTGCCATTGAGAGATTGCCGCCAAGTCCGCTGCCGCCAGAACCCGTCTCGCTCATCCAGACAATTTTGCCGTTCGATCTGCCCAACGAGCCATACTGACTGCGGTTGCGGTTGTCGCCAGAGTAGGTGTGTGTGTTGCATTGTGCGATGAGATCCAGCGCATTCTGCGACTTGAACTGTCTGATGCCCTCGCAGGCCAAACCCACATTCGTCTCGTCGCTGGCACTAATCACCGTGTTCAAGCCACTCTCGGCAAGAATAGGAGCCAGCACCTTGACAAAATTCGCCTGGCTGCTGTAGTCGAAATGGCAACCTTCCTGCACACCCGACCTGTACCAGAACCCCGTCACCGACTCGTTGAACGGCTCCAGCGTCTTGAACTCAATGCCATACTCATCCTTGTAGTGCTTGCACACATCCACCAGATAGTGGGCGAAATCCTCATAATAATCAGTTTTCAGATTGTCAGAACCGCCACCCTCAGAACCCGCACAGCAACCGCTCACCGTCATCCACCACGGGCAACTGTTCGAGAAAGCCTCGAAAATGGCATCAGGACGCTTCTCGCGAATCTTCAGCATAATCTTGCGCTGCGCGGCATCACGATCCCACAGATACTCGCCGCCACGCTCCATCTGGAAACCCTCCATCTCGGCACGAAGTCCCTTTCCGTTTCCCATGTGATGCTCCGTGCAGTTCGTCCAGAGCGGGTCGTCACCGCCACCGATATTGTAGCGGAAAATATTCCAGTTCAGACCTTCAGGACTCACCATCCAGTCAATCAACTGGTCAATCTTCGTGTCGCTCCACTTGCCGCACATGTTCGCCCACCAGCAGAGACTGACACCCCATCCCTCCACCGTCTGACGCTTCGCATCAGCGCTCACGGGATAGCACACCGTCTCCACCACCTCTTCCACCACAGGCGTGTCGCTCAGTTTCCACCGGTGCTTGTTGTCCGTTCCGTTCTTGTCCGAATACACATACGCACCCGCATTCGTCTCGTCCGTGCCCAGATACCCGTTCGTCTGCATATTCTTCAGTTTCACGTAACTTCCCGACTCCTCCAGCGTGTAGTGAGCACGGGGATCCTCCGAGTTCGTCACAAAATAAGTGCTCCAATTGTTCGACGTTCCCAGACTCAGATACAGCGTAGAGCCATTCTTGTCGATACTGATGAGATACGTGCCATCCGTCTGCTTCGACAGACATAACTTCGTCAGCGACGCATCGTCAGGACTCAGAATCACAGCCCTGTTCTCCGCACCGATGCCCAGCACCTTTCCGCTGTTATGCACCAGATAACACACTCTGTCCTGAGCCATCATGCTCAGCGACATCATCGAACCCAAAAGAAAAAAGAGAGAAAATCTCAATGCACGAAAAATCATAAGACAGTTCTATCAATTATATAATACCCGCACCGCACACGGCGCCTTTCAGTAAATAGATTGCAAAATTACGACAAAAAATCCAATAATAGCAGATTCGAGCCCGTTTTTTTTCCAGTCACATCAAACAGGCACCTTTTTCGTGATGCGCGCCAGATAATCATAATGCGCACCCTTCACCACCACCTCCACAGCGTAGCCGTTCTCCTCCGCCACCCGTCCGAGCGTGTCCGCATCAACATACAGCCACGGGAACGGCTTGCCCAGAATGTTCTTATACTTCATCTGGAAACTCATTTCCCCATAATACGCCGAGTCAGGCAAATCCACGCTGCCATCCTCCTCCTCAAACAGGTAGATGATGTCCGAAGAATCGCACAGCACCTGTCCCCCAGGCGCCAAAATCCTGTCGAGCACGCAGAAAAACTCCCTCATGCGCGCCAGTGTCCCCACAATGCCAAGCCCATTCATCAGCATGAGCACCGTGTCAAACCTTTCTCCCTCCAGCGCAAAGAAATCCTGTTCCAGCACATTCTCCACCCCCCGTTTCCTCATCGTCTGCACAGCCAGCGGCGAGATGTCAATGGCCGTCACATCCAGCCCCCTCTCCTGAACCACCAGCGCGTGGCACCCCGAACCGGCACCCACATCCAGCACCCTTCCTCTCGCCATGTCAAGAGCCCTCCGCTCCAACTCAGGCATCTCCTCAAAATCGCGAAACAGCGTCTCCAGAGGAATCTCATCCTCCTCCATCATCGGCGAGAACACACGAAGTCTCCCCGCCACACCATTCTTCAGATAGTCAGCGATGGCTCTCCCCATCGGGTCATATTTCTCATCCATTCGATTCATTTCAGTGGTGTTTTTGTCCCTTTGATTTCTTTTTTGCAAAGATACGACATTCTTCCATTCCACCCAAATTATTTCCCTCCTTCTTTCATACACCTGAAGGGGAAGCGCTTTGCTTGTGTGATAAGCAACGTTTGAAGAGTAGGGTGATTGAGAAAATGTTCCGAAAATGTGATTTTTTACCTAAAAATACAGCCGAAAATGTGATTTCAAAGGTATGAAACTGCTTGAAAGAACGATAGGAAGGGGGAAGGAATGGTATGGCATAGTCCGAACGTAGGACGGGTATCTTTGCAGAGTCATATACACCTCCATTTCATGTGATCGCACCAACATACCAGTTGTGATTTGCTTTCAAATTAGTATCTTTGCAGAGTCATATACACCTGAGGCGCATATACTCGCGAGCCATGTCTTGTTGTGATTTGCTTTCAAATTAGTATCTTTGCAGAGTCATATACACCGTATGTTGTCCGATGGAAACAACTGGTCTTGTTGTGATTTGCTTTCAAATTAGTATCTTTGCAGAGTCATATACACCTCTTTGGGCAGAAGTTGCTCAGGCATTCCCGTTGTGATTTGCTTTCAAATTAGTATCTTTGCAGAGACATATACACCGAAGGGTCTAAGAAGTTCCCAGTGTTTTGCGTTGTGATTTGCTTTCAAATTAGTATCTTTGCAGAGTCATATACACCGCCGCTTGCATCCACATGAATGCTTACATGTTGTGATTTGCTTTCAAATTAGTATCTTTGCAGAGTCATATACACCTATTTAAGTTTTTAGATTTACATCTGGTTGTTGTGATTTGCTTTCAAATTAGTATCTTTGCAGAGTCATATACACCTGAATCTTTATAAGTGGAAGATTGTTAGGTGGTTATGATGAAAAATAGAAAAGAAAAAAGAAAGGGGTATGACATAAAAAATCCAGCTTGACGGCTGGATTTTTCATTTTCAGAATAATTCCAACTGAACGCCAGGTGCTTTGGGTTCCGTTGGCTTCTGTCCATAGAAAAGTTGCATATTCCCGAACTGTTTGTCAGTTATGGTTAGCAATCCGACCTTTCCGAACTCAGGAAGAAAAGATTTAACTCTTTTTAAATGTACCTCTGCATTCTCGCTGCTGGCACAATGTCGGATATAGATGGAGAACTGGAACATGGTGAATCCGTCACTTTGGAGTTTCTTGCGAAAGTCCGTATAGCGTTTCTTGTCCTTCTTGGTTTCTGTGGGCAAGTCGAAGAATACTAATATCCACATAACTCGGTATTCAGTAAGGCGTGACAGACTGCTCATATTCTTCTCTTTATAATTCAGGATAAGCGATTTTTCGCAACTCTCCGTTGAAGCATTTGGCGAGGCTGGCGGTTGTCTGACCAACAGCTATCATAAGCGGGCTTCGTTTACCATCCAGCATCACGTCGAGTGAAGGAATCGTGAGTAGTTCGGCTTTGATGCTCAGTGTCAGTTCGCTATAGTCATGATATTGATGACCAAATCATCCACAAAAGGACGATAAGGTTCCATGATGTCATCTGCCAGACAATAGGCATTGTAACGATTATGGTGATGAATGCCCAAAGTGGGTAGCAAACCACTACCCACCAAACCACGAGCCACACAAGCCCGCAGGATGGCATAGCCATAATTGAGAAGATTGTTAGGAGGCTCACCTTCTCTTCCACGAACAAAATTGGGAAGAGTGGGGAAGAGATTACGCCAATAGTAGGTGGCAGCACGTGCTTCGAGATTGTCAGGGTCACCACTCTTCACCTCGTTTGCCCACACCTGCATATTTTTGACGACTGCCCCAGTATTCCTGTTCAGAACTGTAGCTTGATTCAAAATCTTTTGTCGGACGGTTTGTTGCCAAAGTTGTTTCTTAAGTGGCAACGACGCATCAATCTGGTTGCGGAACCGCTCACTTTGTGTGGTGTTTCCGCAGAGCGGTAGCATCAGACCAACGGGCAAGCTTGTGCTGTCGCATGTGATGATAGCACAGTTATTGCCAAGCAATGCCTCCATCGCTCCCGTAGTGATGGTAATGCGTCTGTTGTCGAGCACCACCACGCCGATGTCCTCAATTGGAATCGTCCGTTCTGCTTCCCGTTTGAACGACTCTTCCAATTTATCCGCATCTGGAGTCTTCAGAACCAGCTGTGAATTGCGGAGACTGAGGTAGATGGGATTTCCGAAATAGAGGGTCTTCTTAATCATAAATTCTACATTTTCATTCCGTTAAATTCTATGATGTTACCTAATCTGTCTACTTGGATGGGGATACAAGTTTCTTTTATCATTTCGCCTGTGAGGGCACGTGGACTTTTTGAACTTTGGCTTCCAACTCCAAATTCATCTTGAATAGGATAGGATAGACCCGCTTTTTTTTGATCTGTGAATTTGACGGAAAAAATAGTTTTTGCGACAGCATAAGGGACAAACCCTCCTTTGTCGTCATTGGGGTCAATGAATTTGTATATTCTATTTTTATCAACTATGCTATCATCATTCCCCTCTTTCTTTGGTAGATAAACCAAATCGTTTGGTGATAGAATAAATAGCAATTTACTTTCATGGGCAATAAGCTCTTTGCCTTTCAAATACGCTTCTAATTTGTTCTTCCATGTTGAACCATATTCTTTTTGACAGTCAACCATAACATTAAGAGGAATTGTTAAATATGAACGGACGACCTTTGTTTGGCCTGTTTCCATATTCTCTTTCTCCGTTCCCCAAATAGCAAAGAACAAATTTGTTCCCTTTGCTGCTTCCGCAAACTTCTTCGTTTTATTCCCAGTCTGCCCAATCGCGAATTTATCGGCTTTCTCATAGACACGGACTTTCAAAATTGGCTGATGGAATTTTCCACTATTCAGTTCTATGATGTTCCGATTCATCTCCTCGATGCCGTCAGGTGAGAACGCTTGGTCAGGATTGTTGCCTTTGGCTGCTAAATGTTCTAAGAGAATCTTTTGAATGCCGGTATCAGTAACGCTTTCTTTGATTTTCTTTTGGTCAAACGATGTGTCAAGTGATTTACGTGTTGCAAAATAGCGTTCCTTTGGTTCTCCGTTTCTCTTCTTCTCGTCTTTGCTAAAATAGTATACCTCAATTTTCTTGAGGTCAATGTCAGACCATACATCCTTATTTTCTTCTACATATTTCTTTATATACTTGGCATCATACCCTTGCTTAAGGAGCTCTTTTACTTTTCCTTTGAAATCCTTATTGACTATGTAATTAGGTGTTTTGAGTGCTTCGTTGATAGAAACGGTCTTTTTCAAGCGCAAATTGACTTCGCCAAAAACGGTATCCTTATGCATTGATTTACGAATGGCCCAACTGCAACCTTTTTCTTGTTTGGTAAATTCTTTTTTGCCGTTTTCGTTAAAATGCTGATAGGAGTTTGTAGTCTTATTGATGACTCGGAGGTTCTGCTTGAAACTGACGATGATGTTTTCGAGAACCTGTTTGGCTTCGATAGTGAACGTATCCCAAGGCTTTAAGAATTCTCTCGCAATTTCCCGCTCTTCTCCTTTAATTATTATCTTCTCGAAACGGCGCAATTTACGCTGTAACTGATAGCGGTTTGTATTATGTTTAGAATGGGCTGCTTCATTGTTAAGAAGATTCACATGGTCTCTTGTCGTACATGCAATAACAATCGCATCCATCGCATGATGACGGTGGTCAATGCGTTTTTTGTTGAAACCTTTTTGTAGTTCAAAAGGAACTCTTGGGACTAAGTGCCCTTCATTATTAAGCCGAATGAAACAATCTCTTCCTGTCAATTGATTAAGGCGCAAGAAACGTGGAAGTATGATGCTGTTCCAAACATTTTCCATTCCCCAGTCTCTTTTCAAGTAGGTTGTAATAGAACCATTGCAAGAAATAAGATTCTTTGATACAGTTTCTTGCTCATACTCTCCATTTTCCATTTTTTCCCGAACAATGTTGGAAAGTACTCCCTTGATAAACTTGCTAATATAGCGACTATCATTCATCTGTCGCTCGATGAAGTCATCAGGTATATCCTCCATTAGGAGTTTCTTCATTTTGATACCGTTGGTGGTGTAGTGGTCTTTTACAAATTTCTCATAAGCATCAATAGATTGAATTTTAACCGTTCCTCCCTGGCTGAGCTGTACGATTTGTCCTGCACAATTCTTGATGAACTCATAACCCAGTTGACGGTCTTTCAATTTGTTGACTTCGGATTCGCATATCACCTTGTTACTGAAAGAATCATCGAAATAGCGTGATTGAGGGATGATGTGCTCAATCTCGTATGCAGGTGTGAAAAGTTTGGAAAGAGGTATCATCTCCCCTGTATAGGGAGAACGATATTTCTGTTCTAACCAACATTTGTAACGGATAATGTCAGATTTTGTAGGTTGAGCCGTTTTGGACATTCTTGTTACAAATTCATATTCAGAATCTTCTTTTGTAAGATTGTCCAATGCATTCTCTTCGTAAATACGCAGTATTTCCTGTTGACTTGGAGAGAATGGGCGTACATTTTCCACATCTGAATTCATGAATTCAAGAAGCATGGCTTTAATCCGAAGATTTGTGTTTTCGTTTTGAAGAATCCGTTCTGTCTGTTTTTTACGTTTATCCGCAGGCAGTTTCATTTCACGCCCGAGCTCGACGTGTATTTCGTCAATGCTTCCTTCTTGTTTCCATATATCTCGGACAGTTCGTAAGGTTTCAGTAATGATTTGCTCGACAATTGGATTACGAAGTGAATGTTGTTTGAATCCTCTTAGATAGTGATCAATGTCAGCAGGACTCTCCCATTTTTCTATTTCTTTAGATTCTGAATGTCTATCATATACAATATAACAAGCGAGCCATACGGGGAGTCCTCGAAAATGGCTGACATCTGTGAGATTGATGGCCTTTTCTCGAACACGAGTTTTGATGCTGTCATCATATTCGCCTGTGATGATTTTCTCAATCCTGTCCAGTGTTTTATTATCAATGGCTTCTGCTTTCCAATAGTTACCCATTCGCATCAATGGGAGAAGTTTCTTAATAGCTTTCTCTGAATAGGAACCATACTCCTTCTTGAATGGTTTTAACTTGCTGAAGATTGATGCAACACTGTCTTCAAGACTGTTTTTGCTGGCGAAGGTCTTTAGCGCTTTGCCGATTTCAGTTTTGTCTTCAACAGAGTAGAGGATGTGCCATAAAGCCATCTCTTTTTCATGAGTGAGAAAATCGGTGCTGATATTGCATTTTCCTAATCCAGACAGCAATGCAGCTCTTGTTTCATTGCATGGATATTCTTTGTCTTCTACATAATTCCATCGGAAGGGGTATTTGTCCTTTCCTTTTTCCTTTTTTATCTTGAAATAGGAATTGAGTAGTGTGTCCTGCTTAATGGAATTTCTATCATTAAGCCACTCGAAAAGTTTTACATAATCATCTTCGTTTTTAAGCAGTTCTGTTGTTACATCAACATCGGTTTGCAATTTGCCTTTGGGTGCATTGCTGAATAAATCAAGTTGCCCATTATTAACAATTCGTTCACGCTGATATATGCGTAAGTTCTGAACAAACTGCCAAAGCCTGAATTCTTGGAAAAGGGGATTTGATTTTGCGATACATTTAATTGGGTATGTATTCCCATCTTTGTCAGAATGATATTCGTATGGGCAATTGTCAATGAGTGACTTTTTGCTTTTGAGGGGGCGTTGGTAAAACAGAATGTCGTTAACAAAAAGGGTCACGAAGTCTGGTTTAGCAATGTTGTTTCGATGCGCTTCGTTGCTAGGGTATAACTCTTCTATGCATCTTTGATATAGTTCAGTATCTCTTAATTCTGGAATATATTCTTGTTGTGTGTTAAGAATCAGAATGAGTTCATCTTTATAGAACTTCCTCTCAATGGTACGCACCAGTTTGCCAATAATCTTCTGATCGGGTTTTTGTAAGAGTTTGTCATAAATGTAGCAACCAACAGTTGTGTTACTATTTTCTATATCTTTCTCTGTACGCAACTTTATCTTGGCATACATCTTAGCTTTTCGCTGAGCATCCATTCTTTCAATCTCGTCTGTGGATGGCAAGAATGAAAGTTCGTTTTTAGCACTTCCATCCTTCAGTATTGTTGTTTTCAAGACAAAGTCTCTGGTGTCTCCTTGCCAGTTAGAAACATCATTATAGAAGGATGCACGATATGTCATTCCATTGTCAAGACTCATCTCATACCAATACTTTTCATATTTCTTATCCTTCTCTTTCTTCTCAACAGACAGTATTTTTGCGCTAATTATCTCAACGGATTCGTTCTCTTTTTCTTCTTCTTCCTCGCCTCGTAATTGATAATAGCCACGTTTTTGGTTGAATTGCAACAATATCCAGGCAAGTTCTTCTTTCGTGATTCTTTCTGTTAGAGCCTTCTTTCGAAGGAAATAGATAGTCCAATCATAAGGAACTTTCTTGTCATCACTCACCAGTTGTGGCTGATTCATCGCAAAATCTGCCAGCATGTCCCTGAAAGAATCCTGAAAAATAAATTCGTAAGAGCCATCCTCTTTTCTCTTCCATGCCAATTTGGGTTCACTGTCATCTATAAATTTACCATACAGATTGATCTGTTGTGCAAAATGTTCAGGAAGGAATCCCATTGTTTTCAATGTTCGCAACAGGCGTTCTCGACGCAATAAGTTACGCTCACGAAGCCGCCGCATCATGCGGAGTCTCGTTCTTTCTGCTGTTTGGGATATAGAGTTACCCGCATCGAATTTCCCTAAAATGTCTTGTGACATGGGAATGATTCTACTACCAGCTGCACTGATACCAGTTGGTTTTAGGTATTTGGTTCCGTTTTCTCGGGTTTCTTCGTTGGCGTTCACTACCGCCCAGCCAATGCTGTTGGTGCCTAAATCAAGGCCTAATATCTTTTTCATATAGGTTCAGATTTTTCTGGTTTGAAGTTATTTGCCGCCAAAATTACGAAAAAATCAAAGATTTTGTCATAAAAAATTTGCACAAAATCCAAAAACATCATAAATTTGCCTCACTAATTTGAAGCAAATCACAATAAGGATTATTCCGTTGTGAAAACATTCAGGTTTCTGCCCTCGTCCTTAACGGGGGCTTTTTTATGTCTATACGACAAGAATAAATTCTACTATTGTAGATCGCTCCAGTTCCGCCGTCCTTACCAACCAGTATATACGATGTTACGATTAAGTGAGCACTATACAAAATAAAACTGCCATTATTTGAGTCAAAATTACAACGTGAACTTATGAATTTATGAATTCATGAATTTTCATGTTGGTTTGGGGGATTATTAATAGGGGGTAGTAAGAAGAGTATATATATAATATATAATATAACATCGTGCTTGAGCGCACAAAATTCATGAATTCATAAATTCATAAACTAGCCTACAATCTGCTTGCTGACTTCCACACACTCGACTGTGCGACTTCCACCTAATAAGGCTTGTCGCTTACAGTTAATAAGACGCACGAACGCAAGGTGGTAAGGCATAGTAGGTGGCGGCCGTTTTTCGTGGTGAAAAAAGTTTGGATTTTATTTTGCAATTCGCTTGACGTGCCTTCTATATGGTAGTAACTTTGCAGCGTCTTTTTTAAGGCTATCGATTGTTTAACTTTCAAAACCAAATTACAACATGGCGAGGTTTCAACAGTGTTCCGTTTTATCACCCCCAAGGGGGTATGTGGAGAGTGTTTCGTGCGAAAAATGGCACAAATTTCATAATAAAACTTAACTGATGGTGGAGGTTTGAAAAAAAGTTGGTATCTTTGTCAAATAAATTTTTTAATGACTATAAAAGAACTTTTATATATATGAAGATTTCAAGATATATGTTGGTGGGCGCGATGATGTTGTTTAGTGCGTCTGTGAGTGCCCAGAAGGTGACGATTGGCAATTATGTTTTCACGAAGGATAAGGCGACGTATTATGGCGAACTGGAGGGCGGAAAGCCGAACGGGAAGGGAAAGACGACATTCCAGAATGGTGACACGTATGAGGGTGAGTATGTGAAGGGCAAGCGACAGGGTGAGGGTGTGTATATCTTCACGGACGGTGAGAAGTATGAGGGCACTTGGCATCTGGACCATCAGCATGGACATGGTGTCTTTTACTTTGCTAACAACAATAAGTATGATGGCCTCTGGAACAAGGATTATCAGGAGGGGCTGGGCACCATGTACTACTACAATGGTGACAAGTATGTGGGCGACTGGTTTCAGGACATGAGACAGGGTAAGGGCCGCTACACGTGGGCTAACGGCATCTTCTACGATGGCGAATGGAAGAACGACAAGAAGTCGGGTCGTGGTATATTTGACTGGCGTGACGGTTCGCGCTATGATGGCATGATGGATAATGACATGCGCAACGGAAACGGCAAGTACACGTATGCCAACGGCGATGTGTACACGGGCGGCTGGAAGGATGACCTGATGCACGGAAGGGGCATCTACAAGTTCAAGAACGGCGACGTGTATGATGGCGAATACCAGAATGGCGAACGCACGGGTCAGGGTATGTTCACGTATGTTGACAAGCGCCGCTATGTGGGTCATTTCAAGAATGGCTACATGGACGGCTTCGGTACGTTTTATTGGCCTGATGGTTCGAAGTATGAGGGCTATTGGGTGGAAGACCGCGAGCATGGTACGGGCAAGTTCACTACGGCAAAGGGTGACACGTATGATGGTCAGTGGGCTGCTGGCGAGATGAATGGTGAGGGTGTGTTGCGCCTGGCTGACGGCACGAGATTCAGAGGCCACTTCAAGGATGGCATGAAGAACGGAAAGGGTGTGGAGGAGACTCCTGACGGTGTGCGCTTTGAGGGCTCGTTCTTCAACGACCTGCGGGATGGCTCGTTTGTGGAGAAGGATCGTAACGGTAACGTGCTTCGCAAGGGCATTTACAACCGCGGTAAGTTGATGGGAGAGTGATGGATTTGATCATTGACAATTGACAATAGATAATTGAAAGTTGATAATTGATGAGGCCTTGGGAGGACATATTGGAGGAGGTGAAGGCGTTGGCTGTGGAGGCTGGCGAGTTCATTGCTGAGCAGCGCGAGGGGTTTGACTGGAGCAGGGTGGAGGCGAAGCAGAGCCACGATTATGTGAGCGATGTGGACAGGCGATGTGAGCAGATGGTGGTTTCGCGACTGAAGGAGATTCTGCCTGAAGCGGGTTTCATCACTGAGGAGAAGACGGTGGAGCAGAGGGGTGGAGATGCTGAACTGCTGTGGGTGGTTGACCCGCTGGACGGCACGACGAACTTCATCCACGATTTGGCGCCATATTGTGTGTGCATCGCACTGAGAAATAAGGAGACGCTCTTGCTGGGTGTGGTGTATGAGGTGACGCGGAAGGAACTCTACAGCGCGGTGAGGGGTGGGGGTGCCTACCTGAACGGGAAGCGCATTCATGTGTCTGCCTTGACGGATTTGGATCAGGCGCTGGTGATGATTGGTTATCCCTATAATGCGGATGGTTGGAGGGAGTTCTGCCTGAACTTGACGGGACGGCTGTATGGTCATTGTGCCAGCATCAGAAGCAATGGCAGCGCGGAGGCGGAACTCTGTTATGTGGCGGCTGGAAAGATTGATGTGTATCTGGAGTCGTTCATTCAGCCTTGGGATGTGGCGGCTGGTGCCTGCATCTTGATGGAGGCTGGCGGACGGGTGACGGACTACAGCGGTGGGGATGAATTGTGGCCGAGCGGTAGGCAAGTGCTGGCTACGAATGGTGTGTTGCATGAGCGGATGTTGAGGGAGTTGACAATTGATAATTGAAAGTTGTGAAGAGATAATAAAACTAATTATAAACCTTAAATAACCGATTGTATGATTTTAGACACGCTTGAAAACTTTGGCAAGTATGCCAATCTGAACCCCTTGTTTCCCAAGGTGGCTGAGTATCTTCAGAACACGGACTTGATGGCGCAGGAGCCAGGCAGGGTGAACATCGACGGCAACAAACTTTTTGTCAATCACAACGTGACGAAGGGAAAGTCTGTGGATGAGGCCAAGATGGAAACGCACGATGCCATGATTGACATCCAGATTCCACTTTCATGCCCGGAGGTGATGGGATACATGCCTCGCCAGTATTTGTCGGAGGCTAAGTATGATGCTGCAAAGGATATCACGTTCTATCCTGACAAGCCTGAGCAGTACATCACGGTGCATCCGGGTGAGTTTGTCATCTTCTTCCCACAGGATGGGCATGCTCCTTGCATCTCGCCTGTTCCTGAGTATAAGAAGATTATTTTTAAGGTGAAGGCTTAGGAAGGTGATCATTGATAATTGAAAATTGATAATTTATTATGGCAACAGCAAAGACTAAGAAGGCTGCTCCGGCGAAGAAGGAGGCGGCTCCCAAAGTGAAGCATATAGGACTGGTGAAGAACGACCCTTGGCTCGAACCTTTCGAGGGTGCCATCTGTGGCCGTCATGACCATGCGGTGTGGAAACTGAATGAACTGACGAATGGCGGTAAGCAGACGCTTTCCGATTTTGCCAGCGGATACCTTTATTTCGGCCTTCACAAGGTGGCTCGTGGATGGGTGTTGCGCGAGTGGGCTCCGAATGCGACTGACATCTATCTGGTGGGTGACTTCAACGACTGGCAGGAACAGGATGCCTACAAGATGAAGCGCATCGACAATGGTAACTGGGAAATCAAACTGAAGACGTCGCAGTTGCATCATGGCGACTTGTTCAAACTGAAGGTCAAGTGGAACGGCGGAGAGGGGGAGCGCATCCCTTCGTATGCCACGCGTGTGGTGCAGGATGACGTGACGAAGATTTTCTCTGCTCAGGTGTGGGCTCCGGAGACACCTTATGAGTTCAAGAAGAAGAATTTCAAGCCCGACACGAATCCGCTGCTGATTTATGAGTGCCACATCGGTATGGCGCAGGATGCGGAGAAGGTGGGCACCTACACGGAGTTTAAGGATAATATTTTGCCACGCATCAAGAAGGATGGCTATAATGCCATTCAGGTGATGGCGATTGCCGAGCATCCTTATTATGGTTCGTTTGGCTACCACGTGAGCAATTTCTTTGCTCCTTCGAGCCGCTTCGGCACTCCTGAGGAACTGAAGGAACTCATTGACAAGGCGCACGAGATGGGTATTGCGGTCATCATGGACATTGTTCACTCGCATGCGGTGAAGAACGAGATTGAGGGTCTGGGCAATTTTGCCGGCGATGGTTGCCAATACTTCATGCAGGGTGGCCGACGTGAGCATCCGGCATGGGATTCGCTGTGTTTCGACTACGGGAAGAACGAGGTGATTCACTACCTGCTCTCGAACTGCAAATACTGGCTGGAGGAGTTCAAGTTTGACGGTTTCCGTTTTGACGGCGTGACTTCGATGCTGTATTACAGTCATGGTCTTGGTGAGGCTTTTGGCGGTTATGGCGACTACTACAACGGTCATGAGGATGACGAGGCGATTGCTTACCTCACGTTGGCGAATCTGCTGATTCATGAGGTGAATCCGAAGGCTATCACCATTGCCGAGGAGGTGTCGGGCATGCCTGGTTTGGCTGCTCCCTTCAAGGATGGCGGCTACGGGTTTGACTACCGCATGGCGATGAACATTCCTGACTATTGGATTAAGACTATCAAGGAACTGAGGGATGAGGACTGGAAGCCTTCGTCGATGTTCTGGGAGACAACGAACCGCCGTGCGGATGAGAAGACTATCTCGTATGCGGAGAGTCACGACCAGGCTTTGGTGGGCGACAAGACCATCGTGTTCCGTCTCATCGACGCTGATATGTATTGGCACTTCAAGAAGGGTGACGAGAACTTTATGGCTAATCGCGGCATTGCGCTCCACAAGATGATTCGTCTCTTGACGGCTTCGACCATGAATGGCGGTTATCTCAACTTCATGGGCAACGAGTTCGGACATCCAGAGTGGATTGACTTCCCACGTGAGGGTAACGGATGGGGCTATAAGTATGCACGTCGTCAGTGGAACCTCGTGGATAATCAGGAGTTGTGCTATCACTATCTGGGCGACTTCGACGAGGCGATGCTGAAGGTCATCAAGACGGTGAAGAATTTCCAGAAGACGCCTGTTGTGGAAGTATGGCACAATGATGGTGACCAGATTCTGGCTTTCTCGCGTGGCGACTTGCTGTTTGTGTTCAACTTCTCGCCCGACAGGTCTTACACTGATTATGGTTTCATTGTTCCGCAGGGCAGTTATGATGTGGTGCTCAACACTGACAGCAAACTCTATGGCGGCAATGAACTGGCTGACGACTCGGTGCGCCACTTCACGAATTATGACCCCATCTACGAGAAGGATGGCAAGGGCTGGCTGAAACTTTATGTGCCGGCACGTTCTGCTGTCGTTCTCCGCAAAAACGCTGAATAAGTTAATATAGTCATTTTAGATTGTGAATAAGTATCATACACAAGGACAGGAGACCGCAGGAATCATTCGTTATTCCTGCGGGATTCTGTTCATGCTCTTCTCTTTCTGCTATCTCTACTTCCTGCAGGGTGACATCTTGGCGGAAGCGCAGTATGTGTTTTCAAAGGGTGTCACGACGTACAGCATCACGGGTGGTGCCATCATCATCTCGCTTATCCTGCAGACGGTGCAATGGGTTGTCGCTCTGCTCTCGAGGCTTCCTGCCCGTTGGCATGCGATATCGTATTTCCCTTCGTCGCTCATGTTGGCCATTCTGTCTGCTGTGGACAGGGAAACCCTTGATGTTTTCTCGTTTGGTGTATGGGTGTGGCTGGCTCCGCTGGCTTTGGTGGCCTATGTGGTGGCGGTTCTCCTGATTAGAGCGTTCAGTTGGGAGACGGAAAGTGAAATGTATAACGTCAAGTCGCAGATTTACCCGAACTTCATCATTTTGTTCCTGTTCGTTTTGGGTGTGGGTGCCGTTCCGCAAACGTCGGATGTGTATCACTATGAACTGAAGACGGAACGCCTCTTGCTGGAGGGAAAATATGAGGAGGCCACGAAGGTGGGTGAACGCTCTTTGAGCACGAGTGTGAGACTCACGCAGTTGCGTATGTATGCGCTGTCGGAACAGGATTTGCTGGCTGAACGGCTGTTTGACTATCCGCAGTATTACGGTTCGAAGGGTCTGCTGGATGTGACGGACACGCTTTCTGTTTATCGTTTCAGCCCTCAGCGCATCTGCCGTCATCTGGGTGCCTATAGCGACCCTTCTGTTCATTCGACGGAACGCTATTACCAACTGGTGCTTGGCGACTCCATCTGGAATGAGCATACGGTGGATTACTATCTGTGCAGTCTCTTGCTCGACAGGAAACTGAGCCTGTTCAAGCAGGAACTGCCGCGCTATTACAATCTGTCTGACAGCATCGAGAATGTGTATGACGGTTTGCCACGTGCGTATCGTGAAGCGCTGCTGCTGGTAGGGCAGCGAAAGTATGCGTTGGACGGTAAGGTGGTGGTGGGTGCTGATACGTTGACGACTTTTTCTGATTACGACATGATTGACCGTTTCCGCGATTACAACGAACTCAAATCAAGTCTGAAGGACGACACAGAACGTATCAACCAAACACGACGACAGTTTGGCAACACTTATTGGTGGTATTATGATTTTGGCCAGATGGTCAAGGGAAATTGAGCCAACATAAAAAAGTGCGCCTGGCAAATGTATGTCAGGCGCACTTTTTTTATGTATTGTTGTCTTACTTGCAAGGGATGTCCTCAATGCGTTGTTGGTGACGACCTCCAGCAAACTCTGTGTTGAAGAATTCGTCGAGGCATTGACGGCAAACCTCTTCGGAGATGAAACGACCAGGGAAGACAATTACGTTGGCATTGTTGTGCTCACGGATGAGGTGGGCAATCTCTGGTTGCCAAACAAGTCCAGCGCGGATGCCCTGGTGCTTGTTGAGCGTCATGGAGATACCTTCGCCAGAACCGCACATGGCAATGCCTGGATAGACTTCGCCTTTCTCGATGCCTTCAGCGAGTGCGTGGCCATAGGTGGCGTAGTTGCAACTCTCCTCGGTGTAGGTGCCATAGTCTTTATACTCGTAGCCCTTCTCCTCGAGATATTTCTTGACGAATTGCTTTAACGGAAATGCCGCATGGTCGGAAGCAATACCAATCTTATTCATATAATTAGAACAGTTTGTTCACCTGTGCATAAACGTTTTCTGCGGTGTAGCCGAGTTTCTCGTCGAGCACCTTGTAAGGAGCAGAGAAACCGAAGGACTCGAGACCCCAGATGGAACCTTCTGCCTCAGGAACAAGGCCGAGGAGGTTTACTGGAAGACCTGCGGTGAGACCGAACTTCTTCACACCTTGTGGAAGAACGCTCTGCTGGTACTCCTTGGACTGCTGACGGAAGAGACCCTCGGATGGAACGCTGACGATGCGAACCTTCTTGCCATCCTTGCGGAGAAGTTCTGCGCCTGCCACGAGCGTGGATACTTCAGAACCTGTAGCCACGAGAATCACGTCTGGGTTTTCATCAGAGCCTGCTACGATGTAACCACCCTTTGCTGCCTGGCTGTAGTCGTTGCCTGCTGGGAGGTTGTTGATGTTCTGACGAGAGAGGATGAGTGCTGATGGGGTAGCCATGTTCTCCATAGCGAGTGCCCATGCTGCAGTGGTCTCCTGAGCGTCGGCAGGACGAAGAACGAGCACTGATGGCTTGCCAGAGTGGTTCTTCAGTTTCTCCATGAGACGAATCTGTGCCTCCTGCTCAACTGGCTCGTGAGTAGGACCGTCTTCGCCTACACGGAAGGCATCGTGTGTCCAGATGAACTTCACTGGGAGTTCCATGAGGGCAGCCATACGAACTGCTGGCTTCATGTAGTCGGAGAATACGAAGAAGGTACCGCATGCTGGAATAAC
>JAEEGS010000055.1 GCA_016280445.1 Bacteroidaceae bacterium
CCTTACGTTCCTCACCACTTTGCAGATATTCAACTGCTACGGCACGCTTGAAGGCACGTGCAAAATGTTGACCTTTCCTCATAACTCTTTTTAACTTTTAAGAGCTCTCAGAGGAGTCAACGTATTTCAGGCTAAGACAAACGCATACCGAAATGTCTGATTTTCAACAGAAAAAAAATTCGCTTTATTTTGCACTTCGCTCGATTTGGATAAAATTCTCACGTTCAAGAATGAAAAATTATCCTCATTTTTATTCACTAAATCGATTTTTTTCACTAACTTTGTGGGCGAAACCTAAATGATGAGGGGAAATATTGCCCTCCAAACTGTTTCAAAATGTGGTGAAGAAAGCAGATAAGGACCATAAAAATTGGTTCTAAAAACGACCATTCAATTTTTGATAATTTAATTATGTAATTGTTTGATTATCTCAAAAAAAATTCGTACCTTTGTACCTGAATTAGAACCTACCTCCGAAGCACTCATAACACCCCATCATCATGAAGAAAACAATCATATCCTTGCTCTTGGCGGCTGCTCCCGTTGTGGGCATCGTGGCACAGACGTACACAAATTCGTATTCAAAGGCCGTGACCCGACTTGCCGAGAAGTGGGCGAAGAAGGGCGAATGGCGCAATGGTTTCACGAAGGCCTCCCCTGCCCCGACGGTGAATCTTGTGGAGTTCTACCTTCAGTATCAGAAGAACCCCGAACAGTGGAAGGCACTCTTCAAGTGGCTGCAAGAGACGGATTTGTTGGCCATTCCGGCAGGACGCACACCCATTCCCGGCACTACGCTGACGGTGAGCGTGGAGGACGGCGACAACTGGTGCTCCCAGGATGACCTCCGTGCAGGAAAAGGCTCAGAGAGTCATTACCAGAAGATTGATTTCATGTATGTGGTGAGAGGAACAGAAGGCTTTTGCCGCCTTGACCATGAGACTTCCCGACCTCGCGCTGACTACAAGCCCGACCGACTGGAATACACGTTTGAGTACGACCGTCTCCAGCAGTTCACCTCCATTCCCGGCACGTTCAACATCATGTTCCCATGCGACTGGCATGTGGCAAAAGTAAAGACCAACACAGAAAGTCAGAACCTTCGTGTGCTGGTCATTAAGGTGGACAACATATTCTAATTTAACGTGAGTTCGACGAAAATAATTGCAAAATAAATGCCTTATTATTAGGTAATTAGTGTCGGTGATCGCAAGCCACTCGAATATAAGGCTTTTGTCGAGTTTATATATGGAAAACTCGTTGGAGACAAAGGATATATAGGCAAGGAACTCTTCCAGCGTCTCTTCGTTGATGGCATACAGCTCATCACGAAACTCAAAAGCAACATGAAAGGAGCTATGATGTCTGTATCCGATAAGCTTCTGCTAAGGAAAAGGGCCATCATTGAGACAGTGAACGACGAACTCAAGAATATTGCCCAGATAGAGCATTCGAGGCACAGGTGTTTTGATAATTTCATGGTAAACCTGCTGGCTGCTTTGGCTGCATATTGTTTCTTCCCGAAGAAACCTACCATTAGGGTGCAGACGGTTGACTGTTCTTATGATAGACAACTTACTCTATTCTAGAGTATTTTCGTCGAACTCACGTTAAAATATGTGCTAATTCTTTTTCCGTAAATACATATATTGTTGATAAAATCTCCGAAAAAAAGAAAAAATGAAGAAAAATATTCATTTTTTGTAAAATGTAAGGCATTATTTAATATTTTTTAAGTAGATTTGCAAAAAGGATGGTACGATGACAGGAAGGGGTTGACTTATCACTCATATACTGATAATTTTATGAAGAAGACTCTTTTTTTGTTTTTAATGGCTTTCTGTACTGTTATGGCAACGGCACAGAAAGAGTTTAAAGAGTACAACATCAAAACTTTCGGAAAGACAGACAACCTGAGGGTACGCAGCAAGGTGTGTTTTGCCCAGGTGAACGGATTCATGTGGATTGGCACGTCGAGTGGCGTGATTGTGTTCGATGGTCGCAATGCTCACAAATATCCCATTCCAGATCCAGACGGAATGGGTGGTTACTTCTGTCGCGTCACCGACCTTCAAGTTTCACCAGACAACTCCATCTTTGTGGGTACGAGACGTGGCATCTATCTGTACAGCATCACGATGGAGAGACTGGATCCGTTCCCCGTAGAAGGATTGCCTAAAAATCCAACGATATCGCAGCTTCGTTTTGACTATAAGGGACGGCTTTATGCATTGGTGGGCAACCACGTGTATTTGGTGGATGTTGAGAAGAAGAAGGCAACGAGAGTGGGTGACGAGCGTGTGATACCGTGTTGTCTGACTGTGGCTCGTGACAACAAATTGTGGATGGGCGACCACCAGGGTCGGCTTTACAGTTATGACCCACAGAAGAAAAGCATTCATACTTATAAGGGTGTGCCAAAGGGGCAGAATACGTTCGCCAGGATAGTGAGCATCACGGAGATGGGGAACGGTTCGTTGGCTCTGGTTACAGCCGATGATGGTGTTTACCGGTTCAGTCCGAAGACCAACACGTCTGAGTTGCTCTTGTCGCACGACGATAAAGGTGCCCCCATCTTGGCTCATACGTCCATCACCCCTGATGGGGAGTCGCTTTGGATTGGTACGGAGCATGGTGTTGTGATTTATCATACTGACGATGGGCGCTTGACCAGCCTTAGGCAGATTTCCAATTCACCCAATTCGTTGTCAGGCAATGCCGTCCACTCGCTGTTTGTAGATATGGAGCGTGGTGTGTGGGTTGGTTCATACTTTGGCGGCATCAATCGCGTCAGCATCTCACCAAAGAACTTCACCACTTACATGCCTGAGAGCCAGAGTCTGGAGGTGGACGTGGTGCGCGAGATGTGTGAGGACTCGCAGGGTCAGTTGTGGGTTGGAACCGAAGATGGTGGACTGTATGAACTGAGCCGTGTTGAGAATTGGCTGAGGTTGAAAGAGGCTGATGTGAACTGGGGTGGGGAGACTGTCCCCTTTAATGTGGAGAGCTTGATGATGGTGGGTGACGACTTGTGGGTGCTGACCCTCAACAATGGCATCTATGTGGTGGACACAAAGAGCCGTCGGTTGAAGCACCACTACACGAAGACAAACGGACAGGACATCGGTTTCACGTTGGGCGGCATCACCATGTGCCAGCAGAATGGCACCATCTTTGTGGGTTCGTCGCAAGGTGTGTTCATCTTCGACGAGCAGAAGGGTTCGTTCGACCAGATTCCTGAACTGGCTCGCACATTTGCGCACCATCTGCATGCTGACCGCCATGGTGAGGTGTGGGTGGCTACCTTCGACAGAGGTTTGTGGCGCATCCATCAAAATAAGGAAATGTGGAATACCCAGCAGCAGAAAGTGCAGTGGAAAGCCGAACGAACCTCCTTCAACTATACCTGCACGACAGTCGTGTATGAGGACTCGAGGGGCTACTACTGGGTGGGTACCGACAATCGCGGCTTGATGGGTTACGATGCCCAAAGCGGAAAGACAAGGCAGCTGACAGTATCGAAACATTTGGTACAGGAGTCCGTCAACAACATCATGGAGGATAGCAACCACAACTTGTGGCTGAACACATTCAACGGACTTTACAGCTACAACGTCGACAACGGGTCGCTCCACCACTTCACGACTGACAATGGTCTGCCCTCAGACTACCTGAACTATTCTGCTGGCTATATTGGCAAGAACGGTCGGGTCTATGTGGGCACTTATAAGGGTCTGGTGAGTTTCAACCCCAATGTGTTTAATATGCCAGAAGAACACCTGACTCCTTACATCCTGAATCTCTATATGGATGGCAGGTTTGTCCTTCCTGGCGACAGCACCAACATTCTGAAGCAGACCCTCTACACGACCAAGGAATTGACCTTGAAGTACAGCCAAAACACGTTCGCCATCAACTATGCCACACCAGTCTTTCAGCATGGAGTCAACGTATGGTACAGGTATCGCCTCAATCCAGATGAGCCCTGGGTGGTCAACCATCGTGCAGACATGTTGCAACTGACCAACCTGGCAGCAGGCACTTATGATTTAGAGCTTCAGGCCAGCTTCAACCCAGAGGTGTGGAACGGCGAAGTGGCAAGACTGCGCATCACCATTCTGCCTCTAGCATGGTTAAGTCCAGTTGCCAATGTGTGCTATGCGCTCCTAATTGCGCTATTGATGTACGGTGTCATGTGGTACCTCAATAAGAGACGAACCAACAAGAGCGCTGAAAAAGAGAAAGAAATACTGGAAGAAGAAGTATTGGAGGAAGAAATAACCCAGGAGGAATCCTAAGGCATTTATTTTGCAATTATTTTCGTCGAACTCACGTTAATTTAAAACTGGAATATGATGTAGATGAGCAACAAGAGCGCGACAACGGCTCCGAAGACCACGAGGGCTACCTTCAGTTTGTCCTTCGGATAGTCACCATGCACCTCGCCCGTTCGGCCGTTGATGATGAACTGATAGGTCTTTCCGTCAATCTTGAACGCACCAATCCACAGCGGCAGAAGAATGAGCTTGAACATGAGGTCGGTATAGAACACCTGCTTGCTATGAATGCGTTGCTGGTTGCCGCCAATGTCCTTGCGGATGTCTTCTTCAATGGTGCGTTCCATCTGCTGCTTAGCGGTCTCTACTCCCTCTGTGAAATCGACGGTGTAAACATCGGTGGTGAAGCCTGCCGTGAATTCGGGCGTGTACTGCACCAGACTCTGCAAAGGCCAGTTTTTCTGCTCCTTGATGATGTCTTGTGGCAGATTCTTTGAGGCTGGCACCAAGATGTCGTCGAAGAAGCGAGCCACAACGCCTGACACAGTGTGCCAGTCGGTAACGGTCCGAGTGGTGGGCTTTCCATTAGGACCCTTCACCGTCACACGATGATTCACACCTCGTTCGCCGTTATAGGTCGTTCTGGTGTGTGCATCGTAGGTCCAATATGGATAATACACACCTTGGAACTTCTCTCCCCACACATTGCCGTTCTTGTATTTGGAGGGAAGGAACCATTTGCCATTCAACCACTTGGTAAACAGCGAACTGCACTCTTTCTTGTCGATGACAAACGGCAGCAGATAGTCAGGCTGCCAGAAACGTTTCACCTGTGCCTTTTCGAGAATGAGCGATGTGCCACAATAGGGGCAGTTGGTGGACGACTTGGTGGAATCCAGTTGAACGGTGGCGCCACACTGGTCACACTTCACCTGCAATGCTGCCATCGACTGCTCTTGCACAGTCTTCGCCTTTTCCTCCTCGCTCTTCTGTGCCCACAGCACATAGTCATTCTCCTGAATCTGTGCGGGTTGCACCGACAGCGGTTTCGTGACACCACAATAGATGCATTGCAAGTTTTGTGTCTTGGGAGCATACATCATCGCTCCACCGCATCCCGGACATTTGATTTGCAAAGCCGAGAGTGCTTCCTGTTCTGCGCCTTGATAGTTCTGTTCCACGTTGTATAAAATTGAAGAGTTAAAGAATTGAAGGTTTGAAGCATTCAACCATCGTTAATTAATCGGAGGGGTTGGAGGCAGTGGGGGAGGTGTCTGCGCAAAGAGGTTAGCCAGTGCCGGCACGGTGTTGGCGGCTGCCCATCCAGCCATTCCCTGTGTCCAGACGAGCGAATCGGTCTTCAGCATTCCCTGCATCACCAACTGCTGCAATTGCGGCACTCCGTAAGGCCCTTGCTGCTGCCCGTTCACAGCCACATAATAGGTGGCCTGCTGAGGCAGTGGGGGCGGAACGGCTGCCTGCTGAGCCATCTGCTGCTGTTGCATTTGCTGCTGTTGCATTTGCTGCTGTTGCATTTGCTGTTGCTGCATTTGTTGTTGCTGAGCCATCTGCTGCGCCATTTGCTGCGCCATCGCGAATCCCATACCCATGCCCATTGCGCCAGTGGCTGCTTCTGAACCATTATTGGACTTTTCACCACCCGACTCGAGCGATTTGGCAAACTCCATCTGCGTGAAGGCGGTCATGTTTTCCACGCCAACGAACGCCATACCTGCCGCCCTGTCGATGGTTTCTTGCACATCCTTTGGCAACGAGATATTTTCCACGAGGAATTTGGTCAGTTCCAAGCCATATTCCATGAAACTTTCCTTCAGGGCTTCGGTCAGTTCCTTCGAGAACTCCTTGTAGTTGGAAGCCAACTTCACAACAGGAATCTCGTGTTCGCCCAGATAGTCGGAGAACTCAGTCACCGCAAAACTACGAAGCATGTCCGAAATGGAATCGGTGTCGAAGGTTCCATTGGTGCCTGCCACCCTGCGGAGAAATGCCGTTGGGTCGCTGCTAATCTTAAAATTATAGGAACCATAGGCGCGCAAGTTGATGGCACGATTCAGTTGAGGGTCTACCACGGTGACAGGATTGGCTGTGCCCCACCTCAAGTTCAGGAACTCCTTCGTGTTGACGAAATACACGTCCACCTTGAAAGGAGAGTTGAATCCGTATTTCCATCCCCTGATGGTGGTGAGAATCGGGATGTTCTCTGTTTTCAACTCATAGCGTCCTGGCTGGAAAATGTCGGCAATCTTTCCTTCATCCACCAGCACCGCCACCTGGGTTTCACGCACGGTCAACTGTGCACCATTCTTGATTTCTGACTGATAGCGAGGGAAACGCCACACCATCGTGTCGTGTGTTTCATCTTTCCACTCGATAATGTCAATCAACTCATTTCTCAGTTTTTCAAATAGCCCCATAATATCGCTTTCGTTTTAGGTTTTGGTAATTTTATACTTACAGATGCAAAGTTATGGATTTATTTTTAAAACATACAACATCATGATATAAAAATAACAACATTTAAAAGAAAGAGACGAAATGTAATCTCTCTGCCAAAAATTTTTCACTACCTTTGTACCATTAACAACTAAAAACAACGCTAATGAATCATATATTTGTCAAACTCATCGCCCAAACGACAGGCGTTGCCGAGAAACAAGTGGCTGGCACAGTAGGGCTGCTGGAGGAGGGATGCACCATCCCCTTCATCAGCCGATACAGAAAGGAAGTGACGGGAGCGCTGGACGAGGTGCAAGTGGCCAACGTAAGTGACCAACTGGAGAAGTTGAAAGAACTGGAAAAGCGCAAGGAGACCATCCTCAACACGATTGAGGAACAGGGAAAACTGACGCCAGAACTACGGACACGCATCGAAGGGTCGTGGGACAGCACTGAACTGGAAGACATCTATCTGCCCTACAAGCCGAAACGGAAAACCCGTGCGGAAGTGGCGCGACAAAAGGGATTGGAGCCCTTGGCAACCTTTCTGATGCTGCAGAATCCAAATGCTGACGTGGACAAGAAAGCCAAGGAGTTTGTCAACCAGGAAAAGGGTGTGATGACTGCCGAAGAGGCCATACAGGGTGCACAAGACATCATCGCCGAACAAGTCAGCGAAAGCGAGGAGGCAAGGAACATTGTGCGATTCAACTTCAAGAAGGACGCCACCATTTCTTCCGTGAAAATAAAGACGAAGGCTAAAACGAAGGAAGAAGAAGAGGAAAAGGAACAACAGGCACAAAAATACCGCGACTATTTCGAGTTCTCCGAGAAACTTTCAAGATGTGCCTCTCACCGTCTGCTGGCAATGCGTCGAGGCGAGGCAGAAGGTTTTCTGCGTGTGAGCATCAGCGGTGATGACGAACGATGCCTTGACCGGCTGGACAGGCAGTTCCTCCGCAATTCCAGCAAAAGTGCCGAACTGGTGTGGGACGCCATTGAAGACGGTTTCAAACGACTGCTGAAACCAAGCATCGAGACGGAATTCGCCAACCTTTCAAAAGAACTGGCGGACAAGGAGGCTATCCGCATCTTCGTGAAGAACTTGGAGCAACTGCTCATGTCACCCCCGTTGGGGCAGAAACGCGTCTTGGCACTCGACCCAGGTTTCCGCACAGGGTGTAAAGTGGTGTGTCTCGATGCAGAGGGGAATCTGCTGCACAACGAGGCCGTCTACCCCCACCCTCCTAAGAACGAACGGCGTGCTGCGGCTGACAAACTCTGGACACTGACAAAGCAATACAAGATTGAGGCTATCTCTATCGGCAATGGCACCGCCAGCCGCGAAACGGAGGAGTTTGTGCGCTCCCTTGGCTTACCCAAGGATATTCAGATTTTCGTGGTGAGCGAAGACGGAGCCAGCATCTATTCCGCCTCAAAAGTGGCCAGAGAAGAGTTTCCCGACTACGATGTGACGGTGCGTGGTGCTGTAAGTATCGGAAGGAGGCTCATGGATCCATTGGCCGAACTGGTGAAGATTGACCCGAATTCCATTGGCGTGGGGCAATATCAGAAAGATGTGAACCAGAAGGAACTCAAGCACTCGCTCGACCAAACTGTGGAAATGTGCGTGAACAAAGTGGGTGTGAACGTGAACACAGCCAGCAAACACTTGCTCACCTACATTTCTGGTCTTGGCCCCGTCATTGCACAGAACATCGTGAACTATCGTGCTGAGAATGGCGCCTTCACGTCTCGCAAAGAACTGCTGAAAGTCCCCAAATTGGGCGCGAAAGCATTTGAACAGGCTGCTGGTTTCTTGCGTGTGAGCGGTGGAAAACAGCCTCTCGACAATAGCGCTGTCCACCCCGAAAGTTACCCTATCGTGGAAAAAATGGCCAAAGACCAGCATTGCACCGTCGCAGAACTGATGTCCAACAAGGAACTACGCGAGAAGATAGACATTCAACGATACGTAACCGATAAAGTGGGACTCCCCACCCTGCAAGACATCATGCAGGAACTGGACAAACCCGGCCGTGACCCTCGCCAGCAACTCACCGTGTTCGAATTTTCGAAGGATGTGAAAGAACTCGAAGACGTGCAGGTGGGTATGGTGCTGCCAGGCATCATCACCAATATCACGAACTTCGGCTGCTTCGTCGATGTAGGTGTACACACCAAAGGACTCGTCCACATCAGCGAACTTGCCGACCACTTCGTCAAAGACCCGTCAGAAGAAGTACAACTGCATCAGCACGTCAATGTGCGCGTCATCAATGTGGACCTCCAACGTGGACGCATGCAACTAAGCATGAAAGGATTATAATACAGCAACACATAATATATACAATATATATACACATATCAATATATACACATATCAACAAAAAACAAGTGGAATCCCTCACGGACTCCACTGTTTTATTCACGAGTTTGATAAAAAAACACCAAACAAATGAACCTAAAATCTTTTTACTAACCTAAAACCTATTGTATAACCTATGTTTCAAAACCATTATTCGTCTTGTTCATCCTAAGTAAAACAATCAGTTTACCTAAAAATTAAACTTGATGAGAACGCTGTCTCTCTTAAGACGATGCAAAGGTACGGCCTTTTCTGAAACCAATATCTATAATTTACTGAAAAACTTCAAAAAAAGGTTATTTCCTTGATATACATCAATACGTGTGTGCGCACACATCGATAAAAACCATATTGTATTCTTCTTTTGACCATCAAAGAATTGGGCTAGCCCCTCACACTGCTCAACACACGAAATTATGTGCAATAATGTTTCCTAATATATACTATTATGTTTTCTGCATTCACTTGTTATGTTTCTCAAAATATATTATAATGTTTCCGATTTAGGAGGGTAAAATCTCGCGAGAAAAGTTGAAAAACCCTTATTACAAAAGCGTTTTCAAGGTGTTTTTGCAATTTTTCCATCTTTATTTCCATTTTTTTCAAAAAAGTTTGTACGAAATATGAAGAATACATACCTTTGCAGCACCAAAAGGAAAGAACGTATATGTTTTCTACATTATGTATATTAATCATTGCCATCCTGGCCATTGGTTCAGGCGTGTTAGCCTACCTCTATTATAAAGAGAAAAAGAAGGGCTACAAGTACAAGAAGGGCATGATGGTACAGAAAGTGTACCTACAGAACATGAGCCACGACATACGCACCCCCATGAATGCCATTTGCGGCTTTTCACAGATTTTGTGCAACAAGGAGATTCGCGACATGCTCTCTGAAGAGGAAATATCCGAGTACGGCATCATCATCCAAAGCAATACAGACCTGTTAAGCACGCTCGTCAATGACATTCTTGACATTTCAGACATGGAGAGCGGCAAGTATCGCATGAACATCGGCACGTGTAACGTCAACGATGTATGCCGCAAGGCTATCAGCACCGTAAAATACCGCTGTCCCGATAATGTCAACATGTATATGACAACGGATGTGCCCGACACCTTCACCATTCAGAGTGATTCAAAACGCGTGGAGCAAGTCATCATGAACTATCTGACCAACGCGGAAAAGCACACAGATGAAGGCGAAATCCGTGTACATGTGTCGCTTGACGAGAATCCAGGCATGGTGACCTTCTCGGTGACCGATACAGGAGAAGGTGTTCCGCCAGAGAACGCAGAGCGCATCTTTGGCCGTTTCGAGAAGTTCAACACTATCAATGGAGGTACAGGCCTCGGGCTACCTATCTGCCGCAAAATTGCCACTCAACTGGGCGGAGAGGCCAAAATGGACCTCAAACACCAAGGCAAGGGAGCACGCTTCGTGTTCACCCACCCTATCCAATAAAGCAGAAAGCCTTTCACGCATCTCGTGAAGGGCTTTTTAAATTCTGAACAATTACACGCACCATGCAGTAACCAAAAGCAACCAGTAAGAAATATCCCACATAGAGCAGCGTTGTCCATGAGATGATGAGATAAACCAGCATGGCAGCGCCCGAAAGTTTAGCCAGATAGGTGATGCCTGGCAAGAAATAGAAATGGTGATACACCTCCTCAATCACAGCCAGATAGGTAATGATGACCAGCCATAGGACAACCACCAGCGCGGCCATCAAAGGAGGCAGGACAAGAGGATTGAGGGTTGGGTGGAAATAGTATTCTTGCCAGAATTCTGGCACAAAATTCTGTACAGAAGCATAGAGAGAGGCCATCATGGCCACCAGCAACAGGAAAAGAGGTGGATAGATGCTATTCATCTCGTCAAAAAAATACAGCAGTTGCTGTTTATCCAAATCCTTTCTCCGACTGAACAGCAAGGCAATCACACCAACAACCACAAATGCCGACATCCAGATAGCGCGGCTACTGGAAAGCGCATCCAGCATTTCCGAAATGGTGTCGTCGGGAGTGGCTCCCTTCAGCAATTCACGTTCACGCAACCACCCCATTGTCATTTGATTACTGGCCACTTTCACCCAAATGGAGTCAATGGAATCGCCAGGAACCACTTTAATGGCCGCCACAGCGACAACATTGCCTCTGCGAACAACACACGTGTCTGTCAACAGGTCTCCCTCGCGTGGAATGAGCGTGAGGGAGTCTGCTTTTACCAGAAAGTTGAAGTTTTCAGAATAATGGTGCGTCAACCGAAACACCATAGAATCCACCTGCTGAGGTGTGAGGCTCATCAACGTTGTATCTTCTGCCGTAGCGGTGTCCACAATAGTAACGATGGTCGGTACGGAATCGCTATCTGCAACAGCGGCCTCTGAAGGCGGTGTAACAGTTCCACCCACACATGAAACGACAAGGATGGAAAGGACAACATATAACAATTTTCTCATGACAAATATAGTTTCATTTGACAATTCTGACAATCGAAAACAAGGCGGAAGGAGGCACCATTAGCCAATCGCAGCATGAGCGGAACAGGTTTGCCACCTTCTTTCAGACACATGCCCAATTGCCTGCGAATACAGTATTTGCAGACCATCACAGGCACAGAGGGGTCGTGCGTCAGTTCGTAGGGCTTTTCTGTTTCAATGTCCACAGGCGTATGAGGCTGCTGTTCCAAGGGATAGAACCGGAGGCGTTCCGCAGTCAGGGTGTCTGTCAGCATGTGCCGCCATCGGCTCAGTTGCGAAGAGGGAATAAAGTAGTTTTTCTTCAGCGACACGTTCACGTTGCGAGCCTCAAAAATAGTACCTCCAAGTTTGCTCAACTGTCTCTGGATGTTCTCTTTCTGATGGGTCCGCGCCAATTCGAAAGACTCCTCTATATTGATTGTAGCGGTCAAACCATCCTCGTCTGTCATCATGATGCAATCATCGTTGACCTCAATATCTACAGAGATTTTTCGTTCCGCCGACGCTTTAGAGAGCATCTTATCCCACTCAACATCCTGATTACGATAATATTGTACACCTTTCACGGGACGAAACATCTCCGCGTTGTTCACACGGAAACCGGTCAGTTTTCCCTTATCGAGATAACAGAGTCCATCCCCATTATGCAGTACCGTTTGGCGTGTGACGGGTTCTCCCATCGCCTTTGGTGTGTCTATATTCGCATCAGGCTTGCTCACATCGGCCACAAAACCACGATTGAAACTCTTCTTCACATCAGGTTTAAACGACAGGTTGACGTGTCCAGAAGCAGCACGGCAAAACTCTTCAGGATGCTTGGCTATCACTTTGTCCAATGCCTCTGAATAGGCAGCAGTAACATTCTTCACGTAGTCAGCATCTTTCAGCCGTCCCTCTATCTTCAACGAAGATGCCCCAGCCCTCAGCAACGCTTCGAGATGGTCGATTTGGCAGTTGTCCCGCAACGAAAGCAGATGTTTATCTTTCATCACCGTCCTTCCGTCAGCCAAGAGGTCAAACGCCATACGGCACACCTGTGCACATTCGCCTCTGTTGGCACTCCGTCCGAACAAGGCTTCGCTGGCATTGCACAAGCCACTCATACAAACACACAATGCCCCGTGCACAAAGACTTCGAGTTTTGTGTCGGGGCATTTTTCATGTATCTCGGCGATGTTTTCAAGAGGCAGTTCCCGTGCCAGCACCACTTGCCGGAAACCTAAGTCAGACAAGCGCTGCACCTTCTCCAGCGAGCGATTATCCATCTGTGTGCTGGCATGCAGGGGGATGGGTGGCAGCGGCAAAGAAAGCATCCGTAAATCCTGCACAATCAAGGCATCTACGTGAATGTCGTAAAGTTGCCTGACGAGGTGCTCCACTTCCTGCATCTCCTCATCAAATATGATGGTGTTCACCGTCACATACACCTTTGCCTTGTACAAATGGGCAAACTCCACCAATCTTGCGATATCCTCCACGCTGTTGCTTGCAGCGGCACGGGCACCATGCGATGTGGCACCTATATAGACAGCATCAGCACCGTGGCGTATTGCCTCGATGCCAATGTCTGCGGTCTTTGCTGGAGCGAGGAGTTCGATGCTTCGCATTATTCCTTGATATCGTCGATGTTGAACGGTGTCTCTTGATACACGTAGTAGTTGAGCCAGTTGGTGTAGAGCAGATTAGCAGCCGCACGCCATCTCACCACAGGATTTCTCGTCATGTCGTCATCGGGGTAGTAGTTTTGTGGCAGATTGATGGGTTTCCCCTTCGCCAAATCGCGCTTATACTCCCCATCCAATGTGAGAGGCGAATACTCCAAGTGGCAGGTAATGAAGAACTCCCTGCCGTTTCTTGCTTCCACAATGGTCACACCCGCCTCTTCGCTGTCGGCAATAATGTGCAGTCCTGGCACCTTCTCAATGTCTCTCCTGTACACCTCGAAATATCGGCTGTGAGGGGCATAGAACTCGTCGTCGAAGCCTCGGAAGATAGGCAGTTCGGGGGCCAGCATCCTGTGCTTGAACACACCAAACACCTTGCTGGTCGTATTGCGCTTGGGCACCCCATAGAAGTGGTACAACCCCGCACATGCTGCCCAACATACATAAATGGTGCTGGTCACGTGGCTATGTGCCCAGTTGAACACATCCTGCAGTTCCTCCCAATAGGTGACATCCTCGTAGTTGATGAACTCCAGCGGTGCACCTGTCACGATGAGTCCGTCATACTTCTCCTTCTTCATGTCCTCGAAGTTGCGGTAGAACGCCATCATGTGCTCGATGGGTGTGTTCTTGCTCGTGTGCGACTTGATTTTCATGAACTCCACCTTGATTTGCAAGGCTGAGTTCGACAGGATGCGGATGAAATCCGTCTCTGTTGTAATCTTGAGCGGCATGAGGTTGAGCACAGCCAAGCGGAGCGGACGAATCTGCTGACTGTCCGCCCGTTTGTAGCCCATCGTGAAGATGTTCTCCTGCTTCAGTTCATCGATGGCCGGGAGTTGATCGGGAAGAATGAGTGGCATTACTTGTTCTTAATGAAATCGACAATCCACGCACCGACTTCCTTTGTGCCGTACTTTGCGCCGCCTTCCACCTGAATCTCAGGAGTGCGCACATTCTGGTCGAGCGATGCGTTCACGGCCTCACGAATGAGGGTACCTTCTTCTTTGAGGCCAAAATACTCGTAAAGCATGGCGACAGAAAGAATCTGTGCCAAAGGATTGGCGATATTCAAGCCTTTTGCCTGTGGCCAACTTCCGTGAATAGGCTCAAACACAGGGGTGTGCTCGCCTGTTGATGCTGATGGAAGCAAGCCCATAGAGCCTGTGATGCATGAACCCTCGTCGGTAAGGATATCACCAAAGGTGTTCTCGGTCACCATCACGTCGAAGAACTTGGGTTCCTGAATCATGCGCATAGAAGCGTTGTCCACATACATGAAGTCGGTGGTCACATCAGGATACTGTGGTGCCATCTCTTGAGCGACAGCACGCCACAAACGGCTCGAAGCCAACACGTTGGCCTTATCCACAACAGTCAGATGCTTTCTGCGCTGACGGGCATACTGATAGGCCACCTTCAAGATGCGCTCCACCTCAGCACGAGAGTAGGCGTTGGTGTCGTAAGCATAATCGTTACCCTCCTTCTTCTCGCCGAAGTACATACCACCTGTCAACTCACGGATGCAGATGAAGTCAGCACCACGCACCAACTCGTCTTTCAGAGGTGATTTGTGTACGAGGCAATCGAAAGTGGTCACAGGACGGATGTTCGCAAACAAACCCAACTTCTTTCTCATAGCAAGAAGACCCTGCTCAGGACGCACTTTGGCGTTAGGGTTGTTGTCAAACTTGGGGTCGCCCACCGATGCGAAGAGCACCGCATCAGCATCCATACATGTCTGGAAGGTGTCCTCTGGGAATGGGTCACCCACCTCATCGATGGCATGTGCTCCGCAGATAGCCTCCTTGTAACTTACTTCGTGTCCAAACTTCTCGGCGATGGCACTACACACAGCCACGCCCTGTTCCATAATCTCTGGTCCGATACCGTCACCGGCCAGCACAGCAATTTTCAGTTTCATATCTTTATTTTAATTATAGATTCTTTCATGAACCACTTTGTCCTCCATGAAGCACGGATGCACAGGACCATACCCGTGTCCGAACTCATATTCAGCGCCCAAAGCAATTGCCTTATTGATGAACTCCTCGCCTTTCTCCACCGCCTTCAGCAAGTCGTAGCCCTTGGCCAGATAGGTGGCGATGGCAGAAGAGAACGAGTCGCCTGTTCCGTTGACATTATGCGTGGGGATGCGCCGTTTTCTGAACTCCTTCACCTCGCCTGTCTCCGCATTATAGAGGAAGTCAGACAGCATATCCTGAGCCGATACACCACGCCCCGCATAGACTTGGCTCTCCATCGACTTCACAATGACGCTGTTACCCCATTGCCCCAGTTCCTTGATGTCTTCGGTGATATTGGTGATTTTTCGTTTCAGCAGCACCTCGGCCTCACGAAAATTGGGTGTTATCAATGTGGCAAGCGGAAACAGTTTCTCCTTGTATGCCCCGATGCTCTCGTCGCTCACCAACTGCACACCATTGCTGTCCACAATTACGGGGTCAATCACCTTTTTCACGTTGGGATATTGCTTCAACACACCAGCCACTCCGTGAATGATTTCAGGTCGGGGCAACACACCCGTTTTGATGCATTGTGCTCCCACATCGCCCAGAAACGATTCAGCTTGGCTCACCACCAGTTCGGCAGGCAGCGGGGTCACGCTCTTCACCCTACGGGTGTCTTCGTCCACAATACCTGTCAACGCACAAGCAGCATAACCACCACAAGCCGTAATCGCCTTGATGTCCGCCTGCATGCCAGCACTGCCCAATGGCTCGCTGCCCGCAATCACAAACACGATGTTCAGTTGCTTCTTGTTCATTCAGTTGCAATTTGGGTGCAAAGGTACGGAAATTCGAGTGCAGAACAAAAGAAATCGATTTGTTTTTTACACAGAGGCAGGGGAACTTATCCCAAGTCGCGTTTTTTCCCTTGCCCGTTACCCCCATTACGTTACACCCGTTGCCGTAATTACCTCAACGTCGTTACCGTAATTACGGCAGTGGAAGTGTCGTCTATATGCTTCTGGAGGTGTCGTCCCCACCCTTCTGAGGGTGTTGGGTGGACACAAATAAAAAGCGCGAATCATCACGACTCACGCTTTTCTAAGTTCTCAATAAGTATTAATTTTTTTAAGGTAAAAAGATTGTTTTTAGGATGTTGCAAAGGTACAGACTTCTGGATGTCCAGCAAAGCCTTAAAATATGTTTCTTAACATGTGTGTCCGAGCACAGCGCATTTTTTGTGCGATTTTAGGCAAAAAATATGATTTTTTATGGCGGGAAAGGCATTTTTTTTGAAGTTTTTCCTTGTTTTCTGGCACAAAAAGATTCGCTTATTCCAAGCAGAATGGTCCTAAAAGTCGAATACCCTCTTCTATTATGAGTTTTTTTGCCCTTTATATTATTTAATATGTGTTAAAAGGAGGCTTTAACACGAAAATAATCCCTACCTTTGCAAAGTTTTTGAAGAAGAATTTTTCACAAAGAATCATGTATTTTGACGAAAAGAGAATAATTATTAGCAAAATGAAAGGTAAGAAATTGCTGATGAGTTGCTGGATGCTGATGGTTTGTATGCTCAGCGCCAGTGCTCAAGAACAGGATAACGTATCGGCCGGCACGATGAATTTGACGCTGGAAAAAGCCATAGAGATAGCGTTGGCAGAAAATCCGACCATCCGCGTGGCCGATAAAGAAATCGAACTGAAGAAAATCGCTGATAAAGAGGCTTGGCAGGCATTGCTGCCTACAGTGGACGCAACGCTGACACTATCAGACAACATCCTCGTGGCCGAGATGGTGACGGGCATGGGTAAATTCAAGATGGGTGTGGACGGAACAGTCACCGCCATCGGCTCCGCATCGCTCAACCTGCCCATCTTTGCCCCATCGGTCTATCAGAACATGAAACTGACCAAGCAAGACATCTTGCTGGCACAGGAAAAAGCCCGTGGAAGCCGCTTAGACCTCATCAGACAAGTGACAAAAGCCTACTACGGAGCCTTGCTGTCAAGCGACAGTTATGAGGTGATGAAAAACAGTTATGCTGTGGCCAAAGAGAACTTCGATGTTGTGAACGAGAAATACAAAGTGGGGCGCGTGAGCGAATACGACAAGATTTCGGCCGAAGTGCAAGCCCGCAACATGAATGCCGCGATGGTGAGCGCAAAAACAGGCAAGTCGCTGGCACTTCTGCAACTGAAGGTGCTGATGGGCGTGACGGCAGATGTCAACTTCGTCATCGATGACTCGCTCAAGGCTTATGAATCGCAACTGACATTGGTAGATGCCGAAGATTTCGCAACAGAACTCTACAACAACTCCTCGCTGCGCCAACTCGACTACAACATGTCCATGTTGGAGCGCACCCAGAAACTGATACGCACCAACTTCATGCCCACTGTGGCGGTTCAGTTGACCGGGCAATATCAGAGTTACGCCAACAACAACTGGAACGTTTTTGGCTACCGCTACTCCCCCAGTTCCGTTTTCTCCATTGCTGTCAATGTTCCCATTTTTCATGCCAGCACTTGGACAAAGTTGAAAACCAACAAGGTGCAGATTTCGCAGTTGGAAGACAACCGGCTGAACACACACCGTCAACTCATGCTGGCGGCCGAGAGTTACAAACAGAATATGGCCAGCACGATGGCACAAGTGGAGAGTAACGCCGAAGCCGTCAGACAAGCAGACAAGGCCGTCACCATCGCCGGCAAACGCTATGAGGTGGGGCGTGGCACCATTCTCGAACTGAACCAGAGCGAGACAGCGCTGACACAAGCAGAACTCACCTACGTGCAGAGCATCCACGACTATCTGACAAACAAAGCCGACCTCGACTACACGCTGGGACGGGAAACATATATGAAATAAAAGACACATTATGAAATATTTGAAAACTTTATCACTGGTCGCCCTTGGCTTGATGGCTGTGGCTTGTAACAAGAGCGACGAAAAGGCTGGGGTTGCTCAGTCAGACAAAGTGCAGGTGAAAATCGCTAAAGTCACCAGCGAGGACATCCCACAAACAGAAACCTACACCGCCACGGTGGAGAGCGATGTGAAGAACAACATCGCCCCCAACACCCCCTACCGCATCGAGAGAATCTATGTGGACGTGGGTGACAATGTGCGAAAGGGACAAGTGCTCGTGCAACTCGACGCCAGCAATTTGCGCCAAATGAAGTTGCAACTCGAAAACCAAAAGATAGAGTTTGGACGCACAGAGCAACTCTATCAGGTGGGTGGTGCCAGCAAGACCGAATATGACAACGCAAAAATGCAGTTGGATGTATTCTCCACACAATATCGCCAACTCATGGAGAACACTCAACTGGTGTCTCCCATCAGCGGTGTCGTGACTGCCCGCAACTACGACAGCGGCGACATGTACAGCAACGGCAACCCCATTCTGACCATTGAACAAACCAATCCCGTCAAACTGAAGATGAACATCTCCGAGTCCTACTATAAACTCGTAAGTCTCGGCATGCCTGTCGATATCACATTGGATGCTTACGAAGGCGAGATGTTCTACGGCAAAGTGACCATCGTCTATCCAACCATCGATGAAGCCACCCACACCTTCCCTGTTGAGGTGACCATCAGCAACAACGAGCAGAAGGTTCGTCCAGGCATGTACGCACGAGCCACCATCAACTTCGGCAGCCAGAACCACGTGCTCGTTCCCGACGAGGCGCTGGTGAAGCAGATTGGTGCCGGCGACCGCTACGTGTATGTTCACAAAGGAGGCAAAGTGTCCTACAACAAAGTGGAACTGGGCAAGCACATCGGCACGAAGTATGAGATTCTGAGCGGTGTGAACCCTGGCGACGAAGTGGTCATCGCTGGCCAGAGCCGTCTGGCAAATGGAAAGGAAGTGGAAGTAGTAAAGTAAGAAATTATGAGTCTATACGAAGGTGCGGTCAAACGACCGATCATGACAAGTCTCTGCTTCTTGGCAGTGATTATATTGGGTCTCTTCTCGGCCATCAAGTTGCCAATCGACCTCTATCCGGACATCGACACAAACACCATCATGGTGATGACGTACTACACGGGTGCGAGTGCTGAAGACATCGAGAACAACGTCACACGTCCTCTCGAGAACGTGCTCAACTCGGTGGAACACCTCAAGCACGTGACCAGCAACAGCCGTGAAAACGTGTCAGTCATCACTTTGGAGTTCGAATACGGCTACGACATCGACGCTTTGACCAACAACGTGCGAGACAAACTCGACATGGTGTCGAACTCCTTGCCTGACGAGGCACAGACACCCATCCTGTTCAAGTTCTCCACCGACATGATACCTATCTTGCTGCTCTCTGTGCAGGCAGAGGAATCGCAGCAGGCACTCTACAAGATTCTTGACGACAACGTGGCGAACCCACTGGCGCGTATCGACGGAGTCGGCACGGTGAGCATCTCAGGTGCTCCCCAGCGAGAAATCAACATCTATCTCGACCCTCAGAAGATGGAGGCCTACAAGTTGAGTCCTGCACGGGTGGCCAGCGCCATTTCGGCCGAGAACCTCAACGTGACCAACGGTACGATTGATGTGGGCACACAGACCTTCACGGTGCGTGCCGAAGGTGAGTTCGACGACCCTCAGCAGATGCTTGGCGTGGTGGTCGGTTCCTACAATGGCATCAATGTCTATCTGCGCGATGTGGCTCGCATTGTCGACAATGTAGAGGAACGTGCCCAGAAAACCTTCACCAACGGGGTGCAGGGTGCCATGATTGTGATACAGAAGCAGAGCGGCGCCAACTCCGTGGAAATCTCCAACAAGGTGATGGACATGCTGCCCACACTCCAGAATAATCTCCCCACGGATGTGAAACTCGGCATCATTGTCAACACATCCGAAAACATCATGAACACCATCAGTTCGCTTCAGGAGACTATCACCTTCGCCATGATTTTCGTGGCACTCGTGGTGTTCATCTTCTTAGGCCGCTGGCGTGCCACCACCATCATCGTCATCACCATCCCGATGTCGCTTATTGCCTCGTTCATCTATCTGTACGGCACAGGTGGCTCGTTCAACATGATATCGCTCTCCTGTCTCTCCATCGCCATTGGTAACGTGGTGGACGACGCCATCGTGGTGCTTGAGAACGTGACGACACACATTGAGCGAGGATCAGCCCCCAAACAGGCAGCCATCCATGCTACCAACGAGGTGGCCGTATCGGTAGTTGCCTCCACTCTCACCATGATTGCCGTGTTCTTCCCGCTGACGATGGTGACAGGTATGTCAGGTGTGCTCTTCAAGCAACTGGGTTGGATGATGTGTATCATCATGACCATCTCCACCACCAGCGCCCTCTCGTTCACCCCTATGCTCTGTTCGCAGATGCTTCGCTTGCAGAAAAAGCAGAGTAAAGCCTTCAAAGCCTTCTATGGCCCTATCGGCAAGTCTCTCGACAAACTGGACACATGGTACGAGCAACGCATCAATTGGGCGGTACGTCATCGATGGACCATTGTAGCTGGTTGCGTCCTACTCTTCGGATGCAGTATTGCCATTGCAGCCATCGTCGGCATCAAGAGTGAGTTCTTCCCAGCCAACGACTCTGGTCGTGTGGGCGTCACCCTTCAGTTGCCTATCGGTACCCGTGTGGAGAAATCAGAAGAACTGGCCAAGTCGCTGGTGAAGAAGTGGCAAGAACGTTACGGCAGCGATATGCAGTCATGTAACTTCACCGTTGGTCAGGCAGGCGACAACAACACCTGGGCATCCCTCTCCGACAACGGTACCCACATCGTCTCCTTCAACATCATGATGGTGCCCTCCAACAAGCGTGACAAAGGACTTGCCACCATTTGCGACGAGATGCGTGCCGACCTCAAGGTCATTCCCGAACTGGCCAAGTTCCAAGTGAATCTTGGCGGTAACAACGGTGCACGAGGCATGGGCGGACAATCCACCGCCACCTTCGAAATATATGGCTACGACTTGGATGCCACCCGCAATGTGGCCGAACAAATGGCTGCCAAGTTCCGCGAAAGCGAGATGATTACTCAGGTGAACATCTCCCGTTCCGACTATCAGCCCGAAATTGTGGTCAACTTCGACCGCGACAAGTTGGCCCAAGAAGGCATTGGTCTCTCCACCGCAGCCACAGCCGTCCGTTCCCTCATCTACGGTTCCGTGATGAGCCGCTACCGCGAGGATGGTGAGGAGTACGACATCAAAGTGCGCTACGAACCCACGGCGCGCCGTTCTGTGGAAGACATTGAGAACATGGTCATTCCCAACGCACGAGGAGAAAATGTGCGCATCCGCGATATTGCTACGGTTTCTGAAAGCGCCATTCCGCCAACCATCGAGCGTAAAGACCGTCAACGCATCGTCACCGTCAGCGCCGTGTTGGCCGACGGCTATGCACTCTCCGACGGTGTGGAACTCGGCGAATCCTTCTACAACGACATCGAGCTCCCCAATGGTGTGACCATACAGGTGGCAGGTTCCTACGAAGACCAGCAAGACTCCAACCGCGACCTCGGCACTCTCGGCGTGCTCATCATCATCTTGGTGTTCATCGTCATCGCCGCCCAATTCGAGTCGCTCACCTACCCCTTCATCATCATTCTTTCCGTGCCTTTCGCATTCTCAGGCATCATCCTGTCACTCGTGCTGACAGGCACCAACCTCAACATCATGTCCATGCTCGGCGGCATCATGCTCATTGGTATTGTGGTGAAGAACGGCATCGTGCTCATCGACTACACCCAATTGCTGCGCGAACGAGGCATCGGACTCATCCGTGCCGCTGTTATGGCTGCCCGTTCCCGTCTGCGCCCTATCCTCATGACCTCCCTCACCACCATCCTCGGTATGTTGCCAATGGCTACCAGTCATGGCGTAGGAGCCGAGATGTGGCGTCCTCTCGGTGTGGCCGTGATTGGCGGTCTCACCGTCTCCACCATCCTCACCCTCATCTACGTGCCCTCCATGTTCTGCATCTTCGGTTCTGTGGGCGTGAAGCGCCAGCGCCGCAAGATGAAGGAAAAGCGGGAGCTGGATGCATACTGGCGTGAGCACAAGGCAGAAGAGATGCTGGCAAACACACGCGTCAGCGTGATGGAGCAGAACGCAAAGAAAATCATCAACAATCATCGTGACTGAATTGACCATTAAAATATGAAATCCATCTTCATCGCATACGACCAAGCGCACCAAGAAAATGTCATTGAAGCCCTCAACGACACCAACGTGCGCGGCTATACCTTCTTCGAGCAGGTGGGTGGACGTGGCACCCAAGGAGGTGACCCTCATCTGGGTTCCCACGCATGGCCATCCATGAACAGCTCCATTCTCACCATCGTGGAAGACGAACAAGTTCAACCGCTGCTCAAGCGCCTCCAAAAACTCGACGAAGACAACCCCATGCTGGGTCTCCGTGCCTTTGTGTGGGCTGTCGAGCAGAGCATTTGAGGAAATTGATAATTGACAATTGACATGAAAAAAAGCCTTGCCATCCTCCTTTGGGCATTCTGCCTCATGTGCATGGGATGCACGGGGCAAGACGGGGAGAAAGAAACCGAAGTGGTGCTCGAAACCACCGCTGGAGAGATACGCATCAAGTTGTACAACGACACGCCAGGACACCGCGACAACTTCACCAAGAATGTCAAGGACGGCATGTACACCGGTGTGACCTTCCACCGTGTCATCCGCAACTTCATGATTCAGACAGGCGACCCAGCCACCCGTCCCGAGGGATATGAAGTGAAACGGGATGAAAACGGCGACACCATCACCGAGCGCATCCCTGCCGAAATCGTATGGCCGAAACACCTCAACATGCGCGGCATGCTGGCGGCAGCACGTGACGGCGACGAAGAAAACCCCGACAGGCAGAGTGACAAGTTCCAGTTTTACATTGTCACCGGCAAACCTTGCAGCGATGCCGACATGGACGGATTCGAGACCGCCAGAGCGCAGCGCGACACTGAAATCCTCTACCAGAAGAAGCAACTCGCCAACAAGGAGAAACTGAGCGCACTTCGTGCCGCCCGCGACAAAGATGGTATCAGCAACCTGCTGGAGAAACTGCTCGACGAGGCGCGTTGGGAAATCTCCGAAAATCCTCCCATCACCTACTCCAAGGAAGTGCGCAAAACCTACAGAATACACGGCGGTGCCCCTTGGCTCGACAACGAATACACCGTATTCGGCGAGGTGGTCGAAGGCATGAAGGTAGTGGAAGCCATCCAGAAACTGAAGACCAACGCACAAGAGGTGCCTCTGAAGGAGGTGCGCATCACCAAGGCATACGTGGTGGAGTGAAACAGGGATAAACCCTGAAAAGAAAAGGACACTTCAAAACACATACAGAGAACTCACACAACGATTTGACGGATGAAACGGATTTGGCACAAATTGACATGAGAACAAATTATCGTCTCACCGCAGATAAATGTGGCGGGAATCCGAGTTGACACTATCGGTCTCGGATTCCCGCCTTTTGTTTCTCCGCATTATTATATCTTACAGGCCGTCCGTCGTGGCGGCTTTTTTTAGGCAATTCAGACTCCTTCAATCTGGAATGACCGCCAGAGTCTGTCGTCAGGCAGTGGTGCCTCGACGGCAATCTCTTTTTTGCTGACGGGATGGATGAATTGCATAGTGCGGCTGAGCAGGGAGATGCTGCCGTCGGGGTTGCTGCGTTTGGCTCCATATTTGAGGTCACCCTTGATGGGACAGCCCATCTTGGCCAATTGGCAGCGAATTTGATGGTGGCGTCCTGTCTTAAGGTTCACCTCCAGGAGATAGTAATTATCGGAACGACCGATTACCTTGTAGTCGAGAATGGCTTTCTTGCTGCGTGGCACTTCGTGGTCGTAAGCATAGGATTTGTTCTGCTTCTCGTTGCGAACGAGCCAATGGGTGAGTGTGCCTTCTGGCTGTGGTGGCATGTCCTTCACGATGGCCCAATAGGTCTTCTTCACTTCGCCGTTGGCAAACATAGCATTGAGACGTGCCAATGCCTTTGAGGTGCGCGCAAACAGAACAAGCCCGAACACGGGACGGTCGAGACGATGAACGACACCAAGGAAGACGTCGCCCGGTTTGGCGTACGCTTCCTTGATGTATTGCTTCACTGTTTCGCTCAGAGGCTTGTCGCCGGTCTTGTCGCCCTGCACGATTTCGCCCGTCGTCTTCGAAACAATGATGATGTGATTATCTTCGTAAACTACAGTCATTACATGTTCATGCCGCCGTCGATCTGAATCACCTGACCAGATACGTAGCTGGACATGTCGGATGCGAGGAAGAGGCACACGTTGGCAATGTCTTCCACCTGACCGCCGCGACGGAGTGGAATCTTCTTCATCCAATCGGCACGAATCTCTTCGGGCAACTGAGCAGTCATGGCTGTCTCGATGAAGCCAGGAGCGACTGCGTTGGCACGAACGCCCTTAGGACCGAGTTCCTGAGCGATAGACTTGGCAAGACCAATCATACCAGCCTTTGATGCAGAGTAGTTGCACTGACCTGCGTTGCCGTGTACACCCACCACTGAGGACATGTTGATGATGGAGCCACCACGCTGACGGAGCATGATTGGAGCACATGCATGGATGAAGTTGAATGCTGACTTGAGATTCACGTTGAGCACAGCGTCCCACTGAGCCTCAGTCATACGGAGCATGAGTCCATCTTTCGTGATACCAGCATTGTTCACCAGAATGTCGATAGAACCAAAGTCGGCATGAATCTGCTTCACCACGGCTTCTGTCTCAGCAAAGTCAGCAGCATTGCCAGCGTATGCACGGCAAGTGACACCGAGTGCTTCAATCTCCTTGCGAGTGGCTTCAAGACCTGCAGCCATGTCGTCGTTGAGTACCAAATCTGTAAATGCGATGTTTGCACCTTCCTGAGCAAACTTCATTGCGACAGCCTTACCGATGCCACGTGCAGCACCTGTCACGATGGCTGTCTTTCCAGTCAAAAGTCCCATAAAGAAAAAAATTATAATGTTAAATGTATACTGTTAATAGCCGTATTTCTGATTCTTGCAGAAGTGCTTGAATACCATGCTGCGCACGTAGGGATAGAGTTCCTCGGCGTTCTGCACAGCATAGCGACCGTAGATGTAAGGTACTTCACATCCTTTCAGGCAATAGTGCATGATTTCGGCGGCAAGACGAACGTTGCGAATGTCGAACAAGCCTTTGTCGATGCCTTCGTTCATGATGCGACGCAGGAGGTTGATTTCGTTCTTGTCGAAATTCTTGCGCACAGACTCCACCTTCCACACATCGCGGAAGAACTCGGCACGCAGATTGCCATTTCGATAGACGGCCTCCTTCATCACTTCCAGATGCGCAAAGATGAGTTGCACAATCTTCTCTTCGGGAGGGATATTGCGACGTGCCACTTCCTCCATGCGCTCGAACAGGCGTTCCAGTTCCGTCTGAATCACCGCCAGATAAATTTCCTCTTTACTGTTGAAATAAGTATAAAGCGTGCGGCGACCACGGCTGGCTGCCACAGCAATGTCATTCATGGAAGTGTTCTCAAAGCCATTCTTAGCGAAAAGTTGGCGAGCCACATCCACCAATAGCGCCCTTGTCTTCTGAACTGACATAATCTTCTGAATTTTATTTCGACTGCAAAATTACAGAAAAAAACTCAAAATTACAAGAACTTCCGTGCACAACTTTTTGTTCAAAAAGGATAAATATTGTACAATCAGATACTTATAAAATGCACAAATAATGTTAAAATTTATCCGAACAATTCCCGCAAAGCCTCTTCCACCTTACGGACAGGCACAATCTCTATTTTGAACTTGCTCTTGTCGAGGCCATTCATGTTGGCGCGTGGCACGATGATTTTGCGGAATCCCAACTTGTCGGCTTCGGCTATGCGCTGCACGATGCGGCTCACCGGACGCACTTCGCCACTCAAGCCCACCTCGCCCGTAAAGCAGATGTCTCTCGGTATGCCCGTGTCCACATTGCTCGACAGCACCGCTGCAATCACGCTCAAGTCGATGGCCGGGTCGGTCACACGGATGCCACCCGCAATGTTCAGGAACACGTCGCGCTGAGGCAGTTTAAAGCCCACCCGCTTCTCCAGCACCGCCAGCAGCATGTTCAGTCGCCGCAAGTCAAACCCTGTGGCCGAACGCTGCGGAGTGCCATAGGCCGCTGTGCTCACCAAAGCCTGTGTCTCTATCAGCAGCGGGCGTACCCCCTCAATGGAGCAAGCCACCGCCACGCCACTCAATTCCTCACCATCCTTCATGTCGCTCAACAGCAGTTCCGAGGGATTCTCCACTGGCCGCAAGCCATTCTGCACCATTTCATAGATGCCCAATTCGGCTGTGGAGCCAAAGCGGTTCTTGATGGCTCTGACAATGCGGTACATATAGTGCTGGTCGCCCTCAAACTGCAGCACCGTGTCCACCATGTGCTCCAATATCTTCGGTCCCGCTATCGTGCCTTCCTTGTTGATGTGGCCAATCACGATAACAGGCGTGTTCGACTCTTTGGCAAACTTCAGCAGCATGGATGCGCACTCGCGAATCTGTGTCACACTGCCTGGCGACGACTCCACGGTTTCGGTGGCCATCGTCTGAATAGAGTCAACCACCACCAAATCAGGGTGCACTGCCTTAATGTGTTCAAACACCGTCTCAATCATCGCTTCACAGACCACCTGCACATCAGCATAACTGCCCTTGCCATCTACGATTCTGTCTGCCCGCAACTTCAGTTGCCGGGCACTCTCCTCACCGCTCACATAGAGCACTTTCATTCCCTTCAACTTCATCACCGTCTGCAAAATCAGCGTAGATTTGCCGATGCCAGGCTCGCCACCCAACAAAGTCATGCTGCCAGGCACCAATCCACCACCCAGCACACGATTCAACTCACCGTCCTGCATATTGATGCGTGGTTCGTCCTCCGTCTCAATCTTCGACATCGAGATGGGGCTGGACTTCACATCCAACCTGAAATCGGACTGCACCGTCGATGCCGCCTTCTTTCCCACCCGATATTCTGTAAACGTGTTCCACTCGCCACATGCAGGACACTTCCCTATCCATTTAGGGCTGTCGTAACCACATGAACTACATACATATGCGACCTTTTCTTTTGCCATAATCAGTATATTTGCCACAAAGGTACAAAAAACTCCCAACTCCTAACTCTTAACTCCCAACTTTTTCCTACCTTTGCACCCATAAATTATAAAAAAATGACGTTACGCAGTCTCTATATCACTGTTTTCGCCCTTCTGGCAGCCAGCAACCGTATTGCCGCAACCACCCTGCCAGACTCCATCTGGTATGATTCCATCACGGGTACACGAACTCACTTGCAACGCACAGATACTCTTGTTCCATACACGTGTGCCCTACACTTTTTCGGACGTAACCTCGACGGCAGCCCCAAACAGCCTGCCCTGCAAGCGTTGGTGGAAGACCTCAGCATCAACGCCTTGATTCTTGGCTACGACCACTATGTACAGCAACGCGAATGGGCAAACGTCACCAGCAAAGTAATCAAACGCAACCTCAAGAGCGGTTGGGTGTGGGATCCCGACAGTTTCTCCGGGAACCAGTTCGCCCACCCCTATCATGGTAGCATGTTCTACAACACAGCGCGTGAGCACGGGCTTTCCTATGGCGTGTCCCTCCTCTACCCGCTGGCAGGCTCTCTCACATGGGAACTCTTCTGCGAGACGAACCGACCAGCCGTCAACGATTTGCTATCAACAGGCATTGGTGGAGCAGGCATCGGTGAAGTGACCCACCGCATTTCCGACATCTTCTTCGACGACTCCAAACGGGGCGGCGCACGTGTTGTCCGCGAAATTTTCGGCACATTGCTCAACCCCGTGCGAGGCATCCACCGCATGATGTCGGGGGAGATGTTCCGCGTCAACCACATGCATGCCGGCAAGAAAGAAGAGCCCATGCCCTACTCTTTCCTTGTAGGAGTTGGTGACCGCTACATGTACGATGAAGGTCCCATCCATCCCAATGCTCCCGGACGATTCAAGGAGCATGTGCCCTACCTCGACTTCCGCTTCAGCTACGGCAGCCACTTCAACCACATCAAAGAGGGGAAGCGCCCACGTGCATACGACTACTTTAACGTCTATCTGCTCCTCAATCTCGACAGTTCCCACCCCACCGTGGGTGAACTGGACATACAGGGGCGCATCGGTTCTATCCAAAGGCAGATGCCTAACCAATGGAAACTCGACCTCGGTTTCTATCAGAACATCAAATACATAGACCACTACAACGAGCATGGCGTGCAGAAGCCTGGCAATCTGCCCATCATCTCCGAAGCAGCAAGTTTCGGTGGTGACCTCTACACACAATGGCAGGGACGTACCACCACTTTCAGCCATTCCCTGATGCTCTCGGCCGTTCCACTTGGAGGTGCTGCTGCCGACTACTTCCTCATGCGCCGATACAACTTTGGAACAGGTTTCTCTCTGCGACACAGTGTACAGTTCACATGGAACCGCCACTTCACCATCGGCAACGACCTCTATTTCCTCCGCCTTTTCATTCTCAAAGGCTCTAAACCCGAGTTGATTCGTAAATACCTCGAACATCCTGACGAGTACGTGGTTGAACTACGTGACGGAACCAGTGCATGGGGAGACCAAGGCGAACAGAGCGTCCTGCAGAACCGTTCTTACCTGCGATTCAATGTTGCCCATAACCTTCACTTCGACTTGCAATACGAGTACAACTTCCGCCACGGGAACTACCGCGAATACCCTTCCCTCACCGGCAAGAGCCACGAGTGGAAGCTGGGACTTAGCTATGCATTATAGGAGCTAAGCCGATTGCGCCAGAAACAAGAAAGGAGTGAGTGTAAGAACCTCCACCGACTCTGTTACGTTACCTCGATTCACTCTGTGTAACAGCCAAAATAAATTCCTTCTTTCAATTGATGAATCAAAAGAAGGAATTGATGAATAAGTAGAAGGAATTGATGGATTAGTAGAAGGAATTGATGAAACGCCCTTCTTGCAGGCATGCGTACACCAACGGGCGTTTCATGGTGCAAATATACAATTTTTTTCTGAAACTAGAAAGGATATCCGACAGCAAAGTGGACGGCCACAGCATCTTTGAACTTGCGGATGTTGTAATAGGAGGATTTTCCCGTATCGTAAGGAGCATGGATGCCAACGCCAAAATCGAGGCGGAGGATGAGGAAATCAAGGTCGTAGCGGAGTCCAAAACCTGTGCCAAGGGCAAAGGTCTTGAAGAAGTCTTTGCCGCCAAACTTACCACCAATGTGGTATTCGTCATCACGCATCAGCCACACGTTACCCGCATCGACGAAAATAGCGCCCTGGAAGGCATTGATGAAGGGGAAACGGTATTCAGCGTTGAGTTCGATTTTAACATCACCCGTCTGGTCCAGATAGAATCCCAAACCGTAGTCGTCGCGGAAACGGCCAGGTCCAATGCTGCGAATGGAGAAAGCACGTATACTGTTGGCACCACCGACATAGAAAAGTTCGCTGTAGGGAGCGTAGTTTGAATTTCCATATGTCCAAATGGCTCCCAGTTGCACACGGGTGGCGATGGAGGTCTTCTCGGTGATGTGGAAAATGTTTTTGAGTTGGAAATTGAATTTGAGGAATTGGGAGTAAGGGGTGGAAAGGAGGAGTTTATCTTTCTTGTGGTAAGGAAATCCCAGGAAGGAGTTGGTGAGGTTGAGGAAGTTGCCCGCTTGCTTGACCGTCCCTTCGAAGTGCATGGTGTGGCGAATACGGTTGTTCCATGTGTTGTCGTAGATAATGGTGTATTGCTGTCCTGGAACAAAGAGGTCTTGCAGAGACCAGTAGAGGGCCTTGTTGAAGAAAACGATAGAATCAAAGCGCTCTGTGGTGTTCTGCATCTTGTTGTAAGTGACCGTAAGGGGGGTGAGCCGATGGCTCCACGAACGTGAGGTTTGGAACCCGTAGTTTGCCTCAATTGTGGAGGACATCAGACGGTAATAGTAGGCTCGTTTGCGTTGTTCCAATGTCACCTTGAACTCTGTGGATGTGGGATATCTATAGAAACGTTTGTTGAGCCAGGGGAATGCAATCCACGGATATGACAGGGAGAGGTCGAGTGCTGCCAGATAGGAGTTGATGCGCTTATTCTCATCATACATTCTGCGGGTTGTCCATTCATAACTGCCACGAAGTCCTACCGACAAGGTCTCGCCATGACGAAAGGCATTGCGCTTGGAGATGATCACACCGCCTGCTGGCCCTATCTGGGAGTTGGACTTATGGGTGAAACTGAAGTTTAATTCTGCATCAATCAATTGATCCATCATCAGGTCGACACGAGTATCGATTGTGTCATTCAAGCCCGTGGTATCACGAGGTGTAAAAGTGAATCTGACTCCCGAAAAGATATTCATGCCATGAAGGTTTGTCAGTGTCTTATCGACGTTGGACTGGTTGAATATCTGTCGAGAATGAAACTTGAAGTTCTTCATCACAACGCGTGGGGCGATGGGAATGTGTTCACCTTGATACGCAATCTTCAAACGTCGCCGCTGGATGGAATCATCATACACATTGCCCAATCCATCTCTGCGACGTCGCTGACTGGCCGTACTGGTACGACTCTTGCGAATGTACACGCTGGTATTGCCGAAGTAGAACTGACGAAGAGCGACATTGGGCAAATCCAAGTCGGGTGCCACGAGCAACTTCACACGATAGGGAACGTTGGTGGAATCGGCAAAGTAATGGATGTAATCGGGGCGATAATAATAGTAGCCGTTGTTGCGGAAGGCATTGACGATGCGGTCTTTCTCATTCGTGAGATTGAGCGTGGAGAACTGATCGCCTTGATGGATGTATGCTTCATTCTTTGTGGTACGGATGATACTGTCCTGTATGCTGTCTCGGAAGGCATAGCGAATACTGTCGAAGAGATAGGGCTCCCCTAAATGGATGTCGTAGGAAATACGCTGTTTGCGAGGATTGCGTTGGTCAATGAGACGGTAATCAACATCGCCACGGAAATAGCCGTAGTTTTGCAAGATGTTCGTTGCCACCTTGGTACGTGTCTCTGGCGATACGCTGGAGATAGTGACAGGGGTGCCTGCAAAGGAGTTGAACATCCATTTGTTGAATCCTGTACGTGGCTTATCGACGTAGGCATTATAAATCCAAAGTCCCACCTGAAAAGGGCTTCGCTTCGACGAACTGCCCAAGATGGAGCCATTGGGTTTGTAAGCCAAAGCAGACGTCACCTCCGCGAGTGCCACATCTTCGGCTGCTGTACCATGCTGACCATGCACTTTCGTGTTTTTTATACCCGTATAGAGCACTTCCCCCTCTGGCAGATGGGAAGTGGTGGAGCATGCCACGAACATACTCACTATACATATATATAATATATATCGTAACGTTCTCATCGTGTCTATTCTTCAGTTTTCTCGGAGTCGGTGTTTTCTTTTTGTTCTCCCTCTTCCCTTTGTTGTACTTCTTCCTTCTTACGCCGCTTCCAGATAATCAGGTCGGAGAGTTTATCCACTTTCTTGCGGAGCACCACGCCAAAACCATTCCTGTCTATTTCGCCCTCGATAAGACTAGAGTAGTCTTTCTCATGGAAAAGACGGATGTACTGCGTGCCACCATTGTCAAGTCGCCATTCGAGCGACACGTCATCTATATAGGCACCTGACTCGCTACGCCTCGAGTTGTTATCGGAACTCACCTTGCCACCAATGATGACATTCAGACGGTCGGAGAAGAACTTGCGGGAGAACCGGAAGGAGTAATCTGTCCGCCTCGTACCATCTTCGCGAACCGTTTGTCCTACCCCCACACTCACATTGACCATCGTGGAGAGGGCATTACCTGCAATCTTGTTGATTTCTTCCTCGAGGAAACCGCTCAAAGCATCGCCTGCTGCAAGTCCCTTGCCGTTGGAGCTTGACAGATACATGCCCGTAGCCAACATGCCGACAGCCAATTTATTGCGTTCCTCGGCAGAACAACTGGCAAGATCGTTCTGAACAGACTGGTCGTCAGGTGCATCGATAATAAACTCTAAGCCCATGTTCTGTAGAGTGTTGGAGATTTTCAGACCTACATCGAAAGGAACCGTTCGGATGGAACCATCGCTCCTTGCGGCAGAAGCCTTCACATGCTCCGTGGCCGTGATGTTGAGCAGAGGATTGCCTGGCTGACCTGCAAACTCTATGTATGAACCGGGATGGATGGAGAAGGTCTTGAGCGGAATGACCGGAAGCGTGTATTTCATCTCACCCTCGTTGATGGTGTAGCGTCCTTGCATGTTGAACACACCTTCCGGAGTGTAGGACATTGTGATGGAACCACCACCCTGCACGTTGACGAAACTCTGCTTGTCGGCAGAGAACTCACCACGCAGTTTCGCACCGTCCTCAATGCTCAGAACCAAATTCATGTCAATGCCCATATAGGTCTTCTTCGGAATGGATTCCCTGGGAGGAGGCGGTGCATTAAAATCGACAAAGGTGACAATGTCTTCGAGTCGGTCAGTCTGATAAAGTGCTGTTTCCGACAAGATGTAGGTAAGATTGGTGGAAGGTAAAACGCGCACAAGACCACGCACAGTCAAATCCTTCGTAGAACCAATCACACGGGTGTAGAAGTCACCGTACATATCGCCATATAGCAAGGACTTGCTGGTAGGTTTCGCCTCAATCAGTTTAAAGTTACGACCCATCAGTGAAAGCGACATGAGCACTTCGTCGAAGTTGGAGAAGTCAACATAGCCATTCAACGTAAGCGGATTGTCATCTACCGCATAGAACTTGAGGGCATCGAAATCCACACGGCTATTGTTGAAGACAATCGTGTCGTTGGCCAATGAAAGATTCAGGCTATACTGACTGGAAATCATGTGCAAATCCTTTGGCATCAAGGTGCCATTGAACAACAAAGCATCCATCGGCCCTGTCACTTTCATACCACCAGCCAATTGGCCAGTAAAGCCCACTATCTGGTCAGGAATGAAAGGCGAGAACATCGACATCGGCACATCGAGGAAGGAGAGGTCGGCATCCAGTTCACCTTTTCCCTGAGCATCGTAGGTTCCGTCCAGTTTCAGAACTTCGGCCTGGTCGTAAGCCAATGTGGCATCGATGACATGGCGGGTATCACCTTCTGGCATATAGTTGAAATTGGAGGCGATGTTGCCTACAGACATTCCCTCATAAGTGAAGCGGTCAGCACTGAGATCACCCTGCACAAGGAAGTTCTCACCCCTGTCTATATAAGTGGCATTCAAATGAAGCAAACCACCCATGGCTGGCAACCCCGGCACTGGAACAGCAGCCAGAATCTCCTTCAAATTGAGGTCATCAACATGGAGAGTAGCCACCTGTTTGCCCTGTTCATTCTCATCGGCAAAGACTGCAACATAACAATCATCGTTGGTGCTCGTCAGACGTACATCAGCCATGATGGGGCTATTAGGACGTGTGATGATGTAGTTATCAGCATTGACGCAAAATTCACGGAAGGAGATGATGGGTTTCTGGGGATAAATGCTGTAGGTGACTTGGGCGTCTGTAGCCTTCCCTTTCACACCCATGTCAATGCCCTTACGATTATTCTTGTCAAAATAAGTGAGGTGAGCATCCACCTCGTTGGCCATCAGGTAGCCATCCAAATAGGCCCTGAAGGCCGGGAGTTGCGGCTGCTCATGACAGTGCACACCCACATGATAATTGAGTTGCGTAGAATCTTGGACAATATCAAAGAAGGCCGTGTCAATCATGACGCTATCCTTGCGGAAACCATACACATGCCCCATTCCCTTCAGACCCGTATGAGGAGAAGCCTCCACGTCAGCCATGAACTCCTTAAAATGAACACCATAGGTCTCAAGGACGTCTGAGACAGGATTGTCGGGTCCAGCCGTAGTATGAAGCGAAAGTTCTGGCAAATAAGCCTTCAGCACATCAAGGTTCACATCATGCTTTGTGAACTGTCTGACAGTCTCCTTCTGCAAACGTTCTACTTTCGGCAAGAGATTGAAAATGTTGTTGGGGGTGAAAAACGTGAAATCAAGGTCACCCGTCCGTATGGTGGCTGTTGTAGTGTCTTTCTGTGCTTCAGCAAAAAGATAGAAGGCATCAGCCCGAATGCTGTCGGAACTCATCTTCAGTTCAAGCGCATCCACCTGAGACTCAATGCGGAAAAGTTTATCCAAATTATAGGACACATGCATCGTACCGCTGGTGCTTGCCTGTAACAACTCGTCGCTGAATCCCATGCGCTGAGCATCCATAAAAGGCAAGTTCAGTGTGAGCGTTCCCTCCACAAGATTCTTCCTCAGTTCACCATCAAATGTCAAGTCTGTCTTCAATTGCTCGTTATCAGCAGTCAAATCCAAGAGAAGTTTGCTACCCTTCAACGATACCTGAGCATCAATGTTGCTCAAGTCCATCTTACCCATATACGCCTTGGAAAGATGCGCCGTAGCCTCCAATGACGTGGAAGGAGAGAGAAAGTCAAAGCCACGCCCCCTCACCATAGCCTTGCCCGAAAGGACTGTGTGCTCATCCATCGGCACGTAACGGTTCAGCACCACGTTATTGAAGATTGCATCAGCACTATAGGTATCAGAAGCAAGTACATAAGCACCTTTCAAATCGACACTGGTACCAGACGCATCTTTAGCATTCACATTTGCTTGCAGAGAGAGATTATCCACCACGTCCCAAAGCGTGGCAGATCCATCCGCCACGGCTACACCTGGCACTTTCGCATAGAGTTTGCCCACATGGAGCGTTTCGAGATTGCCATCTGCCTCCAACCGCACTTCCGATGGACGTACAGGTAACGTCTGATTCAGCATGGTACATACATCCTTCGTGTCCTCCCCACCCATACGTGTGAAGAAGATGGCATCACCTTTACCAATCAAACCCTCAGCAATCAAGGAGAACGTGCCGGGATTCACATCATCAAAGGCATTCATGTCCATGCGGTACGCCATCTTCAAGTCGCTGTCAGCCGTCTTCATGTGCAACCTCGGCACAGTCAAGGAGAGCGAGTCCATTTCCACCCGTCCTGTCGTCTCTGTGATAGCCAGTCCCGACTGTTCCACCCCTGTAAGTTGACGGATGTTCAGAGCCATTTCGCCTGTAACGCCTTTGTATTCAAAAGAATCCACCTCCAGTCCCACATCCGTAAAGAACAGATGGGATGGGTCGAGTTGATTGGGCAATTTAGGCTCTTTCATCATGTTGAAGCAGGCGGTTGAACCACTCACCTCAAACTTATTCACCTTGTAAATTTCTTTCTCAAGGTCAAGGAACGCAGTGGCATGCGCATGGTCTATGTTCGCCTTCACCCATGTACTGTCAGCCTGCGGAGTGAGCAACACCGCTGCCTTGACGCGTTGCAGTTCCAAGTCCTCCAATGAAATCTTCCACGTGACCGGTTCACTCTCCGTTGTATCCTCAGGCACCGTATCTGCCAAGAGTACCATCAAATCGGCATCTCTCAGCAGTGCCTTGTTAACTACAGCAAACTCATTTTCAATGTCAGTGCTGTGGCTATCAAGACTCAGTTCTGCCAGTGTACCCTTCACCACACATGCGTCAATCATCCCCTTGGTGTTCACTTTTGCATCATACAGGTGAATGCCATCCACCTCTGCCTGCAAATAGAAAAGCGGCAAGGCCTTCACGCTGATGTCCAACTCACGAGCGGCCACCACCGTGTCGCCGTCTTCCAGCGCCAAGATGCCTCCCATCGAGAGGTCGAGCGGAAACTTCAGGCAGACACTCTCCACCGTCACTTCCATACCCGTCTCCTCGCTCAGCATTTCAGCAGCCTTATCCACCGCATACTTCTGCACTGGAGGCAAGTAAATCAGCACGAAAAGCAACAGCAACAAGAAAATTGGAGTTAGCGCAATCCATAAAAGGATGCGCCAACTCCAACCTAAGAGCGTATGCTTTCCGTAGCGTTTCAATTCTTCAATTTTTCAATCCTATTACAAGTTTGGATTAATCTTATTCCACTCTGAAATAGGAGGAACGATATTGAGCGTTACGAGTTCGTCACGCATCTTACAGAGATGCTCGTAAGATGCGTCCAACTTTGCCATTTCCTCTGGAGTGCCTGTAGGCATCTTGTAAGTACATCCTTTGGTGTCGAGGGTTGTATCCATCGCCATCATGATGTGGTTGTACTTCTCGTTGCAAACATAGGTACCGGCTGGCCAACGGAACTTCTCGCCACCCATCACTGAACGAATCATTTCCACAGAGCAGTAAGCAGGGCTTTGCCATGAAGAACGTCCACGAAGTTCAATAATCTTCGCACCACCCTTGGTCACAGCCACTTTCAGTTTCTCCCACTCCTCTTCAGGAAGTGCTGGAGTGCCGATGAGTTCATTGAGAGGCTTGCCAGCCACCTTCACAGCGCTGCCGAACACAGCCATCTGCTCACCATGACCACCATAAGTGGCACAGCCTGTCACCTCATACTGCTTCACTCCGAACTGCTTAGCCAAAGCTGACTGCAGACGAGTGGAGTCGAGCGCTGCCAGAGTCGTCACCTGACCTGGCTTCAAACCTGAATACAGCAAAGTCACAAGACCCGTCAAGTCTGCAGGGTTGAAAATCACGGTCACGTGCTTCACATCGGGGCAATAAGCCTTGATGTTCTTGCCCAGTTCCTCAGCAATTTTGCAGTTGCCAGCAAGGAGGTCTTCACGGGTCATGCCAGCCTTACGGGGAGCACCGCCAGAAGAAATGATGTACTTCGCATCCTTGAAAGCTTCAGCCACATCCGTGGTAGCCGTCAAGTTCACGCCGTCATAGCCGCAATGGAACATTTCTTCCATCACACCCTCCATACCTGGAGCATACACATCATAAAGACACACATTAGGAGTCAGCTTCATCGTCAGAGCCAACTGAACCATAGTTGAGCCGATGGCGCCACCAGCTCCAACAATCACAAGTTTGTCATCTGTTAAGAATGCCATAGTACTAATTTTTAGTTTGAAATTATTGCTTTTCGTACTTTGTTCGCAAAATTATCTCTTTTCTTCCTTATATCCAACAAAACTGGCACTTTTTTCACCCAAGACCCTAAAGTTTCTCATGTATGCTGGTCTGAACCGCACAAAAATGTCAAGTGTGTCGGGCAATACACCCTTTATTGAGCAGGATAGCCCACAGGATTGTTGATGACAGGAATCTGGTTGTCATTCAAGCCGAGAAGACTCTGAATGGCCTTCTGGTTCATCGTGCCACGTGGCACCGTACAAAGACCTGAAGCGGAACAATAGAGATTGATGTTCTCACAGACTATGCCGACATCCACGCCAACCATCCACTGGGCATGCTGGCCATTGCTGCCAAACTTGTCCATGTCGGCCACCATGACAAGACACACAGGCGCTTTCTTGGCAAAATCCTGGCGGTCGGCCACAATGTCACGGTGGTCGCCTTCAGCCACTTGTGTGAGGGTGTGATTCTGGGGGTCATAAAGAGAAACGCCCTTCTCACAGAAAACGTACAGACGGATTTCCTGCTTATTCATGGCTGTAGGTGCTGTGAGGTGTCCATCTGGGCGATTCTTTCCCTGCGCAGCCCAAAGCAAGTCGCTCAGGTCTTGGTCGGAAAGAAGTTTATCACTATACTCACGCACAGACTTACGCTGCTGGTATGCCTCCATGACTGAGAGGGTTTGACGCTGCATGTTTGGTTTTGGCAAATTCTTCGACTGGGCAAAACATGCTGTGCCCACAAGCAGTAGAACTACTACAAAAGAGATTCTTTTCATCGCTGTGTTTGTATTTTTTGTTTATATATAAAAATTATGTGACAATATTGACACGAATCTTGGTTTGCAAAGGTAAGACAAATAGGAGACTACACAAAACATTTTCCCTGTTTTTCACGCGCCCCCTTGAAAAAAACACACAATCATTGCAACATTTTGGGCAAAAAATAACCACCCTATCAAATAAAATCCCTACATTTGTGGCTAAATCTTTATCTTTTAACCTAAAAACTTCAAAAAAATGAAAAAGTTTCTACTTCTGTTCGTGCTCATCGCGCTGGCAATTCCCAGCTCAGCACAGATTTTTGGCTACGTGAAGCAAGAAGGTGGATACACTAACGTAAGAAAAGGTCCTGGAACCTCTTACGGGATTGTAACCAAGATTAAGGACGGTTCAGGCATCTACTATGAGCCATACAACAGTTCTTGGTGCAAAGTATTCAACAACAACCAGTTATTTATCGGATACATGCACTCCAGCAAAATCGTGTCCAGTTCTTCACGAGGCGGTGTGCCTTCCATCCCAAGCAAGAGTTCGAGAAGCAGCTCTTCCAGCGGCACAGCATGGGGTACACAGTACGACTGGCTCGCAGAGAGATATGCTACCTATAATGATATTGCAGGCTACGACAAGGGGCAACTTCGTGTGCTCCGCAATTCCATCTATGCACGTCATGGCCGCATCTTCAAGGACTCCTCACTGCGCTCATACTTCAACTCCCAGCCTTGGTACAACGGTTGGCGCAGCGAAGTTCCATCCAGCGAATTCAATAAATACGAAAAGTATAACATCTCGTTCATTCAGAGGTACGAATAAGGCTGATGGCAACATTCTGGACAAAACGGAACGAAGACATCGAAGACGAGAAAACAGCGATGCCCTGGGGCGAACTGTTTGTAAAGGGTGAGAGGAATGTTCCGCGCAGAAGGAAGCTGCGAGTTGCCCTCTTCGACCTGGACGGCACGCTGGTCGACACCGAAGACCAGTACACCGTCTTCTGGGGGGCTACAGCACGCAAATACCGTCCCGATGTGCCACGGCTCGAATTTCTCATCAAGGGCACAACCCTCACACAGATATTCGACACCTACTTCCCCGACCCTCAATGGCAGGCGGAAATCACGGAAGGCCTGAATGCCTACGAGGCACAGATGAAGTATGAATTCTATCCTGGTGCGCTCGACTTCCTCCAGGACTTGAAGCGCAACGGAGTGCAATGCGCCGTGGTGACCAGCTCCAACATTCCCAAGATAGAGAGCGTGAGACAGCAGATACCCAACTTCGATGCACTCTTCGACAAAGTGCTCACAGCCGAAGATTTCACCGCCTCGAAACCTGCGCCAGATTGCTATCTGCTGGGAGCCAGGACCTTCGGCGCCGACATCGACGAGTGCGTCGTGTTCGAGGATGCCTATACAGGCCTGCAGGCAGGCATGGCATCAGGTATCTTCACCATCGGACTCGCCACAGGACACACCAAAGAAGAGATTGCAGACAAATGTAACCATGTGCTTGACAGTTTCGAAGGCATGACCTACGAACGACTTACCGCACTGATTACACAGCATCTGCACTAATATTAACCCCTATTATTAATCTAATCTAAAAAGCAAAGTTATGAAAAAGGTTTTTATGCTCATTGGAGCAGCAGTAACCATGTCATTCATGGCCTGCACAGGTAGTTCAAACCAACCATCGGGTGAGACTGACAGCACAGAAGTCACCACAGAGACTGAGGCAGAACCAGAAGCCCCAGCTGAACCCGAGGCCATCAAAGGCCCCGCCACCTACGAAAATGACTTGTTCAGCATCAATGTCCTCGAAGGTTGGCAGGTGACCAAGCAGTCGGATTCAGGTTGTACCATCGAGCCTGTGGAAGCACCCGAGAAGAGTTCCAATTTCGGTTGGAAACTGGAAGTGAAAGTATGGGACAGCGAGGTATTCACTGCTGAAGATGCCATCGAGACCGAGCAGGACGTGTTCGAGGAGTCTAAGAGCCAACCCAACCAGAAACTGGGCGACTACACCTACCTCTACACCTACCGTGCCTACGAGTTTGGTGACCACAGTGTGCTTGCCGCACCTCTCAGCGACAAAGGCGGCCGCATCCAACTCAACATTGGCGGTTACAAACTCGAAGACACCCCCGACTTCAAGGAGATGATTAAGAGCATCAAGGTGAAGAAATAACTTGTCTCGTAGCTAAAATGAGCTACAAATAATAGAACAACAAGAAAACCTCGTTTCCTAATGAAAACGAGGTTTTCTTGTTAATTGAGTAGTTCAAGTGGTCTATGAAGTAGTAACGACAATGAACTTACAATCTCACACCTACCGATGCGTTGATGAACCAGTCGTTCAGGTGGCCACGCATGGCTTGATGCTTGAAATTGTAGTTATTGAACTGGCCGTTGGCATTGATGAAGTAGCGATCCCAGTTGTAGGTGACGGACAAACGACCGGTGAAGTTGAGGGCGATGCGGTTGTTGCGAGAGTTCGATCCCGCGCTCTCTATCGTATACCTATCCGATGACAGTTCTGGAAATTCAGGATATTCTTCTCCCGCACTTTCGGCTTCCAAGCATGCAACGGCATAATCCGTGAGGTGTTCGTGGGCAACTTCCTTCACATTGCTCGTGTACGTGTTGATTTTTGTACGATTCATAATCGTCACCATCGGCATGAACATACCACTGATGAGCCATCCTTTGGCGGGCACGAAGTTGTAGGCGTATCCACCACCCACACTCACCTGATACTGGCGCAAACGTCCTATGCCGTCCATCTCATAGATAAGCTCAGCATTGCGAGGGTCGTTATACTTAAAATCAGAATAGTAACCCATCAGTCCTACGATAGGTGCCCCGGCAGAGCGCACCTGGATGGTCTTCTGGGTGTAAGCGGCTGCATAGGAGAACTTCTTGCTGTTGAAGATGTAGCAACCGTCGAATATCAGCGTCTGGAGTTTGACAGGTGAGGCAAACGGTTCCTTTTCTGAATAGTCCCAAGACTCAGGCTCTGACCAATCGGTGAAGTAAACTTTATCTGTCTGTTCGTTATAATCTTCAATCCATCTGTATTTTGCAGCACCAACATAGTGGATTCTCGCATTTTTAGCCTTGAACTTGTGCCAACGCAAGTTGACGCTGTACCACCTGCCTGCAGTTCTGAGAGAGAGGTTCTGCCCCTTGTCGCCGCCAACAGGGAAGGAATAGCTGAGACTGAGGCCTTTGTAACCCACTTTCACGCCCAACGAGGTGGACACACGTGTCATGATGCGCGGGTCAGTGGCCATGTCCCCCACTCCCATGATGAGAGGCATCGTACCTCCTCCATCGAACAGTTCAGCTCCGTTAACCGTGGAGTGCATCTGCAGGTCTGTCTGTGCCACACGGCTCTTGATGCTGACCTGCCAAGGCAGCTCAGGCGTCTTGATATAATTAGTGTCCACGCCATGCACCATAGTGGCTTCGGCAAGTTTTTTCACACTGTGGAAGAGACCTTTCTTTCCACTTTCTTCTTGTGCCATCGCTGTAGACGCAATCAGCACAGTACATAGGCTAATAATAAGTTTACGTTTCATAGTGATTAATTTTTTATTAAAGTTTCATCTATTTCTACAACGAATTTCACGAATTAAACTAATAAACGAACTATGCAGACAGAGATGTATGACACGAATGCACCTTCTGTGCAACGAATCCCACTAATGCAATCCGGATGGAATTAGTTTCATTCGTCGCCGCTTGCGGCATGGAACACCCACTTCCTGCTCGGATGGTATAATTAGTTTCATTCGTAAAATTCGTTGTTTAAATTAAGCAATATCAGTTTTGTTGTCTAATTTACAATTTCACGGGATCGGCAAGCGTGTACAGCACTCCCCTCTCCACATCATAATACTTCAGTGTCACCGACTCCCCGTCAGTGCGGCCATAGAGGATGAGCAACGTGCTGCCGGGCGATGAAATCACTGCTGTGCCACGGCACTCATTACCCACGAAGGCACCCACGATGTTGCCCACGAAAGGAGTGATGCCAGCCTTGGTCAGAAGGCTCTCTGCACTCACCATCTTAACCATAGGATACTTGGCGGAACCCATCGTGAACGCAGGGATGTAGTCCTCGTCAATGCCGATAATCTCATCCGAGTCCAGACTGATGTTATCGGACAGCGTGAAGATGTGCTTCAGCGTCTGGTTGTAGTATCGCAGCGACATATTTACAGTTTCCGACCCCGACTCGTTGCCCCAGACCTTGAGCAGATACTTGATGTTGCTCGACTCGCCGCCGCCTGCAATGACAGCAGGGCTTGCCAATCCGCGCAGTTCACCGTTGATGAAGAGCGCCATCATGTCGCCATCGGAGACATAAGGCTGTAATTCATCCTCAATCTGCACCTTCAGGATGGTCCAGTTCTCGTAGATGGATGAGAAGTCCTGTTCCGTCCAGTTCGGACGCTCCTGGTTGTTGGTCCAGTCTATCTGCCACTCAGGCGCCTCACTGAGTTTGGTCTCCGTGTAGCTGGCACTATTGCTGTCATTGCTATCGTTGCAAGCACACACCAATGCCGCCAACAATCCAAACAATAAATATTTAGTTTTCATATACATATTATTATTTCGGATATTTTTCAACAACGAATTTCACGAATTAAACTAATAAACGAACTATGCAGACAGAGATGTATGACACGAATGCACCTTTCTCACTAATGCAATCCGGATGGAATTGGTTTCATTCGTCGCCGCTTGCGGCATGGAACACACACCTCCTGCCCAGATGGCAAAATTAGTTTCATTCGTAAAATTCGTTGTTTGAATCATAATTATCAATTAATGTTCATTTCACGACGATCTTCTTCCTGTTAAAGATGTAGATACCTCTTTGTGTTGGCTTCTTCGGCAGCTGCACACCAGAGAGGGTGTACCACTTACCGTTTTCATAAGTCGCCTGCACGAAGCTGATAGCCGTAGGCTCGTCAGGAGTACCGATGACATCATTCGTCTTGAAGGTCATGATTTCACCAGAAGAAGCAACAATCTCGCCGTCACGCTCAATTGCGAACCAGATAGGCTGCTGTCCATCGCCACCGATGCTGAGGTAGAAGAGTCCACCTGCGAGCTGCGTTTCACCGTCAGCCGTCATCACAGCCTCACCCACTGTTTCGCCGTTTGCGTAAGCCACCAAGCGGTCGCCTTCTTCGGTATCGAAGCCTTCCACGGTAGCGCTCACGCTCATGGTCGAACGCTTGTTGGCAAGCGCGACTGCACTGCGGTTTGTGGTTTGCGACCAGTCCTCGCGGAAGTTGCTTTCCAGTGCGTAGTACGGATAAGCGAACGAGGCACTCGTAGCACCCTTGCGAAGCATCAGGTAACCCTCGCCAGGCTTCATGTACTGCAAGCTGCCGCGCCAGCGTCCTGAGTTGCCAGCCTTGGTGAAGTAAGCAAACTCCGTGTGGCTCTTGATTACGTCGCCTGGCTCAGCCTCGTCGTAGTAGTCGCTCAGTGCCGTTTCCACGGTCAGGTTCGTCATCGGCGTGTAGCCAATGGCGTTCCAGCCCTTGTTCAGCGTGATGGTGCGTGCATCCTTCTCGCTGATGACGGTGCCACCGATTGGGAAGGTGCAATCCTCATGAACCATGATGGCATACGCCTTCTTCGGTGAGATCTCCATGTTCGCAGTGCTGCCAGATGCCAGCCATTGCTTTTGAGCCTTCTCGTAAGTCAGCGTCATGTTGCTGCCCAGTTCGGTCAGGATGTCGCCATCGCTCCAAGGCATGCTGCTGAGCAGTTTGTTCACGTCGTTCAGTAGGTCGCTCTTCAGGTTGAACGATACCCAGTTCCAGCCCTTCGTCAGCTTGAAGTTCTGTACGAAGGCATCGCTGCCGTCGAAGCGGACAGGCTTGTTGCTGCCCAGCATGGCATCCTTCTGGAACTTGATGCTGTCCTCTGGTGTCAGCAAGATCTCGCGTCCCGTGCTGTACTGCCACAAACGGAAGTTCAGTTCGCGTCCGCTCGTCTGGTTGTCATAGACAGTCAGGTACAGAGCCGTCTCGCCAGTCTGTGCATCGTGGCTGATGTTCGCATAGCCGTGGCAGACATTCTCATTGTCGAAGACACCCACGATGTCGCGTGCATCGGTGTCCAGTTCATCGTACAGATAAACCTGTCCGCTGATGTTCATCGAGTTCTGCAGGAGGTCACCGCTCACGTTCTGTGCCCAGTCAGGCTTGTCGCCTTCCACCGTCAGGTTGAAGTAGAACGGTTCGGTGATACCCTCCTCGTCGGTCAGATAGATAATCTCGTTATACGTACCGATGTTCAGGTCTTTGCTGATGACAGCTTCGACACCATCCAGAAATTGCGGTGCCACCACGTCGGTGTACTTGTCGAGCTTGAGCCACTTCGGGCAGTTCTCAATCGTGTAGGTGTGGCTGATGGAGCCGTGGTTGTAGAACGGCAGCGTCAGTTCCTCGCCTGCATTCTCGCCAGTGCCATACTTAATGGTGTAGTCCGCTCTGTTCAATAACCACTGCAGGCTGCTGTTGGTCACATAGTAGCAAGCCGTCTGAGGCGAAGCCATCGTGTTGCCGTTCAGGTCCTCCACGTCGTGTACCGTCACGTAGATGTTGCGGTGGTTCAGTTTAGCAGCCGTCTCATCGAGGTCTATCAGCAACTGGTTGTCCTTGCCGATGAACGAGAACTTCAGGTTCGTCACTTCCTCGTAGGGCAGCACAGGAGCAGCTGTCTGATCAGTGATGTGGCTGAGCACCGCATCCATCGCATCGACGAACAGATAGTCGCGCACCAGCGTGTTGGTAGATTCCTTCGTCAGCGGGTCGATTTGATAGCGCAGTTTTCCGTTGTCATCCAGATAGAGCTTCTTGCTATACAGATAGGGCACCATCTCGATGTCGTTGTCCTTCTGGCGTTCCTGGCGGTCGAAGCCAAGGTAGGTCAGCAGACCAGCCTCGTCACCCTGAGGACTCTTCGTCGCGTAGGTCTTGACGAGCGTTTCGGGCAGTGCCTGTCCGAAGAAGAGCAGTTCATCCACGTTGCCCTGCAGCGGAGCGTTGCCGTCCTGACTAAGCAAGGTGTCTGTTGCAGTGACGAGGTCGTAGCGGCTTGCACCGATGAGCGGATAGCCACCGCTGATGCCGCCGAGGCTGTCGGCAGCGAAGCTCGTCACTTGTTCCTTATCCATATAGATGTTGGCCACGTTGCGTCCGCGGTTCACGGTCATGGCGAAGTTGTGCCACTGACCATCGCTCCAGTCGCCCGGCACCTCTACAGAGAAGCCGTTCGAGCGGTACATCAGCTTGTCGCCCTCGAATCCAATGAGGAACTGGTTCTTGGCGCCGTTGTCCTCCTTCAGTCCGCGACCATTGGAGAGCAGCGTGCCGCGACCCTCGGCGTCGGTCTTGAACCAAAACATCAGCGTGTAGTCCTGCTCGCTGGTGCGGTTCAGGGCCTTCTGGTTGAGCAGCACACCCTTGTCTGCCTTCTCCACGTGCAGCGACATGCCGCGTGGGATTGCCCATGAGGCATCTATCAGCTTGGCGTTGGCGCCCTGGGTGTGGTCGGTCACGTATTCGCCCGAACCTTCGTTCATTGGGTAGTAATCCACAAGGTCTTTCTCATAACCCGTCAGTCGGCGGCTGCCGTAGGTCGTGCCGATGAGTCCGCCACTCATGGCGTTATACCACAGGCGAGCCTCCATCATACGGCCTTGGTAGTACTGGCTTGCCGAGCGGTCGAGTTCGTTGGTGCGACCGAATATCAGCGTACCTGTGCCAGTGTATTTCTGGCTGAGTTTGTACTTCTTGCCGGCCTGTACGCCGCCGTTGAAGAATGCCAGCGAGTCGTCCTCCTGTCGGATGACGAGAGCCACCTGCGAGAAGCCCTTCTTGTTGATGACAGAGTCACTGACAAATTCTTGGCTGTTGACCACAGCCTTCAGTTTGAAGTCCTTCGTCAGCCACAGTTGCAGTTTCTGGCCGTTCGTGCCGTGTGAGAACAGTGGCATGTCGCGTCCTGCCAGCGTGTCGGGCTTCACCATCAGGTCGATGGTCAGGTCTTTGCCGCTGAAGTTGCGCTTAGCCTCGGTCTCTATGCTGCCCTTGCCGGTGAACTGCACGCTCACCGTCTCTTGGAGGTCGGCATTGTTCACCTCGCCCTTCACCTCGAAGTTGGTGATGGCCGAGAGGTTGTTCTTTTCAATGTCTTCAGAGAAGTTGAAGATGATGTTCTCGCCACTGGTCAGCAGACCGTTCTTGGGTTCAGGCGTGCCGAACAGTTGTGGACGGCGCGTGTCCTTCACACCGTTGATAATCTTCGATGGTGTGGTCAGGAAGTCGCTGCCGTTGCGGCAGAAGAGCACGGCCCGCAGGTCATAGTTCTTCTCGGTCACCCAGCCATCGCCGAAGAACTCGGTCACGATGTTGCCGTTCGTTGGCATCATCTTCTTCACACCGTTGGCGTTGGCCATCAGTGTCGAGTCGCAATAGAACGAGCAGACGTTGGTCCAGTACTCGTCGCCACGCTGCGACTCCTTGTATTGCAGTTCCACGTGGTCGAAGTTGTGCTGATAGCGGTCGAAGCCGTTGATGATGACAGGGATGTACCAGCCGCGCTCAGGATCCTGCTGCGCCTCGGTGTTCATCACCCACTTGTCGCCCGGCATCTGAATGCTCACGCCTCCTGCCTCATGCAGGAAGTGTACGTCGAATGACGTGGTAGCCAAAGCATGCTCCATATCGGTAGGCGACATCACGCCCACAGTCAAACCCTCGTAGTCGAAGCCCTGACCAGCGCGTACCTCCATTTGCAGTGCCGTCTCAATTCCTGGTATCACCGAGATGGTCATACCGCCTGTGGTCAGTTGTTGACCGTTCACACTGATCTTGGCACCCTGCCAATTGGCTTGGTCAGCAGCAAACAACTGGAGTGCCGTCAGACCGTCGGTGGCCTCGGGCTTCTCGCTCTCGTTGCTCACAAAGATGGTGAACTTGGCAGCGTCGTCAATAGCCACACCGCTCACGCTCTGCTTGTCGAGGCGAATCTTCGGGTTGACAATCTTCAGTGTGCGTGCATCCAGCTGGCTGCCTGGGTCAGTGAGGACTGTCACGCGCTTGTCCTCCCACGGGTTCTGCGTTGCGCCGCCACGAGTGCGGAAGACGAAACTGCGTGGGCCGATGATGCTGTCGCCCCTCAGTGTCTTCTCCATGTGACCCTTCACCATATCATAATACTCGTTGAAGTTGTCGTTGACAAAGACGTTGGTGATATTTATCTTTTTCTTGCCAGTGTATTCACCGCCCACTCGGTAAACATCCACGTTCAGATGGCTGTTCGGGTCGCAGGCAATGGTGAACGACTCCGTGCGGTTGTACGACTTCGTCTCACTGTCGGTGCCAATCGTTGTGTAAGAGATGACAGGGACAATCGTAAACTGCGAGAATTTTCCCCCGAATAAAACCTCTGCTTTCAATCCGTTTTCGTCTGTACCCACATGCACCTGAGAATCGGGAACCTTCCATGACTTCATTTCTGCGAGAGAGGCAACAAGGCCACCGACTATCGTACCAGCCAGTCCGACTGCCGAGAAGGCATTGCTGGCACCCTTGCCCAGCTCGAAATAGTCAACCTCCGTGAAGATGGGGAAGTGCTGTGTGAACGAGTTCGAGTAGCTGGCATCGAAGGTCTCGCTGTAGTTCACACCTGCAGCACCGGCGATGTCGTAGTTGGCCAGCAGGTCGCGGGCATGCAGTTTCTCGTTCTCGTTCAGGGCAATCATATCCACCCATGCTTTGATCACCTGATACTTCTCTGCCACCTCGTCACTGAATTCGCTTGCCTTCCTGTCTTTAGGTATCACCACAAGGTAGTTGATGCCATCCTCAGCCTTGTCGATGGAGTCGTTGTAGGCATGGTTTTTGAGCTTATCCTTACTGTTCACCACGGCGAACTTCGGGTCGGTAGGCTCGCGCAGCGACAGATAGACTGGCTTCTGCGTGTTGTTGGCTATCGCCTGAGCCTCGTCCTTGGTGCCACAGTACATCATATCGACAATCTCCTTCGCCTTGGCAGGGATAATCTGATTCAGCAGTTGCTTCTGCGAATAGACGAACTGCGAATTGACCTTCGGACCATAGCCTAACGATACATCGCGAATCAGGTGGAACTTCTTTTTCTTTCCGTCCTTATCTATGGTTTCGCCCTCGGCAAGCTTAATCACCGTACCATACTGGTCGTACTTGCCCACATCGGAAGTCATACCTGCCATTGCGCCTGTACGGGCACTCATGACGTTGTACATGCTGTCGGGCACGGCGCGGATGGTGGACATCGGTGTCACCACTACGTTCTGCACGGTACCGATGTAGAGGTCGGCATCTGCACCCACCATCGATGGGTCACCGCTGGTGCTGATGTTGTTGCCGATGACCATCGTGTGCGAGAATGCCTTGCTGCCATTGGCGTTGTACATCAGGAAGTCAACGTCGGCATTCCATGTGTCGGAGATGCTGATCGGACCCGCTGCAGTACCGACACCCTGTGGCGCTGCCACGGTGCCTGTAAAGGTCTCCAATTTCGTACCTCCCTTAAAGTTCATGTAGATACCGGCTGTTGCCGACAGGTTCATCATGTAGGTGTAGTTGAGCGTAGCGCCCTTGGCGAGCGTGTTCGTACTGTAGCCGCCCGGTGGATCGCGCAGGATGTCGTAGAGGAGGGGCACACCCTCGGTCAGAATGTCCTGGCTGGCACCCAATGGGAACATGTTGAGCACGAATCCCTGCAGCGGCTTTGCCTCGTAATAAGTGCCGTCACGCAGCACGGTGAAGGTCACCGTCTTCAGGGCATTCTCACCCGTCATCATTTCTGGCGTGTTCGTGCGCAGCGTCACCGTCTGGTCTGCAAGCACGGTGAAGATAGTCTGTCCTAAGCTGTCCAACTTCTGTGGCACCTTGTAGGAGTCACCCTTCATGCCGTTCTGCATATAGGCCATGCCTCCGTCCAGACGGACAAGGTCGGGCTTATACTTGGCATCGTTGTTATACAGGTAACTCTCAGCCACTTGTACCTGGATGCGGTACTTGCGCTCCATGCTGAACACGGGATAGTTGAAAGTGTAGAGCGCCTGCGTGGTGTCGGCAGGGTTCTGGTACGCCAGCGGCACTTCGTGCTGTTTGCCGTCCAGGGAGCTGGCCATGTAGTTCTTGTCGCCGAAGTAGTCGAAGTTGTCGTAGCCCATCTGCTTGTAGGTCACCTCCACAGGGGCGTGGTAGATGCGGTTGTAGATGGCATTGTATTGGGCCTTGGGGTCAGTGACCACCTTCTGGTCCACATCCTTGAAGGAGCCCACGTAGGTGGTGTCCTTCTCCGTCAGGCAGTCGGTCAGGTCGATGATGTCGTTCACCTGTCCCTCCTGGAACAGGGTGGGATAGCCCTTGCAATACACCTGCATCACCTTCCAGCGCACAGGAGGCAGCAGCACCTCATACTCACCCGTCTTCACGTCGGGCCATATCACCATGCGCTTGCGTGTGGTGTTCACCTCGGTCTTGTGCACCTCGCCGCCCTTTGCCAGACGGTGCTGATAGATGGTGTCGCGCTGTGTCTTGTTGGGGTTGGTGTTCTCATAGACCAGCCATGAGGTGTTGTCGCCCTCCAGGGTGAGCACAATCTGGAGCGAGTCGCCCAGGTTGTTCTTCGACAGGTTGTTCATCAGCGGCATCTTGCCCTGGTCGTTACCGCCGACCACGCGACCCGTCAGTTTCACCTTCGTATCGTCGTACAGGTAGGTGTTGGCTACATCACCGGTGAAGTTGTGGCCATCCGGACTCTTGTAGTATCCGTTGCCAATGAACTTGTGGCCGTCCTTCACCACCTGGACGGTGTTGACACCAGGCAGCACGCGGAACGAGAACGAGCCGTCGTAGTCGGTCTCCACCAGTTTGCCATTGGCGCTGTGTACCAACTCTCCGTTCACCTTGAAGTTGGCACCCTTCAGCGGGATGCTGGTGCCTTCGTACATCACGAAGCCCGAGAAGCGCTTGCCGTTGTTGACCGTGAACTCGCTCAGAGTCTCGTTGTTGCTGTGAGCGTTGAAGGTCACAGTGGATGAGGTCGGCTTAATCTCGACGCCACCCTTGGCCACTGGAGTCACGTTGTAGGTGATGTCCGTCTTGCCCTGATACGACAATTCGTCAGCCACGAAGTATCCGCTCTCGTCGGTGGTGGCATAGACTTTCGTGCCGTTGTATTCAATCTCCACCTGGATACCATTCGTGCCCGTTCCGTCGTTGAAGCGTACATAGCCATCCACGCGGCCCGTGTGCTTGCACTCGCCCACCTTCACTTCGGTCGCGGTCGAGTCACGGCCCTCGCAGTCATTCACGCCGAGCACCTTGTATTCGTAGATAGCCAGAGGCGACACGCTGGTGTCCTCATAGCTCATCTGGTCCAGATTGGTGGCAATCTCTTCCCACTTGTCATCGCCCTGACCTTTATTGCGGCGCAGCACGGTGTAGAAGTCGATGGGGTTGCCGTCGGTGTTCCAAGTCAGCAGCACGCTGCTCTGGCGCGTCTCCGTCAGCAGCGTCTCGTCTATCTTACCGTTGCTGGCGTGGTAGTACTGTTTGAAGTCGTCTGCCGTATGCGTAGTGATGGTGGGGTTGGTCTCCACTATCGTCGTGATGGTAGGCACGACCTTATTGCCATCCTGCGTCCAGCCGTTGCCGAGTTTGCTCAACAAGTCGGCCTCAGAGATTGTGCCTGATGTAGTAGATGTGGAGGTCATTACTGGATTGAGCTTGCCGTTCTCCAGTGTCCAGCCTTCAGTGAAATTGCTTACCAAGTTGGCCTCAGGCGTGTCAGTACCCTGCATGACAGGCACAGCCTTACCATCAACGAGCGTCCATGTGCCGGCCAGGTTACCATTCATCAGGTTCATGACCTCGGTCTGGTTGGTCTTATTATAATAGTTCACCTTGTCCCAGTTATGCTGGGTAACAGTGAAGCTGCTGCCATTGGTTCCCCAAGATCTCGTATTATTCCAACAGTAGTACTTGTTCTCGGCTGTGGGCGTAGAACCTTTGTCATAGACACGGTGCAAAGTCCAATTGCCTCCGTCGCACCATCCGATGATGTCACCGGCATGTGACCCACTTTGCCAATTAGTGATAACACTGCCGTCAAAGCGACAGTCGTTCATATTTACGGTTCCATTTTTCGAATGTCCGATGATACCACCGGCATGGGTATTCCCCGCGTACACTTCTGTAGATACCCACACACGGTCGATATTGATGGTGGGGGAACCAATTGCAGAGCCTATCAGACCTGCGGAATGAATACCGCCATTGACCTTACCCGTTACATGCAGATCCCTGATGTTGGCATGCCAAACATAGCAGAAAACAGCGCGAGCCTTACCGCCAGAGGGCCCAATATCAACATTCAGCGTATGACCATTACCCTCGAAGGTACCACGCCAGTAAGTGTCTTCGCTTAAACCGATACCCAAGCCGGTCGTGATGTCGGCCTCAAGACTGGCATCAACCCAATACTTGCCTGCATTAACCTCTGTCATGTCACGGAATGTTTTCCAGTCGTCAGCGTTGCGGATGGTGATAAACTTCGACCCCATCCCTCTGACGGCATGGCTGCCGGTAACAGTCACAGAACCGCTGTCATTCTTTCGTGCCCACGTTTCGTTGTTGTCTGTTTTGGTGTTGATGCGGTCGGGGTTGAAGAGGCAGTTATTGATGGTTGCGCTACTCTTTTCATCCACCCAACTAATGAAGCCACCATTACCGTAGCAATTTTCACCCTCAAAACGACCGTCGAACTTACTGTTGGAGATGGTAACCTTGGAATTGGATACTCGTCCTACGAAACCAGCGAGCGTACCTTCACCATTCATGGTACCTTTCAGGGTAACCGAAGAGTGGCAGTTCTCAATGGTTGCCGTTCCATTAAGGACTTGAGCCACGAGGCCTGTTGGATACATCTGGCTGGATGTGATGGTACCTGCCGTATGCAGATTCATAATGGTGGCATTACCCACGTTTACGAAGGGGCCGACGAATTTTCGCCCATGATCATACACGTTGAAGGTCAGCGTATGGCCGTTGCCATCAAACGTACCACGGTAG
>JAEEGS010000056.1 GCA_016280445.1 Bacteroidaceae bacterium
CATGGTCTATCGCTATACTAAGAACAAGCGTTTCCTCGACTTCGCTCAAAAGGTGACGGACATCTACCTGAAGCGATTGCATGAAACCAGCGACGACATGGTGCCTATCTGGGATATGGATGACTCAAGAGGTATAGCGGCTTACCGGAATCGTCATCGTCAGAACAAGATGTCATGGTCGTCACAGTCAGACCACAAGTCAGAATGGCTGCGAGCATCCATAATTATTTCTTTATGCTTTTCATTGTTGTTAAGAATTAAAATTGTTAATATGTTTTTTGAATGATATTGTTCACTTTCACCCGCTGAACAGGTATGCTGTTCGTGTGTTAGGGGATGTTCACGTTCACCTTCTGTCGCACATCAGCAGCAGAGGCTGCCACGCTGAGGGTGTAGGTGCCGCCGTCCACCTGCCACTGGTGGGTGGATTCGTTCCACGAGGCGAGGTCGCTGCGCGGAATGGTGATGCTGAGTGTCTCGCTTTCGCCTGGGGCGAGGAGACGGGTCTTGCCGAAACCTTTGAGTTCCTTCTGCGGTTTGGGCAAAGATTTGTTGGCTGGTGCGGAGGCATAAATTTGTACGACTTCCTTGCCTGCCACTTTGCCGGTGTTGGTGACAGCTACGCTGAGGACGATGTTATCACCCTGCACGATAGCAGCAGGTTTGCCATAAGCGAAAGTGGTGTAACTCAAGCCGAAGCCGAAGGGGAAGAGTGGCTTCACCTTGTCTTTGTCAAAACCGCGATAACCCACGTAGATGTCTTCCTTGTAGTAAACCTGACGACGGGGCACCTCGCCCGCACTGTTGGCAGGAACTTTCACGCCCGTGATGCCGGGGTATGCCTCTTGGCCGAACTTGGCGTAAGGATAGTCTTCGAGACGCTTGGCGAAGGTGACGGGAAGTTTGCCCGAGGGATTGACCTTGCCTGTGAGGATGTTCGCCAAGGCATCGCCAGCCTCACTGCCAAGATACCAGCAATGGAGCAGTGCCTTTGCCTGTGGAAGCCAAGGCATGGCATAAGGATTGCCGCCAAAAGTGACGACGATGAGGTTGGGCTGTATCTTGGCCAGGTCGCTGATGAGGGCACTCTGTCCGAAGGGGAGGTCATAACTCTCGCGGTCGCCATTCTCGCAGTCTTGCTTGTGGTTCTTGTTGAGTCCGCCAACGAAGATGATGAGGTCGGCCTGCTTGGCAGCCTCAAGGGCAGCAGTGCGCAGGCTGTCGTTGACAGCAGAGGCAACATTGTCCACGTGATCATAGATGGAACGTCCTGATTGATAGCCTTTTGCCAAGGTGAGTTGGCAGCTGGGTGTGGAAAGTTGACGGTTCAGTGCCTCCCACGGAGAGACATCGTAGAGGGTCTTGAGTTCGGAAGAACCGCCACCTTGTGTGAGGGAACGAGTGGCATTCTCGCCCACCACCAGAATCTTCTTGTATTTGGCGGCATCCAACGGGAGCATTCCCTTCTCGTTCTTGAGCATCACGATGCCCTCTTCGCCTATCTGGCGGCATGCCTCGTAGTGGGCTTCAGAGCATTGGGAGCCAATCACCTTCTGCGGATTCATGGCTGTGCGGAAGATGGTGCGGAGCACACGGGCAGCCTTCTCGTCGAGCACTTCCATCGGGATTTTGCCCTCGTTGATGAGTTTCTCGAAGGGGTCTGCGAGGTAGTAGGCACTGTAACCATGTTGTGCCTCCTTCACCTTGCCATCGGTCCATGTGCCCATCTCGATGTCAAGACCGCCATAAGCCGCCTGCATGGTGTTGGTCGTGCCGCCCCAATCGCTGACAAGGGCACCGTCCCATCCCCACTCCTTCTTCAAAATGCCATTGAGCAGCGCATCGTTGTGGCAGCAATGGTCGCCATTCCAGAGGTTGTAAGAGCCCATGATGGTATAGACATGCGCCTTGTCAACAGCGCGTTTGAAAGGGGCAAGATAAATCTCACGCATGGCCCGTTCGGAGACGTTCACGTTCACGTTGAAGCGGTCAATCTCCTGGTCGTTGAGCACAAAATGCTTGAGACAGCAAGCCACACCGTTCTTCTGTGCCGACTGGATGTAAGGCACCACCATCTCGCCTGCCAGGAAGGGGTCTTCGCCCATGTACTCGAAGGCACGGCCATTCATCGGGGTGCGCTGGATGTTGACACCGGGGCCGAGCATGATGTCCTTGCCTCGGAAGGCAAACTCCTCGCTGACGCTGTGGCCATAGAGCGCTGAAAGGTCGCGGTTCCACGTGGCTGTCAGACAGGTGAGCGAAGGGAAGGCAACGATGGAGTCGTTGGTCCATCGGGCCACGTTCCACGTGTTCCACTCCAGTTCCTCACGCACTCCGTGAGGCCCGTCGTCCATGTTGAGTTGGCGGATGCCCAAACGTGGCACACCGGCCGATGTGAACTTGCTCTGTGCATGCAGAATCTTGATTTTCTCGTGTGTGGTCATACGACTGAGCGCATCCTTCACACGCTCTTCAAGTGGAGCGTTAGGGTCGAGATACACCTGTGCCGTTGCTGTCATCGCTGCAAACGCCAGCGACAAAAAAGTGAGGGTTTTCTTCATATATATTGTTTTTTTTAGAAGTTACCGCTTCGCTCAGAAGTTAAAGCCGGATGTTATGCTGTTGTTTAGGTATTGTCTCTAATTCAACTTCGGATATGTTTTGTACGCTTCGCGTGACGAAAGAAAAACAGATAAAAACAAGTAAAAATAAATAAAAATAGCTCTTTCTTGCTTTATCTTATCTTTGTGTGACGAAGAATATATTTTTTTCTGTTTTTTTCTGTTTTTTCTTCGTCCGCCGAAG
>JAEEGS010000057.1 GCA_016280445.1 Bacteroidaceae bacterium
GAAGATAAGCCGATAAACATGACCTTTCTCAACAACCTCACCTTTTACTCCTGGCAAATCATTAGCCATCTGAAAGAACACATCCATGTTCCCTTTGGCATCCTCATAGAGTTTCTTGTAAACAGAAAGCGTACCGCCATTTACACAGTTTTTCCCACATTCCGAGAAGAATGCAGACCGCTCCTCTGGAGAGAGCCGTGCTATACCTTTCTCGAAACCCTTAACCCAATTTGATATTTCCATGACGCTAAATATTAAGTCCTAACATGTATGCCTCATTCAAGGTATTGGTGTTTTTGATGTCGCCCTTGTCCTTCACTCCTCTCACAAGCACTTTACCAGCATCCTCAATGTTGAAGAACTTCAAACAGAGATTATATTCCGTCAGAATGGCATCGAACAACTCTGGCAGTGTGGCAGCACCAACGAGCAACAATGCCATCTTCTTGATGTGGAACGAGTCACGAATGGGATTGTGAAATCTGTCGATGACAGCTTTCAACTGAGCGCTGATGCCATAGAAATAAACTGGCGAGGCAATGACGAGCATGTCTGCCTGACTCATCTTTTCATAGATGACAGCCATGTCGTCTTTCTGAATGCAGATGCCGTTGTTCTTGAAACAAGCGTTACATCCCAAACATGGATTCACCTTGACATCACGCACAGAGACAATCTCCACATGATGATGTGCTGCTGCTCCTTTGGCAAAAGCCTCCACCAGCAATTCTGTGTTACCACCCTTCCGTGGGCTGCCGTTGATAATCAGTATATTCATTTTTCTATGCAAAGGTACAGCATTTTCCCCATTCCTGCAAGCATTTAGGATATTTCCATCGTTTTGATTATCTGTGCCGTGACAACAATGACACCCACCTGCATGTAGATGTGGTTCTCCTGAAAAAAAACTGCCTCGTGATGGTGTAAATTTGTAAACTTGTAAATTTGTAAAATTCGTCGTTTTGGGGGATATTCTATAGGGGGTTACTGTAGAAAGGATATATATAAATATATAATATATATTATAATATATAATATATAATATCGCCCCGACACACACGAAAATGACAAATTTACAAGTTTACAAATTTACAAATTTACAGCTGGGAGACACTATAGTGAATCGCTTCCACTTAATATGGCATCTCACTTACACTTAATATGGCATCTCACTTACACTTAATATGACTTCTCACTTACACTTAATACAGATTGCCACTTACACTTAACACGCATAGCAACTGGAAGGAGGAAAACAAAATAAATTTTTGTTGAAAAAAAATATGCATATCGGTTGACGTGCCTTCTATATAGCGGTAACTTTGCAACGTCTTAAGGCAATCATTGTTTCACTTTCAAAACCAATTAAACTATGGCAAGTAAACTTTTCTATCGTAAGGCAGCGACAAAAACTGACCTATCGCAAGGGGAAACCTCTTTCACGCTTTCATCCACTTCTGCCGTTCCCCTTCTGGCATCTTTTCGATGGCATAGCGGAGCATGGTGCGGGGCATTTCGTGGGCATGCTGATGGAGGAAGTCGCGAAGGAGGTCCATAGAGACACGTTTGCCCATCTCGCGGAGCATCCAGCCGACTGCCTTGTGCATGAGGTCGTGGGAATGGTGAAGGTGGATTTCCGCATAGCGCAGACACCACGAGGGGTCACCTTGCTGTGAGGTCTTCCACGAACAGACGATGCTCATGCGCTGTTTCCAAAGGCAAGGGCTGGAGGCGAGGTCGTCCAACACCTTTATCTTATAGTCTTTGTCGCCTAAGTTCGTGGGCAACAGGAGCCAATGACCCAGTATCTTGTGGACGGACAAATCGACTAAGTCCCAGTTGTTGGCCTGTTCGGCATATTGCAGATACATCGTCAGGATTTCATCGCGCTTTGTGATGGCGTCGGCATTGTGTTCCAGCCGCTTGGTCGCTAACTTCTCGAATTTCGCCACAAGAAGCAGGAGTCCGCAGAGCCTCACTTCGTGCCAACGCGACATCAGCAGTTCGGGCACCTCGCTCAGCGGCAAATCCCATGCCTGTTTGACCACTTCTCTCGTCTGTGGCACTTTCAGTCCCAAGAACTCGTCGCCGTAGCCGTATTCCCCCACCCCTGTCTTGAAGAACTGCATCAGCACCTGCCGCTGTTCCTCATTGCGCAGCGACTCCATATACATGATGATTTCCTGTGCACTCATTTTCTTCTTTTATTTCTTGCCACCCTTGTCTGTAACGAGGATGCTTCAGATGGTTTTGGCATCAAAGATAGGCATTTTGTGGAAGATGACATGAAAAAGAGGAGGAAAAGGGACGTGGATGTCCGTTTTTTATGTAATTTTGCCGATGAAATACACCTGTGAAGCATGGAAAGTATATTGGTATTTGGCGGTACGACAGAGGGGCGCAAGGCGATTGAAGCCTTGGAAGAGGCTGGCAACACGTTCTACTACAGCACGAAGACGGGCGAGCAGGAGGTGGCTTTGCAGCATGGCATCCGTGTGGACGGAGCGATGGACGAGGAGGCGATGCTGACGTTCTGCAAGCAGCATGAAGTGGGGTTGCTGGTTGATGCAGCACACCCGTTCGCCGAGGTGTTGCATCGGACGGTGGCCGAAGTGGCGACTGGCATGAACATCCCTGCCATCAGGTTTGAACGTATTTTCCCTGCCAGAACGGAGGACATTGTGTGGGTGGACGGATATGAGGAGGTGATGAAGATGGAGCAGGTGAAGACGCTCCTTGCCACAACGGGCGTGCAGAGCATCAAGAAGTTGAAACCGTTGGAAACGAGGGGCATCAAGGTCTATTACCGCATCTTGCCACGTGAGAGTTCGCTGAGTTTGGCCTATCAGCAAGGGGCGACCGACGAACAACTATGCTTCTACCACGAAGGTGAAGACGAAAAGTCCATGCTACAAGCATTGCGTCCTGATGCCATCCTGCTCAAAGAGAGCGGAGAGACAGGAGGGTTCAGAGAGAAGGTGCAGGCTGCCCAAGCGTTAGGCATCAAGGTGTATGCCATCAGACGGCCGAAGACACCTGAAATCTTCCACATCGTGAACGGAGAACACGGCCTCAGACGGATGGTGGAGAGGCTGCTGCCAGCCTTCTATCCTCTGCACAGCGGACTGACCACCGGCACGTGTGCCACAGCAGCAGCGGTGGCGGCTGCAAGAAGGTTACTGCATGGCGAGATGTCAGCCGAAGTGCCTGTGCTGCTCCCTAATGGCGAGACCATCATGGTGGCTGTGGGTTATGGTGACGACTATGCGTATTGCATCAAGGAGGCTGGTGATGACCCCGATGTGACGGACGGCATTGAAATCAGGGCGAGTGTGGCTGTTTCCAAAGACTCAGAAGTGAGAGACGAGGGGATTGAGATTATTGGTGGCGAGGGAGTGGGCAAGTTCACCCTGCCAGGCTTCGACTATCCTGTAGGCGAAAGCGCCATCAACAAGGCTCCACGGCTGATGATGAAGGAAAACCTTCGGGAATTGGGGATGAGGAATGGGAAAGTCACCATCAGTGTTCCAATGGGCGAAAGAATTGCCCGCAAGACTTTCAACCCTCGCCTTGGCATCGAGGGCGGCATCAGCATCATTGGTGTGTCGGGCATCGTGAAGCCCTTCAGCGAGGAGGCTTTCATTGAGAGTATCCGCAAATGTATGGAAGTGGCTAAAGCAAGCGGCACGAGTCATGTGGTCATCCACAGCGGTGCGAAAAGTGAAACGTTTCTCAAGCAATACTACCACGACCTTCCCCAACAGGCTTTCGTGGAATACGGCAACGCCATTGGCGAGACCCTCAAGATTGCCCACGAACTACAAGTACCGCAAGTGACCCTTGGCATCATGCTGGGCAAGGCGGTGAAGTTGGCCGAAGGGCATCTCGACACACACAGCAAAAAAAAGACGATGAACAAAGCGTTCATCGCCGAGATGTTGAAAGAAGCTGGATGCAAAGAGGAAATCGTCAAAGTGAACGGCATCACCTTGGCAAGAGAATTGTGGGGCATCATCCCCTCCAAACAGATAAAAACCTTTTGCCGCACGGTCATCCGCCATTGCCTGACACATTGCCAATCCTTAGTTCCCCACAGCGAACTGACTATTCTACTGATTGATGACGTCGGAACAATCCACTCGCTATGATGGGAACTCCGACAACAATCAACAACATCAGGGTTACGACACCCATAGCAAGATACTACTGAATATCACCAGCGCCCATGCCCTTAATCGGGGAATGAGCTACCAGCCATCATTGTATCGTGCTCATCTTTTGTCGTTATTTGATGTTATACCGATAAACTGTGGCTCTTTTCCCTAAAAGATTCGATTGCAAAACACAAGAAAACTTTCAAACGACATTGCTTGTTCCATGAAAATATAGAAATGTAGCTTATTTTTTCATGATTTTAGCTGTTTGATGCATGGAATGTGAATGAAAAAGAGTAAATTTGCCCTCGGTTTCCGTTTATTACGGTTGCCAAAGGACACATAAGTTTAGATTTAGCGTTCGCTATCTCATTCAGCCCCTGAGAATGTAGGAAGTTCTAAAGGTGCACGCATCAGAAGATGCCAGTAATTCGTTGAAGAGATTTGTGAATGCTCACGCGATAGGCGTGGGCTTTCCGTATCTTCGAATTATGGGCACTTCCTACAGCCTTCAGGGAAAGATATAGAGGTTCACGCTCTTTTATATCCTAAAATATATGAAATACAAGATTATTAGTCTAAAGAAGATGCCCATTAGACAATATGGGTTTGTCATTGAGGCAAAAGTAAATCCTGTAGAGGATGCTGGATTTGACATGGAACCCTTTTCGAATATGAGGCTGTTTCAAATCCCAATGTCGGAAAGTTCTGAAACAATTTCGTTTATCATTCCTTACACTCAGTCCAATGTAAACGAAATGATTGGTTGGTGTCAGGCATTTGACCGCAACGAAGAACTTTGGGAAGTAAATGTGGACGACTATTTCGAAGATTATATTCGTCTTCCCTCAACCACAGGAGTTTCCATAGAAAGAAAATGTATGGTTTCCAAGAAATTGGATAATGGTCCTCTCCGGAAGATCATGAAAAAAGACTATTCAGGCTCACAACGAGGTATAGGGAGGATTCAATACTTATTTGGAGGAGAATATCTAGGACTATTACGAAATGGTAAGCGTGACGGCTTCGGTTTAATGCGAGATTATATTACTGGTGTCATGTATGTAGGTTACTGGGAAAATGATGTGCAAATATACGATTATGAAGACCTTATGACGGATTTGACTAATAAAGTAAACATGGGAATGGGTTCTGCATTCTTCTATGAAAATGAAGGTGTAGCAATTGGTGACCTTTATCCATATGAGGATTGTCACGATATTGTAATATTCAAGACCAACGAGTTATTCTATGGTCTCTTTCCCGAAGGAACAATGATGAAAAGTATGAGGGGAATAAAGATTGATAGTAATAATGTAAAGACTGAAGGATGTTTTAATTTAGACGTTGTTTCGGATATGCAAACTCCATTTGTAAGATAAAAACAATCAAAAATTCAGAAAATTATGAAAACCAATTCAGAAAAATTATACCTGCCACCTATTGATGACTTTGGCATGAGATACAGAAAGATTCTTCGTCATGAAGTTTTGCTTTATGGGGCAACTCCTGCAATAGTAACAAACAATTCAGATGGTACATGGACATTAGAAGATGGTAAAATAGAATATTTCTTATTCCCTGCAGAAGTGGGGAAACAGATCTTAAACGAAGCGATGAAATTGGATTGCCACAAACGCGAATTTTGGACTCCAGACTTGAATGATTTTTATGAGGGAGAAATGGAGATACATAATGATATTATGGGAACAATGAAATCTGTTATTCATGTTTCAAAAGCCTTACCGAGAGAGGCAATTGAAAATTTACACCTTTTACAATTATAACATCGATGTTCCAGAAAAGCATAACAAGGCCGGGAAACGCACCAACAACGCATAATAAAAATAAGCGGATGCGTCCGCTTATTTTTATTATGCTTCCATTCGTTTCATGATGTCTCTCAGGAAAGCATCACTGACATTCTCGAAATCAGCTTTGTCATAGATGTAGAGGAGTTGCAGTTCGTCGGCCACGATGCGGACGCGGATGATGACCCGTGCACCTCCGCTTTTTCCTCGTCCTTTAGAAGTGATGGCAAGACGAACCTTGCGGGCACCACCCTCCAGTTCCACA
>JAEEGS010000058.1 GCA_016280445.1 Bacteroidaceae bacterium
ATTTGGTATAAAAGAAATCCGCTAAGTACTGATTTTCAGTGACTTAGCGGATTAAACTGTTGGGATACCCGGGCTCGAACCAGGAATAACAGGACCAGAATCTGTTGTGTTGCCAATTACACCATATCCCAATTTTCTTTCAGCAATGGTCGAAAGAGTGCCCCTCTTGCGAATTGCGATGCAAAGGTAGAGGTTTCTTGGAAACTGACAAAGGGTTTTAGTGTTTTTTTTCGCGGAATGGTGTTTTTTCATCTTTTTTGGCGTGAAAGCCGATGGAATTGCTTAATTTTGCAGTCAGAAAAGCAAGAATTCATGGACAAACTTATATTTATCAGCAATGATGATGGCTATGCTGCTGCCGGCATTCAGCAGTTGGCGGAGATGATGCGAGAGATGGGCGATGTGTTTGTGGTGGCTCCCGATGGGGGAAGAAGCGGTGCGAGCATGAGCATCAGCAGCCACAGCCCTGTGACGAACATGTTCATCAAGCGGGAAGAGGGTTCGGAGACAAGAGGAAGCCTGACGGTGTGGGCTTGTAGCGGCACACCGAACGACTGCACGAAGATGGCTTTCGAGAAGTTGTTGCCGAGAAAGCCCGACCTGGTGTTGGGAGGTATCAATCATGGAGACAATTGTGCGGTGAATGCGCACTATTCCGGCACGATGTCCATCGCACTGGAGGGGTGCATCAAGCATGTGCCGTCCATCGCCTTTTCGAGTGGACGGGTAGCGGAGGATGCGGACTTCAGTTACATGAAAGAATATGTGCGACGCATTGTGAAGATGGTGTTGAAGGAGGGACTTCCTTTGGAGGTGTGCCTGAACGTGAACATACCTGATGTGACGCCCTTGAAAGGACTGAAAATCTGCAAGATGGGCTTGGGTGATTGGCATGAAGAGTGGCAAGAGAGAAGCCATCCGAGAGGAGGAAAGTATTACTGGATTGCTGGGTATTATGCGCCACATGACGCGAATGATGTGGATAGTGACACATGGGCATATGAGCATGGGTATGTGGCTGTGACTCCTTTGCAGTTGGACATGACCTCCTATGAGACCATGAAGAAGTTAGGCGGATTGATGGTTTAGTGGCATTTAGCGGGTTTTTATGCGGTACTATTTGATAGCAGGAGAGGCTTCGGGCGATTTACACGCCTCGAACCTGATGGCGGAGCTGAAGCGGCAGGATGAGGGAGCGGAGTTCCGTTTCTACGGTGGCGAGAAAATGGCTGCCGTGGGTGGCACGTTGGTGAAGCATTATCGCGAACTGGCTTACATGGGCTTCATTCCCGTGTTGGTGCATCTGCCGCAGATTCTGCGGAATATGCGTCAGTGCAAGGCTGACATTGCTGCATGGAAACCCGATGTGGTGATTCTGGTGGATTATCCCGGGTTCAATCTGGACATCGCCAAATATGTACACAGTCAGGGCATCTGCAAGGTGTATTACTACATCAGCCCGAAGATTTGGGCATGGAAGGAGTATCGCATCAAGAACATCAAACGGGATGTGGATGAGTTGTTCTCCATCTTGCCTTTTGAGGTGCAGTGGTTCAAAGAAAGAGGCTACGAGGTGTGCTATGTGGGCAACCCGTGTGTGGATGCGGTGGAGAAATGGAAGCAGGAAAGAGCAGAGGACACCCCGACGGAGAAGAAGAATTCCATTGCCATTCTGGCTGGCAGCCGACGACAGGAAATCAAGGACAACCTGCGGATGATGCTGGAGTGTGCCGCCACTTTTGAGGGATACAAACTGGTCATTGCGGGTGCGCCCAACATGGACGAGGCATACTATCGGAAGTATATCCCCAAAGGGGTGGATGTGGAGATACGGTTCGGGCAGACTTATCAGGTGCTGAACGATGCTGTGGCTGCATTGGTCACTTCGGGTACCGCCACACTGGAGACGGCCATCCTGCGAGTGCCGCAAGTGGTGTGCTATGCCACCCCATTAGGGAAGTTCATCTCTTGGCTGCGAAGCAAGGTGCTGAAGGTGAAATACATCTCGCTGGTCAACCTCATTGTGGACAGAGAGATTGTGCAGGAACTGGTGGCCGACCGCATGACCAAAGAGAACATCGTCAAATACCTGAGCGAACTGCTGCCTGGCGGTGCTGGCCGAGAGCAGATGCTGAAAGACTACGAGGAGATGAACCGTGTGCTTGGCGAGGCTGGTGCCAGTCAAAAGGCTGCAAGGGAGATGGTGAGGAAGTTGAAAGGTGAAAATTGAAAAATGAAAGGTGAAAATTGAAAGGAGGAATTATTATGACATACAAGACCACTTACACGAAAGCAGAAATGGACGAACTCATCAACTGGTTCAACACGCATCAGTTGGAAAAGGAGTTAGACCTTGGTAGCGGATTGTACATCAGCGACATAGACGTAACTGTTCCACCATTGATTCATGTGGCAAGAACCAAATATGACAACAAGGTGTTCTCTGGACAGATTAACCTCCTGTATAAAATAAAAGATGCGCTGATAGCACAGAACAAAGTGATAGGCGAGAAATGATTCTCTTAATGAGAAGCCATCTCCGCCTCTACCCTATTGGTCAAATCCACAAATTCCTGCACGGAGAGTTGTTCGGGACGCTGTGTGAACAACGGGTCGGCCAACATGGGAGAATCTTTCCCGAGAATCTGCTTCATACCATTGCGCATCATCTTTCTCCGCATTGTGAAGACGGTCTTGACAATGCGACGGAACAACTGCTCGTCACATCCCAATGAGGTCTTGCCATTGCGCGTGAGACGAATGACCGCACTCTTCACCTTTGGTGGCGGATTGAACACGTGTTCGTCAACCGTGAAGAGATATTCGACATCGTACCACGCTTGAATCAACACACTCAACACCCCATAGGTCTTACTGCCGGGAAGCGCAGCCATGCGTTCTGCCACTTCCTTCTGAATCATGCCTGTGCAGCAGGGTATCAAGTCCTTGTTTTCCACCATCTTAAAGAATATCTGTGAAGAGATGTTGTATGGATAATTGCCTGTCAGGACAAACGGACGTCCACCAAACACTTCGCGAAGATTCATCTGAAGGAAGTCGCCTTCAATGATATTGTCGCCCAGTTGCGGAAAATGTTCGCGAAGATAAGGCACAGAATCGAAGTCAATCTCCACCACCTTGAACTCGCGTCCCTTCGGGATGATGTATTGTGTCAGCACTCCCATGCCTGGCCCCACTTCAAGCACAGGCAGGTCGGGGCATGCGTCCACGGTGTCGGCAATGCGCTGTGCCACATGCAGGTCGGTCAGGAAATGTTGACCGAGGAATTTCTTGGGTTTGACAGTGTTCACGAAGAAAATTGAAGACTACTTTGTTACGTTTAATTTGCAAGACTGGAGAAGATGCACTTTTCCGACAAAAATGAAGGACTTTCTTTTTGTATTGTTTATGCTTTTCCCTATCTTTGCATCAAATTCGTTGCAAAGATACGACTAAGTGCGTGAAAAGCCAAATTTATTTGTGTTTTTCCAAACGAGAGGCATCTTCGAGCGGAGTTTAACGATACGACTTTTTTGATGAAAAGCAACATTACGCTAAGAAAGACTTTGAACATTGCCTTTCCTTTTGTGCTGGGAGGTGGCATTTTGTGGTGGATGTACCGCGACACCGACTTCAAGGCAATGAGCGACACGCTTCTTCACAAGATGAACTGGGGCTGGATGCTCTTCTCGCTGGTGTTTGGAGTGGCGGCACAGGTTTTTCGTGGCGTCAGGTGGAAGCAGACGCTGGAACCTCTTGGCGAGCATCCCAGAATGATGGATTGCATTCATGCGATTTTCATCTCTTATGCTTCAAGCCTCATCATACCACGCAGCGGAGAATTGAGCCGATGCGGCATTTTGTCGAAATATGATGGCACTCCATTCATGAAGTCCATCGGCACCGTCGTGACGGAAAGAGCCATCGACATGCTGCTGCTCATGATGATCACGCTGCTGGTCATCTTCTCACAAGTGGGAGTGTTCACCACCTTCTTCCAAAACACTGGCACCAATTTCGACGATGTGCTGAACCGCTTCACCACCACTGGATATCTCGTCACCGCCCTCTGCTTTGTCATCACTGTCATTTCGCTGTGGATAGCCATGAAACGATTCACTTTCATGGCCAAGGTGAGGGGGATGCTGAACAATATCAAGGAGGGCATCTTGTCGCTGAAAGAGGTGAAGAACAAATGGTTGTTCACTTTCTACACTTTCGCCATTTGGGCAAGTTACTTCTTCCACTACTGGATAACGTTCCAGTGTTTCGAGTTCACCGAAGGATTTGGATTCACCATCGCCATCGTCAGTTTCACGGTGGGAAGCATCTCTGTCATTGTACCCACCCCCAACGGTGCTGGTCCTTGGCACTTTGCGGTGAAGACCATCCTGATTCTTTATGGTTTGTCAGACCCTGACGCTGTCACGTTTGTACTCATCGTGCATACCATCCAAACTGCCCTGATGCCTCTGCTGGGCATTTTCTCGATGACGGTATTGGCATTCAGAAACATACAAGAGACACCCCAAACGTATCATTCATCCAAATAACACAATACATTATGAATCCAATAGAAGAACTTACACCGAAAGGAGTCTGGAAAAACTTCTACGCTTTGACACAGATTCCACGTCCGTCTGGCCATACGGAGCAAGTTGCCAAATTCTTGGTCGACTTCGCCCAAAAGAATGGTGCTGAGGCATATATTGACGAGGCTGGCAATGTCGTCATGAAAAAAGGTGCCACGCCTGGCTATGAGGACAGAGAAACCACTGTGCTGCAGGCACACATGGATATGGTGCCACAAAAGACGAAGGACTGCAACCACAACTTCGAGACAGACCCGCTGGACGTTTACATCGACGGGGAATGGGTGACAGCGCGTGACACCACACTGGGTGCCGACGATGGCATGGGTGTAGCGGCTGCCATGTCCATCATCGAGGATGACAGCGTGGAGCATGGCCCACTCGAAGTGCTCATTACCCGCGATGAAGAGACTGGGATGGATGGTGCTTTCGGTCTCAAGGCAGGAGAACTGACTGGGAAATACCTGCTCAACCTGGACTCCGAGGAGGAGGGAGAAATCACTATCGGATGTGCTGGTGGCGTTGACATCATCTGCCAGATGGAGTATCAGGAAATCAATGTGGATGCCAACAACATGCTCTGCTACAACATTAGCATCAAGAATCTGTTGGGCGGACACTCTGGCCTCGAAATCAACAAGGGACGTGCCAATGCCAACAAACTGATGGCTCGCATATTGTTTGCGGTAGTCAACACACAAATGGCATGGTTAGTGAATTGGCATGGTGGCAATATGCGCAACGCCATTCCACGCGAAAGTGATGCGACCGTACTCGTTCCGCAAGCACAAGAGAAGGAGTTCTTGGCACTGATTGAGAAGTGCAGAGACACCTTCTGCGAGGAATACAAAGACATTGAAACAAAAACACTCCAGCTGACTGTCACCCCTATCGAAAGCATTCCTTCGAAAGCGGTGCCAGAAGATATACAGGAGAATCTCATCAACGCCATTCTGGCTGCTCACGACGGCGTATTACGCAACACACCTTCCATGCCCGAACTGGTGGAGACTTCGTGCAATCTTGCCATCATCAATATTGCTGACGGGAAGGCAGAAGTCATCACGTTGGCGCGTTCATCGCAAGACAGCATGAAGCAGTATCTCTGCAATCAATACATCGCCTGCTTCTCTATGGCTGGCATGAGCGTGAAACTGGAAGGTGGCTACAGCGGTTGGCAGCCTAACCCGAAAAGCCCGTTGGTGGAACTCATGTCAAGCATCTATGAAAAGATGTATGGCAAACGCCCCATTGTCGGTGCATGCCATGCAGGACTGGAGTGCGGCATCATCGGCGTGAACTATCCAGACATGGACATGGCCAGTTATGGCCCCACCCTCGTCAGTCCACACACTCCAAACGAGGCTTGCCTCATCCCGACGGTGGAAAGATTCTACAATTTCACCCTCGAAATATTGAAGAACATTCCTAAAAAACAATAACAACGATGGCACTAAACAAGAACAAAGACCTGAAGATGTTCTACAGCATTGGCGAAGTGGCAAAGATGTTCAACGTAACAGAAACCTTGCTTCGCTTCTGGGAGAAAGAGTTTACAAACATCGCCCCACAGAAAGCCGGGCGTGGTATCCGCCAGTACACCAAAGCCGACATTGAACAAGTCAGATTGGTTTACCATCTGGTAAAAGAGCGGGGCATGACGCTGCAAGGCGCCCGCGACATGATTAAACGTGACAAAGGTGGAGGTGTCAACCGAAACATTGAGGTCATCGAACGCCTCAAGTGCATCCGTTCCGACTTGCAGGCCATCAACAAAGATTTGAACGGCTTTGTATAAGAAGCAAACGACATTCGAGAAAAACGAAAAGGCGGGTCCCTGAAGTTTTCACTTTAGGAACCCGCCTTTTTCATGCTGATTGATGTATCTCTCATATACGAGAGACTTCTTTCACGTCTTGTATGACACGAAGACCCGCGATGATTTCATCCGTCTCCTTCGTGTCGTGTACAACCATCTGAATGGTGCACTCAAAGATGCCATCTTCACAGGTCACCTCCAACTTGTGGATATTGACACCATGCAACTGGGAAATAACCTGAGTCATCTCGTGAAGCAGACCCAATTTGTCGAAACCTCTCACACGTATACTCACAGGGAACAAGGCCTTACCGCCCGTCTTCCATTCCGCACCTAACACACGATTGCCATGATTGGCTTTCAGTTTCTCGGCTTTCGGACACTGCAACTTATGAATGATGACATGTTTTTCATCATCAATGTATCCCATGACCGTATCACCTGGGATGGGCTTGCAACAATCACACAACGTGTACTTCTTCTGAAGCGTCTCTTCTGTCAATGACAGAATTTGTTTCTTATCGAAATTGGGACCAATCTTCTCTTTTCCACCCGTCTGACCCTGCTTGGCCGACTTCTTGCCGAAAGAGAAGAGGCGTTTCCACCCTGCCACCTCATTCTTCTGCCTCAACGCATCTGCGTCAGAGCGTCCCAACTGCACCTTACCTTCTGCGATGGCCACATACAAGGCATCAGGCTTAGCAAGATTGTGTATGGTACACAACTTATCAATAATGAGGGTATCTTTCGGAAGGTCATTCGCTTTCAAGAATTCATCAAGCATCGCTTCTCCCCTCTTGCGATATTCACGCTCTTCCTTGCGAAGAATGGAGAGTATCTTTGTCGTGGCTTTGGCAGTCGTGGCAATATTGAGCCACTCACGGGTGGGATGAACAGACTTTGAGGTCAGAATCTCTACCTGGTCACCACTTTGGAGCACATAACTGATGGGTTCAAGTTTGTGATTCACCTTGGCACCTATACAATGGCTACCCACAAAGGTGTGGATGCTGAAGGCAAAGTCAAGCGTGGTGCTACCTGCCGGCATCGTGCGCAGTTCACCTTTCGGAGTGAAGACAAAAATCTCGGAAGCAAAGAGGTTCAACTTGATGGTGTCAAGAAAATCCATCGCATCAGGCTGTGGATCATCCAGTATCTCCTTGATGGTAGCCAACCACTTGTCCAGTTCAAGTTCCGAAGCTGTTTCTGTCTTATCACCATCTTTGTATTTCCAATGCGCGGCGAAACCCTTCTCCGCTATATCATCCATACGACGTGAACGGATTTGCACTTCAATCCATTCACCCTTTTTCGACATCAGTGTCACGTGAAGTGCCTGATAGCCATTGGCCTTGGGATGGCTCACCCAATCACGCGTCCGATCCGGGTGAGATGTATATATCTTACAGAGTTTCACATAGATGTCAAAACAATCATTCAGTTCCGTATCTATGTCAACAGGGTCGAAAATGATACGAACAGCCAGAATATCATAGATTTCTTCGAAAGGAATGTGTTTCGTCTGCATCTTATGCCAAATCGAATACGGCGACTTGACACGCTGCTTGATTTCGTACGTGATGCCCAAACTGTTCAACTGCTTACGGATTGGCGCCGCAAACTCTGTGAACACCGTGTCACGCTCCATCTTCGTGGCCTCCAATTTACTTTCAATCTCCGCATACTCCTTAGGATGCTCAAACTTGAAACTCAAATCCTCCAACTCCGTCTTGATGGAATTGAGGCCCAGTCTGTTGGCTAACGGAGCATAGATGTAGAGCGTTTCCCCCGCAATCTTGTATTGCTTGTTGACGGCCTGACTGCCCAGTGTTCGCATGTTGTGCAAACGGTCGGCAATCTTAATGAGGATAACACGGATGTCATCACTCATCGTGAGAAGCAGTTTCTTGAAGTTCTCAGCCTGTGCTGACGCATGATCGCCAAAGATACCACCAGAGATTTTGGTAAGACCATCAACAATCTGGGCTATCTTTGGCCCAAACATGTTCTCGATATCTTCGACCGTATAGTCGGTATCTTCGACCACATCGTGTAGAAGAGCGGAACAGATAGACGTAGAGCCAAGGCCTATTTCACAGCATACAATCTTGGCCACTGCTATGGGGTGCATGATGTATGGTTCTCCCGACAAACGGCGCACACCCTTATGAGCATGCTTCGCAAAGTTGAACGCTTTGGTTATAATCTCAACTTTTTTGCGATGCTTGCTGGCAAGATAAGCCTCTATCAAGCTTTGAAACTCATCATTGACCATCTGTTCGTCATTCTCAAAACTCGTCATCACTGCATCCATAAGCCTTTTCTTTTAAATGTTACTATTATCAGGAGAAGAAGGGCATCCCTCTTGGGGCAAAGAAGGAGAAGATAAGACTGCTCGGTCTACTTGACACGGACTGATTGTCCTGGATGTATCACATCTCCCTTCAGACCATTCATTTTCTTCAACTTCGCAACCGTCGTTCCATTTTTCTTTGCAATGCTCGAGAGTGTGTCACCACTTTTCACCGACACACTTTGAGTTCGCTGTTTGCGAGAACGAGTGTCACGGGATGAACGTGACTTCTTGTCCGCTGAACGACTCTTTGATTTAGAGGAACGACTGGAACTTGCATTGGAACGGCTGGAACTCGTATAGGAACGAGAGTCACTTGCCGTGGTAGCAGCCCTTTCATCCGATGCCTCTTCCACATCACTCACCACTGATCTGCGAGTGGAGGTAAGGAACGCAGCGCTACCAGGAGTGACGCCATATATGCTATCCTCTTTCACCAAGAACTCTTCTATAGTTCCAGCAGGCAAACGAAGCACATAATCTGCAGGGACAATATCTTTACGATACTGAGGATTGATGGCACGAAGTTCATCTATTGTTATGTTACATTTTGAGGCAATCTGGGAGAATTTCACATCTCTCTGAACCACAACAGTATCTGACTCAAGAGGAAGAGAGGCTTCATGAGGAACTATTCCATGCTCACAATAATAGTTCATAATATATGTTGCTGCAATAAAAGCAGGTACATATCCTCTTGTCTCACGAGGCAGCCTGTCATAAATAGACCAGAAGTCTGCTCCATCCTGATTGCCAGAGCGTATAAGGGCTTTCTGAACATTTCCTTCACCACAATTGTAAGCAGCTATGGCCAAACTCCAGTCACCAAACATTCCATAAAGCCTGCTAAGGTATTGCGCTGCTGCTTCACTTGCTTTGATGGGGTCGCGACGCTCATCCACCAACGTATTCACTTCCAAACCATAACGTTTTCCTGTTGCCAACATGAACTGCCAAAGTCCAGCAGCACCAACAGGTGACGTAGCAGATGGGCGTAATCCGGATTCGATTACCGGAAGATATTTCAATTCCAGTGGCAAGCCATGGCGTTCCAAAGCCTCTTCGAAAATGGGATTATAGAAATTGGAGGAGCCCAACATGATGGCCACAGAATTTTTCATGCGGGTGCTATACGTGTCAATATATTTCCTTGTCACATCGTTCAAGGGCAGATCTATCGTTGTCGGGATGCGAGAAAGACGGCTCACAAGCACGGAGTCCGAATATGACAACACACGACTTGTGCCTGTTCCTGCAGTCAGGTTTGTTGCGTTAGTATAGTCTGACATCAACTCATCCTCGCTGACCAAAATTCCTTCTGGCATATCAACAGCCTCTACCTTGATGGTATCAGTCACATCTTCTTGAGCATAGCCCCAAGATACAAACAAAACGGACAAACACGTTACTAAAAGTTTTTTATTCATATAATATATTTAAATTAGGTTTTCGATAAACAAGTCTTGACGACTCAGAAATTCAGGCTACATTGCAAACCGTAAGAACATGACTTATGGTTCCGCATGGCTGAATACTTATCATTTATCACCGCAGGATGCACCTTCAACGTCAAATCGCGCGAGATATCAAAACTTGACAACTCTGCGTCCACATAAGCATCAATGATGGAGAGCGCATACACTCCTATCATACAAAACATACTCAAATCACGATATCGACGGTAATAATTTTTCTTCCTCTTGAATATCTCTTGCAAACGGGTTTTATTGCCATTAATGTCGTAGCGTTTGGAGATAAAGTTCTCATAACTCTTGGTGTTCTCATCGCTATCCATAATGTCTATATATGCCTGAGAATAATCCCGATACATCGTATTGTTCCAATTTAAGGCATACAGACATCCTATGAATCCGCCATATATCAACGGAAGTTTCCAGTATTTACGATTGTATATCTGACCTCCACCCGGAAAGATAATCGCCAACCACAGGGCTTTCTTGGGGTCTGGGATAAACCGTTCTCTCTTCGTATGAGAAAGGCGCGACTTCAAAGAGTCTTCCGTCAAAAAGAAATGGACAGATGTGGTGTCAGCCGCCCGCTGAACCAACAACTCCAACTCTTCCTCGTCTATCACGACAGAATCAATAGAAGCCTCTTGCTGGACATCTTCCTCATCAAGCGTGTCTATCTTCAGAGTGTCACCCACTTGTTCTTTCTCCTGAAAAGAAAGCATTGACATACCCATCTCTGTCTCAGCCTCTTGCGAGTATCCGCTGAGGGAGAAGAACATCGCCATCATGACCATGTTCATCACTTGATATGTATGTCCTAACGTTCTCAAAATAGCCTTATTTTTGGAATAGCGACACCAGACGACGCAAATCATCCGTATCTTTAAAAGGTATGGTAAGTCGGCCACTGCCTTGGGATGAACAGGAAATCTTCACATTCGCGCTTAAGAGTTGTGACAATTGGTTGCGCACAGCCTCCATTTCTTCATTCGATTGTTTGAGAGCACCCTGGCCTCCACGAAGTGCTTTCACTTCATTTCCAGCGTTAATCCCCTTAATGATCTCTTCCACCTGACGAACGGAATACCCTTTATGCTGTATCTCATTGAAAAGTTTCACCTGATCTTTAGGATCATCGAGTGCGAGCAAAGCTCTGGCATGTCCCGTATCTATACGATGATTCTGGATAGCCACCTGCACTGGTGCGGGCAATTTCAGCAGACGGAGATAGTTAGCCACCGTCGCGCGTTTCTTCCCCACACGCTCACTCAACCTCTCTTGTGTCAACTTATAGGCATCTATCAGATGTTGATAGGCCAACGCGATTTCTATCGAGTTAAGATCTTGGCGCTGAATGTTCTCCACTAACGCCATCTCCATCATGTTCTCGTCATCAGCCGTACGAATATATGCGGGAACAGTCTTCAGCCCTACCCTTTGTGATGCTCGCCAGCGACGTTCACCAGCAATAATCTGATATCGTCCATTGTCCAAAGCACGCAAGGTGATAGGTTGGATAATACCGATCTCCGAAATGGAGTCTGCCAACTCTTGAAGCGCCTCCTCATCAAACTCAATACGAGGCTGATTCGGATTACGTTCTATCAAATTGATATCTATTTCATTGATGGTTGACGAGCCTTCGGTATGTATCTCTTCCGTAGAGATCAGTGCGTCCAAACCACGCCCCAACGGGGAACCAAACTTCTTTCTAACAGCCATGTTTCTTCCTCCACTTTTATCTTATTTACCTTCTACTTTTTATCATGAGCCACAATCTCCTTGGCCAATGAGATATAATTTTTAGCACCGTTTGAGGTAGCATCGTACAAAATGCATGGAATACCATGACTCGGCGCCTCCGACAACTTAACATTTCGCTGTATCACCGTGTTGAAGACCAACTCCTGGAAATGGCGTTTCACCTCCTCATAAATCTGGTTAGCAAGACGGAGACGAGAATCAAACATGGTCAGCAGGAACCCTTCTATCTCCAAGCGAGTGTTCAATTTCGACTTGATGATTTTAATGGTGTTCAGCAACTTGCTGATTCCCTCAAGAGCAAAATACTCACATTGTACTGGAATAATCACTGAATCTGCCGCTGTCAGAGAGTTCACCGTAATGATGCCCAAAGACGGAGAACAGTCAATCAAAATATAATCATACTCTGAACGTAACGGATCAAGAATTCGCTTCAGAACCATCTCCCGCTTCTCCACATTCAACATCTCTATCTCAGCGCCTACCAAGTCAATGTGACTCGGTATCACATCCAACCCATCCACATCTGTCGTATATATAGCAGAATGAGGATCCGCCTCACTAACGATACAATCATATATTGACGTATCAACCTGTTGAATATCAACACCCAATCCAGAAGATGCATTTGCCTGCGGGTCAGCATCCACCACCAACACCTTCTTTTCGAGCGCAGCGAGACTCGCTGCAAGATTGATGGCAGTTGTAGTTTTACCCACACCACCCTTTTGATTGGCCATTGCAATAATTTTTCCCATGTCTTTTTCCTTTCATTCAATTCACTATGCAAAGTTACGCATTTTCTGTGGAACGAACAAAAAGAGTTGCGTGGAACATAAATGTTTTTACATACTTTAGCACAGAAACGATTCTTTCCTGCAAGGCTGAAGACAAACAAAAAAAGCACTTGATGTTTTATCCACATCAAGTGCTTTTTACCTCTAATTTGTGAACACTGACGGAGTGTTTTCAACGAACCGTCATCTCTCCACTCTGTGGGCGCTGACGGATTCGAACCGCCGACCCTCTGCTTGTAAGGCAGACGCTCTGAACCAGCTGAGCTAAGCGCCCGTGTTGGTCGGGATGACACGACTCGAACGTGCGACCCCTTGGTCCCAAACCAAGTATACTACCAACTGTACTACATCCCGATTTTCAACTTTTTACGCTGCTTTCAAGCCTTCTTTTCTCAAAAGCAGTGCAAAGGTACTGCTTTTTTCCGAACGTACCAAATAAAAGTCTCCTTTTTTTTCAAAACTCTTGAAAAAACAAGGAAGGAAACGAAGAAAAGAGAAAAAAGAAAGGGAATGTGCTCACTGGCACATTCCCTTTTGCTTAAGTGACAAGCACTTTATCTAATCACTTTCTTATTTGAAAGAGATGACAGCACGACGGTTGAGGTTGAATGGTTCAACTTCGTTTACACCACCGACAGCCTTAACTTCGATGTTAGAACGGCTAACGCCGAGGTTAACGAGTTCTTCAGCAACAGCCTGAGCACGAGCCTCAGAAAGTTTCTGGTTGTAAGCAGAAGAACCAGTCTTGCTATCAGCAGAACCTGTTACGACAATCTTAGCGCCAGAGTTCTTAGCAGCAGCAGCAACAGCCTCGATGTTGATCAGATCCTTCTTAGAGTTCAACTTAGCAGAGTTGAGGTCGAAGAATACAGAAGTAGCAGAGAATGTAGGAGCTACAGTTGGGCACTTGTGGTTAGCCCACTTTGCGAGTTCTGCACGCAGACGAGCGTTCTCATCCTGCTCAGCCTTGAGCTGTGCACGGAGAGCAGCGAGCTTAGCGCATGCCTCAGCAGAAAGAGCCTCGTAGTCGTCGAGAGAAACAGCCTTTGACCAACCAGTCTTACCGATGTTGTAAGTGATACCGAGGTCTACACCTGCGATGTTGTTAGCACAGAAAGCGCTGTACTTGGTATTCCAGTAAGGAATGAAGTCATCAGTTGTCCATGCATAAGACACGTCAGCATAAACACCTACACGCTTTGAAATCTTCCAAGCAGACTCGAAACCTACACCCAGAGTTGGAGCATAAGCGTTAGTGCCGAAGTTACGGATAAGACCCATGCGTGGGAAGAAAATAAGATTCCAAACGCGAGACTCGTTGTAACCGCAGAAGATGTTGCTGAGGTTGAACTCAGTATCGAACAAGAGCTGAGCATAACCACCCTTGCAGCCGTTAGGAGCTTCCCAAACGTGATCTGCATTGCGGAAAGCGTGGTGGAATGCACCGTTCTCCCAGTTGAGCTTCAGACGAGCACCAATGCTTGGAGCGAACCACTTACCAACAGCAATGTCAAGGCCATAAGTACGACCATCGTGCCAGTCCTTTTTCAAAAGGCTACCATAACGATAAGAACTAACTACATTCATATCAATACCAGCCTGAACGAACCAGTTTGACCAGAAAGAGTTGGTAGCAACACTGTACTTGCTAGTTGCTGGTGTTGCGAATTCGTCGCACTGTGCATTAGCAGCAACAGTACCAAGGCTTACAAAAGCCAACGCCATCAATAACTTTTTCATAATACTTTTTTTAATTTAAAATGAAACAATAATTTTTATTCGCTTTACTTCTTTCTTTTTTACAGTGCGTCAAGCACCATAAGACGGTATGAAATATCGCCCTAATGGGCATAATCCACACGATTTGAATGCAAAGTTATACAATTTCCTTTATTCCAACCATACAAAAAACAAAAAAAATGTAAAAAAAAACGGATTTTTTTTGTTTTTTTTACATTTTTCATACAAATCAGCCTTTCTTCGTGCATTTTTCAAAACAATTCAGCCAAATATTTGTCCTCAACAAGGGTGTACACCAGTTTCCCATCAGGAGTTCTTGCGGGCATTTTCGTCGCAAACAAGTCCTGCAAGAGGCGTTCCATCTCCACAGAAGACAGGATTTGGCCATAAACAACCGCCGCATTCTCCGCCATTGTCAAAGCCAACGCCTCTTGGGCATCCTTGCGGATGTTGCCAGTCTTTTCCTTGGCCGAAGTCACCATTTCATGAAGAAGGTTGTCGATGTCCACCCCCTCAATCCCCGAAGGAATGCCATTGAGAGAGTATGCACCTCCTCCAAGGTTTGACAAGTCGAAGCCCAAACTGCTCAGGTCGTCCATGAAACTCTCCACCACAATGGAGTCGCTTGGATCAAACTGTATGACACTCGGGAAAAGTTCTTTCTGCGATGGCCGATTGTCGGAATTGATGCACTGCATGTTTTGTTCAAAAAGAATCCGCACATGTGCTCTGTGCTGGTTCACCACCATTATCCCATTACTGCCAGGCAGTACAATATACTTCCCCTTGTATTGGAACTTCTGCACCGTCGCATCGAAAGCCATCGGAGTCTTTCCGTCTTCCACCATGCCGTTCCAGATGGAACGCTGAAGATGCTCTTCTTCCTGTCCCTTTTCCTCTGGCTCGTTTCCTGAACAGAGTGAAGAATCCAAAAGCGCGGTCTCTCCTTCCCCATCTTCTGACGGGAAAACATCATTGGCATCAGAACGAGAATATCGTTCATACAACTTCTCCCACCCCGAAGAACGGGCATAAGTACGTTCGGTTCCGTTTGCAAAAGGATTATAAGTCGAAGCTGGTGCTTTAGGCAAATGCGGAATGGAAGTCTGAGCACCCATCACTGGAATATCCGGTTTCCCCTCCACATCGAAATCAATCATGGGGACATTGCAGAACTGTCCCAAGGTCTCTTTCACCGCTGCAGAAAGCACTTGCCAAATCGGCTGTTCGTTGTCAAACTTTATCTCCGTCTTTGTGGGATGCACATTCACGTCTATGGATGACGTATCCACTGCCATATAAATGAAATACGAAACCTGTTCCCCTACAGGCACAAGATGCTCATATGCCTTCACAATAGCGCTATGGAAATAAGGATGCCGCATGTATCGCCCATTGACAAAGAAATACTGATGCGCGCCTTTCTTTTTTGATGACTCTGGCTTACCAACATAGCCTGACAGAGTCACCAGCGATGTCTCCACTTCCACAGGCAGCAAATCCGTGTTAATCTTTTTGCCAAAAACATTGACGATTCTCTGCCGCACCGTCGTGGCTGGTAAATGGTACATCTCTACACCATTATTATATAATGAGAAAGAAATGTCGGGATGCACCAACACGATGCGTTGAAAATCCGACACCACATTCGTCAGTTCCGTTTGGTTCGACTTCAGGAACTTCCTTCTGGCTGGAACATTGAAAAAAAGGTTTCTCACAGAAAAGTTACTGCCTGCCGCACATGCCACGGGCTCTTGACACTCAATCTTAGAACCATTCACCTGAATCATCGTGCCTAACTCATCCTCTCTACGTCTTGTCTTCAGTTCCACTTGCGCCACAGCAGCAATGCTCGCCAACGCCTCACCCCTAAAACCCATCGTGGTCAAACTGAACAAGTCAGCTGCAGTCTGTATTTTCGAGGTTGCATGGCGTTCGAACGACAATCTTGCATCCGTTTCCGACATCCCCTTCCCATCGTCAACCACTTGTACAAGCGTCTTACCACCGTCCGTCACAAGCACCTTCACACTTTTCGCTTCCGCATCAATCGCATTCTCCATCATCTCCTTCACGATGGAAGAAGGACGCTGGACAACTTCACCTGCAGCAATCTGGTTGGCCACAGAATCAGGCAAGACATGTATAATATCGTTCAAAACGGAATCCCTTTCTTTTTAGGTTAGAAAAACAAGTTTCCCGTGTACAGGTAACGCATCAGCAGAAGCAGAAGGACGATAGCTAAAATAAGTACACCATACGACAGCGGTTTCCTTCCGCTTTCCTTGCGACGCTTCAGATGCTTCGTGGCCTGTACAAACTTACCACGAATATCCTCTGGAGAAAATTCCTTAGGAGGCAACAGACCCAACTCTCGTTTGGCCCGTTCATCTATTTCCTTCAGTTTCTCCTTCCGAGGGTCATAATAGATGTAATTATGGTGGAAACCACGAGGTTTCCTGACTGAGAACATTCCCATACTTGCACATTATAATATATATGTAACACCTATCTTCAGCCTTCTCCCCTAGACCTATTCAGCTACAACTCATCCAGATTTTGCTTCGGCACCACTTTCTTCTCCGTCTTCTTCAGCATCTGTTCCTCCTTTTTGGTCCTCCAGCCAAAGATGTCATCCTTGTTCTTGGGACGTATATAGTCGAACCATGCAAAACCCGCAAGATAACGCCGATCCTCAGGAATTGCAAAGGGAGGATACATCACACCTGTAGGAGTCAACATCCACACCTTGCTCACCTTTTTGTTCACCATATACAAGCTCAGGTCAGGCGTTTCCGTGTAGTTCATGCCTATGCGGCTGCCGTCATCTTCTTCCATATAGTAGCACACATACACATTCCCCTTGGCGTTATTATGTTCGATGACACCGTCCACAAAATAGCAGAACATCTCTTTCGATGACACTTGGTTGAATGACACAGAATCCAGCATCTCTATCGTCATGGCCTGATTGATGATGTGTATCCAATCCACCGTGCTGTCATTGTTATACACCCGAATCTCTTCGCCAAACACCTGCTGTCCCTCGTTCCAGAGAATGGGCTGACCATACATGTAAGTACAGGAATCTCGTTCATGCGACACCAGCGAGTCACAAACACCCTGAAAATCGTTTCTGAACATCCTCACCTTATGGTAAGCGAACAAGTCCCTGTACATGGAGTCCGTGTTCTGATTATAAGTAATCATCTTCAACGTATCGCCATGCACATACAACGTGTCAACTCCAGAGAACTCATAGCAAACCGCACTGTCTGTAGCCAAAGCTATACCTGTATGTTCCTCATAGCGACAATAATTGCCTGTCAACATACACCTGTTCTCCACGTCAATCAGCACCACATCACCAAAAGCCTCACTCACCCCCGTCTCATCATCGCAGTAGAGGCTGTCACCCACAATGTCACGCATATCTTTATACACGTGCGAGCGATCCATCAGGTTCGCCTGACCCGTTTGCGTGTTATAGTCACCACGCAAGGCATACACAAACGTACTGTCCGACGAAATGATGTTCGTCTCCGACACAATGCGAGCCACCTTCGTGTCCGAATAATAGTACAGTTCATTTGTCTTCAAGTTGAACTTCGGGTTCTCCAACACGACATTATCCTTGAAGATAGCCTCATGCAGTGCCGGAGTGTACTGCCCGAAATCTGAGTTCAGCACATTGTCGCCATCATAAAGCGTACCATGCATCGGATAAAATCCAATACCCTCCAGACGATCATAGTCAATGACCGAAGTCTTCAACTTCGTTTTCCTGTGAGTCAGCACAGCATTACCCTGTGCATGCGCCTGCATCAAAGGACCATTATACAGAAGCGTGTCACTTGTCAGGGTCAACGTGTCACCCTGCACCATCTTCACGTGACCATATGCGTTAAACGTGTTCTCGTCCTTATAGAATCGGGCGCTGTCACAATCCAGATACATGCCATCATGGTACAACTTCACGTGTCCCACCAGCACATCCGCACGCACATCCATCTGGTTCTTGTACAACACATCACTATGCAGCAGTTTCACCTCCTCGCTCGACTTCTTGCGAGGTTTATCCTCTGGTGTGGCAGCAAAAACCACATAAAAGACTGATAGACACAATGTGCCTATCAACCATTTTGTCAGTATGTTGCCTTTTCCCTTTTGCATCGTCCAAGAACCTGTTCAAACCCATGTTATTTAATCCAACCCGGATATTTGAACTCACAATTTCGCCAATCCTCGTTAATGTGGATATAAGTGGTTTGTTGCTTTTCACGAATCCACTTCTCCAACTTCTCCGCGCAGAGTTTATCCACAACCACATCCTGCAATTCCTGATAGTCGTCCGCCATCGTGGCTCTGTGACCATTGATGCGGTTTTTCAGTTTCACGATAGCCACAACTTCCTTACCACTGCTGTTCACCATGATGAACGGCTTCGAAATCTCCCCAACTTTCATTCCCGCCACCGCACGAGCCACTTCAGCCGGAAGGTCTTTCATTTCAAACTTGGAGACACCTCGGTTCTTGTCAAACAGCAAGCCATAATTGTTGCGGGTGTCCTTGTCGTATGAGACAATCGAGACACACTCATCAAACGTGTACAGTCCCTTATTGATTTCAGCTGTGATAGAATCCAAGTCATTGATACATTCCTGCAAAGCCTCTATCGAAACGCGGGGTTTTCTCAAGATATGGCGGCAATTCACCATGTCACCACGCTTCTCTATCAACTGTATAATGTGGAAGCCATACTCCGTCTCCACAATCTTCGACACAGCCTTCGGGTCTGTCAGATTGAATGCCACTGAGGCAAACTCTGGCACAAAAGAACCACGTCCGGAGAAACCCAACTCACCACCCTGTTGTGCCGAGAGTTTATCCTCCGAATAAAGCAATGCCAGCGTCGAGAATTGTGTCGAGCCATTATTCACACGCTCCGTATAACTACGCAATTCATTCTTCACACGGTCAATCTCCTCCTGAGGAATCTTCGGATTGCGTGTGATAATCTGACATTCCACCATTGTCGGCACAAACGGAATGCTGTCTTCTGGCATGTCCTTGAAGTAACGACGCACCTGTGCAGGAGTCACCTTCACATTCTTGACAAGATTACGCTGCACCTCTTCCACTGTGGCCTTGTCTTTATAACTGTCAAACATTCTCTCCCGAATCTGAGAGAGCGGCTTGCCCATGTATTCTTCCAGTTTCTCCCGTGAACCAAAATTGAGAATTGCATTGTTGATGTCATCGTCCACCCTTTGGAACACCTCGGCATCCGTCACCTCGATCGAGTCGATGGCAGCCTGATGCAGAAACAGTTTCTGTACCGCCAACTGCTCTGGTATCACACAATAAGGGTCACCTTCCATACGCTGTCCCTGTTGCAGAATCTCCATACGGGCATTCTCCACATCCGAGCGCAAGATGGCCTCATCACCCACAATCCATATCACCTCGTCAATCACATTCGACCGTCCTTGAGCACAAAGGTTCAGGGCACACAAGACGAACAGTCCCACAAAATAAGTCCGGAGCTTCATATCAGTGCTTATTTACAGTCTTGACAACATCTTCATACACTTCCCAAGGGAACTTCTTGCGCAGACCTTCCACCCACTGAAGTTCCATCTCGTTTTGATAGTCTGACACAACCAGTCCATGCACATCCTTATAAGTACGGGGAGCCTTAACCTTCGTGCCAATCACATCAGTCACGGGGAGGTCTGTTCTGGACTTCAACTCTTTCTTCTGCTTGAACACCAATTTGTCCACATAAGCATTGTCACCTTGCTTGAAGATGCCACGTTCCACACGCACCATGCGTACAGAATCATTGTTCAAAGCCTTCGTCAACGTCTTCGACCAATCTTCTTCTTTCACACCTTTCAACAGACGTTTGGCCTCAGCCAGCACCTTCTTATCCTTCGCATGCACCACAACACCACAGAAACGAGGGCTGTCCCATACGTAATCTTTCTGATGAGCCTTGAAATAGGCCTCTTGACCTACCGCGTTCGTTTGTGCTATGTCCCACACATCCTTCTTTGTCACCTCATACATCATGGTGCCATCATAATATTCCTGCGACAGATTCCGCAAATCATCATCAGCAGCCTGCATCTTCTCCAGCAACTCATCCACCAGTTCACCACGGGTGATGCCGCGTTCACGAGAGACAGAGTCCAAATATGCCGAGGCGGAAGCCTCTTGCACGCCCCGCTGATCCAAGAATCGGAGAATGGCTTCACGGTGAAACTCATAAGGTTCAAACGGATGTCGATCCGTCATGTAGATGATGTGGTAACCCACCGTCGACTTCACAGGAGCCGACATCTCACCGACCTTCAAGGCATAAGCCGCCTGCTCGAAATCGGGAATCATCATGCCCTTACCAAACTGTCCCAAAGCACCGCCACGCTGGGCGCTACCCTTATCGTCGCTGACCTCTTTAGCCAGAGCCGCAAAACGTTCTGCCAGTTGATCCTTGGGCACCATTTTCAGCACACCATAAATGCTATCAATTTTCACCTTTGCAGCAGCCTGTTGTGCCTCCGTGGCATCCTGACGCATCAGCACCAGAATATGGCTGGCCGTCAAGAGATCCTGGCCCGCAAAACGAGAGGCTGTATTTTCATAAGTCCGGCGTGCCTCACGCTCAATGAAAGCCGAGTCAACCAACGTCGGAAGCACCACCTGCTCCTTATATCCATCCAGCTCCTTACGGATGGCCTCAAGCGTGTCCAACCGCTGGCTCTCAGCCTCAGCCACTTTCAGTTTAAAGTTCACGAACAACGGCACATACTCCTCCACCGTCTTCTTATCTATCACGCCATCGGAGTTGTTCTTATTGAACGAATATTCAAATGCGCTCCTCGTAATGCTTTTGCCATTGATTTTCATAATAACAGGGTCATCCGTCTGTGCCACAGCCGAGAGACCCATCACCAGAGAAGCAACAAAAAATGCTATCTTTTTCATTTTTACCTTGTTCTTTTTTACTAATTTGGGGACAAAGGTACGAAAAAAATAAAGAAAAAGCGACTACCACCTTCGTGGTAATCGCTCCTATAATACTTTTTTAACAATTCACGCGTCTTTTTTACTGCGGACGGCTATAGTTCGGAGCCTCACTGGTAATGATAACCTCGTGCGGATGGCTCTCCAGCACACCGGCATTGGTGATGCGGGTGAACTTGGCGTTGTGGAGATCCATGATGCTGGCAGCACCACAATAGCCCATACCCGAACGGAGTCCACCGACCAACTGATAGATGACTTCCTGCACGGTACCTTTGTAAGGAACACGGCCAGCAATGCCTTCCGGCACCAGTTTCTTGGTCTCTGTCACACCACCCTGGAAGTAGCGGTCTTTCGAACCATTCTCCATCGCTTCGAGCGAACCCATGCCACGATAACTCTTAAACTTACGGCCATTGAAGAGGATGGTCTCACCTGGAGCCTCTTCCGTTCCAGCCACAAGCGAACCAATCATCACGGAATAACCTCCGGCAGCCAAAGCCTTGACCACATCGCCCGAGTAGCGCAAACCACCGTCAGCAATGAGAGGAACACCCGTACCAGCCAGAGCCTGAGCCACATCATAGACAGCACTCAACTGAGGCACACCAACACCGGCCACCACTCGAGTGGTACAGATGGAGCCTGGGCCAATACCCACCTTCACGGCATCAGCGCCAGCCTCAACCAGAGCCTTGGCAGCTTCGCCTGTAGCGATGTTACCCACCACGATGTCCACATCGGGGAAAGCCTGCTTGGCTTCACGCACCTTTTCAATCACTCCCTTGGAATGACCGTGAGCCGTATCAATGACGATGGCATCCACACCAGCCTTGACGAGGGCGGCCATACGCTCGAACGTATCAGCAGTCACGCCCACACCGGCAGCCACACGAAGGCGACCTTTCGAGTCTTTGCAGGCCATCGGCTTGTCCTTTGCCTTCGTAATGTCCTTGTAAGTAATCAGACCAATGAGCTTGTTGTCGCTGTCCACTACAGGCAACTTCTCAATCTTATGCTCCAAAAGAATGCGCGACGCACTCTCAAGGTCTGCCTGCTGATGGGTGACAACCAGATTCTCTTTGGTCATCACATCATCTATCTTCTTGGTCAAATCTGTCTGGAAACGCAGATCACGGTTGGTCACGATACCCACGAGTGTATTGACATCATCCACCACTGGAATACCACCAATATGATACTCTGCCATGATGTCGAGCGCATCTTTCACCGTCAAGCCACGCTTGATGGTGACAGGGTCATAAATCATACCATTCTCGGCACGTTTCACGATGGCCACCTGACGAGCCTGATCCTCGATGGACATGTTCTTATGAATCACACCTATACCACCTTCACGAGCAATGGCAATGGCCATTGGAGCCTCGGTGACAGTGTCCATGGCAGCCGTCACGAAGGGAACCTTCAATTCTATGTTGCGTGAAAAATGAGTGGTGAGAGACACCTCGCGAGGAAGAACCTGAGAATATGCCGGAATCAGCAGCACATCATCAAATGTCAGTCCCTCCATTACAACTTTATCTGCAATAAATGATGACATAATGTTTAGTATTTATTGCATGCAAAGGTAAGGCTTTTTTACAACATGACAAAGAAAGTGAACTAAAAACTGAAAACTAAAAGTGAAAAACGTCAATTCGCCATCTCGCTGATAAACTTAATCCGCACCAAACGCACATCCTCCTCGTAGATGTCACCGTCAAGATGGTCAAGAGCCGTCTCAAGGTCATCCGTATCGCTCGTACGGAAGTAGTCATAGATTTCGTCTATGATATCTTCGTCCATTTCGATGTCCTCGAAGTAATAGTCTATGTTGAGTTTGGTGCCGCTGTAAACGATGGCCTCCATCTCGTCAAGTAACTCGTCAAAATCAAGACCTGTGCTCTTGGCGATGTCGTCAAGGCTCACCTTACGATCGATGGCCTGAATGATTTTCACTTTCATTTTCGACTTGTTGGCGACGGTACGCACACGCATATCGGTGGGGCGCACGATGTCGTTATCCTCACAGTGGCGCTGTATGAGTTTGCAGAACTCGGAGCCGTAGCGTTTGGCCTTACCCGCTCCCACACCCGGAATGTTCTGCAGTTCCTCTTCATTGATGGGATAAAGGGTTGACATCGACTCCAGTGAGGCATCCTGGAACACCACATAAGGAGGCACGTTATATCGCTTGGCTATCTTCTTGCGCAGGTCGAGCAGCATACCGTAGAGCACTTCGTCTGCCACACCCGTGCCGCCCTGGTCGGCACTGTCATCAAAATCGTCATCAAAGTCCTGATTCTCCACCACCATGAAAGGTACTGGCTTTTTCAAGAACTTCTTGCCAGCCTTGGTCAGTTTGAGCGAGCCATAACTCTCCACCTCTTTCTCGAGATAACCCTCCAAGCTGGCCTGGATGAAGATGGCATCCCACATGGTCTCCTCCACGTCGGCACCCGCACCAAACTGCTCCAGTTTGTCGTGGTTATGGCTTAAAAGGGTCTCATTCTCCTCACCACGCAGGATGTGGATGATATACTCCTGACGGAAGTTTTCCTTCACGGCCTGAATCACATGCATTGCCAGCAAGAGGTTCTCTTTCTGGTCTGTCCTCGTCTTCGGATGCAGACAGTTGTCGCAATTACCGCAATTTTCCTTGGTGTACTCCTCTCCGAAGTAGTGGAGCAACATCTTGCGACGGCACACCGACGACTCGCAATAGGCAGCGGTCTCGCTCAACAGATGCGTACCGATGTCTTTCTCAGCAGGCGTCTTGTCCTTCATGAACTTCTCCAACTTCTCCAAGTCTTTATGGCAGTAGAAAGTGATGCACTTCCCTTCCCCACCGTCACGGCCTGCACGGCCCGTCTCTTGGTAATAGCCTTCCAGACTCTTCGGGATGTCGTAGTGGATGACATAGCGCACATCGGGCTTGTCGATACCCATGCCAAAGGCAATGGTAGCCACAATCACATCCACTCGCTCCATGATGAAGTCGTCCTGCGTTTCATTGCGGTCCTTGTTGTCCATGCCCGCATGATAGGCAGCCGCTTTGATATTGTTGGCGCGCAGCACCTCTGCCAAGTCTTCCACCTTCTTACGGCTCAGGCAGTAGATGATGCCACTCTTATTCGGATTCTGTTTGATGAACTTAATGATGTCCTTATCCACGTTGGCCGTCTTCTGGCGCACCTCGTAATAGAGGTTCTGGCGGTTAAACGACGATTTGAAGTCCTTGGCCTCCGTAATGCCGAGGTTCTTCTTGATGTCGTTACGCACCTTGTCCGTTGCAGTGGCCGTCAAGGCAATCACAGGAGCGTCGTAAAGTTTCTGAGCAGCCTCACGGATAGACTCGTCTGTCGGCAGGTCGGGGAGGTTCGCCACGGCAGGCTCGTCAGCCATTCGGGTCTTCAACGCCTGATAGTCACGACGAATCGCCGGCATCATCTCCAACAACGACTCCACAAAACGGCTGTTCAGACGAGGACACTTGTCCGACCTCTCCTTAATCTGCTCGCGCATGTCCGACATGAACGCAATGACCTCAGCCAACCCTTTCACACGCACCTCCAAGGCTGCCAGTTCCGCCTCGTCCACACGGTCGGGGAACTGCTTGAACTCCTTGTTCATAGCATCGAAACGCTGTTTCTGACTCCTATAGGCATCAGTCAGTGCCTTGATGGTAACCAATTTCTCGCGTGGCATGAATAATTCGATGACAGGCGCCATGGCTATCCAGTTGATGACAGGACGTATCTTGCGGTACTCTGGGCGGAAATCGTGTCCCCACTCCGAAATGCAGTGCGCCTCATCAATCGCATAGAAAGAGATGTTGACCTGACGGAGGAAATCCACATTGTCCTCCTTCGTCAACGACTCTGGTGCCACATAAAGCATCTTGGTCTTGCCCGACATGATGTCCTGCTTCACCTGCTCGATATTGGCCTTACTCAACGATGAGTTGATGAAATGAGCCACCCCATCGTCCTCACTGATGTGCTTGATGGCATCCACTTGGTTCTTCATCAGCGCAATCAGCGGCGAGATCACAATGGCCGTACCCTCCATCAGCAAAGCGGGCAACTGGTAGCAAAGCGACTTGCCACCACCCGTCGGCATGAGCACAAACGTGTCATGGCGTTCAAGAAGATTCTGGATTATCGCTTCCTGATCGCCTTTGAATGTGTCAAAACCGAAGTAATATTTCAGTGCTTGCTGTAGTGTTGCCTGTTTTTCCATGTAACGTTAGAGTGTTTTTACGAGCACAAATGGGACATGATGCATTTCATCAACAAAGTTATAAAACTCTTTTTGTATTTTCCAAGAAAAACAAGAAAAAAATGCAGAAAAAGATGATATTTTCTTTTTTATCTGTCCTCCGTACTCTCTTTTAGCACCGACATGTTCGCATTTTCCACCTGTTGACGTGCAAAATCGAGCGTGACCACATACTCCTTCACACCCGTTGACGGCACCTCGAACATTGGCTTCATCATGATGACCTCGATGAGCGAGCGCAAACCACGTGCACCCAGACTGAACTCTATGGCCTTGTCCACCACATAGTCCAGCACCTCTTCCTCGAAAGTCAGCGCTACACCGTCGATTTCGAACATCTTCTTATATTGTTTCACGATGGAGTTCTTTGGTTCCGTCAGAATCGAACGCAAAGCCTTACGGTCCAGCGGCTCCAAGTGAGTCAGGACAGGCAGACGACCAATGATTTCAGGAATCAAGCCAAACGACTTCAAGTCCATCGGCGCAATATACTGCATCATGTTCGCCTTGTCAATCTTGGCCACGTTCCTCGAAGCGTCAAAGCCCACCACATGGGTGTTCAAACGCTGAGCAATACGTTTCTCTATACCATCAAACGCGCCACCACAGATGAAGAGGATGTTGCGCGTGTCCACCTGAATGAACTGCTGTTCGGGGTGCTTGCGTCCACCCTGAGGCGGTACATTCACCACACTACCCTCCAACAGTTTCAACAGACCTTGCTGCACACCCTCGCCACTCACATCACGCGTGATGCTGGGGTTATCGCCCTTACGGGCAATCTTGTCAATCTCGTCGATGAACACAATACCTTTCTCCGCCAACTTCACATCACCGTCCGCTGCTTGCAACAGACGGGACAGAAGGCTCTCCACGTCCTCACCCACATAGCCCGCCTCAGTCAGCACCGTAGCGTCCACAATCGAGAACGGAACCAGCAGCATCTTCGCGATGGTTCGAGCCAAGAGCGTCTTGCCAGTACCTGTGCTGCCCACCATGATGATGTTCGACTTCTCCAGTTCCACATCGTCCGTCTCACCACGATGGTTCAAGCGCTTATAGTGGTTATACACCGCCACCGACAACGCAATCTTGGCAGCATCCTGACCAATCACATACTTGTCCAGATACGCCTTTATCTCCTTCGGCTTCGGCAAGTCCTCCAATTTCGGCCCCACCCCTTTGTCAGCCTTATGCTGCTTGACGATTTGACTCGCCTGAGCCACACACTCGTCACAGATATAGCCATCCATCCCATAAATGAGCAGGCCAACCTCCCGTTCCGTGCGGCCACAGAACGAACATTTATTCATTTTTGCCACTTCTTTTTCCTTATATTATATATAATGTGTATTTCATCCCCACATCATTCTCCCACTTTCCTCACCAGCACTTCATCCACCATGCCATATTCCTTAGCCTCCTCGGCCGTCATCCAATAGTCGCGGTCGCTGTCAGCCCACACCTTGTCAAAAGGCTGATGGCTATGGTCGCTGATAATCGTATAGAGTTCTTTCTTCAACTTCTGGATTTCGCGAGCCGTAATCTCAATGTCGCTGGCCTGACCCTGCGCACCACCCATCGGCTGGTGAATCATGATGCGGCTGTGAGGCAATGCACTGCGCTTGCCCTCCTTGCCAGCCACCAAGAGCACTGCTGCCATCGAAGCCGCCATGCCTGTGCAGATGGTCTGCACATCGCTGTTGATGAACTGCATTGTGTCGTAGATACCCAGACCTGCATACACGCTGCCACCCGGCGAGTTGATGTAGATGCTGATATCCTTTGCGCTGTCCACACTGTCCAGATAGAGCATCTGTGCCTGCAGCACATTCGCCGTATAGTCATTCACCTCCGTACCCAAGAAAATAATTCTGTCCATCATCAGACGTGAAAAAACATCCAGTTGAGTGACATTCAACTGTCGTTCCTCCAGAATGTAAGGGTTCAAGTAACCAGCCTGTGATTTCACCACGTCGTCGAGCACCATACTGCTCATTCCCAGATGCTTAGTAGCATATTTCCTAAAATCCTGTATCATCTTTTATCTCCTTTAATGATTTTCGAAAGACAAAGGTACGATTAAGTGAGAGAAAAAACAAATTTATTTGAGTTTTTCCGAGCGTGAGTCCCGTCAAAACCCCACCCCCGTTGCCACACAATTAAAACTTCCGTTACCAATTAATAGAAACCCTCGTTACCTATCAATTGGCAACGAGGGTTCCATTTTCGATTATTTTCGCCCTTCAAAAGAGGGAAACCTTTCTGCAAATCAGTTATTCAATGCTGTTATGCAAACATCTTGTTGAAGTCTTCAGCGCTCACGGTGCTCTCCTTCAGCGTCACCTTATCCTTCAGGGCAGCGCCGAGTTTCACCTCGATGCAGCGATCGATGAGGTTATCCACCGTCTCTCGCTTCTTCAGCATCTCCTTCACGGAGTTCTCCAGATACTCGTCAGGAATGTTCAACATGCCATACTGAGCGAACTGCATGCGAGTCACCTCCTTGGCCATGTTCTTCACATCCTCGTCGTCCACCTTGATTTCGTTCTGCTCCACCAACTTCTCCTTGATGAGGTGCCAAGTCAGTTCCTCGATGCTCTTCTCAAACTGAGCATCCACCTTCTCCTGGTCGCCCGTGTTGGCAAGAAGAATCTTCTTCAGCTTCTCCTCTGGGAACTCCAGCTTACCCACCTTCTCCGTCACGTACTTGCGCACGTCGAGCAAGAACTTGTAGTCGCTGTCCTTCTTGAACTGGTCAGCAATCAGTTCCTTCACCTTGGCACGGAAGTCAGCCTCCGTCTTCACCTCACCACCAGGGAACACCATATCGAAGAGTTCCTGATTGAAAGGACCTGGCACGAAGCGAGTAATCTCCGTGATTTGGAAATTGAACTCACCCTTGTGGTTCAGTGCATCCTCCTTAGCCACCTTCAGCAGCGAAGTCAGTTCAGCCTCGTTGTTCTCGTAAGCCACCGATGGGTTGAAAGTCACAATGTCGTTCACCTTCACACCGTCGAAGAGTTTCTTCTGGTCGTCATTCTTGAAATACTTAGGCAGCATCACCACATCCTCAGCCGTCACAGGAGTCTCCACATCCAACTCAGTGATGACACCCTTCACCATATCGTTATCCTCATAGGCATCCACCTTCTCATATTTGCCACCACGCTGACGGTACATGTCCACCTGATTCTCCACCATCTGGTCAGTCACGTCCACGTTGTAATAGTCCACCTTATCCTTCTTCGTCAGGTTCACCTCAAACTCAGGTGCAATGGCCAACTCAAACTTGAAGGTGAAGCTCTCGCCCTCCTTCAGTTCCACGTTGTTATTCTCCTCTGTAGGCAGTGGCTCGCCCAGCATATTGATTTTGTTCTCACGGATGTAGCCGAAAAGACCGTCCTGAAGAATCTTGTTCACCTCGTCGGCGAGGATGCTCACGCCAAACTGCTTCTTAATCAGTCCGGCAGGCACCATGCCCGGACGGAAGCCCGGCATATTCATTTTCTTCTTAGCGTCCTTGATAGCCTTCTCATACTTCTCCGTATAGTCGGCAGGTTCAACCACGGCCGTCATCACCGCGTTCACTTTGTCAATGTTCTCTACTGAAATGTTCATATTAAATGCTTAATGTTGATGAATTTACAAGTTTTTTTACACCACTCAACACGTGAGCGGATAAAATCGGCTGCAAAGTTACGACTTTCTATCCGATTGACCAATTTTGTGGTCAATTAAATACAAAATTCGCACAAAAAAAGGCACCGAGCCAATCACATGACTCGGTGCCCTTTTCTATCTTGTCATAATTCGTTATTTACCAGAGGTCTTCTGATGCACTCTCTGAACCTCCACCTTCGGAATCCTCGATGACAAACTCCTTTGCATAGGTAGGTTTAGTGGGGTCTGCAGTGGTAGTGTTAGACACACCTATCAGGAAACTGCCCAGCACCGAATCGTGCATCTCCATTTTAGGTTTCAAATATACCTTTTTCATTGAATTATTGGTGTTAGGGAGAAGCGCGGGGAAAGCCTCAGAGGAACCCTCCCACGCTTCCTGTTGTTAATACTCAATTGATTACTTCACGTAGATCTTGTAAGACTTGTTACCCTTCTTCACGACGTTCAGACCCTTTTGCAGTCTTGGAATCTGTACACCGTTAGCGGTGTAGATGCCGTCGTACTGACCGCTAGTGAGCACATCGTAAGCAGCAATGCCTGTAGCCTCACCTTCAGCGTCGAAGTAGATGGCACGTGGCTTAGAACCTGCTGTTGGCAGAGTCAAGTATGCACGGTTAGCACCCACTGTAGGCAGCTCAATACCTGCAACCACCTGATAGAAGGCAGCCTTTTCGTTCAGGTACTGCAGTACGTAAGAACCAACAGGAGCATCAGTTTCGACATACACACCAGTCAAGAGACCGTTCGTTACCTCCTCGGCTGCCACAGTCTTACCCTTAACTGTAGTTGCAGCATAACCGTTCTCTGCATAGAGCAGAACTGGCTTGTTAGCTTCAATAGTGGCCACCTCAGTGAGCGTCAACTCTTCGTTAGACTCAGCACCTGCTGTAACAGTGTAAGCAGTCACACCTGCAGGAACAGTTACATTGAATGGAGCAGCAAATGTGCCATACTTAACCTCGTCGTTCACAGCGAGGATAGCAGAAGCCTGCTCATAGCGAGTCAGCGTAAAGTTGTTGAAGATAGCCCAGTTATCCCAGATGTAGTTAGGCTTCTTCACGGTGATGGTCAAGTCTGTGTTACCATCAAGATAAACAAACACGGTGTTCACGGCTTCGCCAGCTTCGAAAGCAGCGACAGCATCACCTGTGTTGGTAGGTTTTCCAGCCACTTCATTCCAGTCAGTGAAGCGAACTTGCTCACCATTAGCAGCGAGATAGGTGGATACAAGGTTGTAGCCTGCGTTGTAGAGAGCTGTAGCAGCATTATTATCCTTACGGCGCTCATAACCCTGAACTGTCAGTTTGTAGATACCGGCAGGAAGGTTACTAATAGTTTGTGCATAAGTTCCTGTTGCATTCCACACCTCGGCGAAGTTGGAACCGTAGGCAGGTTGGCCGTCCTGGTGGCGTACTTCAGCCCAGGTCCAATCACCAGCATTACCATCGAATTTAGCTGTACCGATGAAACTTGTGCAATCCACCGCATCATAGTTGGCTGCAACATACGCAGTAGCAGCTGCTTTGATATCAGTAATTTCTGGATGTTCTGCCATGTAGGCTTGAGCGATATCTCCAAGGCCTGCTGCAGTAATTACATTGGCAATGTTCTGAGTTGGATAAGTAGCAATGATGGCATCACGTTGTGCAAGAGTCTGCACTTGCCATACGGTGCCTGCCCATGAGGTGTTGCCCCCATTAACGGCATCAGCACTGTTACCAGCTACACACAACTCATCAGCTGAGTTGTTGCCAGTATATATATATACATATTGCTTCGCATTCAGATCTGTACTTACTTCCTGTGTGGCAAAATGATATCCACTCACACCATCAACTGTAGAAGGGATGATTTTAAACGTATTGCCTGTTCCCGAGTCAGCATACATCCACCATGTATTACCAAGATAAAGGTCATTGTCAATAAACTGAAGAGTGGAAAGACCATCTGCATTTGTCACTAATCTGACAGCAATTCCATATTTATCCACAACCGCACGAGTACCATAATTCATACCGCGTGCAAGGAAACCCTTGGTCAAATCATTATAGAGGAAGTATGTTCCGTCGAGGATTTGTGGTGTATGAACAGTCAAGCTAATAGCAGCATTCATATTTTGACCTTCATAACCATATACACCTGCTGGAATGACTATAGCATAGTCTGTTGCAGGAGTGATTGTACCAAGGTCAAGGCTGAAACCTTTCTCGACAGCAGTAAGAGCCACTTCAGTACCGTTCACTGTTGCCTTGGAAGAAGCAACGAGAGCAGCAGCTGCTGCTGGATCGTTAGATGCAGCATCAGGGAAGGTCACGGTGAATGTAGAAGACTGAGTATATTTACCATCAGCAACACTAGTTGTAGCAGCACCCAATTCATAAGTGAAAGAGTGAGCTGCAACAGAGAAAGGCTGTGCCGATGCAGACTTCACATAATAACGACCAACGGTCAGGGCCTGAGCCTCGGCTCCGGCGAAATTGGTTGTCACGGTAGCTTCATCTTCAACAAGGATGGTATTGTCTGTCGTATAAACGATGTCACCAAGTATGGTGAGCGTAAGATCATAGTCTGCATCAACATCAATGTCAAAGTAATACCACTTATTTGCAGTCAATGAACCACTCGCTGGCAAAGCTTCTGCAGTCGAGCTGATAGTCGGACCATAATAGAAGAGGCGGAAGTTGTCAATAACTGTCCACTCATTGCCTGTGGTAGCCTCTGTCTTTGCACCAATCTTCAATGTTCCATCTGTCACAACAGCATTATTAACCACATTCTGATAGTAACCAGCAGAGAACGCTTTCGATGCATCACTTTGTGAATTTGGAACATAATACTCTGTCCCCTCATTGGTGTTTGCTGTAGTGAATCCCTTTGTAGCATCTTGTGACTGATGTGAAGAAGAAACCAAAGCTATAGCAGTTTCTTTGTCACCAGCATAGAAATAAGCTGCCTGCTCTGTACTGTTAGTGTTGTTCGCCCCTGGACGATAGAAGCCCTGGGCTTTCATCTGGTACAGACCATTGGGAAGACCTAAAACGGTCTGGTTGAAGTCAAAAGCGCCATTCCATTTCTGCCAGTTCAAGTTTTCATTATCTCCTGCTTTCCCTGTATAGTTGGAAGCACCTGATGTTTGTGCCCATGAGCCAAAAGAGCGACTATTTCTGTCAAAGTTAGCATCTTTGATAAGATATGTTGCATCTTTAGGTGACATCTTTGTGGCATTGTTCAATGCATCCGTTATCGGAATCAATGACCAGTAAGCATTAGCACTACTTGGGTCTGTCAACTGAGCCAGAACATTACTACTGCCATCATAACCAGCAATACCACTGGGCGAAACCAAAATGATATCGTTATTCCCATTTTTCAGAATAGCAATATTCGTTTTTGCACCATCCATAAAAGTGCCACTAAAATAGTAGCTAGTCTTATTCGCTACCTGAGACTCTATCGTATAAAAACCGTTCTCCAAGGCCAGCACATTGCTATGGGTATTGACCAACAATGATGCTTGGGTACCCCAACTATTTGCAGGTCCTAAATAGCGGCCAGAAGCCACATTTTGGAACAAATATGTACCAGCACTTAATTCAGCATCAGACCAGCCTTCATAAGAAACAAGGCGTACATCATCAAAAATAGCATCTGAATTCTGATTAGCAGCAAAAGTCGCCTCAAGAGAGATTGCAGCCTCTTCCGTAAGGTAGAAAGTTGTTGTAATTGTCTTCCAAGGGTGTTCATCGTCAAAAAGAGTAAGGGAATTGTCACGTTTTTGACTTAATAACACTTCTCCAGAACTTGTAGCTAAAGTAGAATTTCCCTTCTTTACGGCGAGAGATATAGCTGTACCACTGGTGTTATTTGAAGACGCAGCCTTATATTTGATAGAAAGCTGATACAAGCCAGCTGGAAGATTAGCCTTTGATGTCTGAGAAAGAGTTCCAGAGTTTATACCATCTTCCCAACGAATACGAATTTGGCTATAATAGGTCTCGTCAGCAGGGGTTACTTCTTTACCATAGCCTGTAGCATTATTGGTATTATTCCAAACAGATACTACAACTTTGTCATTTTTGGAATATGAGAAATTCCAATCTGAAACAGCCGTCTTAGAAGTTGTTTCATTAACGGTCGCCTCATTAGCTTCAAACGAAGGATTCGAGATGTACGTACTCGTCACATCTGTCTGTGCTCTCATTCCGAGCGCACCGACGACGCATAGCGCCGCTAAGAGTAGTTTTCGTTTCATAATTAGTAAAGTTGATAAATAAAGTTGTTTATAAAATTAATATTAAAGTTTCGTCTGATATTGTATAGGTTGTCATTTACAGAGTCCATACAATTTCGTACAATTTCGGGCAAAAATACGGCTTTTTTTTCTATTGCACAAGAAAAAAGAAGAAAAAATGGGGTTGAGAAGAAAAAAAAGTTTAAAAAAGCATAAAAAAACATATCCCTATGGGATAATTGAACAGATTTTTCTGAACAAATCTCTTTTTCGGACTTCACCTTCGGAGTGGCATCAACATCACTTTCGTTCTTTCGTGCATCGGTCTAAAGGTTAAAAAGTCAACCTTTTGGTAACAAGTCGAACAGTCCTAACTCATTCGCAAAGATGAGGAAGATACAGATGGGGGCAAAGTAGCGAATGATGAAACGATAGACGGGGTAGAAAGGGCTATTGATGGTGCCGTGATTGGTTATCTCGGCATGGAGCACCTTTTCATCGACCACCCAACCCAAGAAGACGCACATGAGGAAGCCACCGATAGGCATGATGAGCTTGGCCACCAGGAAGTCGAAGAAGTCGAAGAAACCCATCCCGAAGAAAGTGACATCTTTCCAATCGCCAAACGACCACGAACAGAAGGTGCCCAACAGCACACAAACAACACTGACCAACACGGCGGCCAATGGACGAGGTATGCGCAAATTGGCGTGGAAATAGGCAGCGGACATTTCGAGCATGGAGACACTGCTGGTGAGGGCCGCCATGACCAACAAGAGATAGAAAATGAGAGAGAAAAGATATGCCAGCCAAGGAATATTGCCAAACACCTGCTGGAAGACGTTGGGCAGAGTGATAAACACCAGAGAGGGGCCTGCATCGGGTTGCAAACCTGAGATGCTATAGACTGCAGGGAAAATGATGAGACCGCTGAGCAGGGCAACGAGCGTGTCGATACTGGCCACGCTGAACCCATCTTTCATCAGGTCTATGTCTTTACGGAAATAGCAGGCATAGGTACACAAACAACCTAAGCCCACGCTGAGGGAGAAGAAGGCCTGTCCCATCGCACTGAGGATGACGGAACTGGTCACTTTAGAGAAATCGGGCTTGAACAGAAAAGTCAATCCCTTGCTTGCACCAGGCAAGGAGATGGAGCAACCAACGAGCACCAAGATAAAGAGGAAAAGCAAGGGCATCATGATTTTGGCACCCCGTTCGATGCCACGTCGCACACCGAGAGCCACGATGCCACAAGTCATTGCGATGACTATCACCATCCAAAAGACAGGCTTGAAGGAATCGGAGGAGAAGGTCACGAAATCGGCTGTGAACATCTCAGGAGTCTTGCCCGAGAATCCATCAATGAAGGCCTCATAGGTATAGTAGAGCGCCCATCCTGCCACCACTGCATAGTAGCTGAGCACGAGGAATCCGCAAACCACGGGCAACAAACCCATCCATCGCCAAGCGCGCCGTCCGCCACTCATCTTCTCGAAGGCATGGGTGACATCGTGCCCACCATGCCGACCGATGGCAAACTCTGCCACCATGATGGGCATGGCTAACAACAGCATGAAAAGTATGTATATCAGGATGAAGGCCGCACCGCCGTTGGTACCTGTCTCGGTGGGGAAACGCCAGATGTTTCCTAAACCCACGGCGCTACCTGCCGCAGCAAGGACAGCCCCCACCTTCGACGCAAACACATTCTTATTCGATACACCCTTTCCCATGTTCCAATGCCTAATTTCTCAACCTGATTTTCCACACTTCACCCTGACGCACCATCTTCTGTAAACTCACTTCTTTTTTGCCATCAGCAAAGGTGTACTGATAATAGACGGTACAGATGCTGTCACCACGCATCTTGGCATCCACAATATCAATACTCATAACCGATGCATATTCAGAACGTTGCCACTCCAAATGCTGTTTAAGCGCATCACGCATGAAGGCTTCCTGAGCGGAGTCCATCTCAGCACCGAAGTCAACGTGTTTCAAATAGGTGTCGTAGTCTTCTTGGTTCAGAGCTTCCAACGCCATCTGCAACGCTCCTTCCGGTTCGCGTGCCCTGTCTTGGCATGCCGTCAGACACAGCAGACTCCACGCTATAAAAATATAAATATAAACAGACCGCATGGCAAATTGTACACAACTTTATTTCTGCCTGATATACACGTTGATAGGTGTACCCTTGAAGTTCCAGTGCTCACGTATCTGGTTCTCCAAGAAACGTTTGTATGGCTCTTTCACATACTGGGGCAGATTGGCGTAGAACACGAACGAAGGAACGCGCGTGTCGGGTATCTGCATAACATATTTAATCTTGATGTATTTACCCTTCAACGATGGTGGTGGTGTGGCCTCGATGATAGGCAGCATCACCTCGTTGAGTTTAGCAGTGGATACCTTGTTGGTGCGCGACTGGTATGCTTTCTGAGCCTCTTCCAACACTCTGAAAATACGCTGTTTAGTCACAGCCGAGGCGAAGATGATGGTGAAGTCGGTGAAAGGCGCGAATCGGTCACGGATGGCTCGTTCGAAGTGACGGATGGCCTCGTTGGTCTTGTCGGTCACCAAGTCCCACTTGTTCACCACCACAACCATGCCTTTCTGATTCTTCTGAATGAGTTGGAAGATGTTGATGTCCTGTCCCTCTATGCCCCTGGTTGCATCGACCATCAGCACACACACATCGGAGTTCTCGATGGCACGAATGCTGCGCATCACGGAGTAATACTCGAGGTCTTCTGTCACTTTGTTCTTTTTGCGAATACCCGCTGTATCAACCAGATAGAAGTTGAATCCGAACTTCTCATATTTTGTATAGATGGAGTCGCGCGTAGTGCCTGCTATGTCAGTCACAACATTGCGATTGTCGTCCAAGAAGGCGTTGATGATGGACGATTTACCTGCATTCGGGCGACCAACCACGGCAATTCTCGGAATGTCTTCTTCTATCACTTCCGTCATTTCCTTCGTGAAACTACCCACCACTGCATCCAAAAGGTCGCCGGTACCGCTACCCGTCAAAGAACTGACACAATAGGGGTCGCCCAATCCAAGGCTGTAGAACTCGGCCGCGCCATAGCGGTGCTCATTGCTGTCAACCTTGTTGGCCACTACAAATACAGGAAGTTTGCTACGGCGCAGAATGTCAGCCACTTGCAGATCAAGGTCGGTCACCCCCACCCTGACATCCACCATAAAGAGAATCACGTCGCACTCCTCGATGGCGATGAGCACCTGACGGCGAATCTCTTCCTCAAATATATCATCGGAATTGACCACCCAACCACCAGTATCAACAACGGAAAACTCCTTGTTTCCCCACTCACACTTACCATACTGGCGGTCACGTGTCGTACCTGCCTCGTCACTCACGATAGCGTGACGAGTCTTTGTCAACCTGTTGAACAACGTGGACTTACCCACGTTTGGGCGACCTACAATCGCTACTAAGTTTGCCATAAGTCAATTCTTAAGTTTCTATGATTCATTCGGGATTGTATCCAAACAGATTCAATGCCTTCGTGGAGTTTCGCCAGTCTTTATCAACCTTAACGAAGGTCTCCAAATAGATGCTCTTACCAAAGAACTTTTCGAGGCTCTTACGGGCTTCGGTGGCCACTTTCTTAAGGGCTTTGCCACCATGCCCAATGATGATGCCTTTCTGGCTGTCGCGCTCTACATAGATGACGGCATTGATGTGGATATGGGTTTTGTCTTCCTTGAAACTCTCCACACCCACCTCGACGGAATAGGGAATTTCCTTGTCGTAGTAGAGAAGAATTTTTTCTCGGATAATCTCCGTGACAAAGAACTTGGCTGGTTTGTCGGTCAACTGGTCCTTGTCGAAGTACGGAGGGCACTCGGGCAACAGTTCCTTGATGCGCGCCAAAACGGGTTGGACATTGAACCGATGCAAGGCAGAGATGGGAAGAATCTCGGCTTTCGGCAAGAGTTCATGCCACTGCTCCACCAAGCCCACAAGGTTTTTCTCATCGGTCAAGTCTATCTTGTTGATGAGCACCAACACAGGTACTTCCATCTGCGCCACCTTCTCCAAAAAGTCGGCATTCTTGTCTATCTTCTCCATCGGGTCTGTCACATAAAGCAGCACGTCGGCATCGACCAGCGCACTCTCGGAAAAGGCCAGCATAGACTCCTGCAACTTGTAGTTGGGCTTCAACACTCCAGGCGTATCGGAAAAGACAATCTGTGCATCCTCATCGTTGATGATGCCCATGATGCGGTGGCGTGTCGTCTGTGCCTTGAATGTCGCAATGGAGATGCGTTCACCCACCAACAGGTTCATCAACGTGGACTTGCCCACGTTCGGATTACCCACGATGTTTACAAAACCTGATTTATGCATAGTTCTTTTTAAGTGAAAAAAGAAGAGTGAAGAGTGAAAAATTTAAGTTACCAACCCTTCTTGGCAGGTAATTTAGATTTTCCACTCTTCACTCTTCACTTTAAGATATTACTTTCTGCCTCTCTTGGCGTACCACTCCTCGCGGCTGATGGTTCCCTCTTTGTAGAACTCTGCAGGAGTGTCAGCGAACTTGCTTCCATCGTAGCCCCAAATCATGTAGCTTGCGCCCCATGTGAAACCTGCACCGAAAGCGGTAAAGATGAGTTTGTCGCCCTTCTTGAGCTTTGGCTCATACTCCCACAAACAGAGAGGAAGCGTACCACCAGAGGTGTTTGCCATATGGTCGACGTTGATCATCACGTGGTCTTCCTCCACGCCAATACGACGAGCAACAGCGCTCTCTATGCGAACGTTTGCCTGATGAGGAACAATCCATGCAATGTCGTCTTTTGTGAGGTTGTTGCGTTTAGCAATCAACTCCACAGCATCAGACATATCTGTTACAGCGTGTTTGAACACCGTACGACCTTCCTGATACACGAAATGAAGACGCTGGTCCACCGTCTCATGGCTAGGCATGTTGGCCGAACCACCTGCTGCCATGTGAAGGTGCTCGTATCCCTTACCGTCAACACGGAAGTAACTGTCCATCAGACCATAATCTTCTTCCGTTGCCTCCATCATCACACAAGCCGCACCGTCACCGAAAATAGGACAAGTGTTGCGGTCCTGATAGTTGGTCATGGATGACATTTGGTCACCGCCACAAACGATGATTCTCTTATAACGTCCGCTACGGATGAAGTTCGCCCCAGTCTCCATGGCATAAAGGAAACCTGAACAAGCAGCTTCCATGTCGAAACCAAATGCCTGTTTCAGATCAAGATTTCCAATGATGATTGAAGCGGTTGAAGGGAAATGGAAGTCAGGCGTGGTCGTTGCAACAATCACAGCCTCAATCGTGTCTGGGTCGGCACCAGTCTTGTCAAGCAATTGCTTCACAGCCTTCGTCATCAAGAAGGATGTACCCACGCCTTCTTCCGGTTTCAGTATGTGGCGTGTCTTCACACCGATGCGCTCCATGATCCACTCATCGCTGGTCTCAACGATAGTAGACATTTCCTCATTGTCAAGGATATACGTAGGAACCCATCCACCTACACCAGTTATAACAGCATTGATCTTTCCCATAAAAGAGGTTTTGTTTTTTAGATTGCAGCTTCCTTCTCAATAGCCACCTTGCCACGGTAATAACCGCATGAAGGGCATACGGTGTGATACACGTAGAATTCACCGCAGTTTGGACAAACTGCCAGTGTTGGAGCTACAGCTACGTCATGAGTTCTTCTCTTTCTTGTACGAGTCTTCGACTGTCTTCTTTTCGGATGTGCCATTTTTCTATAATTTTATTGTTTGTTTTTTAACTGCTTCAGTGCCGCCCAACGACTATCAACCGGTTCGACGGAATCCTCACCAGTTGATGTCTGAACGCCACCATTCTCTGAATCTTCACACTCGTCACCCTCATCTCCACTTCGGGTGGATTGATGCTTGCTGAGTTCACGCATCATCGTGTCATCACATTTCCCAGGTTCGTGACAACACGTCATTGGCATGCTGAGTGCTATGAATTCATAGATGAACTGTGCCAGGTCAAGATAACCATTTGCCTCAGGTACAATAACACACTCACCTTCGTCAGCATATTCATCTCCCAACTTCACGTTCAAGTCATTGGTCGTCTCGATCCGCAATTCGAAATCGGCCAAACAACGGTCGCAGGGAACAATGATTGTGCCAACGCTATGTATTTGGAACTTAAAGACTTCCCCTGCACTTCGGCAAACCACTGTAGAGTGAATGTTGCCACGCTGAATAAGCCCGTCAATGTCAGCGAAGAAATCATCGCCTATTTCATACTCGAAGGTCTTGCCTCCCAGTCCGGAACTCAACAAGTCAATCTTATAAGTATCCATAATACCCATTTGGACTGCAAAGGTACAAATAAATTTTATAACAACGATGAAAAACGCCTAACTTTTTCTATCATGAGCCGAAAAACGCCCTTTCACAAGCCCTTTTACACTTCCACAGACCCTTTCGGCAATTCGATTCGGAATGTTGTGCCAACGCCCAACTCCGACTCCAGCACATATATTTTCCCCCTATGATATTCCTCCACTATACGCTTGGCCAGCGACAAGCCCAATCCCCAACCACGTGTCTTTGTAGTGAATCCTGGCTTGAACACCGCATGGAAGTCGGACTTCGGAATTCCCTTCCCCGTGTCTTTCACTTCCACATACACATAACGGTCATCCTCATCTACATCAATATCTATTGTACCAGCACCATCCATCGCATCAACAGCGTTTTTACACAAATTCTCTGCCACCCACTCGAACAAGCTCGATATCAAATTGGCTATGATTGGCTCTTCTGGGAAATGCGTTGTAATAATCACTTTGTTCGAAGTCCGCTTCCGCATATATGTGACCACTCGGTTCAACACTTCCACCACATCTTCAGGCTTTGGTTCTGGAATGGAGCCTATCTTCGAAAAACGGTCAGCAATGCGTTCCAACCGCTTCACATCCTTCTCCATTTCAGGCAATAAGGCATCGTCTGGATACGTCTCCTTCAGCACCTCCAGCCATGCCGTCAGACTCGAAATCGGAGTGCCCAACTGATGAGCCGTCTCCTTCGAGAGACCCACCCAAACCTTGTTCTGTTCTGCACGTGTGGCTGAGAACAAGGCAAAAATAGCAATCAGCACAAACAAGACCACCACCCCCAACTGAACATAAGGATAAATGGCCAATCGCTTCAGCATCAGCGACTCGTCGTAACATATACTCACATAATCCTCCACACCGTCTTCCTGAGGCAAGTCAATACGGATAGCACTGCCTTTTTCCCGATATTCTTTTGCCAAAGCTGAAAGAGAAGCCACAGAATCCTCATCTATCATAAAGGAACGACCGATGTTACGCGAAGACAATACCTCACCTTCTTTATCCACAATAATAACAGGAATGGTATGGTTGCCATTTATTACCTTCAGCACAAGATTCATGTCAGTATTCTCATCCGCCGCATTCAACGAACGCATGGCTTCCGCCCATACCTCCATCCGATTCCGTTCCTCTTGTTCCAAATCCGAAATCAGATAGTTAGACGTAAGTAGCGAACCGACGGCTATCACCACAGCCACCAGCACTAACACATATCTTACATTCCTTATTTTATCAAACATCTGCATGTAAACAATAACGATTCATTCATTCCTTTATTGTGTCCGCTTCATGTATCCACAAACAAAAAAAGACTCCCCGGAGCATCAGCTCCAGGGAGTCTCACAAGAAGGCGGCGACCTACTCTCCCGCATTGCGGTGCAGTACCATCGGCGCGCCCGGGCTTAACTTCTCTGTTCGGGATGGGAAGAGGTGGAACACCGGGG
>JAEEGS010000059.1 GCA_016280445.1 Bacteroidaceae bacterium
CACGATGGTTCCTCCACCTCCACCGCCGCCGCCAGTACCGACGGTAAACTGAATTTCGTCACCCAAGCCATCACCTTCAGCATTCTCCAGCTGCAACTTGACAACACCTTCGGTCTCTGTGTCAACCTTTATTCCCGTTGGAAGGTGGTTGTATGCACCTCCAGTAGAGAAAGCGTCCTCACCGCCCTCTTCTGGCTCATCACTCGTCTCGACATCAGAACCTCCACCACCGAAGTCCTTCCACAGTCCGACCTCTCCGAAGTCTGTAACCTCGCCCTGGAACTGCTTCGTCTCCATCACGTTCTCGCCAGTGCGGTAAGAGATGATGAGGCCCTTTTTAGCATAGTTCACACCAGTCTCTTGCTGGTAGGCAACCAATCGAGCGACTGCACTCTCAAGCGTGTAATACTCGCCAGCGATTGGAGCACCTATCATCTCGTCAATGATGATATAAGTCTCGCTGCCAGCAGCCAGCGAACCGAAGTCCTTCCAGTTATCTGCGTTCTTCCAGTTCACCTCTGTCACAGTCCTACCGATGTACTGATAGGTCTTCCAGATGCCGGCACTAATCTCAAACGAGATAATCAGACCGCTCAGATCCATCCCTGCATTCCATACAGCATGAACAGCTGAAATAGTCGGGTTCTGTGCATCACAGAGCACATAGAAACCCTGTATAGGAATCTCGTTCGTCACGTTGTAGATACCAGCAACGCTGGACATGGAACTCATCGCTTCCTCAAGGGCTCCGATGCGAGTGCCATGTGAAGTGATTTGCCCCTGCAACGTGTTATCAGCGTTTTGGCGAGCGGTGGCTTCAGCACTAATCAGTCCGCTTAACGTCTCACTCAGGCTGACAAGGGAATTATTCAACTCCTCATGCGTTATGCCCATGGGCACGATGTCCTCACCATCGACAGACCGATATGCCTCCTGAAGCCTTGTGTGATAGAAGATCCTGTCACAGCGGATTCCTTCGTTCTCCTCATCCATGTAGTCTGGACGGTTGATGAAGTTGTTGTAATACTTCGGAGGCTGACCGCCTGCCTGGTAGATACGGGCAAGGAACATCTTTCTTGTCTTGTCATAGACGATGTGCTGCACGTCATAGACGGATTGCGATTCCAATGACACGTTGTTGACGATTTCCTCGAACGGAACGAACTTCAAGCAACGGGAAACGGCGCTGTGAAGACTCTCAAGGGTAGAGTTGATGTTTGACAAAATCCCTGCAAGGGTCTCATCATCATCAATGCCAGCGAGGAACGCTATCACCTCATCGAAGTTCTCGATCGCATCGGTGGAACCACCGCTCTTCATAGTGGCAAGCTGATTCCCGAGTGCAGTAATCAGCTCCTGCAGCGTGGTGTCAGCGTTCTTGCGTTCGATGGCTTCGCTGGCTATCGCCTGATACACATCGCCACCCTTCACAAGCCCCGTGTTCGCAGAAGAAACGGAGCCGAAGGCGGATGCGGCAATCTTCGCCAACGTCACGGCCTCAGCAGCCAGCTTTGCGGTGGTCACCGCACCGTCTGCAATCTTGGCAGTTCCGACAGCCCCCGAACCAATCTTGTCAGCCGTCACCGCACCATTGGCAATCTTGGCAGCGGTTACACAAGCATCGGCAAGCATGGTGGATGTCACGTTGCCACCTTCCAGCTGAGCAACCACAGCCGTCACAAGGTTGCTCACTTGAATACGTCTGCCACCGCTCAACTCGATGTAAGCGTCAGCAGGAGCAGAAGAGACCTCTGTCAGGTCTGTTATCTGGAGGCTGTTGGAACGCAGTCCGGCAATGACCGCGTCAATAATCTCTTGCTTCTCTGTACTTGTCATAATCTTATAAATTTAGCAGTTTATGATTAGTTGTTGTCTCTCTAAAGTCATCATTGTCAACGCTCAGGCCTACACGACGCAGATAGAGCGCATTCACCTTCTCCACATTCGGGTCGAGGTTCGTCACCTTCTGCACGTTCTGGGTGATGATGTAGCTGCGCAAGTCCTCCAGCTCCTGAGTCACCTCTGGCACATCACTCTCATGGCGAGAGTAACGGACACCATCGAAATAGACGTAACTGCACGTCAGTGCTCTGTTCAGCAGTTCACCGAACCATACAGGACAGCCGATGCTTCCACCCATCGTGAACGTCTTCGCCACCTGCTCATGCGAATAGAGGTCAAGCACGTCATAAAGATGGGTCGTGAACTGCTCGTTATCCACGCCAAACAGCCAGTTGTCATCCTTGAAGCCTCCAGGCACTCGGAAATCGAAGAAGTTCCTCATGCCGTTCAGCAGGAACACACCATCAAGTCTGCGGCGGTTGTCAGCCATCGAATACTGGATGAGCGTTGTCTGCTCGAGGATGACAGCCTCATCGCTCACACAGAAGGGTTCGCTTTCCTGCCCGAGTGTCACGCTGTAGATGCCTGGAAGAAGCCCTCTGATGATGCTCCAGTACACCGTCACGCCAGTGTTCATGACCCATGTGTGCCAGTTCTGCGTCACACGACCGCCAGTCTCAAGGTTATTGATGTACAGCGTCGGCACATCGCCATCGATGCCAGCCATGCCGTAATCGTCGGAGAACTTGATCACCTCCACGAGGATGCGGTCAGAGGGTGCCCACGTCTGCGTGTACTTCGACCCAGCACCGAACTTGTCTGTCGTGGGTCGGAAAAATAATGGGGTAAAAGGACTTATGATATACATGTCACACTATGTTCTATTAGTTCATATTCCAAAGCCTCGTCATGCTGGCACATCTGCTCAACGCTTTGCAGATATCCTTTGTATCGGCAGCCGTTCAGCACGAACTCAATCAGACCATCTTTGTCTTCGGACATGTCGAGGTCATCCGTGCTCACCTCAATCTTGCCACACTTGAAAAGCCTCTCCGATGCCAGGAAAGTGAAATCTTTCGCCACGCTATCATTCCCAATCATCACATCACGGCAGCCACGAGTCATCGACAGCTTCAAGGCATCGCAGAACGAAGCGATGTAACCACGGTTAGCCTCAACCATGTAGATAGGAGAGAAAGCACCATTGAAGACACTGTCGGTGTATGTGCCGGTAATCGTCAGACTGCGGTCAATCTTCCACTTTCCGTTATCAGTGCTTGCCAGACACTTCACAATGAAAACATCCTCATCGCTGTCAGTCGATTCCTCTTCATTCCTCTTCAACACAAGTTCCTCCATTCCGTAGCAGTCTGCACGGTATGGGCATTTCAGATCCAACTTCGATTCGGTCAGCTCCACACCTGTCAGATAGTAGTTCTCGAAGTTCCACTCATCCCTGCCTCGGTTCTCGGAATCGTAGTCCTGCTTGTCATAACCCACATTCACACCCGAATAGATGCGGCTCTTATCGACGGAGAAACCAAACTCGTTCACGCTCTCCAGCGTCTTCACCACCTCATTGTGGAAAAGGTCAGAGCGGTGCATGAAGCGAACCACAGAAGCCTCCTCTCCGTGATACTCCAGAAGGTTACGTGCGTCAATGTCATACATGTACGCCACACCATCCTCATCGACGAATACGGGCAACTCAAGCACCTCAGTCCATGATCCGTCATCACGAGCCATTTCCAAGATGCGCATATAATCATCGTAATCGACAAACAATCTGGAATACTTGTCATCGCTTTCGAGCCTACCGACAAACATGCCCTTATTCCTCACAAAATGGATGGAATCAACCACCGTTCCTGAATATCCGTCAATCAGTTTCCCCTCAACAGCAGAATACTCGATGATGCTGTCGAAGTCCACACGGTCACGCACAAGCCTGTCTATTCTGTACACATACCCGAATACAGCCTCCATGAACGAGGCGAACTGGTTGAAGCTCGTGTGTATCTGCGCATCGTCGAAGCCACGCATACTTTCAGCCGCCAGCATCTTTGTTCCCGTCAACCTGGTATTCGTCACACCGCCAATGGTGGAACTTATCTCACCGTCGATGTAAGCCTTTCCGTCAGCAACCATGCGAAGGATGCGATGCAGGAGCGTAGAAGGTTCTATCACGTCAACGTCAACAGGCTCTCCACGACTCGCCCACGACATGATCGCGTGGTCATTGCTCATATATACGGTTGCTATCGAAGCCATGCCACTCGCTCCTGATGGCCACATACAGAAGACAAGGCGTTCGCCTGCCTCCATCTCGAAATCCCCAACGAAAGAAGACCCAAGCGTGAAGTGCTCGCCATCTTCAACATTAAACGTCTTTTGCAGGAGCACAGTTTTGTAAACATGGCTATGGTTCTCGACGTGATATTTGTAGAGCATTATCGTGATTGCTGGCATATCATACTGACCATAATGCCACACCCAGAACTCCATTGCGGAAAAATCAACGTGAACCAGACAACTGCCAGAGGCCTCAGCCATGTATTTAGGAGAAGCCCACCCATAGTTTACATACGCATCTTGTGATTGTGGTGCAAGCACATTGTTGGGAGCAATCGTGCCACCAAGATTCGAAAGAGGAAAATTGAGGTTAGATTCATACCCAACAGGGTCATTCATTTCACGATGCCATTTGGTGAAAGTGTCGCCCTCTGTCTCGGTCTCACCCGTAAGAACGTACTGCACTTCATTGTAAGACATCACCCTATCATACAGCAGACGATACTCACTCCTCAACGCACTCACGCTGTAACTGCTCTTCGTCCCACCGTTCGACTTGATGAGGGAAGCCGCAGACACCTCTGTGCAGTTCACGCTCACCTTGTGCCCGTCATAGGTCAAGGTCGCAAAATCCAAAGGACACTGCCAAGCCTCGTGATACTCCCAGCTGTTGTCTATCACATGGATGGCGAAAGCAGCCCTCGCATGAACGTACTGGCTCCTCCACAGCTCCACAAGCAACTCGTAAGCCTTGCCCGTGAACTCTATCTTGCTGCCATAGTTCTTCACAACGCCACCAAGGTTCTTGCGTGTGTACGACTGCTTCAACTGCTGCCAGTTGGTGACATCATTCGACACGTCGTAGCAGTCATCGTCACCGACCATGACCACATACGAGTTAAGATGAAGATAAAACTTGCACAACATAAAAACTTCTTCTTATGTTGCGAAGATACGAATACAAAGGATTGGAACTACCACATAGCCCAATCCTGAAAACACCCTACTTTCACATGTCTTTCTTTTTCACATACTTAACCCATAAAGCCTCATCCGACTTTTTTCAATAGACTGCTATCAGCCTGTCAACTCTGAAGCATCGCATCCCCTCCTTCTTCACATCCCAGTAAGCCATTGTCTTGTAGCTTGGCTTGGTCAAACGCTTGCCGTTCAGACTCGCTCCTGATGGCAGACCTCTCAGTGTGCCGAAGGCATGGCGGAACTGCCCGTTAGTCTTGCGGTAGAGGAAAGAAACCACCTCTTCACGCATCCGTGACGCCAGTCTGTACAACGACCACGCTTGTTTCATACACTCGCTCCAACTTCCGAAGTCCTTCTCTTTGAGTTGATACGCATACTTCATTACTCTCATTCTGAAATTTTTCTGTTTCATAATCTCATTGTTTTAAGTTCGACAATTCTTTGAATGATTTCTACTGTAAAGTTCTTCATTTTGAACAATTTGTGCAAACAGAAACTTCACCATTTTATCACCTTAACATTTGCTGACGTTTAGCACGAATCACACGCTAACCGAACAAACACAATGTCTTATTTGTAATCAAAATCCCAAACAACACCTAAATTCACACCTATATGAAACCGAAAAAGAACATCACCAGGCAGCTCAAGAGAATTGAGCAGAAATGCGATCGAATGACAACACTCCTCACCAACCTCAACAGGATGGTGAGAGGGCAAGTCGTGGACAGCCTCATCGACACCATGAGGCAGGAAGCCATGCGCATGAGGGAAATGAGCCGCATCGAGAGGGAACGGACAGAACAAGCCAATGACGATGGACTTCGCGAGTGAACTCATCAGCCAGCTCCCATGGCTCAGACAGATGGCTGGACGGTACTGCAAGGGTGAGGATGACATCCAAGACCTTGTGAACGACACCGTCCTCAGACTCTGGCAGACACGGGACAGCTTCGACGAAAGCCACGCATTCAGAAGCTTCGCCTACAAGGTCATGCAGAACATCTACATCAACCAGTACAACAGAATCAAGTTCTCCGTGCTTGTTGAAGACTTCCCGACGAAGGAACCGACCACACACGCACATGCCGATGCCCTCATCCGTGCCAAGCAGGTCATCCAGCATGTCCGTCAAGCCTCGACACGAAGCATCTGCATCCGTCCCGTCATCATGTACGCTCTCGGTTACTCATACAGGGAGATAGCCGACTTCCTCCGCATACCGCTGGGAACCGTCCAGCGACGCATCCACGAAGGGCGCAGAATCCTCAAGCAGGAACTGCACCCCTAACAAACAAAAAGCCCCGACACGCAATGTGCCGAGGCTTCCAGTCAGTGTCTTAAATAAAGGAAGTAGTGCAGGAACTGGACTGCACCCCCATATCACACAAGGCGCAAACCTTGAAAATCCGTGCCCATATTGTTCACGAAAGTCTGTATCTTCTGCAACTGGGCATCTGATATATAGGTGTTGCCCTTCTTGTACTGGCGCATCAAAGAGCCGTTTATGCCTATCATCTTGGCGAATGCAGTCACGTTGATGAAAGAGTAATACTCAAAGAAGGATGCGAGGTCAAACTTGAAGGTGGGCTTCTCCATCATGGCAGCTGGCACTTCATCTCCGCTCTCCTGATAGACCTCCTTCATTTCCTCTATGCTGTTGAAGAAATCCTCCTTTGCCTCAGCGATGGTGTCACCAGACCCGAGAGCGGTGAAATCTTCGCTCTCCTTGTTGTATGCGATGTAAGTCCCATCGCTCTGTTTTTCTATTGCTACTAACATAATTTCTCAATAATTTAGGTTTGACAATCTTTATTTTTTGGGGTAGTCAGATAGGCTATGCGCCTATCTGACTTAAAATCTTCTTCATCAATCCTGGTCTAACTTCTTGTGACCAATGTCTTTCAATCTGCAAGATGTCCTTTTTGACTGGGTGCATGTAGATGTCATGTTTTTTCCCGTGTCTTACGAACTCGTAGCCTTTTGAGATGGCTAATCTTTTCATTTCGTTCCAATTCATTTTCGAATGGGGTTTAAGTGGTTAATACTTCCTTTATTTTTAAGACACTACAAAGTTACGGCTTTTTCGTGAAACTAACAAACATTTATATAACTTTTTTGTTATATATTTAATTTTTAACATTTCGACGTTTTTTTGACCACCTTTTGACCACACAAACGGCAAAAATCAAAACATAAAAACACCACCGCACTTCACAGCGCAATGGTGAAACTAACCTAAATCTCCAAACTATGAAACACACTACTTCTTCACCTTCTGTTTCATTTTCACTTCTGCAACCGCATTCTTCACGAGGTTGGCGTACACGCTTGCACTCACGACCCTCGTGTCAATGCTCATCTTGTAATGGCTCATCACCCATGCAATCTCAGCATCGAAGCCGAGGCGCACATCATCTGACGAGCGATGCACGTCCGTTGAGGCTCCCTTCTTCGCCTTCTTCCTCTCCACGGAGAACTCCACACCCTTCGACTCCTTGCCCAGGAATGCAGACAATTCCTCTACACTCATACGACCGCAACGGCTTCGGCCGATTGTCTCGACAAGGATTCTCTTCACCTCCTCCACGTCATCAGGCTCACCATTGTCAACCAATGCCTTCATCAAGCCGTACATCACCATCTTTGCCCTGTCCTTTGCATCACCGCCATGCTCGCTCACATACATCCTCATGCCCACAGGGTCAGCAACACCACGATAAGCCACGATGAGGCTCGCTGCGAGCTTCTGCACTTCCTCCGATGAGGCTGGCAACCCGACACGTTCTGCCAAGCCGCCATACTCACCACAGGCAATATCTATGAACTCAGCCAGACACAACTCATCCAGCCTTACAGTCTTTCCTTTCATCAGCATTCCCTCCTATATTGTGCGAACTCTGCCCTATACGCTGCATCTGCCTGCAACCTCAAGGAAATCCTCGCCAGTCTGTTATGTTCGTCCATCTTCTTCTCCAGACGCTTGTAGTCGTTCACAACAAGTGTCCTCGGTTCATTCTGCTGCAATGGTGCCGCAGCCCCTGCAAGAGGCACACTGAGCTTCCAATCCTCCACGTCTGGGTACACCATCGCACCCTTCGGCAAATCGACCACCACGGGCTTGTCTGGAGTCAACCATGCAGAATTGCCTATCACGACAACCTCACGCTTTCCACCGTCACCCAACATGGCAAGACCGCCCTCGTGTCCCTTCTCACCCGTACCCTTGGCATACGCCTTGATAGGAGTTGCGAGAATGGTGGCTATCTGGATGGCACCCATAGCACCAACAACAGCGGCAAGCGCAATGTTCGGCAAAGCCTGAGTGATGGCAAGTGCTGTTGCAATGCCAGCCTGTGCGATGCTCGTAGCCTTCTCCCACACGGCTTTCTTGTACTCCAGCTCCTGCTTCTTCTTCTCCAGCTCTGCCTCCTTGTCAGAACGTCTCTTCTCTGCAGCCGCTTTCCGTGCCTCTGCCTCCTCCGTGGAGATGGCACCACGTTCAGCCAAAGACTCAATGCGTTCTATCTCTTCATCATAGTGCGCTTGACGAATCTCCCTTTCCTCGTCTATCTTCTGAATCTGACCGTCATACATGGCCCCCATCAGACCGCTAATCTTGCTTATCGCCTGACCTGCGACCTGCATCCATCGCCTCATGTTCTGCTGACGCTTCTTGGCAAGATCGTCATCAGCTTTCTTTTCTCGCTCCATGGCGGCAACGGCATCGTCTGCCTCCTTCTTTGCCAAGTCTGCCCTCGCTTTCGCCAGCTCACGCATCGCCTTCTCTCTATCCTTGTCGGTCATCTCCTCAACGTCGAGTTGCTTCTCCAGGGACTCAATCACGGCAAGGGCAGAAGCCTGCTCGTACCTCACCTTTGCATCATACAGGGCACGCTCGTACTCATCCTTCGTGATGAGGCCCTCTGCATATTCCTGCTCAATGGCTGTCACCTCTTCCACATAGGCGGTATCTCTCAACGACTTCTGCACGGCATAAAACTCGCTGATTCGACCTATTTCAGCGTTGGCAAACTTCTTCCTCGCCTCACTGATAGCCTCGTTCTTCTCATGCTCTGCAGCAAGTTCGGCAGCCATCATCTCCTCATTCAGCATCTCCACGCCCTTGGCGTACTCTTCTTGACTGATTTTCCGCTGGGCGAGGCTCGCATCCAGTTCTCCCTTCTGATTGTCGAAGTTCTTACGGGCAGCGGCAACAGCAGCTGCCATTTCAGCCTCAGCATACTGGGCAGAGAGTTTCATTTCTTCCTCACTGCCTTCCTCCACCAGCTTCAATCTGTCCTCTATGGTCTTCCTCGTGGCTTCCATGATGATTTCACGCACCTCTTCCATGTTCTTAGCCTCTGCGGTCTTGCTGGGCGATACGGTAGGCTTGTTGTCATTGTCACCATCGCCACCGCCACTCAGTCCGGCACCACTCGACGAGGAAGAAGCACCTGCATCACTTCCACCACCGACAGACGAACGAGGAGTATTGTTGACAACGCTGTTCCAGGCATTAACGTAAGCCTCGGCAGAATCCTTGCCGAACTTGGAGAAATTGCTTCCCATCGTGGTCATGCCCTGCTTGAACGTGTCACCAATCTTCTTCATGTACTCTTCTGGAGAAGACAGGAGCGTGTTGAAGTCAAAGGCGGCACGGAACAGCTTGGCAAGCGTCTTGGTGGTGTTCATCGTGTTCCTGAACAGAAGTTCAAGGATGCGGAAGGTCTGAGTGAACGACAGTCCGACAAGCTGAACAGCGGCACGCACAAGCATGTTCTCGTCATACCACTCCTTCATCCAGTCAACAGCTTTTCCGATGTAGCGGACAATCTCGATAAGAGCCTCTGTGAAGAATATCTTTGCGGAAATAGTCGCCTCTTCAAATCCTTGGTCTGTCATGTCGAAGACCTTTGCGACCTCCTTGTTCAGTTCCTTCATCTTGTCAATGTGCTGGTCGTGAAGTTCGCCAACCTCACCCGTCACCTTCTTCACCTCTTCGAGGTTCGTGGTCATCTCTCCCAGGTACTTCACCAACTCCATACCGCCTGCAGCACCATTGCGACCGAACACCTCTTTGAACGCATTGCTCACCTCTTGGCTTTCACGTGGCAGTTCTCCAATCTTCCTGCTTACCTCCTGAAGGTAATCGAAGAAGTTTGCCTCACCATTCAACAGTTTCTCGTTCCACTCATCGGTACTGATGCCGAGGTCTTCAAGTGCCTTCTTCGTGCCAGAACTCATCTCACCAAGTCGCTTCGTCGCAATCTGCATCATCTGCAAACCTTGCTCGTTGAAGATACCGCTACGAGTTTGTGCCAGGACCGCTGCAAGCTCGCTACCATCCAGCTTCATGTCTTTGAAGATGGGGGCGTACCGCTCCATGTTACTCAGCATGTTGCCCGACAGATCCGCTCCAGCTTGGAACCCACCACGAACGATATCCAATGCCTCACGGCTGTCAATGCCGTACTGCTTCATCAGTATATCGACGGCAGAAAGCACATCCTTGTAGTCCTTATCCCATTCGTCAGCCACAGCCTGAATCTCACTGCGGATGTCAACAAGCATTTCACCGCTCACATCAAGGAACTCCCTCGTAAGCCTTGTGGCTTCCATCAGCCCCTTGTTGTAGTCATACCACCACTTGAAGGCGGCAACAGTTCCACCGATGCCGAGGATGGCAAGCACGGCAGGATTGGCAAGGAAACCTACAAGCGTGGTACCGAAGGCCTTCGCCTTCGTTGTCAGACCTGCGAGGACGTCACCACCGCCAGCAGTGGCCAGCATCTTCAACGAATTGCCGAACTTGCCGTTCACACCGACTGCATTCAGCATCACGTCAACGTAATTGCCGGCAGCTATCGCATAGTTGCCCACGTTGCGCTGATACTCACCCATATCGGCAGCCAAGTCCTTCAGATGAGCGTCCATCTTCTGAATCTCTTCGTTCATCGCCTTGCCCATCGGATGATTCTTCTCCTCATCGGTCATCTGCTTGTACGCCATCTTCAACTGCTCCAGCTGCAGGGACAACTGCTGATAACTGCCCTCTGCGGCATTCAGTTCTTTGTCCTGGTTGTTCAGCACCCTTGTCAGTTCCTGCACAGATGCCTTCGTCTGGCGGTACTGGCTCTCAATCTCGATACGACGCTCGTATGCCTGCTGTTCGGTCATCGCACCCTTCTTCACGGCATCAGCCAACTGCTTCTGCTCCTCCTTCATGTCCTTCATCCGCTTCTGCTCCCTGACAAGACGCTCGATGTTCTCTTCCCTGGAGCCGATGATAGACTTGGCGAGTTCAAGCATGCTCTTGTCTTGGTTGAATGCGGCACGCTTCACCTTGTTCTCCTTCTCAATCTCGGCAAGTTCCCTGCTGATGACGTTGGTGGTCTGACCGACAATCTGGCGTTGCTGGTCAACGGCATTGTTCAGCTGGACAGTCGCCTCCTCAGCCTTCTTCATGCCACCAGCAACGACATTGTTGATTTTCTCGATGTCGCCAACCGTCTCAACCTTAATCTTGATAGCCTCAGCAGTCGCTCTGATGACCTCAAGATAAGCAGTGCGGACATTGTCCACCTCGGTTTTCACTGTCCGCAAGTCCTCGATCGCCTGCGGGTCAACCAAATCGGTAATTCTTATATCTGCCATAATATATCGTTTTTGAGTTTAGTTATTCCTAAACAATCGGCATGATTCTGCCATGCCTCACAGCCAATGCCGGTACTCCACAACCTCCTCTCCGTTCAACTCATCCACACCGCAGAACGCATACGTTCCGTCATGCCTCGCATACACCGCCATCACCTTTTCTTCCATCCGAGCGGCTTTTCTCGCCAGCTCGCTCACCCTCTCCAGGTCACTCATCATCTTCTTTCTCTCACACGCACAACTCATAGCCCACAAAGTTTCCAATAGTTCAATATCCAGTCCCTCAAGAAATGCTCATTGAAGTATTCCTTTCCAGACATGCCAATCATGAAGATGGACTCTCCATACTTCTTCTCAATCAGAGGGCCGTCACGGAAACCTCCAGTGAACACATGGAGGCTGTCAGCTGTCCGTTCCGTCCTGATGCTGTCATAGAATGTACCGATGATGAACAAGTTCGGCACCTCGACAGGTCTTGGAGGCAGAAACAGCATCTCACCCTGAATCGGTGGCGTGATTCTCTCCTTCCAATCCTTGTACCACTTGCTGTGTGCAGGGGTCTTGAAGTATGGATCATCGTCGTAGGTGGGCGACAGGTAATCATTATTGCCGTCCACACCGCTGTACAGCTGCTCATGCACGATGTCCTCCACAACACCCTTGTTCGTCTCAAGGCAAGCGAGGACAGCATCCTCGAACCCGTCAACAGCCGTGTTGATTGCATCAGAAAGTTTGTCAAAATCCATAATCGTAAGATGTAAAAAAGAGAGGGTCGGGCTTTCGCCCAGCCCTCATCTACTTATAATATCGTAAGCATCTTCAAGCATCTTCCGTCTGTCAGCCTCTGTCCTGTCTTGCCAGAAGCAGTCCTTGTGCTTCTCCACGAACTCCTCCCGAGACATCGACCTGACAGCATCATCGACAAACGTTACACCTTCAATCGTCATACCTCAACGATGCCCTCAATGCCCTTTGCGTACAATGCGCTTGGAGCCTTGAGTGCTGGCGTTTGACCTTGTGTCACGGTGAGCGTCAGAGCGCCGTTCGAATAAGATGCGGCAGTGATACCGTCAATCGTAGCGGCAGCGTTCGCTGCGATGATGGTGCCGAACTCAGGAGTGCGGTCGTAACCGCCCACCTTCTCCACGATGTGGTACTTGTTGTCACCATCCTTCACCAGCTCGACAGGAGTCAGACCGATGAGCGCATCCTCAAAGCGGATATCGGTGTCGATGAAGTCATAGTTCTGCTGGCTCTTCTCTGCGTCGAGATGGCAGAAGCTGACAGTCAAAGACTCCTCAGCACCCGAAGTGGGATGAGGGATGATAGTCGAGTAGATGCAACTCATGGGAATGCCTGCCAGCACGTCTGTGCCGTCATTGACTCCGTAAATCACACCGTCCTCGTCGAAGTAGTACACATCACGCTTCACGTTCTTGCTCTTCAGCAATTCTGCATGCAGACCGTAGTCCACACCGTCGAGCGTGAAGGTGTCAGTCTGGGCACTGATGCCAGTCACCTTGTTGGGGCCATAGCCGGTGGCGCTAACCTGAGGCTCACCGCCGTTCTTCGCGTACTCCACGAAAAGGAGAACAGGATAGATGCGGTTGGGCAGATCAGCGTGGCAAGCCTCACGGAGGTCATCACCATCGAAACCCGCAGGGAGCTTCTCGCCAGCAGGGACGATGATGGCACCCTTAATCTTGCCGTAGTCAATAGGGCAACGACTCTTGCCCGAATTGAAATCAGCCTTGTAACAGTTACGTGTTGGTCTCATTGTAATCTTCTATTTACGCATTTGACATTTTTGATTTTAATCTCCAGATTCCCTACGTTGATGGCATCAATGGGCTCGCTCACGGGCTGGCCGCTTTGCGTGTAGGCACCATATCGTCCATAGCTGTAGTTCTCGCTGTATGTGTGAGGAATGACACCATCATAGGCGACGTTCAACCTTCTGTCAGACTTCAATGCGGACATCAGACGCTCGTACACCGGGCGAAGGATGTTCACGAAAGAGGTCGTCAAGCGTTGCTCATTGCTCCACTCCTGGCGAGATGAGCAGGCTATCAAGATGTTGACGTTCGCCTTCATCTGATAGTCTGCCGAATCACGCTTCTCAATGACAGGAGTGAACAAGGCGACGAGGGGGAACTTGGGCTTTCTGTCTGCCGACTGAGGCGACTTGCTCATCGTATCAAGCTGCTCCTTGATGTACATATCGTTGCCGAATATGTAATTCACCTCGGGCTTCTCAATCTCTGTGCAGTGGCCTACACCGTCACATACGCTGATTGTCAAGTCCTCTTTCAGACCTGCAACCACTTCACCCAATATCTCAACTATTCCCTTCATAGGTTCATCGCATTGACAGGAGTCACCATGTTCGTGACATAACAGATTGTGTAATTGCTCAGACGCTGCTTCGCCTCCTCAAGGAATCGGAGGTTGCGCTCCACCATCGTGTTCCACACGGAAGCCTGACGGCGTGCCGTGTTCTCGTGGGTGTCGTTCGCACTCTTCAGTACAACGGCACCTTTGTTCGTGACGTGAAGAATCGTGCCTCTGAGCAACTTGTACATCACATAGTCGGCGAGGCTCTCCTTCAGACCGTTGGCAAGGAACTCCAGTTCCTCGTCAGTCTCGACATCCTCCACTTCTGGCTCCTCTGCACCATCAGACTCACCCTGGCTCTGGCTTGCAATCTCCTTCGCCTCAAGGTAGGCGAGAAGAACCTTCGTCATGTTGATGCCCATCATGGCGATGAGGAAACCTTCCTGAACGCTGTCTATCCATCCGTTGATGCTGTCACGGACAGCAATCTCGTTCTGATCGACGCATCGGTCAGGAGATATCGGGGCGTTCTGAATCAAGCGTTCGCCCTTCGTGAAATACGTGCAATCTATCAGTCGTACCATGCTCACTTCTTGTTGGACTTTTTCGTAGTTTTCTTCTCTTCCGCTGGTGCTTCCTTCACGTCAGCAGCAGGAGCTTCCTTGGAGTCATCAGACGGAGCGTCTTTGACATCCTCGGCAGGTGCTTCCTTTGAGTCTTCCGCTGGTGCATCTTGGGATTCTTCCGCAGATGCTTCCTTGGAGTCCTCAACTGGCACTTCCTTGGAATCTTCCACTTCTACGCTATCAACGACCACAACGGATTCAGGCTTCTCAATTTCCGCTGGTGCCTCCTTCACGTCAGCAGCAGGAGCCGCTTTCGTGTCGATGGCAGGAACGGAAGGAACACCGACAGTCACGTTGAAGCCCTCTTTCTTGAAGCGCAGGCGCTGCTCCCGAGCAAAACGCTCAAGAGCAATGCCGTTGCCTGTTATGATAAGAGTCTTCTTCATGGCTATTCAGTTGTTACCTCAGTCACGGTCTCCGTGCGAGTGTAATACGTAGTGTCGACTGCAGGCTCTGTCTCCGTAGCAGCTACGAAGGCACCACTCGCATTCTTCTTGTAGTAACCCTTGCTTGCAGGGTTCTGGCCAGTGGCGTCAACCTGCTCGTACACAACAGTCGTTGTGGTGTGAGTCTCAGGCTCCTCCTGGGCAGCAGGCTTCGTGATGGCGGTCTTGAGCGATGCCAAGTCACCATAAGCGAATGCGAATGGGTTGTAGAGGGCAAGGATAGCCTCTTCCTGGGCGATGAGAGCCACAACATTGCGACGCTTGGTCTCCACATCCTCTGCCCACTCGACAGACAGGTTGGTGTAGTCCACGAGAGAAGCACCGCTGATGGTGTCGCCGAGGAAATACTTGCCAACAGGAATCTGTGTGGACTCGATGATGAGATAGCCAGCGATGTACTTGCGACCGTTCACGACAGTCACAAGGTTGAGGCTGCGACCAGTAGTATCCTTCTCGCCCTGGATGGTGTTCACATCCGATGGGTTCAGGACAATGCAGGTCGGGTTGTACTCGCCGTAGTTCATCACAGCGAACGCCGTGCGGATGACATCCTCAGAGTTCGGGTCCTCGATGTTCTGGAAGAACTGGTTGTTCACCGTGAACGCGAGGTTAGCGGCAGTTTCGCTCTGATAAGCGACGCCTGGCAGAAGGATCTGCGTGTCGTTCATCTTGATGAGCGTCTTTGCGGAGAGCAATGGAGAGTGCTCTGCAGCACCAGTGAAGACGATGCTCTGACCCGAACGGATGTCAGGCTGAGCGGCA
>JAEEGS010000060.1 GCA_016280445.1 Bacteroidaceae bacterium
TACAAACCAAGATGGGACAAGATGACAGGGAAATCGTGGATTCCTGCTGCGTTGCCCTCATGGTGGGCACAGGCCACACGATGCAGATGGAATATTACCAGTATGTGTGCCAATGTCTGGGCGACCGTAGCGTGGAGATTGAGATGATACGCAACAGCATACACCTCTATCCTACCATTTATGGCAACTATCCAGATGGCATGATGACTACACGAGAGTTCCTTGCTCCAAGAATGTACGTCATCGAAGAGCCAATGAACGCGCAGCAATGGACGCTGGTCGATGACACGCTGACGGTGATGGGGTATGCGTGCAAGATGGCCACTTGCGAATATGCCGGCAGGGGTTGGACGGTTTGCTATACAGAGGATATCCCCTCGACCGCCGGCCCGTGGAAGCTGCATGGGCTACCAGGACTGATTGTCCGTGCAACGGATAACCAGGGCATCCATTCCTTCTGTCTTCGGTCTTTAGAACAGAAAGCCGTGGCAATGCCGTCATTTAGCGACCCAAAGGATATGCACGAAAAGCGTGACAAATTCATCAAGGAGCGAAACAAACTGCGCTGTAACAAACGCTATGCAAAAGACCCCACTTATTATCTAAGCAGCAAGAGAGGTATGGTCGGGATTAGCTACAATGATGGAAGTTCTTTCCTCTTCTGGGACGAAGAAGATTCAACTGACGCATATAACTTCTACGACCCGATGCGCAGTATTCCCAGAGCGGAGACTGTGCGGTATTATCAACCGTTAGAATTAGAATAAGACTGATATGAAGCGACTCCTATACATTATATTATATGTGGTGCTGACAGCGTCGGCATCGGCACAGGTGAAGGTGACGGGGCGGGTGACGGCACTCTCCCCCTCTTCGGGGGGAGCCGGAGGGGGGCCTAAGCCTGTGAGTGATGTGATTGTGAAGTTGGCGAGCGGCACGAAGACGCTGGCGTTCACCAGCAGCAATGCAAAGGGCGAGTATGCTATCGAATTGAAAAGTGCGCCCAGTGGAGAGGTGTCGTTGGAGTTCAACCATATCAGTTATGAGAAAGAGAGTGAGAACCTGTCATTGAAGGATAAGGTGACCAAAGTGGACATGGTGCTGACACCGAAAAGCATCTCGCTGAAGGAGGTGAGGGTGAAGGCGAAGCCGTTGTGGCAGAAAGGTGACACGTTGAGTCACCAACTCGCTTCGTTCCTCGGCAAGGGAGACGTGACGCTGGAGGATGGACTGAAGCGGTTGCCGGGTGTGGACGTGGCGAAGAGCGGTGCTATCAGTTACATGGGTACGCCCATCTCGCAGTTCAACATTGAGGGGTTGGATCTGCTGGGTGGCAAGTACAACCTCGCCACGAGGAACATCCCGGCGGACTATGTGACGAACGTGGAGATTGTGCGCAACCATCATAGTAGAAAGGTGGAGAAAGACTTGCCCAGCAACGAAGTGTCGATGAACATCAAACTGGCGAAGAAGGCGAAGTTCAAGCCGTTCGGACAGGAGGAAGTGGGTGCTGGCTATATGGAAGAAGGAAATGATGAGTTGCAGGCCTTGCTGGGCGTGACCGGCATGATGTTCACCGACAAGTTCCAGACCATCTGCTCGCTGAAGGGCAGCAACTACAAGAGTTTCGCACGGACTGACATGATAGACCACTTTGGCGGCTCGGACGTGACGACACCCGCCACCAGCCTGTTCGGCGGCTTCGATGGTGGTGCGCCTCCGCAGGGTGAATGCTTCTACCAGCGCAATGGCATGGCAACGCTCAATGGCATCTGCAAACTGGACTCAAACACCACTTTTAAGGTGAATGCCGACTACAGTTACCACCGTGCCACGCACGACATCAGCCAGAGCAGCACATACCTGTCGGGCACGGGCGATTACGTGACCGTGAGCGAACAGACCTCGCCGCTCTCGAAGGTGCATCTGCCGAAGCTGTCGATGAATTATCTGAAGAACGCTGACCGTGTGTACCTCAGCGAAACGTTCTTTCTAAAAGGGAAGTTTGAGCAGAACGAAGGGGATGTTAACACCAACGGTTCGTTGGTGGAGCAACGACGGAAGACGTCATCGTTTGAGGTGGGCAACGATCTGTTCTGGATGGACAAGACGGAGAAGGGCACTCGCCGACATGTCAATGCGTCGGTGTCGTTTAAGCGGACGCCAACGTTAAGGCTGTCGTTCGTGAACGACGGCCAGACTTATGGCCAGACGGCACAGTCATCAACGCTCACGGTGAACGTTGGCTCGTCGTTCAATATCCCCATTGGAAAGACGTTCCGGCTCAGCCTGCCTGTCAAGGTGAATGCGATGTACGATGATTTAGAGACAGAGCGCGTGGCAACGGGGGACTTTAACCATATCCAGGGCTGGTCATTCACGCCCAGTGCCAATCCCGGCTTCGAGATTCATTCGCGCAACCGCCGCTTCTACCTGAGTGCTGGCCTCGGTGCCGCTTTGAAGGGACTGTATTATAATAAGCTGAATTATACCAAGCCCGTGCTCAATCCATCGATGGGCATCAACTACACCTTCTCTGCCAACAGCAAACTGCAGTTCTCGACGGGCTACATGACGCAGATTGGTGACATGATGACGCTGCTGACGGAACCGATGCAGGTGGGCTATCGTACGGTGCGCACCTCGTCGGGCATCATTGGTGAGTCGAACACGTGGCATACGTCAGGCGACTGGAAGTGGCAGCTGCCCATGCAGTATTTTACGTTGAGTCTTGCCGCCGCTCATTCGGAGGGCAAGCGCAACACGCTCTACTCGCAGAGTGTCAACGGTGTTGACATCAGCAGCTCGGCTCTGCTTCGCGACACCCGTAGCCGCTCCACCAACTTTACTATCAATAGTACGAAAAGCTTCCCCTCGCTCTTCGCCAAACTCGGTGCGGAAGCCAGTTATGGTTTCGGCGACAGTGAGCAGGCGATTTCCTCTTCGGAAGGGGCTGCCGACGTCATCAAGATTCGCTCCAACAACTACAACCTCCACGGCAATGCCGCCGTCACCCCCGTCCCCTGGCTCGAACTGAGCTACGACATCCGCTACGGCTGGTCTGAAACTAAAAACTCCCCTTCATCACAGGGAGGGGCTGGGGGTGGGTCTTCTATAACCTCCCTCTCTCACAGTGGAGCCATCCACGTGTTCCCCATTGCCGTTCTCGACCTCTCATTAGACTATGACCATGTGCGCCGCCAGATTACCACCGATCAATACAAGAATATGTCACTCTTTAACGCCTCTGTGCAGTACAAATGGAAACAGTGTGTCTTTCGCCTCGAACTTACCAATCTTCTGAATCAGCGCCACTATGCCTACACTGTCTTCGATGGCATCAACACCTACAGTTACGACTATGGCCTCTGTGGCCGCACTGGTATGCTCAGGCTCACATTCAAATTGTAAGAAAGATAACACAAAATGAGGGAAAACTGTTCATTCTGAAGTCCTTACGCTGGTTTTGCAAACTTTTTGCCAACCCATCGGCTTGCTTCGTTTTGCCAATGCCAATTATTTGCCAACTGTCATATTTGGAGGAATGGCAGGAAAAGATGTAACTTTGCTGCAGAAAACCTAAAATGTTTAAATAACCAAGTCATGAAAAAGGTTCTATTGTTGTTTGCTCTGTTGCTGGCGGTGTCGGCACAGGCTCAGAAAGTGAAGTACACCGTGAAGGGTGTCAGTAAGGAAAATGGAAAGATGGTGTATCTGGAAGACCGATTGACATCGACTGCGGTGGACAGTGCCATCGTGGCCAAAGGAAAGTTCTCGTTCAAGGGTCTGGCAGACAAGGATGCCATCTTTGCCATCACGTTCGACCCGAAAGACTGGCAGAGTTGGCACACCCTGTTTTTCAATGACGGCAAAACCATCAGCGTCAACATGAACGACAGCACACTGAAGGGTTCGCCGCTGAACGAGCGGTTGGCATATTATAGTAAGGAAATCTTGGGACTGCCGAGCAACTATTATCCAGAATATAGATATGAGATGACCAAGAAAATGTTTGAAGAAGAGCACGAAACGCTGCTTCCTGCCGCACTCATAGTCGAAGGTCAAAGAGCTTTTGGGTCGAAAGGATTGCTTAGCATGTTGGAAGAGAAACCTGCCTATGCTGAGCATCCCTGCGTCAAAAAATATGAGGAGGGACTGAAGAGGATGGCTACGGCAACAGTTGTTGTTAGGTCAGGCAAAACAGATGAACAGAAAGCAGCCGAAAAGGCAGCCAAAGATGCCTTCGTCGGCCTGCAGTTCACCGACTTCGAAATGGCTGACACGCTCGGCACAATGCACAAACTCAGCGAGTATGTTGGTAACGGACATTGGCTGTTTGTCGACTTCTGGGCTTCGTGGTGTGGACCTTGTCGTGCCGAGATGCCCAACGTGGTGGCGGCATACGAGAAATTCCACACAAAAGGGTTGGAAATTGTCGGCATTTCACTGGACGGTCAGAAGGAACCGTGGGTGAAAGCCATTGCCAGCTTGAACATGCCGTGGGTGCATCTCTCTGACTTGAAGGCTTGGGAGTCGTTGGTCACCAAGATCTATAAAATCAATGCCATCCCCGACAACCTGCTCATCGATCCTCTGGGCAAGATTGTGGCAAGGGATCTCAGGGGGGAAGATTTGCATGCAAAACTTGCAGAACTGCTCGAGTGAAATGTCTGTTTTTTACAAAAGTAAGGGCAATATGTGAAATTTTTCCTTAAAAATGTTTGGAGTAAGAGAAAAAGTTGTACTTTTGCAAAGATTACTAACTGATGTTTATGAAAAGAAAATTACTAACTTTTTCTCTTGCAGGTTTTTTGTTTGTTCTTGTACTCTGTGTTGCGACGGGGCAAGAGCGTGTGGCACTGATGCCAAACCTTCATCAGTTGCAGTCGACACATGTCAGGGTGCTGTTCCAGGATAAGGAGGGTTACGTGTGGTATGGCATGAAGTCTGACGGGCTTTATCGCGACGATGGCTACAGCCTCACGTCGTTCCGTGCCGATTTCCTGCATCCCGATGTACAGATGAATAACAACATCACTGCTATCTGCGAGGATAACAGGAACCGTCTGTGGATTGGAACCAAGCGTGGGCTTTACATCCTCGACAAGCGTGACTATAGCATTCACCCCACGGGTGACCAGACGTTGCAGATATGGACAATTGATGCGCTGAAGGCAAGCGCGGGCGATTCGGTGTGGGCATATGCCAACAAGCACTTGCTGGTGTATGACCGCAATGGAAAATGCATCAAGAAGACACCGATGGATAAGAACCCGCTGGTGACTCCCGACCGTAAGGAGATTACCGACCAGAGGGGCAATGTGTGGAAGATTGATGACGACGGCATCCCTTCGGTGACGATGCGTCCGTCGGTGTATCTGGAGGAGGTGGACTTGGCGTCGTTGCCGCTGCGTTGTATGTTGCCACCTACCCAGTCGGGGTTGCCTGAGGAGCACAAGGTGCATGCTGTGTGGAAAACAAAGAACGGTGAGAGATGGACGGGTACGAGTCTGGGGTTGTGGATGGTGCATCCCGACAGTGAGGGGTGTGAGCAGGTGGGACCTAACTTTGGTGTGGTGAATGCGGTGACACTGGCAGAGGATGAGACGGTCTATATGAACACGGAGTGGCAGGGACTTATCAGATACAAGGATGAACGGATTGAGAGGCTCGACTCCACCATCCGCAATGCTTTTGAGTTGTTCTTGGATAAGAATGACCTTTGGATATGCACGGCAGATGGTAGGCTGCTGCTCTACGATGTGGTGGACAAGACGATGGTGGACAAGTCGGCTGACTGCTGTCTGCGTGGTGATTCTCCTTTGGGGCTCGTGGTGCTCAATGGTGATGTGTGGTTGCTTTTCAATCGGCGCATCATCATCTATTCGCCCGAAGGGAATAAGTTGCGCTACATTCTTCCTTCTGACTTTGACCCTCAACCCGTATTCTTCAGAGGACTTTACACGGATGGCGAAAACCGCATCTTCCTGGATTGCGAGAAGAAGTGCTTTGAGGTGCGAATAAGACCGGATTCGGAGCGGAAGCAGGTGCCGAATAAAATTGCGTTGTCTGCTTATCAAACCAGTCATGGCATGCATTGTCCCGGCATAAACACTCGTGAGATTGAGTTGTCTTCAGACGAACGTGTGGTGCATCTCTACTTCACGACGTTTGACCACTTGAACAAACAGCATGTGCGCTTTGCTCTCCGCCGCGAAGGGGAGTCGGAGTGGCAATATCTGGAGATGGGACAGAATGATGCGCGTATTACCAGACTCGCCACGGGTGATCAGACCATTGAGGTGAGGTACACCAATGCGGATGGACAGTGGAGCGAGGAAACGGCTGTCTTTACGATTTATCGCGCCCCCCAATGGTGGAAAAGCATTTGGGCTTATATTGGCTATGCGCTGGTGGTTTTGTTCTTGTTTGCAGGGGTCTTTTGGCTGGGTCGTAAAGTGGGTTCGTTGAAGAAGTCGCCCCAGAAAACATCGTCAGAGTCATGCGCGTAGGCATATTGGTTCTTGCGAAGAAATTGATTGGCAATGTTGAACAAGTGTTGTAACTTTTCAATACGCTCGGGCTTGAGTTTGCCCTGTGCAAGTCGTTTCTTCTGATATTTGAGCCAGTTGAGCATTTGACGCTCTTCCAAGTGATGCTTGGAGGGGCGTTTTTTTTGTGCGGTCATGAAGTCGAGCATCTCTTGATAGTTGACTTCCCAAAGTTCGTCTTGTGTCATAGATGAATTGAAAAAAGTATGTGAAGGTGAGTAAAACTGCATAGCAGAGTAGGGTGGTGAGGGTGCCGGGACGCCATTCGATAGTGGCGAAAGGCAGGGAGGAGATGGTTTCCACGATGCGGTTCATGCAGGTGGCCGTCCAGATGAGAAGGTCGGTCAAGAAGGCATTGACGGGGTCACACCAGAGGAATGCCCACCAGAGTATGCTGGCTCCCATGAGGAGATAGACAAAGCTGAAGAGGGCGAGATTGCTGATGAGGGAGACGAAGGTGAGTTTTCCGAAATAGTGTGCCACCAAGGGGGCTGTGAAAACAGAACTGATGAGGGCGATGGCGATGATGGTGATGAGCCATATGTAATGGGTGAGTCGGTTGGATGTGGTGCATATGGCGACGAGTCTTTTCCCCAGAATGCCGATGGAAGCAACGGCGATGAAGGAGAGTTGGAAGCCGATGTCGTAGAGATAAAACGGGTTGATGCACAGCATGATGAAGAAGGCGAGGGCGCAGGAGTTGGGGGATAGTGCATCGCGAGAGAAAGACTGGCTGAGCATGAGGATGGTGAACATGAGGGTGGCACGGATGAGGGAGGGGGACATGCCCGTGATGAGTGCATAGAGCCACAGGACTGCGATGATGAGGAGGTTGCTGACCCACTGCCATCGGATGGACAGCAGGGGCTTGAAGAAGAAAAACTGTATCATGAGGACAATGATGCCGACATGGAAGCCTGAGAGAGCAAGCACATGGCTGACCCCTGCATGGGCATAGGCAGTGCGTGTGGTGGGGGAGAGGTCGGCTTTGCGTCCGATGGTCATGGCTTCGACGATGCTTCCTGCCTCGCCATCGATGCCGTGGTCGTCGTAGATGGTGTGCAGCGTCTCTTGCAGATGCTTGAGGGAAGCAAGCAGCCCAGGTGAGGTGTGGCAAGGCTTGACTGTCCAACGGTTGTGGGGCGCATATGCAGTGGCACAGATGCCGTTGTGGAACAGATGGGCGTAGTAGGTCTTGAAGGTGTCGTCGGGACAGGTGTTGGTGGGGTTGAAATGGGTGAACGAGGCGAGAATGGTGTCACCGATGTGAAGTCCCAAAGGAGCAGCGGATTTTTTTCCTATATATAATATAATGTGTGCATCCTCTTGTTGAAGGTGGAGTGCCCACGAATGTGCTTTCTCTTTGGGTGACTCTGTGAGGATGCCTTGACAGAAGGTGGTGTCTTGCGGAATCTCCCGTTCGATGCTTCGGTGCTTGCCGGTGTAGAGCGTCATGCCGATAAGGAAGAAGAGCGTCATGGCAACGACACCAAAGGTGCTGTCGTGGAATGTGCTGGAGGTCTTGAGAAGAAAGAAGGAGAAGGCGAGCACAACGCAGCAGAGGATGAACAGCACCACCATGTTCATGTGAGCCATCAACAGATTCGCCCCAATCATGCCCAGCGTGAAGGGAATGATGAGGCGAATGAGAGGGGAAACTTGGGGCAACGCTCCCAAGAACTTTTCCAAGTAGTGCTGCCAGTTCATGTTTTTGAGGAGTTAGAGAAGTCTATAACTTCTTCAACTCGCGAATTCTTTCTTCAGGGTTGGCCGCTCCGAACACGTAACTGCCTGCCACGAGCACATCGACTCCTGCTTCGACGAGGCGACGGCCAGTTTCGCCGTTCACTCCGCCATCCACTTCGATGAGGGCATGACTGCCTGTCTGTTGGATGAGTGCCTTGAGTTTCTTCACTTTCTCGATGGAGTGTTCGATGAACTTCTGTCCGCCAAAACCGGGGTTGACAGTCATGAGGAGCACCATGTCCACGTCTTGGATAATGTCGTCGAGCACATTGACAGGTGTGTGGGGATTGAGTGTCACGCCTGCTTTCATGCCAGCGTCGTGTATCTGCTGGATGGTGCGGTGCAGATGGGGACAGGCTTCGTAGTGCACGTTCATCATGTAGGCTCCAAGGGCTTTCACCTGCTGGGTGAACTTGCCGGGGTCGACAATCATCAGGTGTACGTCAAGCGGTTTCTGGCATATCTTGGCCACGGCTTGAAGTACGGGGAAACCGAAACTGATGTTGGGCACGAAGACGCCGTCCATCACGTCGAGATGGAGCCAGTCGGCTTCGCTTCGGTTGAGCATGTCGATGTCCTTTGTCAGGTTGGCAAAGTCGGCAGCGAGGAGGGAAGGAGAAACTTTGGTCATTATCTTAAAGTGAATGAGGTTTGTCCAATCATTTGTTTGTCGCAGAAGATGAAGAGTTTGTAGGTGCCTGCCTCAAGGAATTCGGTCACGTCGCTGTACATGGTCACTTTCTCTTCTTCGCCTGTGTAGTCAATGTATTTCTTTTCGGTGTATTCGAGGTTGGTGTTCTCGTAGGAGAAGGTGCCTTTATTGCCCATCACCGAGTTGTCGGGCTTGAGGATGCGGGCATAGATGATGCGCTGTCCGTTTTGGGCGGTCACGTTCTTCACGATGGTGAATCCGAAGGCGAGGCGCTTCACGTCCTTCACTTTGTCGGTGTCCTTGCTCTTCTTGTTTTTGGGAGTAACCCAGAAGGCTGTGGCATCGAGTTGTGCGGCGATGTTTACTTTGTCTTTCAGTTGGTTGCGCTCGGTGGAGAGGCTGCTTATCTGAGTGTGGGCCTCCGTGATTTGCGCTTTGATTTGGGTGTTCTCCTCGTTGAGCGACTGGTTGATGCGGTTGAGGGAATCGACCTGCATGATGTAATTTTGCAGGACGGCTCTCAAGGAGGCAATCTCGGCCTTCAGACGTTTGATTTCACGGGCGTCGGTGGCTTTGGTGCGTTCCAGCTCCTCGAGCAGTTGCTGGGTGTGACGACGCTCGTTTTCTATCTGTGCGATGAGGCTGTCGTTCTTGATGGTCTGTTGCAGTTGTTCGTATTGGAGGTCGAAGTCGCGGTATTGGTTTTCTATCTCCTGCTTCTCCAACTCTGCCAATTCTTTCAGTTCCTCATTCTCCTGTTGGAGAGGTTTTGTGTAGAGATAGTGGTAGGCCAGCACGGCGCCGATGATGGCGATGATTGCCACGACGATGCCGGTGATGATGAGACCGATGCTGCTACGCTTCGTTGCTTTTTCAGATTGTTGTTCCATGTTTGTTTGATTGAGTTTTTCTGTCGTTTGTCTGTATTGACATTGCAAAGGTACGATTAAGTGAGAGAAAAACCAAATTTATTTGAGTTTTTCAGAACGTGAGTACCTTCGGCGGAGCCAGCGGTACGATTAAGTGAGAGAAAAACCAAATTTATTTGAGTTTTTCCGAGCGTGAGTACCTTCGGTGGAGCCAGCGGTACGATTAAGTGAGAGAAAAACCAAATTTATTTGTGTTTTTCAGAACGGAAGTACCTTGCGCGAAGCGAACGGTACGATTTTTTCTTTGAGAACAAATAAGTTTCCGCTTGTTTTTGTGCTCATGTCGAAAAAAGGTCGTAACTTTGAAGCCGTAAAAATCAATTGGTTTATGTTGAAGAGGGTTATCACGCCACAGGAGGTGGCGATAGCACAGAAGGATTTTGGGGAGTGTAAGAACGTGGTGGTGGTGTGTCACACCTCTCCCGATGGCGATGCGATTGGTTCGTCGTTGGGGTTGTATGAGTATCTGAGGCGGAAGGGGAAGAACGTGACTGTCATCGTGCCGAACTATTTCCCTGATTTCCTGCATTGGATGAAGGATGCAGACAAGATTGTGCGCTTTGACCGTCAGAAAACGGCTTCCTACACGGCCTTGAAAATGGCAGACCTGATTTGCTGCATGGACTTCAACGACATGCGCCGCATCGACGATTTGGGCATTGCAGTGGGGCGGATGCGTTGCAAGCGTCTGCTCATCGACCACCATATCGACCCCGACAAAAAGCAGTTCGGACACATCATCTCGCATCCCGAACTGAGCAGCACGAGCGAATTGCTCTTCCGCTTGCTGGATGCGATGGGCGAGACGAAGAACTTGACGTTTGCGGCTGCCGAAGACCTCTATGCAGGCATCGCGACGGACACGGGTTTCTTCTCCTTCAACAGCAATGACCCCGACCTCTTTGTCATCGTCAGCGAATTGCTGAAGAAAGGTATCGACAAAGACCGCATCAACCGAAACATTCAGAACAACTATTCAGCCGACCGACTCAAGTTCATCGGTTACGTGCTCTATGAGAAGTTGCAGATATTCCCCGACCTGCATGCCTCGCTCTTTGCCATCAAGAAGGAGGAACTGACGCAGTTCCACTACATGAAGGGCGATATGGAAGGTGTGGTGAACATGCCGCTGCAAATCAAGAAGCACAAACTGAGCATCGCCCTGCGTGAGGACACCGAGCGACCGCTCATCCGTGTCTCGACCCGCTCGGTGGATGACCTCCCCTGCAACGAGTTCTGCGAACAGTTTTTCAACGGAGGTGGTCACAAGAATGCGGCAGGCGGCACGTTGGAGTGCACAATGGAAGAGGCCATCGACATCACCATGAAGGCGTTGGAGGCATGGCGCGACCGTCTGGAAGACCCTCCTCAGTGTCCCGACTCCTCAACTCCCACAGCCGCTTCTCCCTTATTGGAGGAATAGAAGTCGTTCATAAATTATGAACAACGGGCATGAGGAAGAAACTGAATTGGAAAGAAAACTAAAAACCTATATGAATATGAAGAGAAAACTGTTATGCTTATCAGCCCTGCTGGCAGCACTGAGCATGAACGCTCAGGTGGCCAGTGTGACCAGTCCTGACGGACGGCTGAAAGTGAATGTAGACGTGAAGGCTGGCAAGCCCGTCTATGAAGTGGTTTACGATGGTGTGCAGATGTTGGACGAAAGTCCGCTCGGCTTTGTGGCCGACAATGGCGACTTCACACAAAACGTCACTTTTGACACCAAGAAAGAGGCGCATCTGGAGTACAACTACGACCTGAGTCGCTCGAAGTTCAGCCATGTGCATGTGGATGCCAACCAGTTGGTGGTGACGCTGAAGAACGGGAAGGGAATGCCCTTCGATGTGGACTTCCGCGTGAGCAACAACGACGTGGCATTCCGTTATGCCATACCCAATCATCCCAGTCGCGCAAACGAGAAGAAGTTCTCCATCCGCATCATGAAGGAGGTGACAGGCTTCGATCTGCCCAGCGGAACCACCACGTTCCTCACTCCTCAATCGCATGCCATGATAGGCTGGAAGGGCACGAAACCCAGTTATGAAGAGGGTTATGGCTACGATGAGCCGATGGACAAGAAGAGCGGTTATGGACATGGGTACACGTTCCCTTGCCTGTTCAGGATTCCTCTGAGTATGAATCCGAAAACTCAGAACTCGTCTGCTTGGGTGCTCATCTCTGAGACAGGTGTGGATTCCCGCTATTGTGCCTCTCGTCTGTCAGATATGCAAGGCGAAGGCCTCTACACCTTGGAGTTTCCGATGCCAGAAGAGAACAACGGCAATGGCACAGTGGAACCTGCATTCGCTTTGCCAGGCACAACCCCTTGGCGCACCATCACTGTGGGCACATCGCTGAAGCCTATTGTGGAGACGACAGTTCCTTGGGATTATGTGACACCTCGCTACGATACCCCACATCATTATGAATATGGAAAAGGCACGTGGAGCTGGATTGTTTGGCAGGATAACTCCATCAACTACGATGATCAGGTGAAGTACATCCAGTTGGCCAAGGCAATGGGCTTCAAGTATGTGCTCATCGACAACTGGTGGGACACCAACATCGGTGTGGAGAAGATGGAGCAGTTGGTGAAGTATGCACAGAGCCAAGGTGTGGATGTGTTCCTGTGGTACAGTTCCAGCGGTTGGTGGAACGACATCGAGCAGGGGCCTATCAACATCATGAACGACCCCATCAAACGTAAGCAATATATGCGCTGGATGAACCTGATTGGCGTGAAGGGCATCAAGGTCGACTTCTTCGGAGGCGACAAGCAGGAAACAATGCGTCTGTATGAGGAGATTCTCTCCGATGCTGACGACAACCATATCATGGTCATCTTCCATGGCTGTACCATCCCTCGTGGTTGGGAACGTATGTATCCCAACTATGTGGGTAGCGAGGCTGTGCTGGCATCTGAAAACATTTACTTCGGACAAGGTGCGGCAGATAAGGAGGCGAAAGATGCGGCTACACACCCCTTCATCCGCAATGCCATCGGCTGCATGGAGTTTGGTGGTTGTTTCATGAACCGCCACATCCGCAAGGGCAATAAGGGAGGTACCACTCGCAAGACTTCTGACTGTCACGAACTGGCGACTTGCATCCTCTTCCAGAACCCTATCCAAAACTTTGCCATCACTCCCGAGAATCTCCCAACCGAAGCAACAAAAGACCTGAAACCCAATGAGGATGGTGCACCAGCTCCAGCCATCAGTATGGACTTCCTGCGTCAAGTGCCCACCACTTGGGACGAAACTGTCTTCATCGATGGCTATCCAGGTAAGTATTGTGTGCTCGCTCGTCGTCACGGCGACACATGGTACATTGCTGGCAACAATGCCACAGGTGCTCCTCTCACCCTCAAACTTAACCTCCCCATGCTCCAAAAGGGTGATAAGGCTACGCTCTACAGCGATAACCTCAAAGACCGCGAGCCTCAGAAGTCTGACCTCAAAGTTAGCAACCCCAAGGCAGTCACGGTGACGATGGTTGATCAAGGTGGTTTTGTGATTGTGAAATAACTTTTTATTCAATCATACTATTACTTACTATTCAAAACTTAAAAACAAATGATTATGAGAAAAAACTTTTCAATGCTTGTTGTTGCGCTCCTGTGCTTCTTTGCCATGGACGCAAATGCTCAGTGTCCTTTTGGTGCAGGTGGCTTCCAGAAGCGTCAGCCTGTTAACATGATTCTCGATGCTGACTTCGGCAGTTCTACGGATGACCTCATCGCCCTGATGATGTTGAATCACTACATCGATGAGGGACTGGTTGACCTCAAGGGTATTGTGGTTGACCGCGAAGGCGAGAACAACGCTGGTGTGGTGGACATCTTTAATACATATTATGGTCACCCATACATCCCCGTAGGTTTGGAGCGCAACGGTGTGAAGAACCCTCGCGTTTTCATTCCTTATAACGGCATCTGTGACATGAAGGATGCCAATGGCAACCCGCTCTTCAAGCGCAGTTTCGATGCCAGCAAATGCATGGACGGTTGGAAACTCTACCGTAAAATTCTCAGCAAGGCCGAAGACAAGTCTATCACTATCGTGGCTATCGGCTTTGCCACTTCATTGGCACAGTTGATGGAGTCGAAGGCTGACGAGTATTCTAAACTCAGCGGTCTCGACCTCTTTGCGCAGAAGGTGAAGGCTGTTTACATTCAGTCGGGTCGTTTCGAGGAGAACGACAGCACTTGTGGTTACAACATGCGTGCCGCTTCCAAGCAGGCTGCCATCTTCTACGAGAAACTTCCTGAGAGCGTGGAACTCATCATGTCGCCAAGTTATGTGGGTGAGAGCATGAACTACCTGCCCGAAGATGTGATTGCCGACCTTTCATGGACAGAGGTGAACCCCATCAAGGCTGTCTACACCAACTACACTTGCGATACGGGTCAGCGTATGTGGGATGTGAACTGTGTGACCAACGCCATCTTCGGTGATGGATTGTTCAACATGTCTGCTCCAGGTTATGTCACTTTTGTGGACAAGGGTGAGGAATCCCTCATGCTTTTCAAGCAAGACCCTTATGGCAATGCCCGCTACCAACTTCCTTTCGATACTTATCAGAGCATGGAGAAGTTGATGGAGATGCGTCGTCACAATCGTATGAAAAGGTAAAAAGTAAAAGTGAAAAGTGAAAAATTTGCTACCGCACTGGTACGTCATCTGTTGACATGCTGTTGCGGTAGCAAATTTTTTACTTATCATTTTTCACTTTTACCTTCTTTTACCTTTCAATTTTCAACTCTCTCTGAAGAAATCCAACATTTCGAAGATTTCCTCCTTGGTGGCTGTCTGGTTGATACGGATGTCACCCACGTTGCCCAGCAGGGTGAAGTTGATGATGCCTGCCGTGTTCTTCTTGTCGTGGGTCATATAAGTGTAGAGTTCTTCGTAATCGTCGCAGGTGATGGGAAGTGTGCCGTAGTTTTCCTTGATGAAACGAACCGTCTGACGCATCTTGTCGGTGGGGAAACCTGTCTTGATGCACGAAAGGTACAATTCGCAGATAAGTCCCCAAGCCACTGCATAGCCATGCAAGTAAGGCTTTCTGGTGAGTGCCCAACTCTCGAATGCGTGACCGGCCGTGTGTCCGAGATTCAACGCTTTGCGGATGCCATGTTCCAAAGGGTCTTCCTTCACGATGCGCTCCTTGATGGCAACGCTGGTGCCCACCATTTCTCCTAGATGCAGATAATCCACATTGTTCAGGTCGAAGTTCAGCAGTTCGGCAAAGTTTTCATCGTTCGAGATAAGCCCATGCTTCAGCATCTCAGCATAACCCGAGCAGATGTTCTCGTGGTCAAGCGTCTTCAGGAATTCTGTGTCCAGAATCACCGTTTCGGGAGCATTGAACACGCCAATCTCATTTTTCAAACCATTGAAGTTGATGCCCGTCTTGCCGCCCACACTGGCATCGACCATGCTTAGCAGGGTGGTGGGGATGTTGATGTACTTGATGCCCCTTTTGAATGTGCTGGCCGCAAAACCACCAAGGTCAGTCACCATGCCGCCTCCGAGGTTCACCATCAGCGAGTGACGGGTGCCTCCGCCATTGCCCAGTGCTGTCCACACCTTGGCCAAAGTCTCCAGCGTCTTGTGCGTGTCAGTCGCACCGATGGTGATGTGTGTGGCATCCTTCAGACAGGGGATGTCCTTCACTACGGGAAGGCACAACTCGTGGGTTGTTTCGTCGGTCAGGAGAAAAAGCCTGTCGTGTTTCACCTCTGCAACGGCTGTTGTCAGTGTTTGTGCAATATCGGTTGAAATAACTACTTTGTTTGCCATGAGAACCAAAAATTTCTGCAAAGGTAGTGAAAAACTCCTAACTCCTAACTCCTAACTCCTAACTTTTTCTTACCTTTGCCCCAAATTTAACAAGGAATAGTTATGATAAACGTGATTGACACCGAAATAGAAGGTGTGAAAATTATTGAACCTCGTCTTTTTGGCGATGCCAGAGGATACTTCTTCGAGTCGTTTTCGCAGCGTGAATTCGAAGAGAAAGTTTGTAAGACGGTCTTCGTGCAGGACAACGAAAGCCAGTCGGTGGCAGGAGTGGTGCGTGGTTTGCACTTTCAGAAACCTCCTTTCACGCAGGCCAAGTTGGTGCGTGTGGTCAAGGGTGCCGTGTTGGATGTGGCGGTCGATATCCGTAAGGGTAGCCCTACATTTGGTAAACATGTGGCATGTGTGCTTTCGGCAGAGAACCATCTCCAGTTCTTTGTGCCACGTGGTTTTGCCCACGGATTTGCCGTGCTGAGCGACGAGGCCGTGTTTCAATACAAGTGCGACAACTACTACGCTCCTCAAAGTGAAGGAGCCATCGCATGGGATGACCCCGACCTCGGCATTGACTGGCAGGTGCCTACCGAGAACCGTATCCTTTCAGAGAAGGATGCCCACCACCCACGTCTGAAAGATGCTGAATTAGTCTTCGACATCAACGTGCCACTTTATTGAGTAGCATCAGAAAGTAGTTATAGAATTGAAGAGTTGAAGTTTTGCTAACGCGAGACAAACGATCCGAATGGCAACTTCAACTCTTCAATTTTTCATTTTTCCAATTTTATCTGATGACGCTGAACTTTTCGTTCAACGTGAATGTCTTTTCATAATCTTTTGTCTTCACGGTGTAGGTTCCTCCTACTGTGAACGAAGGGCTGCTCACGAGGCTGGCGCTGCGTCGCAGGGAGAAGGGAACGGTGACGCTCTCGATGAGTTTGTTGTTGCTGTCGTAGATGTTGATGGGTTCATCTTTCGCGATGTTGAGACCGATGAGCAGGGCGGTTGCCTGCTTGGCTGTTTCGTTGGTGGGAACGGACGGCATTTCACCCATACCTCCTCCTACAGAGAACACCGTGCCTCCTTCGATGATGAGAGCCGCAAAGTCGCAGTCAAGCCCCTCTTCGGGTGAACCCACTTGGCTCCATGCATAAACGGTACCTCCTCTGATGACGATGGCGGGTTCGTTGCTCTGTTCGTTGCTGCCGAATGGCGAGAAGAAACCGCTCTGTGGATTTGCATCGACGGCATCGTTACCCTTGCTTCTTGCAATGACGTTGGCACCATTGAATTCGATGACGGCATTGGCATTGATGGCATCATCTGTACTCAACACATCCACGTTGCCACCATTCAGGACAACTCCTTCCTTACCCTCGATGCCTTCTGCTCCAGCCGTGTTGGTTCTCACAGTCACATTGCCGCTATTGATGATGACTTTGCCTTTCGAGGCGATGCCTTTGGTGGAAGCGACATACTTGTGCTTTCCTCCAAATCCCATGCCTTCGCCTTCTTCACCGTTCTCATCACGATTTCCGGGGAAACCTCCTCCAAAGGGTGGGAAACCGTTTTGTGTGCTGTCATTTCTTTCAGGACGCATTCCTCCGAAAGGAGGGAATCCACCGCGTCGTGTGCTGTCGTTGCCTTCTGGTCGCATGCCTCCGAAGGGACCTCCGAAACCTCCCATCGGGAACTCTCCGTTTTTCATCCGATCCTCCATCTCCTTGCGTCTTTCCTCGAACATCTTTTTCACATCTTCGGGCATATCGTCAAAATTGAATGGAGGCATCCCACCCATAGGAGGACCTCCAAAACCTCCCATGCCAAAGGGCTTCTCACCCAAGTGGTTGCCCGATGTGGTCACGTTGAGGGTGAGGTCTTCGATGGTGATGTCATCCTTCGACTTGATGCCTCGGCAGCCGTCACCTGTTGCAATGACATCGAGGGAGCCTTTGCCTGAAAGGAGAATCTTGTCTTTTGCCCAGATGGTGGCCGCCTTGTGGTTGGCGGTGTCGTTGCAGGCCGTGATGGTGAGGGAGTTTTTCGTCCCTTCCTTCGCCACAATTTCCACTTTCTTCTTGTTCTTCAACCACAAAGGTGCACCTTCTTGACTCGTCAAATTCAAGCCGTCGAGTTTCACTTTTGTTTTGCCAGCGGTTTTCAAGATGAGTTGTCCATCTTCGCTCTTTCCCTTCACCAAGAGGGTGAGTTTGTGTTCCTGATAGGTGCTTTCTATGTTCACATGTGCACCCTCTACTGTCACACTCACACTATCTTTCACTTTCTGTTCCACCGTTGCCGTCGAACCGTTAAACCGGATGGTGATGTCCTCAGCATGACAAACACCACTCATCCATACGGGCAGTGTCCACAAAAGAAATTTCTTCACGTTTCTACTTGTCATTTTTTTCTACTTTTACCTTTTGTTTTTCTTTTTGGATGTGCAAAGGAACGGAAAGATTAAAGTTTTACATTCATTTTCACATTATTTATACAAAGCTGCAAATGCGGCATCTCCGTTGTTACGTTTGTAACACTTCCACTGTAACACATGTAACACTTCCACTGTTACAAGTGTAACACTGGGTGTGTAACATATGTAACACTTTCCGCGTGAGTTGTGTTACATTTTATTTGCATGGGCGGGGGAACTTCCATTTTCGTTTCTTTTTCGCTTGAATCCTTGTTTGTCTCGTGGAAAAATCGTTACTTTGCGAAAAATAAAAGCAATGGATTATTGGGATTTGACATCGCAGGAGGATGTGTTCTCTTCTTATGCTTCGGAAGAGGATACGAGGGAGCATAACCGTGAGATGAATCTGGCTTGGCGGTTTGTGTCGAACACAAATGTGTCGGTGTTTTTGACAGGTAAGGCAGGAACGGGCAAGACAACCTTCTTGCGGACACTTCGTGAGCGTACACCGAAGCGGATGGTGGTGCTGGCACCTACGGGAGTGGCTGCCATCAATGCGCAAGGGCAGACGATTCACTCGTTCTTCCAGTTGCCGTTTGGCCCGATGGTGCCAGGAGTGCCGAGGACAGAAAAGAAGGGACGCTACAAGATGAGCAAGGACAAGAAGAACCTCATCAAGACGTTGGATTTGCTGGTGATTGACGAGATATCGATGGTGCGATGCGATGTGTTGGATGCGATGGATGAGGAACTCCGGAAATATCGTGACCGGAGCAAGCCGTTCGGAGGGGTGCAGTTGCTGCTGATTGGCGACTTGCAGCAGTTGGCACCAGTGGCGCAGGAGAAAGAGTGGACGTTGTTGTCACCTTATTATACGACTCCCTATTTCTTCGGCAGCAGAGCGTTGCAGCAGATACCCTATGTGACTATCGAGTTGAAACATATCTACCGTCAGCAGGATGCTTCCTTCATTGATATTCTTGGAAAGATTCGCAACCATCAGGTGGACAATGCTGTGCTGGGGGCGTTGAATGCTCGATATGTGCCGAATTTCGTGCCTCCCAAGGATGGCGATTGGATTCGCTTGACGACGCATAACCGCATGGCTCAGACCTACAACGAGCAGCAGTTGGATGCCTTGAAGAGCAAGGAGATGGCCTTCATGGCTGAGATTCATCGCAATTTTCCCGAGAGCAGTTATCCTGCCGATGAACGTCTGGTGTTGAAGGAGGGGGCGCAAGTGATGTTCATCAAGAACGATCCGACTCAGGGAAAGGAATATTACAACGGTAAGATTGGCGTGGTGAAGGATTTCGTGTGGGACGATGAAAGCGACGAACGGCTGATTGTCGTGCATTGTCAGGAGGATGACAGCACCATCTGTGTGCCTCGATTGACTTGGGAGAACACTAAATATGTGATTGATGAGGAGACGAAAGAAATACGTGAGGAGGTGGATGGCACGTTCAAGCAATATCCTTTGCGTTTGGCGTGGGCAATCACGGTGCACAAGAGCCAGGGCTTGACTTTCGACCATGCGGTGTTGGATATTAGCGATTCGTTCACACACGGACAGGTGTATGTGGCGTTGAGCCGTTGCCGCACCCTCGAAGGTATGGTGCTGGCACGTCCATTGGAGATGCGTTCGGTCATCACCGATGCGTCTGTCAATGCCTACATCGACAGAGAGTTGGCAGCCGCACAGCAGACGGAAGGCAAGTTGCCTCAGATGATGTATGAGTATTACCTCTCCTTGCTGAATGAACTGTTTGAATTCCGAGTGTTGAAGAAGGATACGGAGTATTTGATGCGTGTGGTGCATGAACATCTGTATGACTCCTATCCTGCCTTGTTGGCAGCGTTGCAAGAGGCACTTCCCAAAATGGAAGCAGAGGTGGTGGAAGTGGCACAGAAATTCCAACGTCAATACACTTTGCTGATGCAGCAGAGTGGGGCTTCATTCACCAAAGATGAGAAACTACAAGAGCGTCTGAAGGCCGCCATGACATACTTTGATGGCAAGATGCACGAACTGCTCGACCCTGTGATTGTGCGCACTAAAGTGGTCATCAACAACAAGCAGGTGACCACGCAATACAATAATGCGCTCGATGCCTTCATGCTATCTTATAAGTTGAAAGTGGGCATCTTTTCCCGTTTGAATGAGAGTGGTTTCTCCATTCGCGACTTCCTGAGTGCAAAGGCAAAGGCTTCGTTGGATGAGGTGAAGATAGAGGATGGAAAGACGAAGGTGAAGAAGGCAAAGAAAGCGAAGGAAGAAAAACCGAAAAAGGAAAAGGTGGACACGAAAGCCAACACCTTCAAGTTGTTCCGTGAGGGGAAAACCATCAAAGAGATTGCTTCGGAACGTTCACTCACCGTTGGAACCATTGAGAATCACCTTGCCTATTTCGTGGAGACGGGCGAATTGAAAGTGGGCGATGTGGTGAGCACCCAACATCAGAAGATGATTCGCGGCATCATCAAGTCGTTCGACAAGGCGTATGCCCTTTCAGATGTGAAGAACCTCTTGCCGAATGACTACACATACGCGGAAATCAAGTTGGTCATTGCCGACATGAAGAGAGAGTGAAAAAGAAAGCCTCGTTCCATTGGAGCGAGGCTTCTTGTTTCTATTCCACTTGGTTTCTATTCCACTTGGTTTCTATTTCATGGAGTTTCTACTTCACATAGAAGATGGGTTCGTCCGTTCCTGGGTCTTCTGGATAGAAGTGGATGGCGGAGTCGTTCAGTTTGATGTGGTGGGTTTTCACCAGTTGGTAGATTTCTGCTCCTGCCCAGATGGTGGGGCCATAACCGTGAGCAGCGAAGTTGTTCACAGGACGGTAGGCATAGAAAGCGGGGTCGAAGGCAAGGCCTGTACCCACACAAGTGCCTTCCACTTGTCCTTGTGCGTTCACGTGGGCATTGACGTAGTTCCATGCAAGGAGGGCTTGTGCGCCGTAAGTCTCGGCATCAATCCATCCCTTGTTGATGGCGTGTGCGATGCAGTAGCAGTAGATAGCGGTGCAGGACGTTTCGAGATAAGTGTCGTTGCGGTCGAGCAACTGATGCCAAGCGCCGTCGTGATGTTGCAGAGGCATGAGGCCGTTCAGGTGTTCCTTGAAGTAGTTCATGATGAGGGCTGACTCCTTCACGTCCAAGAGTTCACAAGCGGTCAGCAATGCCCATCCGTTGGCGCGTCCCCAAAAGAAAGAAAGACCCCCTCCGCCTCTCTGAGGCACCTCCCCCTCTATGTGGAGGCCATCTGGCTGGGGAGCCACCCATCCGTGACGATACAAATGTTTTTCTCCCACCCACATCTTGTCGTGGAAGAGTTTGAACTGACGGGTGGCCTCTTCGATATCTCCGTGCCAAGCCAAGGCTGGGATGCCCATGAACATATCATCCAGCCACACCGTATTCTTGACGGGTCGCAGACGGGCAAACATGCCGTCCTTGTAGCGGTATTGCTTGTTGGCGATGAAGTCGTGGTAGGTTTCTATTTGGTCTTTCAGTTTCGGGTCTTTCGCTTTCAGCATGGCGGAGCAGATGGCGCCAGCATCATCGAGTGCTTCTGGCTTCACCACTTGGTGCATGAGTGGGTCAATCTCTTCCCCTCGGTCGAGCCGTTTCTTGAAGTCAGGTGCAAGTTTCGCCAGATACTCCATGCGGTCGATGGCATATCGGGTGTAGGAAGCATCACCCGTCACTTCACCTGCCCGTAGCATGGCTGAGTAAGTCACACCCCACTCGTAGGAGGTTAGTCGGAAGGTGCCGCGCTTGAGCATCTTGCCCGTCTCATCGAGTTCCATGAAAGTGGTGGCATCGAGATAGTTCTTCACTCTGTCCATCGTGGCTTTCACGTCCTCTGCCTTGGGCACTCCGTAGGGAATCTTGTAGGCAGGTTTCATCAGGTGGAGGGGTGCGGTGGCATCGTTTTGTACTTCTTGGGCATGGCCCCCCAACCCCCAAAGGGGGAGGGCTAACGCGATGATGGTCGATAGTCTTTTTATCATTGTCTTATAAATCTGTTTAATCCACTTAATCTGTGGTTTATTTTCTTATTTGGCATTTGGCGTTTGGCGCTTTTGAGATGGTCACTTGCCGATGGTTTCTTTCAGGAAGATGGCATCGAGTGTCCAGGTGGCGCAGTCGTTTGTCCAGATGGTTTGTTTGTTCGTGAGCGGCAAATGGTTGAGCAGGTCGTCCCATGCTTGCTTTTTCAGCCCTTCGTCGCCCAGTCGCCAACCTGCATAAGCAGACAGTCGGGGGATGAGGAAGCGGTTCTTGCGCAGTTCCCATGCCTTCTGTTTGTAGAGGCGGTTGTGTTCGAGCCAAGCCTCATAGAATTTCGGATGTTCAATCATCGGCTCCAGTTCGTTCATCAGTTCAAAGCCTCCCATGATGGTCATGAGGTGGTTGGTGCTTTGTAGTGCAGGGTCGGCTTCGGTGCTGATGATGCCTGTCGCGGGGTCGTAACCGAGGGCGAGAGGACCTTGGAAAAAACGTTGGGGAAGGTCGGCAATGGAGGACATGCCTGCGAGTAAGACCCTCTCTGCCCTGCGGGCATCTCCCCCGTAATGGGGAGAGCCATCCGGCTTGTTGGTCGTTAGGGAACTCTCCGCATGGTCTCCCTCCCCATTACGGGGGAGGGTTGGGGAGAGGGTCTGTCTCCTTTCCCATTCCGTCATCCAGTTTCCTGCATATGCGAACCAGTCGGGGCCGATTCTCAGTCGTGCAGGTGCGGTGCAGGGATAGAGTTCGCGGGGTTGAGCCAGTCGCATGGGGTCGAGGGTGTAGAGAAGGGTGTCTGCATCAGCCACTTCGTGCATGATGTCGCCTGTGCGCTCGTCGGCGGTGAGGTAGTAGTAGAAGCGGTTCCACCATGCTTCGCTCACACGCGCTTCCTTGGCTCCGCATCCCCAATGCAGCACGTTGTGGCGGGTGCCCAAGCCTGCATGAGGCCCTGTGTGGTAGGTATCCACTTCGCTGCAATGACGGGTCATCGCTTCGGCCATTCGCCACACGTCGGCATCGCCTGTGCGGAGGAACTGATACCAGAGCATGGCGGGTGTGCCCAGTTCGGTGTTATCCCAAGCAAAACCGCCCACATCGTATCGCCATTCGTCTCTGGAAGCATCGTAGGCATGCATTACGTCGCCATAGTTGAAGAAGCCGTACCAGCCGTTCCTTTCTATTTCCGTCTGATAGAACTGCATGATTTCCTGCAGTTTCCCTTCGATGAGGCTGTCACGTGCCGTTTCCATTGTCGGGAGGCTCCAGATGCCGAAGGCACGCTTGCGGTGCAGGTATTCGGGGGTGGGGGCAAGGTGGTATTCTTCTTGGCTGTTGATGAGGATGGTGCTTGTTCTGCCGATGCCCCATGCGGTGCTCATGCCTGGCTGCACATCCTCGTAGGCGGCTTCGAGCGTGTGAGGAATGGTGTCGTAATGTTCAAAGGAGTAGGGTTCCGCTTCGGGCGAGTAGAGGCTGATGGTTACGATGGCGGTGTCGCTCCGCATGCCACTCACGAGGATGGTGGAGGGGTAGGATTGCCAAAAGTCAAGCAAACGACAAGAGAAGACCCTCTCTGTCCTTCGGACATCTCCCCCATAATGGGGAGAGCCATCCGGCTTGTTTACTGGCGACAAAGACCCCGCATGGTCTCCCTCCCCATTACGGGGGAGGGTTGGGGAGAGGGTCTTTATCGTCACCATTCCCTCCGAGCGATGCCCTTCCATCGTGCCAATCCAAGGTGACTCGTGGGTAGCTCTCTTGCGGATGCTATAGCCGTTGGGCGAGAGTTGGGAGAGTCGGAAATCGTCCCATTGGGCGATGTGTTGGAGCATCTGTCGGGTGGTGCTGTCCATACGCTGGAGGTCGATGGGACGGCGTGCGATGAGGGGTTGCACGGACATCTCCTTGTCGCCGAAAGAGACGGAGCGTTCGTAGGGTTGTCCCTGCATGGGCACTCGGAAATGGATGCTGAGTTCGTGGAGGCCGTCGTGGTTGAGGGCGCTATCGACGAGGAGGGTGTGGACGAGCTTCGCCTCCCGTACGCCAGCATATTGGTAGGTGCGGATGATGAAGTTGCGACCGGTGTATTTGTGTACCTCGCGAGAGTGGATGCCGTTCTTGGCCTTTTCCTCCACCTCATGAGTGATGACCGAATCAATTCTTCCGTTGAGCGTCACGTAGAACGGCGGCATTTCGCCCAATGGCAGGGACGGGACATACCGAAGCCGAGTGCTTGGTTGCTTCAGTAGTAGCACGGAGTCGCACCCCTCGGGGATATACGTGGAGAAGGCTTGCCACTTGGCGCTGCCGTCGGGCCACGATGCCAGCCTCCATGTGTCGTACGAGCAATACTGATGGTCGCCAATCTGCAACTTGAAATCGTCGGTGGTCACTTCCCCCTGGTCGAATGGCACTCCGAAGGTGGTCCATCCATGCCCCTTTCCGCCCACCCATCGCAAGACAATCGGCTTCTCGTCGGGGTTCTCGCAGGTGTAGCGGAAGTTTCTCAACTGCGCCACCGCCATCGTGGTTCGGAATCCGAAGTACCCTTCCCGCAAGGGTTTCGGGTCAACATAATCCACCAGCAGTTCCCCATCGATGTAGTAACGTGCATGCCCATCTTTCTGCTCCAGGCGAATCTTGTACCATCGGTTGCCCTCCAGCAGGTGCGCCTTGTCGGTGTACTCTTTCAAGACCTTCGGACGATACTCCACACTATCGATGCCTCGCGCATCCCCTGTGTATCGGCGGAACCGCGTGGTCGTGTTCCAGTTGCCGCCAAAGCCCACATAGTACGTCTGCAAGGCATAATTGTCCACGAACCGTCCGCCATAGCCACCACATTGGCTTGCCATCCAGAAGCAGTTCATATCGCTCACACGCACCCTGCCCTGCTCGTCCTTATAACGCTTATCCGCCACGATGCGAGCCTCATACTCCACCACCACGTTCCCCTCCATCTTCTGCTCACACCAGAGCGTCAGACCCTTCGGAGCCACGATGGTAGCCACGCCCGACTTCCACACCACGCTCGACGTGGCATCTTCTGCCTCCACGCGCCATCCCTGCGCATGCACAACAACGGAAAACAACAACAATAATATGGAAAAAAGAACTCTCATGCGGCCTTTCTGTTAATGATGCAAAGTTACGGAAAATAATCCAAACTACCAACTGTCTGGCCGATATTTTCACACAAAAATAAACGCCAAAAGCGCCAAACGCCAAATGCCAAATAAGCGTGAAAGGTCGGTTTATATATTATATAGTTCCTATCCATTTACTTCTATCCCTATATATAGTTATTATAATTATTATAAGGCTCATCGCCTTATTTCTTATTTGGCATTTGGCGTTTGGCACACATATGCAGCGTGCAATTTTCTTGTTGGCAGTTCTGGCATTTGCACGGTTAGGAATACGCCCATTATGTGGTTGCGTCGTTACCGTAATTTCCTCTACGTCGCTATCGTAATTACCATTGAAGAATGGACGTAATCATGACTGTGGAAAGAGTGCCGTTGCGATGATTGAGAAAACTCGACTGGGGATGACGGAGAAGCGAGTGGAGAGAAATGGAATGGGTAAACACATTTTTTTCTTGTTTTGTTTGTAGGGTTTCCGACTTTTTTGTATCTTTGCAACATAAAACGCAACAACAACAAAACAACAAGAAAGATATGGAACAAATGGATTGGTCGAACTTGGGTTTCGGCTATCGCAAGACAGATTACAATGTGCGCTGTTACTACCGTGACGGCAAGTGGGGCGAGATAGAAGTGTGCTCCGAAGAGACAATTCCACTCCACATGGCAGCCACCTGCCTGCACTACGGACAGGAGGCTTTTGAGGGATTGAAGGCATATCGTTGCCCAGACGGCAAGGTGCGCGTGTTCCGCTCGGACGAGAATGCAGCACGTCTGCAGAGCACTTGCCGTGGCATTCTGATGCCCGAACTGCCTACAGAGAAGTTCAACGAGATGGTGGATAAGGTGGTGCGTCTGAACGAGCGTTTCATCCCTCCTTACGAGACAGGCGCGACGCTCTACATCCGTCCGCTGCTCATCGGCACCAGCGCACAGGTGGGTGTGCATCCTTCAGAGGAGTATCTGTTCATGATTTTCGTCACTCCGGTAGGTCCTTACTTCAAGGGCGGCTTCTCCTGCAACGACTACGTCATCATCCGCGAGTATGACCGTTCGGCTCCGCTCGGCACAGGCATCTACAAGGTGGGTGGCAACTACGCCGCATCCTTGCGCGCCAACAAGATGGCTCACGACCTCGGCTACGCCTGCGAGTTCTATCTCGACGCGAAGGAGAAGAAGTACATGGACGAGTGCGGTGCCGCCAATTTCTTCGGCATCAAAAACAACACCTATGTGACTCCAAAGTCAACTTCCATCCTGCCTTCCATCACCAACAAGAGCCTGATGCAGTTGGCAGAAGACCTTGGCCTGAAGGTGGAGCGCCGCCAGATTCCAGAGGACGAGTTGGCCACCTTTGAGGAGGCTGGTGCATGCGGAACGGCTGCCGTGATTTCGCCTATCGGTAAGATTGACGACCTCGAGGAGAAGAAGACTTTCCAAATCTCGAAGGACGGAAAGCCAGGCCCTATCTCGGAGAAACTCTACAACAAATTGCGTGGCATCCAGTACGGCACCGAACCCGACGTGCACGGATGGACGCGCGTAGTGATTGAATAAATAGCAGACCCTCTCCCCCTACCCCTCCCCCGTAATGGGGAGGGGAGACCATGCGGGGTGTTGGGGAAGAAATCTATTAATAAACCTAATTATTAACTTTTAACAACCCTCAAAACGGAAACAAGCCGGATGGCTTCTCCCTCCCCATTACGGGGGGAGGGCACGGGGAGAGGGTCTTTTTGTTAACTATGAAACCAACTCTTTTCCTCCTTGCTGCGGGAATGGGTAGCCGCTACGGTGGCTTGAAGCAGCTTGACGGTCTTGGACCTAATGGTGAAACCATCATGGATTACTCCATCTACGACGCTGTGAAGGCAGGCTTCGGCAAGATTGTGTGGGTGATTCGCAAGGACTTCGAGGAGCAGTTCCGCACTCAGATCCTCTCCAAGTATGAGGGTGTAGTGCCATGCGAACTCTGCTTCCAGAGCATCGACAGCCTCCCTGCAGGCTTCAAGTGCCCAGAAGGCCGTGTGAAGCCATGGGGCACCAACCACGCTGTGCTGATGGGTAAGGACGTGATTAAGGAGCCATTCGCCGTGATTAACTGCGACGACTTCTATGGCCGCGACGCCTTCATGTCCATCGGCAAGTTCCTCAGCAACCTGCCAGAAGGTTCTAAGAACAAGTATGCAATGGTGGGCTTCCGTTGCTGCAACACACTCTCCGAGAACGGTTCTGTGGCTCGCGGCGTGTGCATGTACGACAACAACCGTCACCTCGTCGATGTGGTGGAGCGCACCGAAATCATGCGTCAGGCAGACAAGGGCAACGCCATCTGCTACAAGGATGAGCAGGGCGAATGGATTCCACTCGAGGAGAACGTGCCTGTATCGATGAACATGTGGGGCTTCACACCCGACTACTTCGACTATAGCGAGGAATACTTCAAGGAGTTCCTCTCTGACCCGAAGAACATGGAGAACCTCAAGGCCGAGTTCTTCATCCCGCTGATGGTGAACAAACTCATCAACGAGGGAACCGCAACCGTGGAGGTGCTCGACACTACTTCCGTTTGGTTCGGCGTCACCTACGCGGCCGACCGCGAGGCAACTGTGGAGCGCATCGCCAAACTCGTGGCCGACGGTGTGTATCCCAACAAATTGTTCTAACAGCAAAGAAAGAATCAAAGCAATGTGTCCAGTGCTGCAAGGAGTGGTGCTGGACACATTTTGAAAATATGAGGAGAATGTTGAAAATAGCAGCCGTTTGTGTGGCCACCCTGCTGCCGCTGGCGATGCAGGCGCAAGACAAGGTGGAGGCAACCCTCGGGGCAGATGTGGTTTCCAGTTACATCTGGCGTGGCCAGGACTTGGGAAGCGCGGCCGTGCAACCCGCTTTGGGCATCTCTTACAAGGGATTCGGCTTGGAGGCCTGGGGAAGTTACGGGTTTGTTGACAAGAAAGGCACCAAGGAGTTTGACCTCACGCTGTCCTACACGACGGGCGGTCTCACTATCGGAATCACGGATATGTTCAGTGTGGACGGAAAGGAGAATTGCCCCCACAAGTATTTCCTCTACGATGCCCATGAGACGCTGCACGTGTTCGAGGCCAACATCGGCTACGACTTCGATGTGTTTTCGCTCAATTGGTACACCAACTTTGCAGGTGCCGACGGAGTGAACAAGTCGGGCAAACGTGCCTATTCCTCCTATTTTGAGGTGGGTGTGCCCTTCAAACTTGGCACCCTTGATTGGGATTTCGCCCTTGGTGCAGTTCCCTATGCCACCGATTACTATGAAGATGCTCACAGGTTTGCTGTCACCAACATCAGTCTCAAGGCGAGCAAAGACATCAAAATCACCCCTACCTTCACCGTGCCTCTCTTCGGCAGCATTGCCGCCAATCCCAGCACCCAGAAGCTGTACTTCACGGCAGGTGTTTCGTTCTGAATGAACGACTTGACTTCTTTAAATAAAATGTCTATAACTGATTAGAAACAAGAAAGATAAGAAAATATATGAAAGGAATAGTTCTTGCAGGTGGTTCGGGTACACGGTTGTATCCCATCACAAAGGGTGTGAGCAAGCAGCTCATCCCGATCTTTGACAAACCTATGGTGTATTACCCCATTTCGGTGCTGATGCTCGCTGGCATCCGCGACATCCTGATTATCTCCACTCCTTATGACCTGCCAGGCTTCAAGCGTCTGCTGGGCGACGGAAGTGATTACGGGGTGCATTTCGAGTATGCCGAACAGCCATCACCCGATGGGTTGGCTCAGGCGTTCATCATCGGCGAAAAGTTTGTGGGTAACGATGATGTGTGCCTCGTCTTGGGCGACAACATCTTCCACGGCCGTGGCTTCTCGGGCATGCTGAGAGAGTGTGTGGAGAACGCCAAGGTGGGTAAGGCAAGTGTGTTCGGCTACTGGGTGCAAGACCCGGAACGATACGGTGTGGCTGAGTTCGACAAGGAGGGCAACTGCCTCAGCATCGAAGAGAAACCGAAGGAACCGAAGAGCAACTATGCGGTGGTGGGTCTTTACTTCTATCCGAACAAGGTGGTGGAAGTGGCGAAGAACATCAAGCCATCGCCACGCGGCGAGTTGGAAATCACCACGGTGAATCAGGAGTTCCTCCAAGAGAAGAACTTGAAGGTGCAACTGTTGGGTCGCGGCTTTGCATGGCTCGACACGGGTACGCACGACTCGCTTTCTGAGGCTTCCACCTTCATCGAAGTGCTGGAGAAGCGCACAGGCTTGAAGATTGCCTGTCTCGAAGGCATCGCCTATCGTCAGGGCTGGATAACAGCAGAAAAACTGCGTGAATTGGCTCAGCCGATGATTAAGAACCAGTATGGGCAGTATCTGCTGAAACTGGCTGACACAAAGTATTTCGGAGAAGTGAAGTAACTTCAAAATATGAAAAAGGAAATGAAATGGATGATGGGTGCAACGTTGGCGTTGCTGGCTTGCACGGGAAACAAGAGTGTGGCTCATACTGAGGGCGATATGGCCATGCCGGCAGATGCTCCTGCGGTGGCGGACACCTTGACCTTCGAAGAGGTGAGTTATAAGGATTCATTGATTGTCGATGTGAAAATCATGGATTACAGCACCGACGAGGAACCAACACCCTATACGATGGGCAAGTCGAGAAACTACTTCGAGAAGCAGACACTCAAGGCTGTGAAAGGACCAACAGAGTCGATGGAATTTGTCAACCAGTATCTGCTGGTCGATGCATCGGGTGTTGAATACGAACTGCCCCTCACCGCAGCAAAGATTAGTGAATTGTGCACCCAACTGAAGAAGGAGGGCGTGAGTGATGTGAAGAAGGCGCTGAAGAAACGCAGCAAGGATTTTCTGGGCACTGAGGCTCCCTATGAGGAGATGGGTTGGGAAACGGGTAACTCGCTCGAATCAGAGATTTCTGTGGTGTGGAACACAAAGAATCTGCTCACGTTGCAACATTCTGGTTACGATTATCCAGCAGGAGCCGCTCACGGTATGCCTTGGAATTACGCCGAAACCATTGACCTGAAGAACAAGCGCATATTGACGAAGGACGACATCTTCACGAAGAGTGGGCAAAAGGCTGTGCTGAAGATGGTGGTGGCTGAACTGCTCGACGAGTATGCCGAAGACAACCTGAACAATGTCAGCGATATTGAACTTCCGGGCAACGACCCTTCTCTCACCAGCGAAGGTGTGCAGTTCGATTATGGAGCATACGAGATAGGTCCCTATGCATTGGGAATGCCTTGCGTGAAGCTGCCTTACGAAAAAGTGAAGCCGTACCTTACACCCGAGGTGAAGGAACTGCTCGAACTGGAGTGACGTCCGTTTCAAAGATAAAGAAAGCCGCACCATTCAAATCGAAAAGGTGCGGCTTTCTTATTTTTTCATTCAGCAAAACGGTTGCCCATCTGGATGGTATGCCCATCTTCCATCGGAATAGGTGTTTCTTCATTTGCTGCATCGCGTGTCCAGTAGTAACTGTCGTAGGCTATTGTGCTGGCTACATCGAGACCCACCCATGTCCAGGCAAGGAAGTAACTCGTGTTGAGCGACGCATAATCCGACCATTTGTACAACTGCCAAATGTTGTGTAGGTCGAAGTGTGTGGAACTGTCGTTGAAACGCCCCGTGAAGTGTTTCTTGGTCAAGTCGTAGTCGCTGATGCGCACGTTGTAGTTGGGATGCTTGGGATATTTCAGGTAAACGGTTTTGTTGATTACTTCCCATGTGAAATAGGAACTCAGTCGCTCGTATGGGCTGACATTGCCTTGTGCGTTAGGCGTTTTGTCATACCAATCCACTTGATAGCCTTCACCCTTTGTATCGTACTTCTCGTAAGGAATGAACTTCACGGAACTTTTGTAGGAATCGAACTCACCCAATTCAGGGTCAGAGTAATACATGCCCCAATAGCCTTCCCATTCTCCAGAAAGTTTCATGGCAATCTTCTCGTCTTTGGCGCATGAGGTGAACAACAAGCAAAGTCCCAATATGGCAACGATGCATGATAATGTTGACGTTTTCTTCATATCTTTGATAGGTTTTGGAGGTTAGTGTAAGTTGATGATGGTGGCAAAGGTACGACATTAAAATGAAACAACGATAGGGAATCTGCTATTATTTATAGGGAAATGGCGCTAAATTGCCAAATGCCAAATAAGAAATAAGGTGTTTTTCACCTAAAAACGTTATCTTTGCAGCATCAAAAAATAAAGGAACAATGAAAAAAATCATGATGATTGGAATGATGTTGCTTGGTTGTGTGGCAGCATCAGCACAGACACAAACAATACAGGTGGCTGTCACGAACGAGTGGAAGGAAGACAAGAAGAACGAGCCCGTGGTGGTGAAACTTTCGGCGTTGAAGAAACTGAACTTCGATGTGAAAAGCGTGAAGGTGACCTGCAAGGGTAAGGATGTGCCTTGTCAATTGGATGATATGGACGGAAATCTGCGTCCCGACGAGGTCTTTTTCCTGACAGACATCAAGGGAAAGGACACGAAGACTTTCGAGGTGAAACTCTCGGCCAAGGAAGAAAAGAAGGCCAAGAGTGTGGAACCGCGCATCTACACCGCCTTGCAGATTCGTGACAAACAGGACAAGCACCCCGATGTGCTGCGTGTGGAGGCTCCAGGAAAGACTTTCCTCTTCAACGACATCTATATGCATGGTGTCACCATCGAGTCGGAATTGACGGGTTACCGCATCTACTTCGACCATCGGCAGAATATCGACCTTTATGGCAAGAAGTATCGTCGCATAGAATTGCCGCAGACGCAGTTCTACACCTCCGAGGAGCAGTTAGCACAGGGGTATGGTGTGGATGTCCTTTGGGCAGGCAACGCCATCGGTTGTGGCTCTTTCAAGGATTGGAAAAAGAACCAGCCGGAGAACTGGACGGAAGTGGGTGTGAGAGGTCAACGTGTGGTGACGGCAGGCCCCTTGCGTACCGTTGTGGAGGTGTATGACTTGGGTGTGAAGGGCGACGATGATGTGATGTACGACATGCACCAGTATTATTCTCTCTATGCAGGCCATCGTGACTTGCAGGTGAACGTGGAGTTTGACCGTGTGCTTGATAAGAATTTCTGTACGGGTGTGCAGAAAGTAGGTGCAACGGCCGATGAAGCCACTCGCAAGGGGCACAAGTCGCAAGGCTTTGTGAAGAAAGACGGTTTGGCTGCTTCATGGGGATGTGACTATCCCGACATGGGCAAGAAGCAACTGTGGGCGCCCGAACCCATCGGAATGGCTGTTTTTGTGCCGAAGGAGTATGTTCGTGACACCAAGGAGGATGAACTGAACTATCTTTTCGTGGTTCAACCAGGTAAGAATCGCTCCATCAGTTATTATGTCAGTTTCTGTGCCGACAAAGAAGATGATGGCTACCATACTGCCAAGGAGTGGTTTGCCTCGTTGGATGACTGGAAGGACAATGTGAGTCATCCTGTGGTGGTGAAGTGTAAGTGAGGAAAGTTTGAAAGTGGAGAAGAGCAGGTGGGGAGTAAAACAGGAACAAAAATGGGGCGATGGAAATGATGTTTGTGACAAAAAATGTAAAAATGTTGGTGCTTCCATGCTTTTTCTCTAACTTTGTGGCCAGAACGACACGAGAGAGTTTTTTATTTAGTTTTCAGATGAATGTGAGAAAAATATGAAAAGTAGCATTAAACATTGGATTTTTAAGTTGAAGTATGTGTTGGCGCTGGCTGTGTTTGTTGGCGTTATTGGCTTCGTGGGCGAAAGTAGCATTGTGAATCGAATAGGTCAGCAGCAGGAAATTTCAAATCTGAAGAGCGAGATTGACGAGTATAACCGTAAGTTTGAACAGGATAAGAAGACGTTGGATGCTTTGAAGCATGACCCCGAAGCCGTGAAGGAAGTGGCGCGCGGTCGTTATTTCATGAAGACGGACAATGAAGACATCTTCATCGTAGAGGAAGAGTGATGGCGATGCCTATGGACAAGGAGAAAATCTTAGGATGGGTTGAATCGGCAGGATTGGCCTTGGTGGTGATTGCTGCTGGTATGTGGGTGTTCCCCAAAGGGGATGTCCGTTTCGTGGCGTGTTGTGTCATGTCGTTGGCTACAGTGGTGTTGGCTTTCGGCCGCTTCATGCAAACACCTTTTTATGAGAAATATCCGATGTCAGATCCGCGTGAATTGACATTGCGGCGCCTCTATCATCAGCGTGTGTTTGGCATTGTCGGGTTAATTGCCGCTTCTGTGTTTATGTGGATGCCAGTCGGTTTTTATGCTGGTATGTATGTGGGGGAAACGGCATGGTTGATCCCCTTTGTTTTCTTTGTGGTGATAGAAGTGTACACCGTGTTTCGCATTTCTGCGGTGGAAAAAGGGTGAAAGAGGGTAAAAATCATCCCGAATCAAAAAAAACTCCTAACTCCTGATACCCAACTCCGAACTTTTTCATACCTTTGCAAACGTAAAAGCAATCTAAGTGGACTTTTTTTTGACAGAAACGCTTACGAGAGATTAGAAAAGGAAAGAGAGAGCGTCTGGGTGACGCATATACGCACATATAATTTTATTATAAAGAAAGGATTTACAAGAATGGAACTGAATGCATTGACGGCCATCTCGCCTATTGATGGTCGCTACAGAGGCAAGACGAGGGACTTGGCTCCGTTTTTCTCAGAATATGCACTTATCAAATATCGTGTACGTGTTGAGATTGAGTATTTCATCACGCTTTGCGAGTTGCCCCTGCCGCAGTTGAAGAGTTTCGACCAGAGCCTCTTCGAACGTCTGCGTGACATCTATCGCAATTTCTCCGAGTCGGATGCTCAGCGTGTGAAAGACATTGAGAAGGTGACCAACCACGACGTGAAGGCTGTGGAGTATTTCATCAAGGAGGAACTTGACAAGATTGGCAACTTCGATGACTATAAAGAATTCATTCACTTTGGCTTGACCAGTCAGGACATCAACAATACGTCTGTTCCGCTCACCATCAAGGATGCACTTAATGAGGTGTATTATCCGCAGGTGGAGGAACTCATTGCACAACTCAAGGAGTATGCTGACGAGTGGAAGGACATCCCAATGTTGGCCAAAACACACGGTCAGCCTGCTTCGCCTACTCGTTTGGGCAAGGAGGTGATGGTGTATGTTTACCGTCTCACCGAACAACTGAACCAGTTGAAGGCATGCAAGATGACAGCCAAGTTTGGTGGTGCGACAGGCAACTACAATGCCCACCACATCGCTTATCCGGAATATGATTGGAAGGCTTTTGGCAATAAGTTCGTCAGCGAGAAACTGGGTTTGGATCGTGAGCAGTGGACAACTCAGATAAGCAACTATGACAACATGGGAGCCATCTTCGATGCCATGAAGCGTATCAACACCATCATCATCGACCTCGACCGTGACTTCTGGATGTACGTGTCGATGGAATACTTCAAGCAGAAAATCAAGGCAGGTGAGGTCGGCTCGTCCGCTATGCCGCACAAGGTGAACCCCATCGACTTCGAAAACTCTGAGGGAAACCTCGGCATGGCCAACGCCATTTTGGCTTTCCTCAGCCAGAAACTTCCCGTCAGCCGTTTGCAGCGCGACTTGACCGACTCGACTGTGCTTCGCAATGTAGGAGTGCCAATGGGTCATATGATCATCTCCATCCAATCCACCTTGAAGGGGTTGCGCAAACTGCTGCTCAATCAGGATGCCATCAACCGCGACCTCGACAACTGCTGGGCAGTTTGTGCTGAAGGTATCCAGACGATTCTCCGCAGGGAAGCCTATCCGCATCCCTATGAGGCACTCAAGGCACTCACCCGCACCAATGCGGCCATCACGGCTGAGAGCATCAGCAACTTCATCGAGGGGTTGGAGGTGTCTGACAGCGTGAAGGAGGAACTGCGTGCCATCACTCCACACAGTTATACAGGAATGTAAAAAGATTGTTCATGAATAAATAATGCAATCGCAAAATAAATTGAAATTGTAAATTGTTTAAATCGTAAATTACATCATGTCCGAATTAGAAGAATGGCAGGGCAAGCATCCTGCAGCATCAGAAGAAAACTCTGAAAATGGAGGTGACCGTGAGGGTTATCGCCCATCTTACAACCGTGAAAACAACTTTGGTGGTCGTCCGGCATATAATCGTGGCGACCGTCCGCAGCGTCCTCGTTTCAACCGAAACGAACGTGCGGCTTACAGTTCTAATGGCGCACAGAACGACCGTGGTTTCCGTCCTTCTGGCTTTGGTGGCTCCTCTTCGGAAGAAGGTGGCTATCAGCAGCGTGGTGGTTACCAGCAGCGTCCCTACAATAATGGCGGCTATCAGCAGCGTGGTGGTTACCAGCAGCGTCCTTACAACAACGGTGGCTATCAGAATCGTGGCTATCAGCAGCGCCCCTACAACAACCGCTATCAGCAGAATGGCGAGCAAGAGGGTGGCTATGAGCAGGGCGGTTTCCAGCCACGTCAGGGCGGCTATCAGCAGCGTGGTGGCTATCAGCAGCGCGGCGGCTATCAGCAGCGTGGCGGCTATCAGCAACGCGGCGGCTATCAGCAACGTGGCGGCTATCAGAATCGCGGCGGCTATCAGCAGCGTGGTGGTGGCTTCCGTCCCCGCACAGCCGACTACAATCCTAATGCCAAGTACAGCATGAAGAAGCAGATTGAGTACAAGGAGTATCTCGAAGACCCCAATGCACCCATCCGTCTCAACAAGTTCTTGGCCAACGCAGGTGTATGTTCACGTCGTGAGGCCGACCAGTTCATCCAGGCAGGTGTTGTCTCTGTGAATGGTCAGGTGGTGACAGAATTGGGCACCAAGGTGCAGCGCACCGATGAAATACACTTCCACGACCAGTTGGTCAGCATCGAAAAGAAAGTGTATGTCATCCTCAACAAGCCCAAGGATTATGTGACCACTTCCGATGACCCGCAGCAGCGCAAGACCGTGATGGATCTCGTGAAGAACTGCTGCCGCGAGCGCATTTATCCAGTCGGCCGTCTCGACCGCAACACCACAGGTGTGCTGCTCTTCACTAACGATGGCGACCTCGCCTCCAAACTCACGCACCCCAAGTTCTTGAAGAAGAAGGTGTATCACGTCTTCCTCGACAAGAACCTCACGGCTGCCGACATGAAGCAGATTGCCGAAGGCATCACGCTCGAGGATGGTGATATCAAGGCTGATGCCATCAGTTATGCATCTGACACCGACAAGAAGCAGGTGGGCATCGAGATTCACTCTGGCAAGAACCGCATCGTGCGCCGCATCTTCGAGAGCCTTGGCTACAAGGTTTGCAAACTTGACCGCGTCATGTTCGCAGGTCTCACCAAGAAAGGCATCAAGCGTGGCGACTGGCGCTTCCTCACCGAGCAGGAAGTGGCCATGCTGCACACGGGACATTATGAATAAGAATTAAAAAGTTGAAGAATTGAAGTTTGGGCTAACGCAAGGTGACCACATGCGAATGGCTAACTTCAATTTCTCAATCCTTCAATTTTTATAGTATATGAAACGGACAAAAATCATAGACCTCCTGCAGCGCACCGACTTTGGTGCCGAGGTCACAGTCATGGGTTGGGTGCGCACGAAGCGAGGCAGCAAGGCAGTCAACTTCATCGCCCTCAACGACGGCTCCACCATCAAGAACGTGCAGGTGGTGGCCGATGTGGAGAAGTTCGACCCCGAAATGATGAAACTCATCACCACAGGCGCTTGCCTCTCTGTGACAGGCACGATGGTGGAGAGCATTGGCTCGGGTCAGGCAGTCGAAGTACAGGCAACCGACATCAAGGTGTTTGGCGAATGTCCTGCCGACTACCCAATGCAGAAGAAGGGGCAATCCTTCGAGTACATGCGCCAGCATGCTCACATGCGTCTGCGCACCAACACGTTTGGTGCCGTGATGCGTATCCGCCACAACATGGCGATGGCTATCCACACCTACTTCCACCAGCATGGTTACTTCTATTTCCACACCCCCATCATCACAGCATCCGACTGTGAGGGTGCAGGCCAGATGTTCCAGGTGACCACCAAGAACCTCTACGACCTCAAGAAGGACGAGAACGGCAGCATCATCTATGATGACGACTTTTTCGGCAAGCAGACCTCCCTCACCGTCAGCGGGCAGTTGGAAGGTGAATTGGGAGCCACAGCACTTGGAGCCATCTACACCTTTGGTCCTACCTTCCGTGCTGAAAACTCCAACACTCCCCGCCACTTGGCGGAGTTCTGGATGATTGAGCCGGAAATTGCCTTCATGGATCTTCCTGACCTCATGGACCTGGAAGAAGACTTCATCAAGTTCTGCGTACGCTGGGCACTCGACAACTGCAAGGACGACCTCGACTTCCTTAACAAGATGATAGATAAGGGTCTCATCGAGCGTCTCGAGGGTATCCTCAAGGAAGATTTCGTCCGTCTGCCATACACCAAGGGCATCGAGATTCTGCAGCAGGCTATCAAGGATGGCAAGAAGTTCGAGTTCCCATGTAATTGGGGTGACGACCTTGCCTCCGAGCATGAGCGCTATCTCGTCGAGGAATACTTCAAGAAGCCCGTCATCATGACCAACTATCCCAAGAAGATAAAGGCCTTCTACATGAAGATAGATGCAGAGAAGCCAGTCCTCAATGGTCAGGAAATGGAGCAGACCGTGCAAGGCACCGACGTACTCTTCCCGCAGATTGGCGAAATCATCGGTGGATCTGTCCGTGAGGAAGACTACGGCAAACTCATGAACGAAATAGAGGAACGCCAGATTCCGATGAAGGACATGTGGTGGTATCTCGACACCCGTAAGTTCGGCTCATGCCCCCACGCAGGATTCGGGCTCGGCTTCGAGCGTCTCATCCTCTTCGTCACGGGCATGCAGAACATTCGCGACGTGATTCCTTTCCCGCGCACACCCAAGACAGCCGAGTTTTAATCCTTACGTCTCTATAACAACACAATATAAAGGCATACATGAACAAAAGAGCCTGTGCAATTGCACGGGCTCTTTGCTTTTTGTGCGGGATTTCTCCTACGTATGACTCACCTTTTTGTTCATTCCTTGAATATTTTCTGGGCAAACAGGGTGAGGTAGATGCGCCAGTTTCGCCAGATGTGTCCACCATCGTTCTCGTAGTATTCGTAGGGATACTGGTGGGCATCGAGATATTGCCGCAGTTCCGTGTTCATCTGCATCAGGAAGTCGTCTTTGCCAATGGCTATCCAGTAGAGTTTGGGCTTTGAGGCGAAGAGACGCGCCATCTGTTCGTCAAATTTGGCGTCGTTGTTTCTCACACGACCTGCTGCCGACTGCAGGCCATAGTAGTCGAAAGTGTCGGGATAGAGCCGGGAGATGCCGAAGGTGTGGCCTCCACCCATCGAGAGTCCTGTCACCGCGCGTGCCGAACGCTTCTTGATGGTCTTGTAGTGGGAGTCCACAAAGTTGACAATGTCCATGAAACTCTCTTCCATCGTGGCCTTGGCGCCCCGCTGGTTGAAGGCGTTGCCATCGGGGGTGTACATGCCTTCGTGCCACCATCCCGGAGCCGCGTTGCAGGTGGGGTTGCCGTTGGGCATCACCACAATCATGGGCACACATTTGCCTTCGGCGATGAGGTTGTCCATGATTTGCGATGCGCGTCCCAAATCGCCCCATGCCGTTTCGTCGCCTCCATGTCCATGCAGCAGATACATCACGGGGAAACTCTTCTTCCCGTCGTAGGCTGCCGGAAGATATACTGTCATGCGTCGTTGCTGGCCGAGAGTGGGACTGTCGTACCACACGCGGCTCAGGGTGCCGTGGGGCACGTTGTTGACGGAATAGAGGTGTCCCTTGTCGTCGGCGGACTTGGTCACGATGAAGATGTTGCTGAGTGTTGAGATGTCGCGGTTGACGTAACTGTTCGCGGGGTCGATGAATCGCTGGCCGTCCACCGAAATGCTGTAAGAGTAGAGTTCGGGGTTCAGCGCTTGTGTCGTCGCTGTCCAGACACCGTTCTCCTGCTTCGTCATCTCCAGCCGGCGGTTACGTGTTTCGCCGAAGTCACCGCTGACACTCACGCGCTCGGCAGACGGGTCGTAGAAGTTGAATGTCACCGTGCCATCTGCGTTCACTACTGGCGATTTCACTCTAGGTCGTTGACCCAGTTGCTGTTGTGCGATGGTGCTTATGGCCATCAGGCTGCAAAGCACAAGAATCAGGCTTTTTTTCATTGGTCGGAGAAAATTAAAGTATTAAAGAATTAAAGAATTAAAGAATTGAAGAATTGAAATGTTGAAGAGAGTGGGGTTAGCGTCTGTCTCTATTGCCCCACTTTTTGTCGTATCTTCCTTCGGTGTCGATTTTGCCGCCAAACATGTTGAGGCGATAGCGCACGTGGAGCATGGCGTAACTGTTGATGCTGTTGTAGCGCGTGTCGCTGCGGCTGGTGGCCGAGACCCATCGCTCGTAGTTACTCTGCTGTTGCAGGAGGTCGTAGAAGTTCAGGGCCACGACGAGGGTCTTGCTTCTGAGGAAGGTCTTGGACAACTGGCCGTTCCACAGCAATTCGTTGGTGTTCATCGAGGGGTCGTTGTAGCCGCGACGGCTGTACTCGCGAAGGTTGGTGCTCAACTCGAAGCCCATGGGCAGGCGCACCAGAATCTGTCCACCATAACTGAATTGCCAGGTGTCGAGATTGGCGTTGGGTTGCAGTTCGTTGCGTGTGTGTTGATAGTTCACGTTGCCGTCAAGGGTTACCTCGAGCCAGTCGTTGCGGAAGCTGACGTTCATGCGTTCGTTTAGATTGATGGAACGTGTGGTGTTCTTCTGTGCGTCGGCCTTGGCTTGAGCCACATAACTGACGTAGTTGTTGTAGCGCGCCCGGGTGTCGGTGCCGATGTTCCAGTGGGCAGCGGAATCTAGTGCGGTGTTGAAGGTGAATCCTCCGTCGGCATTCCAGTTGCCGTTGATGTTTTCTGGGCGCGAGATGCTTCCGCCCGTCTCTGCATTGTAGCGCACTAGGTTGGAGATGCTGTTGCGGATGTGCCGGTAGTTGGCATAAATCACAATAGAACGCTTGTGTTTGGCGATGTAGTTGTTGTAGTAGACATTGAGCGAGTTGGTGAACTGCGGCTTCAGCCCAGGGTTTCCCTGCGTGATGTAGAGAGGGTTCGAGTCATCGGTGATGTCGAGCAACTGCGTGATGTCTGGCTGGCGTGTGTCGCCTCGGTAGTGCAGCCAGATGTTCTGCTGGTCGCTGAATTTGTAGTGAAAATCGATGGTCGGCGTGAAATTGGTCACGTTGCGGATGGTGTCCACATGGATGCCCCGGTAGTTCTGGATGAAGTTGGAGTGTTGCGGCTGCAGGAGCACGCCCACATTGTAGTCATATTTCTCTTCCCAGTGGCGCAGCGTGAGCCTGATGTTGTGGGTGTAGTTCTTATACTCGGAATAGCGGCTGAGGTTGCGGTCGAGATAGTTCTCCAGGGGAGATTGGAGGGTGGCGAACTGAGAGTTGGGCCCTAGCCACGTATCCCAGTCGCGGTAGACGGGCGTGATGCCAGCGAAGACATCAAACTCCTCATGGCTAAAGTCATACGTCTTGCGGTCGCTCTTGTTCTGATTGTAGCGCAGTTCGTAGTTGGCTTGCAGATGGGCACCTTTCCAGAGTGGTTCGCTATAGTTGGCGCTCAGCACGTAGCCGCTGTTGTTCGACGGGGTCTCGTTGTAACGGGCGGTGAAATAGGTGGAGTCCTGTCCCTCTTGATTCTGCACGCGGAAGAGGTGTACCTCGTTGTTCGAGGCGTTGCGTTGCCGGTTGTTGCCCGCGCTGGTTTCCACACGCAGGGTCACGTTTCGTCCCCGTGGGTTCAGTCGGCGATACAATTGCAGCATCGCCCACATATTCCGGTTGCGGCCATAACTGAGGCTGGCCTGCCTGTTCTGGTTCACGGCCAGTTCCTGCTGGTGCATCAGGTCGATGGCTTCGGCGGAGAGTGGGTCGGATGCATAGCGGTAGGGGTCGTCGCTGAAGGTAGCCGATAGCGAGTTGGATGTACCGTCGTTGGTGCCATAACTGCCGTTGGCGCGCAGCAGGATGTTACTCAGTGTATCGGGTTTCCACTCCAGACGCAGGTTGCCGTTCCAGTTGTCGTTGCGGGAGCGGTTGGCAGAATTGCTGTTGGAGAACGTGCGGTAGTCCTGGCTGTAGAAGTTCTCGCTGGCATTCTCGTTGCGGTTGTCGCCGGTGCGATGGTTCCAGCGCACACTCATGTCCACTTTCAGTTTCTTTCCGTCGTCATAGTTCAGGTTCGTACCCAACATCTTGTTCGTGTTCAATCCCCGACGGTTCCACCATCCGGCATTTTCCTCCTTATTGTTGGCATTGCCCATCAGCACGATGCGTGTCTTGTCCGTGAAACTGCTACCCATTCCACGCATGGCATATCGTTCCTCCGTTCCACCTGCAATGTCGAAGTTGGTCATGTAGCCTCGGTTCATGCCTTTCTTGATGGTGAAGTCCAGCACAGTTTCCTTGTTGCCGTCCTCAATGCCTGTGATGCGTGCCTGGTCGCTCTGCTGGTCATAGAACTTCACGTTCTGGATGATGCTCACGGGCAGGTTCTTCAACGCCGTTTCCGTGTCGCCTAGCATGAACTCCTTGCCATCCACCAGAATCTTCTTCACCGCCTTTCCGTTGATGGTGATGTTGCCGTCCTCATCGATGTCGGCTCCTGGCATGCGCTTGATGAGTTCCTCCACTGCCGAGCCTTCAGGGGTGCGATAAGCCTCTGGATTGTAGAGCAGCGTGTCCTTCTTCACTACAACCTGCGCGGCATTCGCCTTCACCACCGCCTCTTTCAGCAACATCTCGTCTTGGGCCATCCGAATATTGCCCAAGTCTAGATTCTGTGCGCGTCTCAACGTCACCTCACGCTCAATCGTCTGATAACCCACAAAAGAAATCCTCAGTCGGAACGTACCGACAGAGGGTACATCCACCGAGAAGTTTCCCCGTTCGTTCGAGATGGTTCCTCCCACAAATGTGCTGTCCGCTGCCGCAAACAACTGAACGGTGACATGCTCCATCGGCTCCTTTGAGTCCACATCTGTCAGATAACCATTGATAGTGAAATTCCGTCGTGATTCCTGTGCCATAGCACAAAGCGTCGCTGCACCTAGCAGCAACGATAACAAAAATATTCTCATTTGTGTTGTGTTTTCATCAGTGATAAACTTGAGTGTCACTCTCTTTACAATCAGTTTGACTCCATTGTTCCCGAAAAGTCTATTGGCACACGATATGATTATGTTTTTTTAACGATTCAAAATCCCCAGCCTCCACCACCGCCTCTTCCTCTGCTCCACCATCGGCCTCTCCCTCGCTGGAGGATTAACAGTCGTTCATGACTTATGAATATTTTTCCGCAATTTATGAACAATTATCCATAACTTATGAATAAATATCCGTAAGTTATGAACGACTTCTTGCTTTATTCGGCAAAAAATGAGTACCTTTGTATTCAAGTAAATAAAAAAGTAAAAAAATAAAATGAAACACAATCAATTGACAAGTGTGGGTCTGTTGGCCCTATGTGTGATGCTCATGGCATCATGTGCAAAAAGGGTGGATGTCAAGCCCGTCTGCGGCACGATGGAAAAGCCGCTGGTTGCAGATTCTCTGATGAATGACTCTACACGGCTGTTGGTGGATTCCATTGCCATCGACTTGTACGATGTGCAGCAGGCGATGCTGCCGAGGCTGGGCTACACCACCGAGGGTGAGGACATCACGCTCTATGTCGATGGCGAGGCTGTCGCCACAGTGACGAACACCATTGCTGACATGGGTGGTTTCGACGACAATGCTATCTGGATTGGCGAGAAGATGAGTCTTGACAACAGCGATGGCAGTTGGCGTGTCCGTGTGGTGCCAGGCGTGAAATTCGTCGTGGGCTTGGCGCTCCACTATGAGAATATGCCAACCCTCACGGCTTCCGTAGCGGTGGGGGAGGACGGCGGGTGTGACCTGTCGGATGTGAAAGTCGAGAATTGATGGTTTCAGTCCTTCCATGTGGTGTTGGAAGATAGTGTTGCACTTTGTCCTCCAGCCGTTGTCTTGCTCCTTGAAACGTTAAACAACGTTTAATTGTGTTTTAAGGAGTGTGAAATATTTTGTCGGATGGGATTGTTTTTCTACTTTTGTGGCGATTTTGATAAACGAAGACGAAATCAGAGAAATGAAAAAGTTTTTCCATGTAGTGGCTGGTGCTGTGTTGATGGCGGTGGTGCTGGTGGCTTGCTCGACAAGTTATAACATCACGGGCACGTCGATGCAGTCATTCTATGATGGCGATATGGTGTACTTGCGTCCGCTGGGTGGCGATGACACGAAGGCGGTGGACTCGTGCAGGATTCTGCACGGCAAGTTCACGATGACCGGTGCGGTGGATTCGGTGATGTGTGTGAGGATGTTTTTCGGAAAGAGTGGCGACAATATCCCCATCATTCTGGAGGAGGGAAACATCAAGGTGATTGACCTGAACAATGCGATGAAGGTAGAGGGAACTCCGCTGAATGATAGGTTCTATGCCTTCATGACGAAACGTGACTCGCTGATGTTCCTCTTGCAAGAGTTGCCCAGGAGGGAGAGCGCGATGATTCTCGATGGGTATGATCACGACGAGATTCTGCGCGAACTGGGTGAAGAGGAGGGTACGCTGCGCCAGGCGATTGACAAGTTGGAGACGGATTTTGTGACGTCCAACTATGACAACGTGCTGGGCATCACATATTTCTTGGTGCTCTGTGACAATGCCTACAATCAGTTTGGCTATCCGACCACCACGCCTCAGATTGATGAGATTTACGGTCGTGCACCCGAATCGTTCAGAAACAACAAGGATGTGAAGCAGTACATGACGTCGTGCGAAGGACAGTGAGGAGAGGTAAAAAGGAAAAGGGGAAAGTGATTTTTTTCACTTTCCCCTTTTCCTTTTTACCTCTCCTTATCCGTTCATGCTGATGAGGAATTCTTCGTTGTTCTTTGTGCGTTCTATCTGTTTCATCACAAAGTCCATAGCCTCCATCGAGGTCATGTCTGCAATATGGTTGCGGAGTACCCACATGCGGTTGAGCGTGGTCTGGTCTTGCAGCAGGTCATCGCGGCGAGTGGATGATGCCGTGAGGTTGACTGCTGGGAAGATGCGCTTGTTAGACAGGTTGCGGTCGAGTTGTAGTTCCATGTTGCCTGTTCCCTTGAACTCTTCGAAGATGACTTCGTCCATCTTGGAGCCTGTGTCGATGAGGGCTGTGGCGATGATGGTGAGCGAGCCGCCGTTCTCGATGTTGCGGGCAGCACCGAAGAAGCGCTTGGGCTTGTGGAGCGCATTGGCATCCACACCACCGGAGAGCACCTTGCCTGATGCGGGCGACACAGTGTTGTAGGCACGTGCCAAACGGGTGATGGAGTCAAGGAAGATGACGACATCGTGACCACATTCCACCATGCGCTTGGCTTTCTCCAGCACAATGCCGGCGATCTTCACGTGGTTCTCGGCAGGCGCGTCGAACGTAGAGGCTATCACCTCAGCATTGACGGTGCGGGCCATATCAGTCACTTCTTCAGGACGCTCGTCGATGAGCAGCATCATCAGATAGGCCTCAGGATGGTTGGCGGCAATGGAGTTGGCGATGTCCTTCATGAGCATGGTCTTACCTGTCTTGGGCTGTGCCACGATGAGGGCGCGCTGTCCCTTTCCGATGGGCGAGAAGAGGTCAACCACACGCGAGGACTTGCTGTCGTCGAAGCCCTTGCAGAGTTTGAACTTCTCGTCGGGGAAGAGTGGGGTGAGGAACTCGAAGCCCACACGGTCGCGCACACGGGCTGGTTCGCAGCCGTTGATTTTCTCCACAGTTGCCAATGGGAAGAAACGCTCACCCTCTCTGGGAGGACGCACAAAGCCATCCACCACGTCGCCTGTCTTGAGGCCGTAGTGCTTGATTTGCTGCAGGCTTACAAACACGTCGTCGGGTGATGGTAGGTAGTTGTAGTCGCTGCTGCGCAGGAAACCGTAGTTGTCCACCGTCTCGAGCACACCGCTCACACGGATGATGTTGTCAAACTCGTAAGGTCTTTCCTTGACGGCCTTCTCCTTCTTGACAGGTTGTGGGGCGGCTGCATAGTCGTCGTATTGTGGTGCCACAGGAACTCTGCTCATTCTGCTCGGTTCTTCAACAAACTGGGTGAATGCGGCAAGAGGTTGGTAGTAGTCGCTTTCCCTCGGAATGTCTTGCAGGATGATGAAGTCGGAGGTGCTGTTGGGTGTGGGAGCGGCCGACTCTGCTGTGGAAAAGATGGTCTTGGAATGGGAGTCAGAAGGTACGTAGGTCTCTTCTGGCACATTGATTTCGTTCACCTTTTCTTCTGCGGGTGCTTCAGCTTCAGCAGCGGCAGGAGCCTCTGCTTCCTTCGCCTTCGGCTTTCTTCCACGCTTCTTGGGTTCGGCTGCTTCGGTCTCATTGTCAGCAGGGGTTTCGGCTGTTGCAGGTTCGTTGTTCTCCTCCTCTTTCTCTTCCTTCGCCTTCGGCTTTCTTCCTCTCTTCTTGGGCTCAGAAGTTTCTTCTTCTTCTTTTTCTGCAACAGGAGCAGTGTCTGGTTCTTCGGCTGCAAGCATGGCCTTCTCCTCGTCGGACAGGTCGGCAAAAAGCGACTCGTCCTTAGTCACCTTCATGTTCTTGTCCACCTTCTTGGCCTTGGTGTTATTGGCCGTGTACACGCGGTCGACATTCTTGATGCTGACGCGTGAACGTTTGCGTGGAGTTTTTTCGGCCGCGGCGCTGGAGGCAAAGTTGGTGGCCTGCTCGTCTATGATGGTCAATCGGAGCGTGATGTCATCCATCTTTTCGGCATTCTTGATGCCCATCTCGGCTGCAATGTTGAGAAGTTCCCCCTTCTCCTTGCGGTTGAGTTCTTCTAAGTTATACATATATGGGTAATTTGAAATAATGGAATCTTTCCTGCCAATGGCACATGGAAAGTTTCTGTTTCGTGAAAATTTCTGTTTGGAATAATAATTGTGAGATTGATTTTTAGGACAACTCTTATAATATATAATATGTGGGTTGTCCCAAAAGACGATGCAAAAGTAGCGATTATTTTGTTAACTGCAAACAATTTTACAAAAAAAATGCTCCAAAATGTTTCATTGGAGCACTTTCTTTATGCGTTTTGGTTAATATCTTCGATATAGGCAAGGAGTTCCTCGCGCCCCATTTTGCTGGTGGCCGAGGTGATGAAGTGGGGTGGGAGTTCCTCCCATTCTTCACGGAGTGTGTCCAGATACTTCTCGACCGCGGGTTTCACCTTGCTGGCTGTCAGTTTGTCGGCCTTGGTGAAGACGATGGCGAACGGAACACCATGACTGCCGAGAAAATGGAGGAATGCCAAGTCCACCTTCTGCGGGTCGTGACGGATGTCGATAAGCACAAAGAGGCAGGTGAGTTGTTCTCGCTCCAGCACATAACCGCTAATCATGGCTTTCAGTTTCTCCATCTCCTTCTTGCCGCGTTGTGCGTAGCCGTAGCCGGGCAGGTCGACAAGATACCACTGCTCATTGATGAGAAAGTGGTTGATACACATGGTCTTTCCAGGGGTGGATGAGGTGAGGGCGAGTTTCCGTCGTTCGGTCAGGGCGTTGATGAGGGAAGACTTGCCCACGTTGCTGCGGCCGATGAAGGCGTATTCGTGACGGTTATCCTTCGGACATTGCTCGTGGCGAGGATGAGAACCGATGTAGGTGGCAGAGGTTATCTTCATGGGGGTTATAAGAATTATAGGAATAATGGAATCTAAGCAAATTCGGAGAGTTCGAGCCAGCGCATTTCTTTCTCTTCCAGTTCTTCGGAGAGGATGGGAAGACGTTTGCTCAGTTGGGTGATTTCATCCACGGAGGTGGTGCCTCCACAGAGGGCTGCCTCGATTTGTTTCTTCTCGGCTTCGAGTGTGGCGATGTCCTGTTCCAGTTGATTGTACTCTTGGCGTTCCTTAAAGGTGAGGCGTCGAGCGCGGTTCTGGTTGCGTCCATTGTCTTTCTTCGTTTCTTTGGCGGGTTGTTTGGCATCGGCAGCAGGTTTGCTGTTTTGTTCCTTCCAGTCGCGGTATTGGCTGTAACTGCCAGGGAAGTCTTGAATGTCGCCGTTGCCATGAAAGACCAGCGTGTGGTCAACCACGCGATCCATGAAGTAGCGGTCGTGGCTGACAATGATGAGGCATCCACGGAAGTTCTTGAGATAGTCTTCAAGAATCTGCAGGGTCACGATGTCGAGGTCGTTGGTTGGCTCGTCGAGAATGAGGAAATTGGGTGCCTTCATCAGCACGGTGCAGAGATAGAGCCGTCGTTTCTCACCACCGCTCAGTTTGTAGATGTAACTGTACTGCTCTTCGGGAGGGAAGAGGAAGTGCTGCAGAAACTGGCCGGCCGAGAGTTTCTCTCCATTGCCCATGTCCACGTATTCAGCGATGTCTCTCACGGCATCAATCACCTTCTGGTCTTCCCTGAATGACATGCCCTGCTGCGAATAGTAACCGAAGCGTACCGTTTCGCCAATGTCGATGCTTCCGCTGTCGTGGGGCTCCAGTCCCAGCAGCATCTTCACGAAGGTGGACTTTCCTGTGCCGTTGTTGCCGACAATGCCGAGTTTCTCGTATCGCGCGAAGTTATAGTTGAAGTCTTTCAGGATGATATGGTCGTCAAACGCCTTGTTCACATGGTGCGCCTCAAAGATTTTGTTGCCGATGTAGGTGCCGCCCATCTCCAGCCGCACGTTGCGTTCCTCGATGCGTTGTTGGGCACGTTTCTCCAGTTCGTAGAAAGATTCAATCCTGTATCTTGCTTTCGAACTGCGGGCACAGGGGGTGGAACGCATCCATTCCAGTTCTGTCCTGTATAAGTTGTTGGCGCGGGCAATCTCCGCGTTCATGTTGTCGATACGTTCTTGCCGCTTCTCCAGATAATAGGAGTAGTTGCCCCTGTAGGAGTAGATGCGTGAGTTGTCCATCTCGATGATGCTGGAGCAGATGCGGTCGAGGAAGTAGCGGTCGTGCGTCACCATCAGGATGGCCATCGTTGAACGGCTCAGCATGTTTTCCAGCCACTCTATCATTTCGAGGTCAAGGTGGTTGGTCGGTTCGTCAAGAATGAGCAGGTCGGGTTCGCCTGCCAAGACTCTTGCCAGAGCGATTCTCTTCACTTGCCCGCCACTCAATTGTGATTCGGTTCGTTGTGCCTCCTCTGGGGTGATTTTCATCTGCGTGAGGAAACGCTTGTACCGCTGCATGTATTCCTCTTTTTTCCCTTCCAGTTCCTGTGCAGAGATGGTGGGTGTCTGTTCCAGATAGCCCACCTTGAGGTCGTTGCGGAAAATCATCGTTCCTCCGTCGTCACCTTCCTTGCCGGCAATGATGCTGAGCAGGGTGGACTTTCCCGTTCCGTTTTTGGCGATGAGGCCAATGTGTTCACGCTCATTGATGGTGAACGACACATCGTTGAACAGCACTCGGTGTCCGATGCGTTTGGTCAGTCCTTTGATTTCGAGATAGGGGCTTGGCATGAACGGTTTTGAACTTTTTGGGGGAATGTGGGTGTTAGCGATTGATGAGTTTCAGTTCCTTGGGCGAATATTTGTGATACTTCTCGGCATGTCGGATGTGGTTTACAAAAATGTCTATGATGGCATCGATATCGCCCAAACAATGCATCTCTGTGGTCACCTTGCAGCCAACATTCTGCAAGAGGCTCGTCCATTCACGAGCCATATCCATCGTGGATTGGTTGCTGGCCGTAAAGAGGAATGGGATGAGATGCACTTTCTTCACTTTCTGATTCCTCAGTTGTTTGATGACACTCTCTGCCGATGGGTAACCGCCCACCGCTCCTACATACCATCCCCTGATGTCTTTGTCGTGAAGGGTGTAGTCAAGCATGGTGTATTGTGATGCGTGTGCTCCCAGAAGGTCTGTACACATCAGCACGTTGGCTTCCTTTGTGCTGCCGTAGGCTGAGACGGTTGCATGGAGCGCCTGTTCGTAATCAGCGGCATCGTTCAGCAATGGGTCGCCCAGACGAACCTGCTTGAAGTGTGTTCTGGCTGCATCGACGGTGTAACGCAGAAAGCGCATGTCTGCTCCTTCCACAATGTCAGACGACTGTATCAGCACGTGTGTGTAGCCATCCTTTCGCAGTTGAGTGAACAACTCGTCGGGTGTGGGCACATAATTGACTCCATTGCTGTTTCTCTGGCGGATGAGGCTACGCGATGTCCATGCCTCGCGGAAGTCGTGGTTGGGATAGGCTTGTCGGATGCGGGTGTTGAAGCGGTCGATGCGTTGCTGTGAAATAGCGTCTTCAGCCCCAACATGCACAGCCACCACGACGGCTTTGTCGCCTTCAAGCATGGTCTCGAACATGTTCTGTTCCAGTTCTGTTTCCTGTGCTGTCGTGTGGAGACAGATGGAGAACAGAGCGATGAGTATGAGATGGATTCTATTCATAGGGAGTCATGTCGGCTGCCTCGCGGATGGCCGAAATTTGATGTTTCGTAATGGCGGGCACAATCATGTGCACCAAATGGGCTATCTTCTCCACTTTGACACTCTCTTTCCCTTTTTCCAGCATACGATAGGTGCCGTCGCCAGGGATTTTGATGGTCACGTCGTTTGTAGCAGTGCTGCTTTCAGCCGATGCTACAGGACGCATGCCGTTTCTTGTCAGCGCCTTGCTGCAGAGGCGGTATTCCAACGTGTCGGGATTGCCTTCCACGATGATGTCTCTGGCTGTTTCATATTCAATGGAGAACGTGCATGACTCGCGGTCGAACATCATTCCCTTTTTATTGAAATAACGTTCGATGCTTCCGTCCAGACTTAGGTCTTCGGGCATACCAGTGGTCAATCCCATGTCGCGGTCAAGCAACCACACCTGATCGGCCACTTGCAGAGCGTGCTCCAAGTCGTGAGTGCTCATGAAGATGGTTTTCTTCAGGGCCTTGGCCAGTCGATGCAGCAGAAGCATCATGGAAACCTTGCTGGGATAGTCAAGGTAAGCCGTGGGCTCGTCCAGCAAGATGATGGGTGTCTCTTGGGCAATGGCTTTGGCTATCATCACCTTTTGCCGTTCACCGTCGGAGAGTGTTTGCATCTTTCTGGATGCCAGTTCCTCGATGCCGACCCATCCAAGACATTTTGCCACGATGGTTTTGTCCTTCTCGGTGAGTTTGCCCCAGAAGTCGGTGTAAGGACTGCGTCCCATCGACACCACCTCTTCGGCGGTCATGTTCTTGATGTCCGAGTTGTCGGTCAGCACCACGCTGACGAGGCGTGCCAGTTCCTTGCTCTTGTACATTTGTGTATCTTTCCCCATCACTTCCACTCGGCCACCCAAGGCAGGTTGGAACGCTGCCAATGTGCGCAGCAATGTCGATTTGCCCGCACCGTTCGGTCCGAGCAGACAAGTCATTTCGCCACTATTGAGAGTGGCATCCAACTTTTTGGCAATGATTTTCTCACCGCCTTTCACTTTGTAACCCGTTGTTAGGTCTTTCAGTTCAATGGAAATGCTCATAATGTTTGCAAAGGTACGGATTTTTAATGAATAATTGCTTATTGTTCGTTGATAATTAGTTCAAAATTTCAAATCTTTCCGTATCTTTGCCCCGACAAAATAGAAACAACTGAAAAAGGAAAGAAACATGAAAAGAACATTGACAATGATGGTGGTGGCGCTGCTGATGAGTGTTACCGCGATGGCTCAAGATTGGAAAGTGCTGGTGGTGAAGACTACTCCAGAAGTGCAGAATGTGGAAATGCAGGTAAAGGTGAAGAACCAACTGCGACTGACTACGGGTGTGAAGAAGGTGGAGTCGGATTTTGCATCCAAACAGGTGATGGTGACTTACGACCCCAAGAAGACCGACCAGAAGAAAATCGTGGCAGCCTTGAAGAAAAATGGTTACGAGGCAACGGTGGTGAGCGATGGACAGGCGCCAGAGGCACCAGCAAAGACCCCTGTGGATGGTACTTCAGGGGCATCGAAACAGAAGAAATGAGCATTTGACCACTTGGATCGCCAAGGTTCATAAATGCTAATTTTTGTTACTTTTTTGATTATTTTGTAAGAAAATTTGTTGGAAAGCTTTTTTCTCTCTATATTCGCAATGTGAAACGCTGAAACAAGAGGCTCAAGGCTGATGTGCTGGTGGAGCCGAGTGGGAAGGCGTGAAACACAAGTGGTTGAAAACTAACCTCATTGATACCTATTAAAACCAATCAAGTGGATATGGATAAAAGGAACTATTGTGTGATATTGGCCGGAGGGCTGGGTACACGACTTTGGCCAATGAGCCGTGAAAAGAAACCTAAGCAGTTCATTGACGTGTTGGGCACGGGGAAGACGTTGTTGCAGATGACTTACGAACGTTTTGCCAGTTGTGTGGATACTGACAACATCATCATCGTGACCAACGAAAATTATCGCCAATTGGTGATGGAGCAGATACCGGGCTTGAAGTATGAAAATGTCTTGATGGAGCCGATGCGCCGCAACACTGTGCCAGCTGTGACATGGGCTGCTCTGGAGGTGGAGAGGCGTTGCCCTGAGGGTCGTTTCATCGTGAGTCCTTCTGACCAAAATGTGGTGGACATCAATGCTTTCTGCGAAGATATGCTCAAGGGACTGGATTATGTGGGAGAAAGCAAAGTGCTGCTGACGCTGGGCGTGAAGCCCACACGGGCAGAGGAGTCGTTTGGCTACATCCAGATGGCAGAGGAACGTACTGACTATGGCGGCATTTACAAGGTGCAGAGTTTCACAGAGAAACCAGCCAACGAGTTTGCCCGCCTCTTCTACGAAAGCGGTGAATTTCTTTGGAACACGGGACTTTTCATGTGGCGTGCCGACACATTTCTGGAGGCTGTGAAAGGAGCTAGCGAGGAGTTCTCCAGCATTGTGGAGAAAGTGGTGGAGACTTACAACGCAGGCGATTACATTGCCGACCTCTTGATGGAACTCTTCACGAAGTGCCCGAACATGAGCCTTGAACAGAGTGTGCTGGAGAAAGCCGACAATGTCGATGTGATGCAATGTAATTTCGGATGGGCAGACCTCGGCACCTGGGCAGCCGTGCATGAGGCATTGCCGCAGTCAGACATGGGTAATGTGGTCATCGACTCGAAATCGCTCCTCTACGATTGCAAAGATTGTATCATCAAACTGCCCGATGGACATGTTGCTGTGGTGCAGGGATTGGAAGACTATGTGGTGGTGGAGGAAGCCAATGTGCTGGTCATCTGCAAGAAGGGCGACCAGAAGAACATCCGCAAGTTTGTCAACGACGCACAACTGAATCTGGGAGAAGAGTTTGTATAAGAAAGATTGAAGAATTGAAAAATTGAAGGATTGAAGTTTTTGGCTGACGCGATGTGAAAACACGCTGAACGGCCAACTTCAATCCTTCAATTTTTCAATTCTTCAATTTTTATAATAGTTTCAGAATGTTCTCTTCCAATGTGCCTTCCATGAAGTCGCTGCGGACAACAATCTCGTTGGCTCGGTTCACGAGGAAGAACGTGGGCAGGTTGGTCACGTTGTAGATTTTTGTGGCTGAGCCATCTGTCTCATGTACACACACCCAAGGGAGATTTTCGCATGAGAACTTCCAGAAGTGGATGTCCTCGTCCAGCGAAATCTGGTAAATCTCGAAGCCCTGTGCATGATATTTCTCGTAGAGGGTGCGCAGTTGCCGCATGCGCTCTTTTGATTCTTCTGCGCTGTAGACGGTGAAGTCGATGAGTGCCACTTTTCCCTTCAGTTCTGTGACACTATGCAACTGGCTGTTGACATCGGGCAACGTGATGTCGATGATGCCCGTCTCCGACACTTTTTCCTCATCCACTTCCATCACCCGCTGTTGTGGTGGAGCCGTGTTGTCCATTCCCTTGATAGCCATGTTGCACAGTTGCTTTGTACGTGGCGCATCAGGATAGAAACCGTCCCATGCTGTTGCCACAGCGGCATAGCACTTCACGTCGTTGCGGTCGGTCAGAGGATTGAACAACAGGAATGTGCCCTGCAGGTCAGTCAGGCTTTGGCACACGGCATAGTAAGCCGCAGCCGATTTCGGCTCTGTGAAGATGTACTCCTGCTTTATCCGTTCTTTGTAGGCATTGAGGATGCTTTGGATGCTATCCACCTGGTCGCCGGGGTACATGTCCTCGTTCCGCTCAATCGCCACCATCTGAGCCTGCACCTGTTGCTGCATCAGACTTATCTCTCTGATTTTCTGGCTGCTTTCGTTTCCAGCGATGGTGTACTCCTTTTCCATCGTCGGCAGTATGGCCTTGATGGTGATGGTTTCTGTGCTGTCCACCGCGAAGTTCACCAAGTGTTGCCCCACTTGCAGGGCATAAAACTCAGGCGCATCAGTTGGAGCCGCTGCCTTGAACGAGAAAGCCCCGTCCTCCTTCAGTTTCACGGAGTCCAGTTTCTGCACCCCATCCAGCGAACTCTGGATGAAATACAGCATCGAGTCCTTCGCCCCTTCAATCGTTCCCACCACATGGAATTGGGGCTCCTTGTCGCAGGCCGCCAGCATCATGGCTCCTGCCGCTATTGTCATGAGTGTCTTCTTCATTGTTTCCAAATCTTTTGCAAAAGTACGGCAAAAGAAGGACATGACAAAAAGTTTCTTTGCAGAAATGTCATGCGGCTCAAAGAATGTTGAAAAAGTTCCTCTTTCAAAAGCCTATTCCTCTTCAGAAAGACTTGCAAATCTGCATTTTTTTTCGTATCTTTGCACTTGGAAATGTGTTTTTACTTTTTTCTCCTGATGGCATTCACGTTTCTGCCATCTTCATCAATTCCTTCTACTAATCCATCAATTCCTTCTACTAATTGATCAATTCCTTCTACTAATTGATCAATTCCTTCTACCAATTCATCAATTCTAAGAAGGAATCTTATTGTGGCAACGTCGTTGCGGTAATGGAGGCAACGGCACAGAGCCACTGGAGGTTGTGGCACAGAGGTGATTGAGGTTGTTGAAGTAGGGTGGGAGCGGTGTTGGAAGATGCGTGAAAAAGGACGACGGTAGATGTAGCAAAGCGGAAGAAAAAAAGATTTTTTGATTTTTTGTGGGTTTTCTTTTGTGGAGAAGTGGGAATTGTCTATATTTGCAATGTGTTCCGAGGAGGATGTGGCAATGTGTCCGAATTGGTGCGGCAATGAAATGGTAAATATCATCATAAAAACTAAATTTGATTAAATATGAAAACAGTAAAGATTCTTATTGCAGGATTCGTGCTCACCACTTTGGTGGCATGTGACAAATTGGCGAAAATCGCAGGTATGGCTCAGCCGGAGGAGAACACAGAAATTGAGGCAGAGCCTGCGGAAGATCAGTTGCAACAGCAGGAGGTGGAGCAGATGGCTGAACTCATCAACGAGGTTGCGCTCTGTCTTGACTCTATCCAGGAGCAGGAACAGATGGTGACCATGATGGGCGAGTCCACTCCTAAGGCCGAGATTCTCTCGAAGTTGCGTGCGTTCAGGGAGACGCTTGAACGGAAGAAGGCTGAGATTGCCCGGTTGACGGAAGAGACGCAGTCGGACAAGAAGACCATTACCAGTTTGAAGAAAACAATTGCCTATCTGAACCAGCAGCTGGAAGAGAAGAGTGCCAGAATTGCCAAGTTGGAAGAGGCGGTGAAGAAGAGAGATGTCAAGATTGCGGAACTTAACAATGAGGTGGATGACCTGACGTTTGAGACCGGAAAGCTGAGGGCTCAAAACCAGGAGCAGGAAAGGCGTCTGAACGAGGGTTACTACATCGTGGGAAAGAAAAAGGAACTGAAGGAGCTCGGCTTGTTGTCTGGCGGTTTGTTCAGCAAGAAGCGCGCCAACTATTCCAATATCAATAACAGCACGTTCACCAAGGTGGATATACGCAACTTCAACACATTGGTGATTGCTTCGAAATCGCCTAAGCTGGTGACTGAGAAGCCTGCCTCGAGCTACACGCTGACCAAGAATGGTGATGGCACTTCTACGTTGACAATCACGAACGCCAAGGAGTTCTGGGAGGCCTCTCCATATCTGATTATCATGGAGTAAGGGGCAATAGATAATTGGCAATTGACAATGATAATTGACAATTAGGGCTCAGAATCTGCTAAAAAACATAAGAAAACGAAGATTTTCGGGCAAAGATAGCTGCCAAGTGCGGGAAAAAGGCTACCTTTGTCCGATTTTTCGTGCCTATGGCTGGCACGACACAGATGTTTTATATATTTTCAACAAACAAGATGAACGTAATTACAAAGAAGGTTTCGTTGCCTGATGGAAGAGAAATCAGCATCGAAACAGGAAAGCTCGCAAAACAAGCGGATGGTTCCGTGATGCTCCGTATGGGAGACACGATGCTCCTCGCCACTGTTTGCGCAGCGAAAGATGCAGTACCGGGAACAGATTTTATGCCACTCCAGGTAGAGTATCGCGAGAAGTATGCGGCTAACGGCCGTTTTCCTGGAGGTTTCACCAAGCGTGAAGGCAAGGCAAGTGACGAGGAAATCCTCACCTGCCGTCTGGTTGACCGCGCCCTCCGCCCTCTGTTCCCATCCAACTATCACGCAGAGGTTTATGTGAATGTCATCGTCTTCTCAGCCGATGGCAAAGATATGCCGGATGCACTGGCAGGTTTCGCTGCTTCGTCAGCACTTGCTGTGTCGGACATTCCTTTCGAAGGTCCTATCTCTGAAGTGCGTGTTGCACGCATCAACGGCGAGTTCGTGATTAACCCCACCTTCGAGCAATTGAAGGAGGCAGACATGGACCTGATGGTGGGTGCCACCGAAGAGAACATCATGATGGTGGAAGGTGAGATGAAGGAAGTGCAGGAGAAGGATTTGCTCGAGGCTCTCAAGGCTGCTCACGATGCCATCAAGCCACAGTGCCGTTTGCAGAAGGAACTGATGAAGGAACTGGGCAAGGACGTGAAGCGTGAATATTGCCACGAGGTGAACGATGACGACCTGAAGGCTGATTTGGCCGCTAAGTGCTATCAGCCCGCTTACGATGTGACGAAGCAGGGACTTGAGAAGCATGCACGTGCTGAGGCTTTCGAGAAGATTCGCGAGGACTACAAGGAGGCATACGCTGCTGCCCACACCGATTTGAGCGAAGAGGAACTGGAAGAGAAATACACGCTGATTGACCGCTACTACCACGATGTGGAGCGTGATGCCATGCGTCGTTGCATCCTTGACGAGGGTGTACGTCTCGATGGTCGTAAGACGACCGACATCCGTCCTATCTGGTGCGAGGTTTCTCCGCTGCCTGGACCTCACGGTTCTTCTATCTTCACTCGTGGCGAGACACAGGCTCTTGCTTCCGTCACCCTCGGTACCAAGCTTGACGAGAAACTCGTGGATGGTGCCCTGGAGCGCTACTACATGAAGTTCCTCCTCCACTACAACTTCCCTCCATTCTCTACAGGTGAGGCAAAGGCACAGCGTGGTGTGGGTCGTCGTGAGATTGGTCACGGTCACCTCGCATGGCGCGGCATCAAGGGTCAGCTCCCAGATGATTATCCTTACACCATCCGTGTGGTTTCTGATGTGCTTGAGTCTAACGGCTCTTCATCAATGGCTACCACTTGTGCCGGTACACTCGCTCTGATGGATGCAGGTGTGCCAATCAAGAACCCTGTAGCTGGTATCGCTATGGGTCTGATCAAGAATTCAGGTGAGGACAAGTACGCTATCCTTTCTGATATTCTTGGCGACGAAGACCACCTTGGTGATATGGACTTCAAGACCACCGGTACGAAGAACGGTCTTACTGCCACGCAGATGGACATCAAGTGCGACGGTCTTTCCTACGAGATTCTCGAGCGAGCACTCATGCAGGCAAAGGCTGGTCGTGAGCACATCATGGGCGAGATGATGAAGACCATCTCCGAGCCTCGTCCAGAACTCAAGCCACACGTACCACGTATTGAGCAAATCATCATTCCTAAGGAGTTCATTGGTGCAGTCATTGGCCCTGGTGGCAAGGTTATCCAGCAGATGCAGGAGGACACGAAGACTGTCATCACCATCGACGAAGAGGATGGTGTGGGCAAGGTGCAGATTTCTGCTCCCGACCGCGACGCCATCGAGGCTGCCATTGCCAAAATCAAGGCTATCGTGGCTCTTCCCGAAGTGGGCGAAGTCTATCATGGCACCGTCCGTTCAGTCATGCCTTATGGCTGCTTCGTAGAGTTCCTGCCAGGCAAGGACGGTCTGCTCCACATCTCCGAAATTGACTGGAAGCGTCTCGACACAGTCGAGGAGGCTGGCATCAAGGAAGGTGATGAGATTGATGTGAAACTGATTGAGATTGACGAGAAGACGGGTAAGTACAAACTCTCCCGCCGTGTGCTCATCGAGAAGCCTGCTGACTATGTGGAGCGTCCACAGCGTGAACGTCGTCCTCGTCCAGAGCGTGGCGAACGTCGTCCTCGCCCAGAACGTGGTGAGCGTCACCCACGTCAGGAACGTCAGCCACGTGAGTCACAGAACGATGCTCCCGCACAGGAGGGAGCCGATTTCCGTTCTGCACTCGATGATCTTTTGAAGTAAACAACTGCTGATATAAAAAGGAGGCGGCGTGTCATAATCTTTGACACGCCGCCTCCTTTTTATGATGAAAGAAAAGCTGCTTAATAACCCAAAGTAAACTCGATGGGTGAAGTGGCGTCGCTGACGAGGATACGTTTTCCACCCCGATGAACAAACACATAGCCATCCATACTTGCATTGTTGGGATCGGTCATGTGGTAGATGCTGTGTCCGCAGGAAGCCATGCGGAAGGTGAATGTCTGGCCAGCTCCCATGTCGTTCACAATCATCACTCCGATGCTGTTGTCATTTTTGAATCGAACGAAATTGAAACGTACTGTGGTGTTGCCGCTTTCGTTGATATAGATAGGTCCCTCTTTGGGGCGCTCGTCGTAGGTGACATAGGGGAAGCCATTCTGGTCAGCCACTTCGCTCATGGAGAGCTTTCTGCTGCCATTTCCTGCTTGGGAGCCTTCTTCGCCATCAAAGCTGTCACCGTCTGGATTGTTGCCATCAAAGTTGTCGCCGCCAAAGTTATAGCCACCAGGGTTGTCACCATTATTTCCCTCATCATTGTCATTGTCGTCATTGCTGCCGCTGCCTGTCATTGACTTGATCATTTCGTCCCAATCCAGGCCGTTGCTCGACATGTAGGAGTAGCCCCACCAGCCAAGACCTCCGAGAATGAGGAGGAGAATCACTACTGCGGCGCAACCGCAGCCGATGCAGCCTTTGCTGCCCATGCCTTTCTTGGGAGCCTGAGTGGGAGGATTCACGTTTGGAGGTGTTGGTGTTGGGGGTGCAGGTGCTGTTGGGGATACGGGTGTTGTTGGAGGCATAGGTGCAGTTGGGGGGACAGCTGCCGCTTGCATTGTTGGTGGTTGGGGAGGGGGTGGTGTGCTGGCTGTTGGAGGTGCCTCAACAGGTGTAGTTGGGGGTGTCTCAACCGTCATAGTTGGGGGCGCTTCAACAGGTGTGGTTGGGGGCGTCTCTATTGGTACGGTTGGGGGTGCAGTTTTCACGGGTGTGTTCTCGGTTGTTAGTTGTATGAGAGTTGCTCCGCAATTGCCGCAGAATTGTGCTCCTTCGGGATTCTTGAATCCGCATTGTCCGCAAAATGCCATAGTCTTATTGTTTTTTAATGAGTTAATATTCTCTTCTGCTTGTTGTTCACTCATGATGTGTTGCAACTGCTGCAAAAGTTGGTCGCGTTCTTCCCCTCGCTCCATAGGTAGGAACATCCACTTCACCATGTACTCCAGTCCTGGCGCCAATCCAATGGCACCCTCTTGGCTCACCATGAAGAAAGCCTGTCCCTCCAACGGGTGCTGTTCGTCGTAGTCCTTGGCAAAGTGGAAGAGGTCATCGGCCGTGAAGGCTTGACCTGTTGATGCCAGTCGCCACACAAGGCAACGTTCCATCGCCATGGCCAGCGCCTGCATCAGGTAGTGGTAATGCCCTGTCCAGAAGGCTTCTTCCGTATATTGCTGTGGTGTCTTTTCGTTGGTTTCTTCCATCATTCTTCTTGCTTTCGGTGGGTTATGTTCTGTTCATGTTTCTGGCTTTGGATGCAGCGTTGGAGAAGTCCTTCACCAGATTTGTGTAGTACTCCACATCGTGCACAATGCCAGGGATGGCTTCGTCGGTCACGAAATCGGCTTTCGAGTCGCGTCCCCAGTTGCCAGTGTAGGTGGCTCCCACTTCCTGGACGGCTGATGGGATTCCTTTGGTCAAGTCTATCTTGTCAGTCTTGCTGAGTGCCTTTTGGATGCTCTTGGCGGTGTTTTCGCCAAAGCGCAGTCCTGTGTCGTTTTTGAAATTGACACCCTTAGGCGAGAGTGACTGCCCTGCCGACTTGTTCACCCATCCTACAACCTTCTCCGCTTGCTTGCCGATGAGGAAATAGTTGGTCTTGTGGGTGATGGCTTTCTTCATCTTGTCGAGCACCTCGCTGGGATTGTCGCCGTTGGAGATGGACTTCATGCCCTCCTTGACGCCTTCGACACCCACCACAATGATGCCTTCTGTCCATACGTTCGAGGCAATGTTGCCAGCCTGGTTCTGCAACACACCCAAACCTCCATCGATGGCACCGTTCAGAATGGCTTTTCCCATGTCTTCACCTTTGGCGTGGGCTTCGCTGCCTGATGCAACCACAGAGTGCGCCACGGTGTAGATGTTCTTCCATGTGCGCCCACCGGGCACCAGTTCGCCCATCACGTTGATGGTGGTGGTGGCAGCATCGTCAATCACTTTGGCGGTCTTGTAAGCTGCATCATAATACGCCGCTTCCTTCATCTGACGTTCATGCTCCAACTCCGCTGATGCCTGTTCCTTTTCCAACAGCCCGTGGATGAGGTACTCATTCTTGGCATCCTCTCCCTCGAGGCCGAATTGCTTGGCCAGTTTGTCCAGCTGCGCCTGTTTCTGTTCCGCAGCCTGCTTAGCAGCAGCTTCTTCAGCGGCTTTCTGCTCACGGTAGGCTTGGGCCTTTGCGTCTTGCTCGGCATTCAGCTTCGCGTTCTGTGCACGTTGTTCGGCCACGTCCTTGGCAGCCTTGTCGCCAATGTCCTTGAAGTAGTCGCTGTTTTCGGCACGATAGCGGACATTCTCAGCCAGCGACTCCTGCGTATAGTGCGTACCCATCTCGCTCTCATAGCCACCATCCTCTGTGGGATAGTAGGTGAGCGGCTTGCCCGTGATGGGATCCCTCATCGTCAGCGTTCCGTCAGCGTTTTCCTTCATGTAGCGGTCCCAGTACTTGCGGTTCTCGCCCAGCGGGTCTTCAGACGGAGTGGGTTCGTTGGGTGGCTCCGGTGTCTCCTCTTCCTCTTTCTTCTTGAGCGCGTTCGATGGCATATCGGGTGAGGGCTGTCCACCGCCTCCTGTCGGGGCACCACCACCACCTCCGAAGATGCCAGCACTCGTTCCTGTAACAGATGCCACACCGTTGCCAATCAGTACGCTGCCAATGATGCTGACGATGTTGATGATGGTGGTGGGTATAGGACCCGCATGGTCGCCTGTTTCTGCCACATACTCCTTCAGCGTTTCTATCAGGTTGTCCATCTTCTCGATGAGTTCCAAGCGCTGTTCTTCAGTGAGTGGGGGAGCCGCCTCGCCCACCATGACCTCTTCCACGCGGAAACAGAGGAGAATGTCAACATTCTTCTGCTTATAAGCGAAATAGTTCTCGAAATGGCCATGCAGCCCATTCTCGGAGTCGTAGCGCAAGGTGATCTCATTGTAGCTTGCTCCTGCTCTCACCTCAGCATTAGGATATTTGTCAGGATATTTCTTGCCCTTCTCTGTAGGGGTGGCTCGGTCAATTCCTGAAGGTTGGTATGATAATCCGTATTGATGGGTTGAACTGTTATATGATAGAGTCAGTTGGTCGGCACTTATCTCTGAGTAAATCTTCAAATATATGTATTCGCCTTCTGCAATGTAAGCTGTCCACTTGGTTGGTTCGTTCACATACAGATAACAATCGTGCGATGTCTGCCCCTTTCCGTTGGGAGGGGCAGTCTCACCTTTCGTCCGGTTCTGCAACAGATAGGGCACCAGTTTCATGCCCACAATCTGTTTGTCTGCTTTGCTGATGATTTCGCTCAGAGCGGCAAGGTCGAGCGAACCACCTTGCTCGTTCAGGTGATAATATTCCACAGGATCCACCCACTCTCCCTCTCTTTGCTGGGCAAACAGCATGGTGGGCAGCAGCATGAAAAGGAGCACCAACACCGTGGTCAGCAGGGGATGGGGTGTGATGGGAGGTGGGGGAGGCGTTAGGGTTTCTTGAGCCGCTTGGGCTTTGTCGGCAGCAATGCGTTCCTGTACAGCTTTTTCTATGGCCTCCTCTGCCGCAAATTCCGCTTTCAGTTCCCAGCGCATGTCCTCGATGAGGCGGTCACGCTCAGGCCCAGCCTCCATGGGCACATACCACCAGTGGGTCAGGCACTCATAGCCCTCGCTGAAACCGATGGCACCCTCGCGGGTCACCAGAAAGAACTGGTTCCGCTGCAGAGGTCGCTCCTCGTCGAAGAGCAGAGCCGTCTCGTAGAGGTCCTTGACGGTGAAGGGTTGTTGGCTGGATTTATGTCGCCACACCCAACAGTGCTGCATCGCCACAGCCAAAGCCTGCATGAGCGAGTGGTAGTGTCTGTTCATATCTTACTTTTCCCTTTCCGTTATCATTTATCATTTTTCATTGAACGAAGCGCCTCGTCTATTCCGCCACATACGCATCGTAGAGCATGTTGCCACGGCTGATGATGAGACTGTCGGCATCGGGATAGACCGAGATGATGATGGGGTTCCACGCCACATGTTCTGTGTAGCCATCAGGTTCGCCCTGCTGCCGAGTCTTCTTAATGTGCCTTTCGATGTGATAGGCTGTGAAGATGCCCTTGCCGTAGCTCAGCAGGCGCACATCTTTCAGCGTGTCCTGTTCGCGGTACCCTGGTTCCTTCAGAAGCATATCCATCGTGCCGATGGGGTGGAGCGTGTCGCCCTCCACAGGGGTGAGGTGGAACGTGATGAAGCCGCCCGTGCTGACTTGGCGATAGGTCACACCGTCATAGTTGGGGGCGCTTCAACAGGTGTGGTTGGGGGCGTCTCTATTGGTGTGGTTGGGGGTGCAGTTTTCACGGGTGTGTTCTCGGTTGTTAGTTGTATGAGAGTTGCTCCGCAATTGCCGCAGAACTTTGCCCCTTCGGGATTCTCAAATCCGCATTGTCCACAAAATGCCATAGTCTTATAGGTTTTATGAGTTAATATCAATGATGCGTTATCAATTTCCTCGGATGTAATCAATCATCATCTCCAGTTCGTTGTAGTACACTTCCTGTTCCTCATACACTTCCACAACTGCATCGTAACCTGTCTGGGTCACCATGTCGAAATTGTCCACGCGCCAATCGCCATTTTCCAGCACCAGATGGAGTTTCATCTTGCTTCCAAATTGCTGACTGATGTCCACCAGCACTTCAGCGCGATGCATGGTGATGCCGGTCACCTCCAGAATCTGGTAGCTCCAGTTCTCGTCGAGGTCATCTTCGTAGTTGGCCAAAGTCCAGTGGTTGGACAATAGGTGCGCCTCTGTCAAGTCTTTTTTCTCAATCCTCGCCTTCTTCTCTGCCAAGGCGCGAATCTTCAGGTAATGATTGGAGCAGCATTGTTGGTCATCCATCAGTTTGTAGAAGGCGTTGACTCTTTCTTTGATGTGCTTCTCTGAATGCAGTTTGTCGTTGGGCGCAGGATTATCATTGACAATGGTGTCACCTTCGATGCTGTCAAGCATCATGGAAATCTCCATCATGTTGATGGTGGCGGTGTCTATCCCGATGCCGTGACCGCCATCGATAACGGAGTCGGTGTCTGTTCCATCGCCAAGAACGCCATTGAAGATGCCTCCCTTGAGGCAACTTGTCATCATCAGCAGGCTTCCTGCCGCACCTATAGTTATCATCATCTTTTTCATCTTCAATTATCCATTATGAATGATTATTTTTCTGCCACGTATGCATCGCCCAAAAAGTTCCCACGGCAGATGAGGAGACTGTCGCCGCCAGGATAAACAGAGACGATGGCTGAGTTGTATTTGATGTATTCAGCATAGCGTTCGGGTTCACCCCGCAGACGATCCCGCTGGATGTGGTAAGTGGCGAAGATGCCTTTGCCGTAGCTCACCAGACGCACATCCTTCACCGTGTCCCGCTCCCAATACATATTCTCTTTCAGGTGCATCTCGACTGTGCCGATGGGATGGAGTGTGTCGCCCTCTATAGGAGTGAGGTGGAAGGTGATGAAACCGCCTGTGGAGGCTTGACGGTAGGTTACTCCATCGAGCGGCATGGGGTTGCCTTCGTGTATAGGCAGGTTCACATTCACGTTCACTTTGCTCAGATGGGCCACCTCTTCAGGTGTGGTAGGCTTCTTTTCTTTGAACACAGAGGGAAGCCAGAACTCGCCAGCCATTTCATACGTCCATCCGTCCATGATGGGCTGCCCCGTCTTTCCGCCGTTGATGACGGGACGTCCCCAATTGCAAGCCGTCAGCAACATGAGGGTGCAGGCGAGGCTTGCTGCAGCTTTCACCATGCGGATTCTGTTTCTCTTAGCTTTCTTCATAGGTTCCGGTTAGTTTTTGTTGGCAAATGTACAGATATATTCGGAAAATGGCAAACAAAATGGCAAAAAATGTGGAATCAGAAAGAACTGAGTCCACACATGATGCGCAGGATGCCCTCTTCTACAAGTTCGCGTCGGGTGGCGAGATTGATGCGGATGTAGCCTTCGCCTGCCGTTTGTCCGTACATGGTGCCTGGGTTGACGCGCACTTTGTGGTGGTGCAACAGATGGTGGGCCACTTCCTCTGAAGTTTTGCCTGTGGCAGCAATGTTCACCCACATCAGGTAGGTGCCCTCCAGCTCTGTGACAGGGCATTTAGGATGTGACTCTTCGAGCATTTGCTTGGCCATCTGATAGTTGCCGTAGATGTATTGGTTCAGTTCGTCGAGCCAGGCTTCTCCCTCGTCGGAGTAGGCCGCTTGCAGGGCAATGACCCCGAAGGGATTGACATCGCACACCTCGTTGATGTTGATGGCTTTGTCCACCTTCTCCCTCACCTCCTTGTCCTTCACGATGATGTTGGCTATCTGCAAGCCTGCGATGTTGAAGGCTTTCGAGGGTGAAACACACACGGCGCTGTTCGTGGCGAACTCTTCAGAGATGGACGCGAAGGGCGTGTAAGTGTGTCCCGGCATCGTGAACTCGCAATGGATTTCATCGCTGATGACGAAGACCTTATGTTGGAGGCAGATGTCTCCCATGCGAGTCAACTCCTCTCGTGTCCAGACGCGTCCTGCGGGGTTGTGTGGATTGCAGAGGAGGAAAACTTTCACGGCAGGATCGGCACATTTTGCCTCGAAGTCTTCCCAATCCACCTCGTAACGGTGATGAACCATTTTCAGCTGATTCTCTGCCAAGATGCAGCCGTTGTTTCTGATGCTGGAGAAAAAGCAGTTGTACACAGGTGTCTGCACCAGCACCTTGTCGCCGGGTTGAGTCAGGGCTTTAATGATGGCGGAGATGGCAGGCACCACACCACTTGTGTAGATGAACGAGCTTCTGGCGATGCTCCAATGGTGCCGACGCTCGAACCAGCGGATGGTGGCCTCATAGTAACTCTCAGGCACGAAAGTGTAGCCAAAACAGCCGTGTTGCATGCGCTCCCTCAAGACCTCCAGAATGCAGGGAGCCGTCTCGAAGTCCATATCGGCCACCCATAGCGGGATGATGTCGTGGCTTTCCATCTCGTCCCATTTCACGCAATTGGTGCCGCTTCTGTCGACGATTTTGTCAAAGTCGTAAGTTTTCATTTTCAGTTCATTTACTGTTTCGTTGGCAAAGATACGAAGAATTCTTCATTGAATCCTCAAATTCAGTCACTTAAATTGTTCTGTCGCGCCTCTTTCTGTAACCCGAAATCAGGTGTTGAAATGTTACACTTGTAACACACCCAGTGTTACAAGTGTAACAGTGGCGGTGTTACAAATGTAACACTGGGTGTGTTACAAACGTTACATTTAGCATGTGTCACATGTGATGCTGAAAGACCCGTCATCGCTCACTTTCCGTTCACAATCACTTGGGCATTGGCAGGCTGCTTCTGGTTCTCATCCCAAATGAGTTCGCCCACTTTTCCTTCGACGACGACGGTGCCGCTGGTGGGGTTTTTGATGCTGTGCACATTGCCGAGGATGGTGCCGTTCACGGTGGAGTATTCCAAAATAAGGTTAGCATCCTCGCCAAAGGTGCAGTCTTCGAGGATGAGGCCATCGACATAGCAGAGCAGTTGCTCGCCTGTCAGATGGCAGCGCACGAGACGGATGTTCTTGCCATACCATGCCAGATACTCCCCATTCACCTCCGAATCATAAATGGTGACGTTTTCTGATTCCCAGAAAGAGTCTTTCGAGTTGATGACAGCATTGCGAATCTCCACATTCTTGGCATACTGAAAGGCGTAGTTGCCCTCCTGGTGGTAGTTCTCGATGAGGATGTTCTCCGAGTGCATGAAGGCATAGTCGCAATTGTCGATGCGCACGTTCTTGAGGTGGATGTTTTTGCAATCCCACAGGTATTGTTCTCCATTGGGAAAGTTGGTGTTCTCCACATAGATGCCATCCATCCGCCTGAACAGTTTGGGTGCATCGACCTTGCAGTTGGTCATGCGGCAGTTGCGTGAGTACCACAGGCTGCTCCTGGCGCTCTCGGCAAAGTAGCAGTTGTTGACATGGAAGCCGTCGGTTTCCCAAAAGACGTATTTGCCTTCAAACCGACAGCCTTCAGCCTCGATGTTGCTGCTCTCCTTGATGGAGGATTCGCCCACATGAATGGTCACATTTTCCAATCGCAGGTCGTGGGAGGCATAGAGGGGGCGTTCGCCTCCAAATTCTTGGTCTTTAATAATTCTCATAAATCGTGTCGGCCTTAATGAGTTGGTTCTTTTCTGTTTGTGTTGTATTATTTTTGGCTTCTTCCATGCTGATGTTGCTCCAGCCTCTCCTGCTCAACCGGAACAGGAAAGTGGCTCCGCGCCAACAAAGTTCGATGCACATGGCTATCCAGATGCCATGCAGCCCCATGGTGGGGACAAGAATCAATGACAGCGTGAGCCGCACCACCCAGATGCTGCCGAGATTCATGAGGCTGGGCACGAGGGTCTTGCCTGAACCGACAAACACACCATAGGCCACGATGCTGGCAGCGAACATCGGCTCTGCCCAGGCTTCGATACGAAGCACTTCAGAACCGAGCTTGACGACTGCGGCATCTGTGCTGACCATCTGCATCAGTTCGGGAGCGAACACGCCCATCAGGATGCCCATCACGGCCATCACAGCCATACCCAGACCTACTGAAATCCACGCAAAACTCCGCATGAGGTCCTTGCGACGGGCTCCGAGGCTTTGTCCCACAAGTGTGGTGGATGCCTCGGCAATGCCATACCCAGGCATGTAGCAGAGGCTTTCAATATTGATGCCGAAGGTGTTGGCAGCGATGGCGACAGAGCCTAAAGGAGCGATGATGGCAGTGATGGCTATTTGTGCGCCGCACATTACACCACGTTCCAAACTGATGGGGGAGCCTATCGTGAGGGCTTTCTGAAGTGTCTGCTTGCTAGGAAGATAGCGCTTCCAATCCCATCGGCCTATCAGTTCTGTGTCGAGGGCGAAACGCAGTTGGTCGTCGCGCACAGACATGAAGTAAAGCATGAGTGCCATGGTGATGATATAGGCAAGGAAGGTGCCATAGGCAGCTCCTGCCGTGCCCATGTGGAACACGAAGATGAAGAGATAGTTAAACATGACATCAAGCACACACATCAACGCGCCCAAAAGACTAGGCACTTTGATGTTGCCGCTGCACCGAAGGCTTCCTGCTGCAAGCATGTAGATTTCCAGCACGGGCAGGGCTACAGCCACAATGGTGAAGTATTCGGATGCACCGGCGCGAATCTCTTCGTCGGCTCCCAGCCAAATGGGTAAGAAGGGGGCGATAATGACACCGATGAGAGTGAGCAGGAGACTGAACAGGAGTCCTGAGAAGATGCCCTGCCGAATGATGTTTCTTGCCTCCCGCAGGTCTTCAGCACCTACATAGTGAGCCACTTGCACAGAGAAACCGGCGGCGAATGCGGAACACAGGCCACCGAATAACCAAATAGTGGTGGAGACGAGTCCGACGGTGGCCGATTCTCGGGTGCCAAGGTGCCCCAGCATGGCGGCATCTATAATCTGCATGGCCACCGATGATATCTGTGCCACCATGGCTGGAAAGCTTAACAAAACAGTGAGCCGCAACTTTTCTTGCCACGACATGTTTCTCGCACCTTTCCTTACTAGCGCCAGCAGTTCGTCTTTCGTCAGACTCATCGTTTGTATTTGTTCCCTCTTCGTGTATAAGTGGCTCGCCCGCTGAATGCCTTACTTAAGCGCCTCGGCCACAGCCTTCTCCACGGCTTCTCCTCGCAGATTCCGTTTCAGGATTTTGCCATCGGGTCCAAAGAGGATGATTTGTGGAATACCGTTGATGCCATAGGCGTCGCTGCCGGCTTTCTGGGCATTCATGATTTGAGGGTAGGGGATGTTCAGTTGCTCAATGGCACGCTTGGTGTCTTCGGGCTTGTCCCATGTGGCTACACCGAGTACTTCGAATTTGTCGCCTTTGTACTGGTTGTAAACCTTGATGAGATTGGGGATTTCGGCCTTGCATGGACCACACCAACTGGCCCAAAAGTCAACGAGCACGTATTTGCCCTTGCCTACATAGTCGGACAACTTCGTCACCTTGCCTTCATATTCTGCCTCAAAGTCCTTGAACATTTTGCCTTCGCTGGTTTCCATTTGTACCAGCCAGCCTTTCTTGGCTTCAGCGATGGTGGCATCTTCTTTCAGGAAGTCGTTGTTGTCTACATAAGCAATCAGTTCTTCGGGTGACATCACAGCAGCCAATACGCTTCTGACTACATATACACCGGCTTCATTGGGGTTCTCCTTGATGAAATCTATGGCCATCTGCTTGGCAACCGTCATCTCGTTGCCATCTTCAGGAACGGCGTTCAGTTTCTCGAAGAAAGGAGTAAGTTTAGCATTCACTTCTTCTCTTGTCATGGCTTTTGTGGCAGGCTTTGAATCCTGTGCACAACTTGTTGCAGTCATTATGGCCAACGCTGCAAACATTACAATAATTTTTTTCATACTTGTTTGGAGTTGTTTGATTGATATGTTGTTGTATTATTTTCCGCCAGCAGGGAGGAACTTCAGCCAGAAGTTTTCCATCGTCTTCCGCAGATGCCAGGTCGTTCCCTCACCTTCATCGATGCTGTGAGTGCGCATGGGGTAAGATACTTGGTAGAACATTTTGCCTTCTTCTATGAGTTTATTGACCAACATCTCGCAGTTCTGATAGTGCACATTATCATCTCCTGTGCCGTGAATCAAGAGCAGGTTGCCTTCCAAACCTTCAGCGTAATGGATGGGAGAACCCTTCTCGTAACCTTCAGAATTGTTCTGTGGTGTGTTCATGTAGCGTTCTTGATAAATGGTGTCGTAGAGTCGCTGATCTGCCACAAATGCTACGGCAATGCCCGTTTTGAACACTTGGGGATAGCGGAACATGCAGTTGAGTGTCTGACTTCCGCCACCGCTCCAGCCTGTGATGCCAATGCGTTCTGTATCAATGAAGGGGAACTGTCGCGCTAAGTCGAGGATTCCGTTGGATTGGTCTTCGCTGGCAAATGTGCCCACCTCTCCGTAGATGCACTTGCGCCACTCTCTGCCTCGAGGTGCCGCAGCACCACGGTTGTCGATGCTCACGATGATGTATCCGAGGCTGGCCAGATACTGATGCCATGTGCTGCCCGACCACACGTCTTGCACCGTGGAACTGGCAGGTTCACCATATACGTCAATGATGACGGGATATTTTTTGTTCGCGTCAAAATTGTATGGTTTGATCATCCATGCGTCAAGCATCAGGTCGCCTGATTTCACCTTCACAAACTCCTTGGGATGTATACCGAGCTCGTCAAATTCTTTCTGTGCTTGGCTGTTGTCCACCAGCGCTTTCACCGTTTTTCCCGACGGGAAGGATTGCATATCTACTTGTGGAACTGTCTTGGCGTTGCTAAAAGTGTGTACTGCCCATGTGCAGGTAGGCGACATGTTATAACGATGTTGTCCCCGTTGGTTGGCATCGCTCACGAGTTCGCATTGACCATTTCCAAAGAGTTTGGCTCTGTACAGATACCTTTGTGTGGCATTCTCCGGTGATGCGATGAAATACACGTAACCGCTCTTTTCATTCAACCCCACTTGCTCTATCACGTCAAAGTTTCCCTTTGTGATGAGGTTCATCTGCTTGCCATCAGCACTCACACGATACAGGTGTCTCCAGCCGTCACGCTCACTCATCCATGTGAAGACCTTGTTGCCTTTCAACCACGCCACATGGTCGTTGGTTTCCACCCAAGCCACGTCGCTATCTTCAAAGATGTTTTTCAAGTCGTTCTGTCCAATCGTTGCCGTCCACACTTTGTTGGTGTGTTGTGGACGGTCCATCTGCTGTATGAACAACTGGTTCGTGCCGGGTATAAAATCCATTCTTGGCAGATAATTGTTGCGTTCGTCACCAGGAATCGGCAGCCAAGTTGTTTCACCACCTTCAGCGTTCACATAGCCAATCTTCACGGCACTGTTTGTTGTGCCTGCTTTGGGGTATGGGAAGTGCTGAATGGTAGGGTAGATGCTGTCCACATTGTTGATGATGTCGAACCATCCTGTTCCGCTCGTATTGCTCTGCCAATAGGCTATATACTTGCCATCACCACTCCAACGGAAACCGTCGCGGCAATCAAACTCTTCTTCATACACCCAGTCGAAGGTACCATTCACAATCGTGTCGTTGCCGTCTGTCGTGATGGCTTTGTAAGTTTTTGTCACCAGATCCTCTACGTAGATGTTGTTTTTGCTCACGTATGCCACTTTGCTGGCATCAGGTGAGAATTTGGCAAACATCAAACTGCTTTCAGGTAACCCTTTACCCAACTGATGCAGTTCTCCATTTTTGCGGTTCAACACCCAATAGTCACCACGGGTGTGGTATCGCCAAACCTTGCGTGTGTCTGTGAAGAACAGAACTTTTTCTTGATCATCGCTGAAAATGATATTCGTGACTGGTTTTTGGTCAAAGAAATACGCTTCGTCTTCTTTGTCCACCATAAGCTGTTCTGAAGGAATCAACACCGTCTTGTTTTCATCTTTTGCTGAATATACGACAACTTCTGGTGTACCCGTCACGTCATTAGGGTTCACCTGCAGATAGTGTTCGCCATCAGGCATCCATCTGATATGCTGCGTATATCGAGGGTAAACGATAGAACCGAAAGCTCTTAACTGCAACATTCTGGCAGTTTCATCTTGTTCCTGTGCAATAGCGATTCCACTACACATTATTAATATATATATAAGGAACCCTGTCTTTAATAAGTTTCTCATTTGTCTTTTGTTCTAAAATTTGTTGCAAAGATAGGTCTTTTCTTTCGTAAAGGGGGCTTTTTCTGTGTTTATAAATCTTAAAAGACGACAAAATGAAAGAATTTTCTCATTTTTCCGAAAAAAGTTCGCGAAAGATTTGGTCAGTATTTAAAATGGTCGTACCTTTGCACTCGCTTTCGGGAAGCAACCGGGGTGCAATCTCCGGATGCATCTTCATGCTCGCTTCCCGGGACGGCGAGATCGCTCTTTGACAGACTGCGAACAGAAACAAGACAAGCAGCGCGCACATATATCATATATGCTGCGCACAAGCAGAAAGTCATTCCTTTTATACAAGACACGATCAACGCACAAAGGAGCAGGATGCGCATGGCCGGTCGGACAGATCACTCCACCCTTTCGGGGTGTGGTAAAATGCAAATTTTTACAGTGAAGAGTTTGATCCTGGCTCAGGATGAACGCTAGCTACAGGCCTA
>JAEEGS010000061.1 GCA_016280445.1 Bacteroidaceae bacterium
CCACCTTGATGACCTCACTCATCAGCTTGTCGCCACCTGTCTCGATGTAGCAGATTTCACCCTGCTTCACAGGACCATCGACAGCCAGTGTCACCATGTTGGCAATAACGCCACTAACAGTTCCTTTTGTCATATCTTGTTCTTTTATTTTATTCTGATTATTCCGAATACTCTGATTATGCCATCAAGTCTCTCACATGGGGTGCTTTAGCCTGAAACTCTTCGGGCACTCTCGCCTCCCCTCGCAGATTCTCAATAATCTGCCGGAAGGTCTCCTTACCTTGTTCCACGTCCAGCTTGTCCCAACGTGCCAGCATGTCGAGTTTGCAAAGGTAGGCGAACACGGCCTCGATGGAGAACACATTGAAGAAAGTTTTCTCTTCCAGCCACAGCCACTTGAACGCGTCCATCTTCTTCTCCTTCTCCACAGGATCTTCACACTCCACAATCTTCATCAGGTCTGCCACATAGTCATACTCGGCAGTCAAGTTGAAGTCCTTCGTGTTGTTCGTGAGAATCATCTCTGTCACCTCGTCCTCGCCCTGGATGTAGTCAGCCACATTCCAGCCGTTCTTACGAGCCAAGAACGCCGTGAGGATGTTCGTGATGTCCAGATTCAGTTTGTACCACTGGCGCACCATCTTGTTCGAACACGTCTCGATGGCATACTGATAGAACTTGTAGAGCATGTCGTCCTCAGGGAAGTAACCCTCCTTATCCTTATTATATGCGTACTCGCGCGCGAACATACTCATAAAGGCAGGATAGCGATGCACGTTGAAGTTCATTTCCTTTGCCGAGGTCATCAAATCGACATACTGTTCCATGGACAAGTTGCCGTTCTGCTCAATCTCCGCATTCGGATTCTTCAACAGCTTCACCAGGTTCGCACAGTCGTTCTTGAGGAAGAAGTAATAGAGCACCTTCTTGTCGCCGTCCGACAAGACCGCATCCAGCTCCTCTCTCAAGTCGTCCATGCTGACCCCGCGCTTCGTATCCTCCAGCGTGATGTCAGGCAGACCCGCCATTAAACAATAGTAATTTCCCATACCTTAGAAAATCATTTCCACCAACTGTGGACGCAAGAAATTCTTAAAATACTCCTCAAACTCTGCTTCGCCGAAGTTCACCTTGTAAGAGCCATCGGCAGGAGCCACCGTGAACTGCGTCTTCTTGCCGTTCACCTGCTCAATCTTCACGCCCTTGTCCAGCAACGCCTTTGCCTTCTTTGCAAACAGCGCCTTCAGACTTTGGGCATCCTCTGTACCGATGACGATGTCCTCGTTGGCACCCCATTTCTCAGCCAGCTTCAGCATGAACTCATTCATGAAATCCTTGTTGCCAGCGATGTCGGCAGCAGCAGCCTTCACCACCTTGTCACCCACCACATCGGTAATCTCGCTCTTCAGCGCATTCAGCGCCTGAGCAGCATACATCTTGATTTCACTCTTCATGTTCTCCTCCATGCCCTGGGTGTTCTTCTTGGCAGCTGCCTCAATTTCCTCAGCTTGCGCCTTTGCGTCAGCAACAATCTGAGCAGCCTTCTCATTCGCCGCAGCGATGATTTTCTCGGCCTCGGCATTGCCCTTCTCCACTCCATCCTTCAGGAGTTTCTCTGTCAATTCTTGAATCTTATTTTCCATATTATTTTTGATGTTTGTACATATTTCGGTACAAATTTAGACAAAAAAATCCACATACTCCCACACCCTCCCGATTATTTCACAAAAAAAGAATCAAAAAGAACCATTTCACTCCCCATTTATCATTTTATCATCTGTTATTTCATCTACAACTTATCTTTTAGCGCAGCCCCATTTTCTTTTGCTTCGAGAGGGCATCGACGAGGTACTAATAGTTACAAATGTAACACATAAGCAATCGAATCGTGTTACAAATCATCGGGGAAAAACCGCCAATCCTCTCAACGATGCTCAAATGTGCGGGCCATTATATTTTATACAATGAGTATATAGGCTATTGCCAAGAGTTTATTTGTGTGCCTATTTGCAACTTCGCAGTCGATTAAGAAAATTTAACGTCCCCGATGTCACATTTCTGTGTGAACGTCGTATATAATAATAGTAGGGACAAATATAAGCGAAACGAACATGAAGAAAACCATCATCACCGCACTGCTTGCCTTGGTTGGAATGACGGGACAGGGGCAAGAGGTGTTCTTCCGCACAGATTCGGCAGTCATCAAGGGACGCATTGAGGGCTATTCATCGACTATGGGTTTTCAGAATCTGACGGCGCAGGTGACGGATGTTTTCACGGGAGAACTGAAGACAGCGACTGCAGAGATACGGGAGGATGGGACATTTGAGAAAAGGATTTTGCTTCATCATCCTATCCTCAACTGGTTTTACACAAGCGAAATACATATTGGCAAACAACAAGTGCCTTTCTATCTCTGTCCTGGTGATACTTTGGACATAACGGTTAGTTTTCGTGATGGAGATGTGCCTGATTGTGAATACAGGGGAGGACACTTCGCAGAGGTCGCACGACTGCTGAAAGTCAGAAGCGACTATCTCGGCCTGGTAAAGCTATGCCGTTTCTTTGAAGGCGATATCGAAGCCTATAACCGCTTTGCCGACTCGCTCTATACGGATCAGCGGCATATGGTGGACGACATTGCCAATAAGCACCACTTCACCTCTTTCGAACGCCGACTGGCACAATGCAACATGGCAGCAGTTTTCGGAACCGCCTATCTCAGCTATTTCAGTCAGATTCAGGACAAGATGGCAAAAGATGACCCTGCGGCTCCATATACAGCGGGTAATGCCATGATGGAACGTCTCAGCCTCCCAAAAATCTATCCTCTGCTGAGGCGGTTGCCTAATAATGATTCGCTAATGCTCGCCACCAAATTTTTTCAATGGTATTTGAATGGTCTCGAGTTTTCAGCACCTCTTCGCTATCCCCTATTTGTAAAACGTGGGACGGTATGGGGAAACAGTAGGGATGAGGTAACGGAGCAACTTTCATTGTATCGCGACACTGGACGACAGTTGTTTGCTTCGGAGAACGACGTATTGCCGATGCAATTGTTACAACTCCATTCCATCAACGAGGCTATTGGCGATTGGTTGGAAGCAGGCACAGCGGAAGAAGATTTCTGTTCGGTGCAGTCCTTCCTCACGCATCCCGCGCTTCAAAAGAAGGCACAACAGATTCTTAACGAGCAGGCTGATATGGATGCCGCACTCCCCTTGCCAGCAGGCGATGCAGCAGACTTCGTGAAAGACATCCTTGCACTATACCCAGGTCGCTATATCGTTCTGGATTTCTGGGCTATGTGGTGCGCCCCGTGCAAAGCTGAGATTCGGACAACCAAAGACTTCCGGCATCGACTGCATGAACGCTCGGATGTCAAATTCGTTTTTCTTGCCAATGAGCACAATCCTAATCGCGAGGATTACCTCGCATTTGTCCGCGAGAATCTGGAGGGAGAGAAATATATCATCATCGATGACAACCGTTTCCATCAACTCCAAGAATTGTTCGGCTTCAATGCCATTCCCTTCAACGTCACCCTCACGCCCGATGGTCGCATTGTCCGCGACGGTCTCCTCCTGCGTGCCGCCGAAGTAGGGTACGACAGTTTCATTCTGATGCTGGAAGAGATGAAAGAAAGACTAAAATAAAACCAAATGAATATGAACAAGCAAACCATCATCACCATTCTGCTCGTCTTCGCCGCAATGGTGGGTAATGCACAAATCAAATCTGGTCTCGACCTCTGCCTGAGGGACGAGGTGACGGGCGAATGGCTTATAGGGCTGTTTGACGAGTATGCCATCTACGACTGTGAGTATTGGGAGTATACAGAGGCGGGGAAAGGCCGCTATGTGCTGACCAAAGACGGGCTACGAAAGGAGATACGGCTGAAGAAGAACAGCGTCACGATAGACGATGTGAAACATAGGACATCGACATTGACTTCTAAGTATTTGCCAGATTATCCATCCAAGGATGAAACAGGGTGGCCAAAGGGCCTACCTGCAGATGAGGATAGTGTCACACTGCGTGTTTGTGTAAA
>JAEEGS010000062.1 GCA_016280445.1 Bacteroidaceae bacterium
CCAACCACCCAGAGAACGCCGCTGCCGGATGGGTAATCTACAATGACAGACTCAGGTTTAAGCCGGATGTATATGGTTATGCCATATTTATTATTCGAAGCGGCGATTATTATATTATCGAAGATACCATCTTGAGCCAGCCAATCGACACATCTAAGACTTACATGTTTGAGGGGACAACACCAACATAACCTCGCACGCGTATATATAATAAAGGTATAAACGAAATTAAAAACATTTAGATTATGATACATAATAAATTTAGATATATATTGACGCTCGTGCTGCTACTAACCGCGGCATCGGGCGCATGGGCCGCCCAGGTGGAACTGAAGCTGGGAGCCATAATAAAAAACGGCGACGTGTTGACCTTTGGCGACACCAGGGTTCATTTCACGACACCTTGTTCTCGTCCCTATGCAATATTCAGCGGCGTTAACACCAGCACTACCGTCACCATTGGCTACGATGAGAACGGCCAACTGCAGTATATGATGAACGACACTTACATCGCTTTCACCCCTCTTGTGGACGTAAGTATTTCAGAAGATTATATCGGTACAGGCGAAGGTGAGTCTTTAGGTCTATATACTGGCCAGACTATTCCCGAGTATGTCATGGTCACCGATGGCACAGGCACTTATGAAGATCCCTTCATCCTGACCTCTTACGCCACCTATAATTGCGGCGGCAATCCCGTGGATGGCAAGGCTATCTGCGATGCTGCCACCCCTGGCACTTACCTCACCCCCGACGCAACAGGCACCATCTGGACGCTGGCCGAAGGTCTGCTTGACGGCGACATGGAGTTGCTGGTGGAGTACCTCAAAGAGCCAGGACTGGCATGGAAGGGCAAGATTCCTGAAGGAGGCTTTGACGCCTATCTGGGTTTCTTCCACCCATCAGCTCTGCCTACAATCAAGAACCCCAATGCTCTGACCGGCATCACCTATAGCAGCAGCAACACTGCTGTGGCTACTGTGGACGAAAACACAGGCGTTGTCACCGCTCTGAAAGCTGGTAGCACAGTCATTACCGCCACATTTGCCGGTGACGACACCTATGAGGCGGCTTCCATCTCCTATACACTCAACATCGATAATCCCGCCATCGTCACCCTGCCCACCAGCACCGATGAGGGCGGCACTGTGACCCTCGTGGCCGGTGCAGGCAACAGCGCACAGGATGGCGACAACCTGATTGCCACCAACGCCAACCTGGAGGGTGCCAACACGTCGCGCAACATTGCTGTGGGCACCGATGGCAGCATCCATGTGGTCGATAAGAATACTGTGAGCGAAGCTGTGATGTATAAGAAGAGCACCGACGGCATCACGTTCAGCGAGCCCGTACAGGTGTCGACTGAAGGTGGTAATGAATGTGAGGTGGCTGTATCGTCGAACGGTAAGGTCTATGTATCTTATACCACAGGATCAGGCGGATACATCGCCTACAGCACCGATGGCAGCAGCTTTACCAGCAAACAGGTTACTGAAAATAATATTAACAGCATACACATCGCCGTAGATGGAGACTATGTTTACGGTATTGAACAAAATGGCCAGGAGTTCTACTACAGCGCTGACGGTGGTCAAAACTATGAAACGCATACAGGTTGGAATTTCTATATGTTCTCTGACGTGCTCATCGACAAGTCGAACAACAACGTGGTTGTCATCAAGGATGAACCAAGTGTTGTGGTACGATACAGCACTGACCACGGCGCCACCTTCACCGAAGAACAGCCCGTGATGAACGGCGCAGATCAACTGGCGGTATTTTTCTCTACTGCTGCAGCAGGTGCCGGCAAGGTGTTCATTTCCGGTTCAGAGGGAACGATTGCCACCGTTGACTACATCAATGCCACATGCACACAGACCACTATTGAGCAAACTGACAACCGTTCGCTTTGCGCCGATGAGGACGAGAACGTCATCGTAGGCGTTGAACAAAACGAGTCACTCTATTACGAACTGAGCACCGATGGCGCACAGACCTTCGGCGAGAAAGTAAAGGTGTCAGAAGGCAGCGGTGCCAATGCCGCACTCAACACCCACGACGGCTCATTGCTCTATCTGTTTACGAAAGGCACCGACCTCTACCTGGCCGTCAAGACGGGTGTGGTTTCTACCGAGACCGTGATTGACAACGGCGACGGCACCTACACCGTGATGCCTGGCACCGAGGTTACTTTCATCGCCAAAGCCAACGACGGCTACTATGTGAAGAGCTGGAGCAACAACGCAGAGGTGAACGACCTGCAGGAGGCCACTCAGACCCTCACCGTGACGGGCGACCTGAACATCAGCGCCACCTTCGCCGAGAATGAGTATAACATCACCTTCGTAGAGGGTACTAACCCAGACCCAGAGAATCCTGAGTGGACTGCCACACCGAATCCCGCCAAGACTAAGGCAACCGTCACCGTCACCTACACCGGCTCGAAGAAAGTCATCGGCGTGAAGGCCGAGAAGAAGGCTGCGACTCCGGCAACTCCGGCTGAGACCACCGTCACCTGGAACAGCGAAAACATCTCTTTCCTTCAAATCTACGAACCTTCCGCACCATTTACGATGATGGGCATCAAACTGAGTACTAGTTCTGCGTTGAATACGGCCGATTGGCGGAATATCGGAATTCCGACGAATGATGGCCTCTATTTCAACGTGACCACCACCGGCGGCTATACCTTCACTGCACCGAGCGGCAAGAAGTTCACAAAGATCGAGATGACGGTCACTAATGCTAATGGATGGACGCAAGTTCTTATGCAAAGTACGTTAGGCACTGGCTGGCCCTCAGGTGGGGATGCTGTGACGGTAGTAGAAGATACCAAGAAAGTCACGTGGACGGGCACTGCCGCCTCGACGGTTGGCCTGCTGACAGACGCCAGTTTTTTCAACGCCTCGCCTGTGACCAGCATCGTGTTCACGCTGGCAGAGTAGCCCCATCTCGCACGCGTATATATAATAAAGGTATAAAACGAAATTAAAACATTAAGATTATGATACATAATAAATTTAGATATCTATTGACGCTCGTCGCGCTGTTCGCAATGGCGACGGGCGCATGGGCTGCAGACACGTACACCATTACGTTCAGCGGTTTCGGCAACGAGAACTGTAACAAAACGATCACCGATGCCACACTGGAATATTCCGAAACATTTAATGTTACTGACGTGTATGTAAACTATATTATGTTAGGCGGCGTAGGCGGCTCTAATGAGTATGTCAGCATCAGCAAAAGTCAAGATGAAACACAAATTACCATCACCGTCAAAAGCCCCTTCGAGGGCACGGTAAATGTCACGGTCTATTATATGAATGAAAATTGGGATGAATCTCAAAGTGACATCTCCGTGACCTGCGTGAAGAGCGCTCCCGCCATCGAGGTAACCACCAACGCAGCATCTGAAGGCGCCACCTTCACCGAGGCTTGGTTCAACATGCCCGCCTTCGACGCCACCGCCGAGTACGAGCTGGTGCGCGACATGACGCAGAGCATGACGACCCAGGTGGGCGACGGTGCCGAGGGCTACCGCATCCGCGTGAAGAAGAACGAGCAGGGTGAGGGCTACGTGCCCGTAGAGATGACCCCGCAGGCCATGGCATCACTCATCGTCGTACATGATGACATTGAGAATGCCGACCTCACCAACATGACCGATTACACCATCAGTATCTTCGCAGTAGACGAGCAAGGCCAGCCCACTGGCGAGGCCATCGCTTTTGCCAGCCTCGTGCCCGGCCGCTACGTGGCCATCGCCACCGCAGCCGAGGGCACCATCTACGACGGCCAGACCCTGGCGAGCAACATCTTCGTGCTCTTCGAGGGCTACGAAATCGAGGTGGCTGCAAACAGCTTCGTGACCTACTACAAGGATGAAGCCGTCACGCTCGACGAGAGTTCGGCTGATGCCGCCCTCTACACCATCAGCAGCGTGGGCGAGACCGAAGCCGTGCTGAGCGAAGAGATTGACGTGGCACCTGCCAACACGCCGCTCCTCATCTATAACAGCAGCGACGAGAAGAAGACTGTCCTCCTCATCCCGCTGGCAAGCGACCCAGAGGTGACACTGACCGTGGCTGAAGAGTTCCAGGGCACACTCGTGGACAAGACCTTCAGCGAGGAAGACATGGCTGTGGCCGACTTCTATGTGCTGAGCGACGCCCAGTCCTTCGTATGGGTGAAGGATGCCGGCACCATCGCCGCCAACAAGTGCTGGCTCGCCATCCCAATGCGCGTGGCAAGCGCGAACGTCCGTTCGATCAGCATCGTCTTCGACGAAGGAGTGACCGGCATTGGTGGAGTTGAAAGTGGAAAACTGAAAGCTGAAAGTTGGTACGACCTGCAGGGCCGCAAGGTGAAGAACCCAACGAAGAAGGGTGTATACATCAAGGGCGGCAAGAAGGTCTTTGTTCAGTGAAATGAAAGAAGTTAAAGGAGTTAAAGAAGTTAAAGGAGTTAAAGACGATAGTCTTGCTGCTCGAAACTTCGGAAACAACGTACGGAGACAACACCAGCGACAAAGGTAACGTCTTTAACTTCGAGCGAACCGCTCACTTCTTTAACTTCTCTAACTCCTAAAGGAATGATAACATTAAAACTTAATACAATATGAAAAAGAAATTATTTGCACTGCTCGCGCTGGCCATGACGGCCATGTCGGCGAGCGCCGTAGCTGGCTACGACCTGACCGTGGGCGAGAACGAACACGGAACGGTGAAGTTTACAGTGGGCGGCCAGGAAGTGGACAACGCCGAGGAAGGCGACGAAGTAACCGTGATCGTGAAGGCCGGGAAGGGCTGGAAGAGCAAGGATGTGACGGCACGTGCCTACACCAGTTTCGACGTGGCACAGGCTCGTCTCCGTAGCGCACCCGCCAGAATCGACGTGGTGGACTGGCTGACCGTGACACAGTCGGCCGATGTGGACACCGTCTATACCTTCATCATGCCTGCGGCTAACGTGCTGGTGAATGCCGGCTACGACCACCGCGCGCTGACCAACGACATGATTCAGGCCATCGAAGACCAGACATGGACGGGCAGCGAGGTGAAGCCCACGCTGGTGGTCTATGACCGCAACTACAAGCTCATCGAGGGCACGGACTACACCGTGGCCTACACTGAGAACATCGAGAATGGCGTGAACACGGCTACCGCCACCATCACCGCCAAGAACGACATCGATGACTACTACCTCGGTACGGCATCGGCCTCGTTCAGCATCCGCAAGGTGATCTCTTACGAGAATGGCTTCACCGCCTACGCCGTGAGCGACAGCGAGCACCCCATCATCTACACCGGTGAGCCACAGGAACCTGAGGTGATCGTGCGCGAGATCCGCGAGACACTGGTGAAGGATGTGGACTACACACTGGTATACAACGACAACATCACCGCCACCAGCCCGGGCCAGTTCACTGTGACGGGTATCGGCAAGTATAAGGGCGATCTGACGTCTTACTTCGCCATCAACTCGCGCGACCTGAGCAGCGAGATGATCACTCCGGTGACGGGCATCGTGTATAACGGCGACCCACAGTATCCCCACCTGGTCATCACCTACAACGGCAAGGAACTGGTGGAGGGCGACGACACGAACCCGCTGACCTGCGACTACTACACTCGCTACACCAACAACATTGAGACTGGCGAGGCCACGGTGAAGGTGGAGGGCGTGAACAACTTCTGCGGCACGTTCGACTACACGTTCAACATCAACGCGAAGGAATTCAGCGCTGACATGATCGGTGCCATCGCCGCCTTGACCTACGACGGCAACGCCAAGGAGCCAGCTCCCGTGGTGACCTACAACGGCATGACCCTGAACCCCGGCACGGACTACACCGTGAGCTACGCTGACAACATCAATGCCGGCACCGCCACGCTGACCATCACCGCTACAGCCCTGAACAACAACTACACAGGCTCGGCATCGACGACCTTCACCATCCAGAAGGCCAAGGTGACTGGCACCAAGCCGACCGTGAAGGAAGGACTGGTTTACACCGCTGAGGCACAGCCCCTGCTGAACGCAGGCACCGTGGAGGGCGGCGAGATGCAGTACTCGCTCGACGGCGAGACCTACACCGCTACCGTGAGCACGGGCACCGACGCAGGAGAATACACCGTGTATTATAAGGTGGTGGGCGACGCGAACCACAAGGACGTGGCCGCCAAGACCCTGACCGTGAGCATCGCCAAGGCCGACCTGACCACGATGACACTGACTCAGAACACTTTCACTTACAACAAGACACAGCAGATTGCACAGGTGGCCACCGTTACTGCCGGCACCATCCCTGTGGATGCTGAGAACTACACCTTGAGCGGCTACAAGAAGACCAATGTGGGCACCTATACTGCCAAGGTGACTGCCAAGGCTACATCGACCAACTTCAAGGGCAAGGCAACTGCCCAGTGGAGCATCGTGGAGGCTGACGCCAATATCTTCACCATGGAGATTGAACCGCTGTCATTCGTGTTCACAGGCGAGGCTCAGGCTCCTAACGTGACTGTGAAGGACGGCGACGACGTGCTTGTGGAAGACAAGGACTACACACTGGCCTTCGAGAACAACGTGGATGCTGGTACCGCCAAGGTGACTGCCACCGGTATGGGTAACTACACGAACACGCAGGAGGCCACCTTCACCATCCAGAAGGCCAACGCCCAGTTTGGCACTGCTCCCGTGGCTCAGGAACTCACCTACAACCGCGATGCCCAGGAACTGGTTAGCGCCGGCACCATCACAGCCGTCGGCACCACCGATGAAAGCAAGCTGCAGTATTCGCTCGACGGCGTGAACTTCAGCGACGACATTCCTACCGCCACTGACGCAGGTGCTTACACTGTGAGCTACTTCGTGCTGGGCGATAAGAACCACAACAACACCGACACGCTGACCGTGGCTTGCGCCATCCAGAAGGATCAGGGCACCATGGCCTTCGAGAACAACAGCTATGAACTGACCTACGGCGATGCCAACTTCATCAACGCCATCGACCAATTCGGCGACAACGACATCCGCTTCGTGTCGAGCGATCCTCGCGTGGCTGAGGTACACTACTACACCGGCGAGGTGACTGTCAAGGGCAAGGGCCAGTGCACCATCACTGCCATGATGCAGGAGCACACGAACTTCAAGAAGCAGACCGAGAACATCACCTTCGACATCAGCGTGGCAGCCAAGGAAATCACGGCCGACAACGTGACTGTAGGCGAGGTGGGCGAGAACGGCGTGCCTGAAATCACCGTGAGCGTGGAGGCTCCTGTGGGCACTCTCGAACCTCAGGAAATCATCGACTACGTGCTGGCTTACTATGACAACCCGACCGACCGCAATGCCGTGAGCGTGGAGGAGATGAATGCAAATCCTGGCGAGTACGTGGCCGTGCTGACCTTCTTCGGCAACTATGACGGCTATGTGGAGAAGACCATCACCGTAGGCTCTGCACAGGCTTCAATTCCTGGCGACGTGACTGGCAGCGGCGAGGTGGATATGGACGACGTGGATGGCTTCATCGAGGACATCCTGGCAGGCAACATCCCAACCGACCCAACCAGCGACGACTTCATCCGCTACGACGCTAACCAAGACGGCCGCATCGACATCGCCGACGCACAGGCCATCCTCAACCTGGCCATGGGCCTGAATGCCGACGGTACCTCTAAGTCGCTTGCCCGTCTCCGCGGTGCTTCCGTTGCAGAGGAAGAGCTGGTGAGCATGAGCGTGGAGAGCGAGAACCTGGGTGGCGGCATCGTACGCTATGCCCTGAACCTGGAGGGTAGCGTGAACTTCACCGGCATCCAGATGGACGTCGTGACCAGCGGCACCATCCTCAGCGAGACACTGACCGTCAGCGGCATGCAGATGCGCGCAAACACCCTGAGCAACGGCGCACGCCGCATCCTGGGTCTGCCCGGCACCGCCGAGCAGCAGGCTGACGGCACCGTGGCCTACGTCTTCGTGCAGGGCGGCAACGCCAGTTTCGAGAACGTTGTGCTGACCGACGCCAAGGCTCAAAGCATCAGCGTGGTGGGCGACGAGGCTACTGCCATCAACGGAATCTCTGGCAAATCCAAGATCTCCGGTGAATACTTCGACCTGAGCGGTCGCAAGGTGAACGGCATCCAGAAGGGTATCGTCATCAAGGGCGGCAAGAAGGTTTTGGCTCAGTGAGAGTGAAACGAACACGAATCACACGGATCTAACGAATAAAAGGATGAGAGAATAGAGTTTAAACATATAATTGCCACGAATGACTCCTATAATTTCTCATGAATAATGAATGGATAATTAACGGTCAATTACATGTTGAAGAAAAAAGATATCCGTGAGACTCGTGAGATTCGTGTTCAAAAAAAGAAAAAGTAACACTAAAACTAATCGGCTATATGATAAAGAGATTATTCGCGTTTCTCGTTCTCGCCATCACGGCGCTGACCGCCGCTGCCGCCGACAAGGTGTACATCAGCGACTTCAGCATCAAGGCGGGCGAGACGAAGTTGATAGCTGTCAACTTTGAAAGCGACCGTACCGACCTGAAGCGCCTGGAGGGCACCCTCACGATGCCCGCCGGTCTGACGGTGATGAACCAAGGCTCCGGAGGTAGCGCACTGTGGATGACTGCCGACGAGACACGCACCAACGGTGCCATCGCGCAGTGCAACACAGTCACCGGCGCAGTGGCCGTGGTAGGCTTCGGCTCGACGTTCAATGCCGGCACAGGCGCCATCGCCTATATCAAGGTGAGCGCCTCGACCAGTCTGGCTGAGAGCAGCACCATCACACTCTCAGGCTTCACGGCCAAGACCAGCGACGGCGCTACCGTGAACCTGACCAGTCAGAACTGCAGCGTGACACGCGAGGCTGGACAGGGTGGGGGCGACGACCCCACGCCCGGAAGCGACGACCTCTCCTTCAGCTACAGCCCGGCCACGCTGACCATGACGGCCGGCGAGGTGAGGCAGGTGGAGGTGCAGATGGTCAACGGCATGACAGCCACCGGACTGCAGGCCGACCTCGTGGCATCGACCGGAGTGACCATCCAGAGCGTGACCAAGAGCAGCCGCATGACTGGCTGGAACTACAACGAAACGACCGGACGCGTCTTCGCCTTGGGAGCTATCTCGGGCAATGAGGGCACCGTGTTCACCGTTAGCTTGAAGGCCGACGAAGACTTCTCGGGTACTGCCACGCTGAAGGCCACCAACCTGGCCGTGACCGATGCTGGTGCCAACAGCTATCAGGCAGAGGAGATTGTCCTGCCCATCACCGTGCAGAGCCAGAAGAACGTGGCCCTGACCTTCAGCAGTGAGACGGTGAGCCTGGATCCGGGCGAGAGCACCACGGTGGATGTGACACTCAGCAGCGAGGTGGACCTGACGGGTTTCATGGGCACGCTGACACTGCCCACTGGCATCACGGCCACAATGACCAAGGGTGCCATCATTAACAGTGATCCCACCTACAACACCACAACGGGTGTGGTCATCTACCTGGGCGGCATGACCGCCAAAGAGGGTGTGCTCTTCACACTGACGCTGACTGCCGATGACAGTTTCACCGCTGACGGCGAGCTGACTTTCAAGAACATCTCGACCACGACTGCCGGTGCACTGAGCATCGTGCCTGCCGACATCACCCTGCCCGTGAACGTGAAGACCATTGCCGAAGTGGTTGACAAGACGGAGCTGAACAACACCATCACCGATGCCGACACCTACTACGAGAGCATCAAGGACGACTATGCCGACATTGCTGCTACGCTGTTGGATGCCATCAATGCCGCCAAGGGCGTACAGGCCGACGATGCTGCCACTCAGCAGGCTGTCGACGATGAAGTGAACACCCTCAAGGCAGCTCTGCAGACGGCGAAGGACGCTGTGAATGGCATCCTGACTTCTATCAAGTCTGTTCAGAGTAAGGGCAACAGTCAGTGGCATGACCTCGATGGCCGCAAGCTGCCGAGCAAGCCCACTCAGAAGGGCGTGTATGTGAAGGACGGTCAGAAGGTTCACGTCAAGTAACCCATTTCCGTTAAACAAAAAAAGCCTCCCAGACACTTTGCTGTCGGGGAGGCTTTTTTTGTTTGATGAAATCTCCGCTTTATCCGCTTCATCATCCCACAGGGATATGTTTTTCTTTTCAACAAGTTCCTTCGGAACGATTGAGCGGATTGAACGGATTGAGCGGAAGAAAATTCGTGTCATTCGTGCAATTTGTGTTCAAAAAAAATCTTCAGCCGCAGCATGCGGCGTATCCGCCATTCCCTCACTGGAAGGATAGAAGTCGTTCATAAGTTATGAATATTTGTTCATAACTTATGAACGAACTCTGGTTATTTCATCCGTATGGCAGTGGGTGTGTGGCACTTCCTCTTGTTTTACTTACTTTTGTTGAGCCATTCATTTAGAAAGTAGTCATAAATGTAGAATGAACCGTTTTCATTGGTGATGATGTCTTTCTCTTGCAGGGCAGAGAGACTTCGCTGCACGGAGCTGGCTGTAGAGAGACGATACTTTTTGATGAAATCTCCACTGGTGGGGCGGACATTTCTGCCATTGCGGCTCAATGCTATCAGCAGTGCCTTTTGTTTGGCGGTGAGTCTGGCCATCAAGTCTTGGTAGGTGTCATCCTTCTCTTCCACAGCAAGTTTGATCGCATCCTCAATTTCTGAAGTGCCCACGGTGTAGCCTGTATCGACAGCGGCAAAAGCCTCGTTGCATATTTTTTGGATATACCATGTAGTTCCTTCGAATCTCTCATATAGGTATCGGATTGATTCCTCTTCGATACCACGTCCGTTGGCATTGAAGTGGTGCGTGATGAACTGCGTGTATGCTGGTAGAGGTATGGGCTTTAAAGACATGGTGGTGGCACTCTGATAGAAAGGCCTGGCTGGCGATGAAAACATTTCTCCCATCATGTGTCGCCTTGAACCGGAGAAGACAAACCTGGCGTTGTTGCACGATTGTATGTAGGTGCGCAACAGAGCCTCCACATTCTTTTCGGGATAATCGGCGATGCTCTGAAATTCGTCAATGGCTACAAGGCAAGGTTTGTCGGCTTGGGCGAGATAATGGAAAATCTCTTCCAAGGTGGCTTGGGGTATTTGAATGTCGCCCAACTGAAGGTTCCAGCTCGGTTTGCCAAACTCGTCCAATGTGATGCCTGTGCGGAACGAGTTGACAATCTGCAGAAAACGTTCCCATGCTTGTCGTTCTTTCGACTTCAGTGTCGAGAGGATGGCGTGTCCCAGTTCGTAGGTGAACTCAGCGAGTGATTTGGTGGCATAGACATCCACAATGAATAAGTAATACTCTTTCTGCAATGCAGGTTGAGCAAAGCAATGTTTCAATAGTCCTGTTTTCCCCATGCGTCTTGGCGAAATGAGGGCGACATGGTTCCCGTTTTCCAACAGTGAGGTCAGACGTTTCGTTTCTTCTACGCGGTCGCAGAAGTATTCCGCCCCTCCATACCCATAAGTGAGAAAAGGATTCTTCATAAGCGCATTCTATATGAATTTGTTTTACTTTGCAAAGTTATAGTATCTTCTCGAATTATACAAATTTGTATTATACATTTTTGTATAATTTTTTATTGTTCATACGATAACAAGGGTGGATGCAGGATTCCTGTATCCACCCTTGATTTGTTTGTCTGTTGGGTATTGTGGGAAAGTGATGGTATCTTTATTTCACTTGTATGGTCTTGCCGTCCATGATGTAAATGCCTCTGCTTTGAAGGTTGGAGGCGGCTATTTTGGTGCCCTGTAGGGTGTAGATGCCTTTGGGAGCCGTGGTGGCGGAAGGAAGTGAGGGAATGGCATCGGGTTCTTCCACGGGAAGGTAGGTGAGGGTGAAGTTGTCGAAGATGGTCCAGTCTTCACCGATGAGGGCAGACTTCTTCACGCCGATGCGCAGTTTGCCGTCTTCGCCTACGGTGCAGGTGAGAGAGTTGGGGTAGAGACCTGCACGGAAGTAGGCACTGGTCTGTTCCATCGTGTTGGGCACGTAGCCGAAGCCTGTTGCCATCACTCCGATGGCTCCCTTCTGCCCCGCCTCTTCGATGATGGATTGCAGCGGTGTGCTCACCTCTTCGGTGCCCTTGGCATAGAGGATAGCATTCAGTTTCTCCGTGCCATTCTTGTGGGTGGAAGCGGCATTGTTGGTGTTGCCAGCACGGTAGAATCCCTGGCAAGTGAGCAGGTATTGTCCTTGTGGGAGTCCTTCGATCACCTGATAGACATCGAAGGCGGTGTTGTACTTCTCGGCACAGTCGTAATCTACGGTTGGACCACCTGACCAGCCTAATTTCGAGTTGCCTTCGAACGTCGGGTTGACGATGTGGCCCGTGTAGTCTGTCTTTTCCACTTCGGGAAAGGTGGACACGCTTTCAGCGCGTACCTCATGGTTTTCGTCCAGATAGAAACGGATGGTTTCACCCTTCTTGATGCTGTAGTCGTTGAGGACAGCGGTCGTGATGCCGATGTTGATGAGGGCATCTTTGTTGGCTGTGATGTAGGCAGAGGTGTCGTCGATGAGTTGGGCGGTCACGTTGTTGCCAGACACGGTCACGGCGAGCGGATGTGCCACTGAGTGGTTCTGCTGCAGGGTGAAGGTGACGGTGGCCTTGCTGCCGTTGATGGTGGTGGGCTCGTAGAAGACGGGAGCTACGGCGCCTTGCATTTGGAAGTCTTTCAGCGTGGCGGTGTTCTCGCCCTTGAAGTTGCTGGCCAGGAAGTAGTAGCGGTCGGCATCGGGAGCGATGACACCGTTCCATCCCTCGGGCAACTGGTCTTTCAGCGACAGCAGCAGACCTGCCATCTCTTGGGTCTTTTCAGCCTTGATGTTGCTGTAATAGACGAGGTTGCGGGCATCCACCACATCGCCACTCTTCACGGAACGTGGGGTGTTGGCGTACATCGGATAGAGTTTCGAGGTGTAGATGGAGTTGTTGGCACCACGGTCGCCAAAGGCAATCAGCCCACTCGCTGAGCGAATGACACCCAGTTCGTTGTCGATGTTCACCCAGTTGCTTTCGAACGTGGTGAACGTGCTTCCGTCCGACTGCTTGTGGCTGATGGCCTCGCCTTTCTGATAATATAATGTACGCGAGAGTTTCATCAGCTCGTCGGTGGAGATGGCGAGCAAGCCTCCCTTCTCGGCAGTGATGGTGGCAGCCGAGTTGGCGGTCACGTAGTCGAGATAGATGAGGGCGTTCTGTGGGGTGGAGTAGAGGGCGAAGCGGTTGTTGAGCGTGTTGTCGTTCACGTTCAGTTCGCCGTTCATCACATAGCCATTGCCTTTCAGTTGATAGATGCCGCTCACCACTGGTGTGGCGTTGGTGCCTTTGCCGCTCACTTCATACCAACCCGTCAGGTTGCCTGTGTTGTTGGCACGGTAAGGCACCACAATCTTGTTCTTGTCGGGGTTGTTGGCAGCGAAGTAACCCGTGTAGGACTTCAGGCCGTTGCTCCACGAGAAGCAGGTGAAGCGGTCGTCGGTGGCTGCACGGACAATGTTCTGGCAAGGAATCATCTTTGCCTCGCTATATTTCGTGTTGAAGTCATCCCATGCGGTGGGAGTGAGGTCGGCGGTGGAGAGCACGTCGTGCATCAGGTAGGTCATCATCACACGGTGCGCCTCCACACCCATGCGACGGGCACCCACATCGGCACGAAGCAGCCAGGAACCATCGGTGGTGGTCTTCTGACGTGCCTTGATGTACTTATAGGCCATGTTCTCCAGCATCAGCGCATTGGCATCGCGCTGGAAGCAAGCCTGTGTGGTGTAGGAAGTGATTTGGTCGTAGAGGAAGAGGCTCCAGTCATTGCCGTTCGGCATGGCCAGTTCGCCATCAGGCAAAGCAAGCCAGTTGAGGATGCTGTCCTGCACCTGCTGGTTGTTGTGCATGAGGGCGTTGGTCTTCCATTTCTCCTCGCCATAGAGTCCGAGCTGGAACATCTTGAGTGCCAAAGCTGCCTCGCCCAGTTCCTGCATCACGACGTTCTGATAGGAGGTGTGGAAAAGGTTGTGGTTCTGGAGGGAGTAGTCGTCGTAGAGGTTCTGTCCCTTGTAGAGGTCGGCAACGGTCTTGTTGTCGTACCACTCGTCGATGACGGTGGTGTTGTTGATGTCGGCAGGATGTGAGTAACTGTTGATGGCAAACTCCCGCAGGCGTTCGAACCACTTGGGTGCCAGTGCGTCGTTGGGGAAAAGACCGAGCGTGGCAGCGAGGATGTCAGCCTCCCATCCGTTCTCTTCCGCCTTGGTGTCGCCAGCATAGCCGGTGGGGATGGAGCGGTAGAGTTCGTAGTTGCACTCGGCTTTCAGCAGGGCATAGATGTAGCCTTTCTGAGCATCGCTGAGTTTGTCCCACTGGAAGTAAGCGGAGTAAGCCACTGACATCGCCCAGAGAGAGGATTCCCACACAGCATCCGATGTGGAGGTGGAGCCCCAGTAGTTGCCCCCTGAGCAGACTTTGAGTTTGTTGGCCTTGTGGGTGGAGTAGGCGAAGACGAGCGACTTCATGGCCATGTCTTCAATCTTGGCCCATGTCACACCTGATGGCAGCGTGACACCCGCAGGTTTGCCGTACTTCACGAGGAAGGCGCATATCATGGAGAGGTCGGCATTGGGACGAACACCACGTTCATCGTTCGCCATCGTGTTCTCTCCCTTGAAGCAACCGCAGGCCTCGTTGATGGAGTTGGGGGCTTGACATTCCTGAAAATCGTTGACCATGTAGGTGGAGAACGTGGCGAGCATCTGCAAGAGGTCTGTCTTCATAGCTGCCTCGCCCACGAAGTCGGAGGTGATGATGCCTTCGGTGTAAGAAGACACGCTCTCTTCCGTCGGGTCTTCTGGCTCGGTGTAGTCATCGGGCATCTTGTAAAGACGGAAGTTGTCGATGAGGATGGAACCGCCTGAGCCGCTGCCGAACGTGACTTTCAGTCCGATGGCAAGTGTCTCTTCTTGGGTGGTCTCGAACATCAGTTCGCTGGTCGTCCATGTGGAGGGAAGGCTGCCTTGAAAGGTCAATGACAGGCTTTCGTTGCCAGCCACGAGATTGGCAGCATGTGAGGATTGTGTCACACACCTGTTGTCGAGGGTGAGTTTATACTTTCCCGCAGGTACCGTGATGTTTTGCAAGAGAGAAGCCGTGGAGGCCGTCCAGGCATTGCGGATGTAGTACATCTGTGTTCCATCAGACGGATTGCCTGGTGCACCGAAGTTGTTGTCGGTGGCTGTGGCTGACGCCGTCATGATGTCGCTGACACCATAACTGCCCGTCAACGTCCATCCCGTCACGGATGTTGCCGTATAGGCTCCTCGCGTGTTATCTTTGGGTAGTTTGGAGATATCATCCAGTTCAAACGAGGGGTTCGTCAAGTACTGTGCCGTGACGTCCTCTTGAGCATTAGCGGATAGCGCCAATGCGAACAATAGTAAAGCAATAGGTTTTTTCATATAGTTAGTGGAAAGATTGAAGAATTGAAAGATTGAAGAATTGAAGTCGGGAAAGATTGAAAAGTTGAAGGATTGAAGAATTGAAGTCGGGAAAGAACAAGCCGCAGGAACTTCAATTCTTCAATCCTTCAATTCTACTTCAGTCGTGCAAGGGTTTCCTTGATGCGCTTCATGGCCTCGACGATGTTCTCGTCGGAAGTGGCGTAGCTCATGCGGAAACACTCGGGAGAGCCGAAGGCATCACCGCCGACGGTGGCCACATGACCCACTTCGAGGAGGTACATGGCGAAGTCGGTGGAGTTGTTGATGACGCGGTCGCCGTCTTTCTTGCCGAAGTAGCTGGAGCACTTGGGGAAGAGGTAGAAGGCACCCTGTGGCTCGTTCACCTCCAGACCTGGAATCTCCTTGGCGAGTTTCACAATGAGGTTCTTGCGACGCTCGAAGGCCTGACGCATATCCTCCACGCACTGCTGGTCGCCGGCGAAAGCAGCCTCGGCAGCCTTCTGAGACACAGAGCAAGGACCAGAGGTGTACTGACCCTGCAGTTTGTTGCAGCCCTTCACAATCCAGTCGGGAGCAGCGATGAAACCGATACGCCAACCAGTCATGGCGTAAGCCTTGGACACACCGTTGATGACCACCACGCGGTCTTTGATGTCGGCAAACGAAGCCATCGAAGCGTGCTTGCCCACATAGTTGATGTGCTCGTAAATCTCGTCGGCAATCACGATGACGCGCTCATGCTTCAGCAGCACGTTCTTCAAGACTTCCAGTTCCTCCTGGCTATACACAGAACCGGTTGGGTTGCTGGGTGAGCAGAGGATGAGGGCGCGGGTCTTAGGTGTGATGGCAGCCTCCAACTGTGCTGGGGTAATCTTGAAGTCCTGTTCGATAGGGGCATCGATGAAGACAGGGGTGCCTTCAGCGAGGAGCACCATCTGAGGATAGGAAACCCAGTAAGGAGCAGGGATGATGACCTCGTCGCCTGCATTGATGATGGCCATGATGGCGTTGCAGACAGACTGCTTGGCACCATTGGAGCAGAGAATCTGTGAGGGCTGATAGTCGAGCCCGTTCTCGTTCTTGAGTTTGTTGACAATGGCCTTTTTCAGTTCTGGGTAGCCTGGCACGGGGCTGTAACGGCTCCAGTTCTCTTCCACAGCCTTGATGGCAGCGGCCTTGATGTGGTCGGGGGTGTTGAAGTCGGGTTCGCCGACACTCATGTTAATCACGTCCACGCCCTGAGCTTTCAGCTCGGAGCTCTTCTGGCTCATGGCAAGAGTGGCAGAAGGGGAAAGTCTGTTAAGACGGTCTGATAGTTGTTCCATATTTTTGAGTTTTATTTGTTAAAATGCAAGGTGTGTCCCATGCGCTCCTTCTTCGTGTGGAGGTAACGCTCGTTGTAGGGGTTGGGTGTGATTTCGATAGGCACGTTCTCGACGATTTCAAGTCCGTAGCCTTCCAAGCCCACACGCTTGACGGGGTTGTTGGTGAGGAGGCGAATCTTGCTGATGCCGATTTCGCGCAGGATTTGTGCACCCACGCCGTAATCGCGCAAGTCGGGGTCGAAGCCCAGATGGATGTTGGCATCCACGGTGTCGAGTCCCTGTTCTTGCAACTTATAGGCGGCAATCTTGTTCATCAGGCCGATGCCGCGTCCCTCTTGGATGAGGTACACCACAGCGCCTTTGCCCTCCTTCTCGATGAGTTGCATGGACTTGTGGAGTTGTTCGCCACAATCGCACCGCTGGCTGCCGAAGATGTCGCCTGTGGCGCAACTGGAGTGCATACGTACCAGCACGGGTTCGTCGGGTTTCCACTCGCCCTTGATGAGTGCCACGTGTTCAAGACCGTTGCTCTTCTGGCGGAAGGGGATGATGCGGAAGTGGCCGTATGCGGTGGGCATATCGGCTTCCACGCCCTTCTCCACAAGGCTTTCCTTCCGCAGGCGGTAGGCGATGAGGTCTTTGATTTGGATGAGTTTCAACCCCAGTTCTTCTGCCTTCTCGATGAGTTGGGGCATACGCGCCATCGTTCCGTCGGGATTGAGAATCTCGATGAGGGCAGCCGCAGGTCTCAGCCCTGCCAGACGTGCCAAGTCGATGGCGGCCTCGGTGTGGCCCGAACGGCGCAGCACACCGTTGTCCTGTGCGTAGAGCGGATTGATGTGTCCTGGACGGCCAAAATCGGTGGGCTTGGCTTCGGGATTGGCGAGCCACTGGATGGTGGCGGCGCGGTCGTGCGCACTCACGCCTGTGGTGCAGCCTTCGAGTTTGTCGATGGTCACCGTGAAGGGGGTGCCGAGCATCGAGGTGTTCTCTTCCACCTGATGGGGCAATTCCAGTTCCTTGGCGCGTGAGATGGTGATGGGTGCGCAGAGCACTCCTCGTCCCTCGCGGAGCATGAAGTTCACCTTCTCGGGGGTGATCATCTCGGCCGGTGTGATGAAGTCGCCTTCGTTCTCGCGGTCTTCATCGTCGACGACAATGACGAACTTTCCTTGTCGGAAGTCCTCAATGGCTTCTTCTATTGTGCTGAAGTGAAAAGATTTGCTCATATTGTTTATTTCGTGGATTCGTTAAGTATGTGGGTGATGATGTATTGGTTAATTTTCTCTGAATACTTGATGACGGCTCTGAGGTCTTTGCGCCGGCGCCTGTAGAAGCGGAACGAGCGGGTGTCCATCACGGGATAGCCGTTGAGCCACTTGAGCACCTGGCGGTCTTTGCTGTTGGAGAGCACTTCCACCACATATTCCGTCATCAGCATGATGCCCTCCGCTTTCATGTCCTCACGTTTCGAGAACCAGTAGCGCAGGATGTAAGCCATATACCCGAAGAACGTCGAGCGTGGCAGCGTGCCCAGATATTGGCGGCTGGTCGTGATGAGTGTGTCCAGCGTCTGGTGCATGTCTGTGTAGTCGGGGTCGTGGATGATGACCTCCTTGCGGGTGATGTTGCGCTTGGGGCGTATGCCCAGCAGCCGTTTCCAGATGTTCACATAGGCATCGAAGTTGAAGACTGCGGAGTCGTTGTTCGACTTGACGGTGAAGAACACACCCAGCGGTGCGAGCACGATGGTGCTGAGCCACATGCCCAGCCACACGGGCATTTCTCCTTCACGGCTCACCTTCATGCCGAATGTGTTGATGATGTAGTAAACGATGAAGATAATCACCGCCACCACCACGGGGAAGCCCAAGCCGCCCTTGCGGATGATGGCGCCGAGGGGCGCGCCGATGAAGAAGAACATCAGGCAGGCGAGCGACATGGTGATTTTCTGCCAGTATTGTATCCAGTGGCGGCGTATCTGCTTGTCGCCCCATTCTATCACATCGGTTTTGTAACTGACGTCCATTTCCTGGAATCCCGCTTTCTGCAGGGCTGCCATCACGATGCGCTGTTTCTGCTGCGGGTCAACCTGGCTCATGATGGAGTCGATGTTCACGCTTGCAACGGGCACCGTCCTGCTTCTTTCGGCTTTGCGGGTGAGGGCAATCTTTTCCTCCTTCTCCAACGAGCGGCGCAGGGTGTCTTTCATGTGGGCGATGGCCATCGAGTCGTAATCGGAGAGCCGTGTCTTGTGGGGGATGTTCAATGCGCTGCGCTGCATGTCGGCCTTGAAGACGGTGCTCAAACTGTCGTAGTAGGTCTCCATCGAGTCGATGTCGTGCACCAGTTTGTTCATGTCCTTTGTCATCGCGCTGCCTGCCACTTCTTCTTGGTCGGCCATGTTGAAGTTGGTGTCGAAGTCGATGATGAAGTGCTTCTCCACGAAGGTCTCCCGTCGGTAGGGCACATCGCGTGCCTGCAGGGCGTCGCTTTGCAGGTTCTCGAACTGTTCGCCTTGATACAGGTGTAGCAGCAGGTGCATCTTGTCGCTGGTCGTCTCCAGATGTCCGGAGTCGGCCAGGATGATGTGTGCCTTGTTCACCCCGTCCTGCAGGTTGTAGATGATGACGTTGTACAGCATGCCAGTCTCCTCGTTCTTCCTCTCCACGTAGAGGTTGATGTTTTCGATGCCGTCGTAGAAGACGCGTTCGGGGATGTCGAGTTCGGGCGACTTCATCTTCATCGAAGTCAGCAGTTGCAGGAGGTTCTGTTGTGCCTCGGGTGCAATCTTGTTTTGGAAGTGGAAGGAGCCCAGCGACATGAGGGAGACGAGGATGATGAGCGGCCGGAGGGTGCGGAACAGCGAGATGCCGGCGGCTTTGATGGCCAGCAGTTCGAGGCGCTCGCCGATGTTGCCGAACGAGATGAGCGAGGCGAGCAGGATGGCCAGTGGAAGTGCCATCGGCACCAGCGTCTCGGCGGCATAGAAGAAAAATTTGGCGTAGATTTCGAACGTGAGGCCTTTGCCCACCAGGTCGTTGATGTATTTCCAGAGAAACTGCATCATGACGACAAAAAGACTGATGCAGAACGTGCCTGCAAACAGCGTGAGGAAATTATTCAGGATGAAAAGGTCTAGTCGCTTGATGAGTCTCATCTAAATTCGTGGTTCGCCTGTGTGTGCGTACATTGTATTTGGGGTGCAAAGTTACGGCAAATTCTTGTTTCAGTCAAAAAAACGCCTGCTTTTTTGCTTTGGAGACTTGTTTTCAGGGATGTTTTGCCTTTTTTTATGCTGCCTCCGTATAGGAGGCAAGGGTTCATGTGCCGGTGACGGAAAAGGGGCATCGTTTTTTGCGGCTTGTAACACCCTTAAATGTTACAAGTGTAACACACGCACTGTTACAAGTGTAACACACGCACTGTTACAAATGTAACACTGGAACTGTTACAAGTGTAACATTTTCGCTGCCAAAAATGTAAAATTTCCGCTCTCACGACGACCATTTTTCCGTTCTCGCATCGGCATTATTGTTCTTCGTGATGAAAAGAAGGGGAGGATGGATGTTTTTTGCGCTGGCTGGCTGAAAAGTCATTTTTTTTATGTACCTTTGCAGCCAAAATGACAGAATTATGATTACAGCAGAACAACTGAAGGATTTGAAAGACAGGACGGTGGCACTGCACCGTTACTTGCAGATTGACAGCAAGCTGATTGAAGTGGAGGAGGAGGAACTGCGCACACAGGCACCGGGCTTCTGGGATGACCAGAAGGCGGCTGAGGCGCAGATGAAGAAGGTGAAGACGCTGAAGCGGTGGATTGACGGCTACAACGAGGTGAAGGCGGCGACGGACGATACGGAGGTGGCATTCGACTTCTACAAGGAGGAGATGTCGACCGAAGAGGAAGTGGACGACTACTATGCGAAGGCGCTGGCGCTCGTGGAGGACTTGGAACTGAAGAACATGCTGCAAGGCGAGGCCGACAACATGGATGCCGTGCTGAAAATCAATGCAGGTGCTGGCGGCACCGAGGCGCAGGATTGGGCGCAGATGCTCATGCGCATGTATCAGCGCTATGCCGAGCAACACGGCTACAAGGTGACCATCAGCAACTTCCAGGACGGTGAAGATGCGGGCATCAAGACCGTGACGATGGAGATTCAGGGCGAGATGGCATACGGCTACCTGAAGGGCGAGAGCGGCGTGCATCGTCTGGTGCGTGTCAGCCCCTACAACGCGCAGGGCAAGCGCATGACCTCCTTCGCCAGCGTGTTTGTGACACCGCTGGTGGACGACACCATCAACGTGGAGATAGAACAGGCGCGCATCTCTTGGGACACCTTCCGTTCCAGCGGTGCAGGCGGCCAGAACGTGAACAAGGTGGAGTCGGGTGTGCGACTCAGATACCAATACAAAGACCCCTACACGGGCGAGGAGGAGGAAATCCTCATCGAGAACACGGAGACACGCGACCAGCCGAAAAACAAGGAAAACGCGTTGAGGCTCCTGCGCTCCATGCTCTACGATAAGGAACTGCAGCACCGCATGGCCGAACAGGCAAAAGTGGAGGCAGGCAAGAAGAAGATAGAGTGGGGCAGCCAGATTCGTTCGTATGTGTTCGACGACCGCCGCGTGAAGGATCACCGCACAAACTTCCAGACAAGCGATGTGGGCGGTGTGATGGACGGCAAACTGGATGGCTTCATCAAGGCATACCTCATGGAATTTGCAACAGAAGAATAGGAACCCCCTCCCAGCCTCCCCCAAGGGGAGGAGCCGGCAGGCAGGGTGGCGTTTAATTAGGGCGTTTAATTAGAATTTAGATAGAAGAAAATGGCGGATAACACAAACAAGCCGAATGGTTCGTCCCCCCATGGGGGGATAAGAGGGGGGCTTGAGATTGAACGGAAGTTTCTGGTGAAGGGCGAATGGAAGCCTTTTGCGGACAGCAAGACCCACATTGAGCAGGGGTATTTTGCGACAGAGCTGGGAAGAACTGTGCGGGTGCGCATCCGCGATGACAAGGGCTATCTGACCATCAAAGGCCCTTCGAAAAAGGATGGGCTTGCGCGCTATGAGTTTGAGACGGAGATATCTCTGGAGGATGCCCGCGAGATGATGAGCCTCTGCATGCCTGGACGTGTGAACAAGGACCGCTACCTCATCAGGAACGGCAAGCACACGATTGAGGTGGATGAGTTCTTTGGCGACAATGAGGGCCTGGTGGTGGCAGAGATTGAGTTGGAGAGCGAGAATGAGCCCTACGAGAAGCCGGACTTTCTGGGCAAGGAAGTGACGGGCGATTACCATTACTACAATAAGTACATGTTGCGCCGACCTTACAAATTGTGGAAGGACGAAGTGGATTATGAACGGTCGGACGACCCAACAGAACGGTTATGAAATTGAAAGAATATCTGTTCACCACGCTGGTGACGGCCTTCATCGTCACGCTGAGCACCATCCCCATCCCCGAGCATCCGCCATTGGGCGATGTGCCCCTGATGGACAAATGGGTGCACATGGTCATGTATGGCGGTCTGGTGTTTGTCATGTGGATAGATCATGTGGTGAGGAACAAACGGACGTTCTCGTGGAAGGCTCGCGGCATCATGTTGCTCTATTCGATAGCCCTGGGTGGCGTGATGGAGTTGGTGCAAGCCTACCTGACCACGTGCCGCTCTGGTGAATGGCTTGATTTCGAGGCAGATGCAATCGGCGCGGCCGTTAGCGTCCTGCTGTGCATATATCTCAACAAGTTATGGAACGAGAAAATTTCGGTTCGAAAGTAGGAGCCATCCTTGCGGCGGCAGGTTCAGCCGTGGGACTTGGTAATGTTTGGCGTTTCCCCATCGAGACAGGTCAGAATGGTGGTGCGGCGTTCATCATCATCTATGTGCTTTGCATCCTCGTTTTGGGTTTGCCCATCATGATCAGCGAGTTCCTCATCGGACGCCACACTCATGCCAACACGGCCGGCGCATACCGCATCCTCTCAGCTGGCTCACCTTGGAAGTGGGTGGGACGACTGGGTGTCTTCACGGGCTGGTTCATCCTGTGCTACTACGTCGTGGTGGGCGCATGGACGATGCACTACACCTTCCTTTCGGCCATCAACGCGTTCTATGAAGCGCCTGCAACGCAATACGAGAATATCTTCAATGCCTTTGTGTCCAATCCCTGGATGCCCACGTTCTGGCTCTTCTTCTTCATTGCCATCATCCACTTTGTCATCATTCGTGGCGTGAAGTTGGGCATCGAGAAGTCGGCCAAAGTGATGATGCCCACCTTGTTCGTCATCACGGTGGTGCTGACGGTGTGCTCCATCTGTCTGCCTGGCGCATCAAAGGGTGTGGAGTTTCTGCTGAAACCCGACTGGAGCAAGGTGGACAGCACCGTCATCCTGCAGGCAATGGGACAGGCATTCTTTTCGTTGAGTCTCGGCATGGGCTGCCTTTGCACCTATGCCAGTTATTTCGACAAGAAGACTCCTTTGGCTAAATCAGCGGTGAACGTGAGCATCATCGACACCGTCATCGCCATCATGGCAGGATTCATCATCTTCCCATCGGTGTTCAATATCGGCATGAATCCCAACGAGGTGGGTGTGGGTGCTGGCCTCACCTTTGTGTCACTGCCCAACGTCTTCCAACAGGCGTTTGGCGACGGCACCTTGCTGGCCGTGGTGTTCTCCACATTGTTCTATTTCCTGCTTTTCGTGGCAGCACTCACGAGTGCTATCTCGTTGCATGAGGTGGCGACTGCCTATGTGACCGAGGAGTTCAAGATGTCGCGCAAGAAAGGAGCCACGATTGTCACGTTGACCATCGTGGTGTTGGGTACCCTTTGTTCCCTCTCTTTCGGTCCTTTGAGCGGCATTCAGTTGTTCGACCGCAACATCTTCTCCCTGTTCGACGACTTCTCAGGCATGGTGCTGCTGCCGCTGGGTGGCTTGCTCATCAGCCTCTTTGCCGGATGGGTGCTTGACAGGCAGTTGTATCGCGATGAAATCAGCAACGGCGGCGACTTGAAGACTCCTTACTTCAAACTGCTGGTGTTCTCTCTTCGTTACATTGCTCCTTTGGCCATCGGTCTTGTGTTCCTGGATCAGATAGGAGTGTTCAACTTCTTGAAATAAGAAGATAAAGATATTAAAGAAGTTAGAGAAGTTATAGAAGTTAAAGGAGTTAAAGACGATACTTAAACTAATAGCCAAACATATGTCTATAACTTCTGAGCGAAGCGATAACTTCTTTGACTCCTATAACTTCTACAAGTTGAGCACTTGCGAAACTTGAAATAGGAAGGACTTTTGAAAAAAGCAGTGGGGATTTGCAATCGCAAGTCCCCACTGTCTCTTTAGTTCCTAAAAGACAATCTATTTCACCATAATCTTCTTGGTCTGTCCATCCTTTGTGCGGACGAAGTTCAGTCCCTTCTGAAGGGCTGGGATGCGTACACCTGCGGCATTGTAGATGCCCTCGAGTGCGGTGGCGGTTTCGCCTACAGACTGTATGTCGGTGACATCTGACTGCTTCTTCAGCTTGCACTCTGCCAGCAGGAATTCGGTGTAACCGCCAGAGGTGGATGCGAACTGGATGACATAATTGCCGGCTGTCGTCACCTTGAACGCCAGCGTGTTGTGCTTGGCTGAGGAGATGTTGCCAGAAGTGCTTCCATTCACGTTGGGGCTTGCTGTATAGGCGTCTGATGACGCTATGATGGCATTCTCGCTGTTGAGAATGTTCACTTGATACGCAGGTGTTCCCTTCCATGCGGCACTGGCAAAGGTCAGCTCGTAGGTGCCAGGCTCCAGAGTCAGGGGATATTGCGTCTGACGTCCGTACTCAGCACTGGTGTTGCGCCAGTAGAGCGCCTTGCCTTGATAGCCTGTGAAACCAGTCATGGTGCGTGGACCCGTACTGTTGGTGGTTGGATATTCACGCACATTGGTGCCATCGGTGGTGCGCCATCCTTTGGGGAAGTCACCATTCAGCACTTCGCTGAAATCAAGCATGTAGATGGCTGTTGGGTCGTAGGTAGAGAAAATGGGCAGGATAGTCATGTTGTCGTCTACCATGTTGAAAGTCACCTCAGTGGCGCCCAGATCTACGGGGATGGTCAAATCCTGCGTGTAGAAGACGGAGTTGATGACCTTCAGGGCTTTGATGCCATAACCCTCATTAGGTGTGATGGTCAGCGTCACTTCCTCTCCCTCTTCGGCTTCGCTCACATTGGAGGTGATGGTTCCCTCGGCTGTTTCACGGATGAAGACACCGTACTTTGGTGCTGCTACGTCGGCAGGGGTGTAGGTTACGTTGTCAATGAAGAGGGAAACTCCACCCGTGTTGGTGATGATGAGTGTGTTGTTACCTGCTTTCATCTCTGTGCTGCACGTGATGGTCTTCCACTCGTTTTGTGCCGTCTTGTCATACTTGAGCGTCTTTCGTCCGTTGATGGATACAGCCAAACTGCCTCCCTTGTTAGGCGAAGTGTAACGAATGGTCACGTTGTAGGTGCCTGCTTCCTTGATGTTGATGATGTGTTTGAGTGCTCCAGATGTGTTGGTGCCCATCTCTACAAAGCCCATACCGGCATGTCCACGCATGTTGGGGTACATGTTGAGTGGGATGTTGCCATTGCTTGTACCGCAGCAGGCTTTTATGCTCTTGTAGTCCATGTCCTCAGCCTCGATGGTGATGGCTCCATGGAACTCCTCTGGCTGCTTGGGCAGGTCTTCGGTGAGGGGTGTCTGGCTCACTTCGTCGGTGCTGCGCTCTGTGGCTGCACCTTCACAGTTGATGGTCAGGTCAATAGGACCCATGTGGCTCACATTCAGTGTGAACGTTCCTGTTTCGGCATCCCATTCAGATGTGGTGCTCAAGGTTGCAGCGCCACGTTTCTTCGTGGTGAAAGTGGGTTCGGCTGTGGCACCTTTCACGACAATCTTGTCAAGAACCTTAGTCATTGAGTCAGTTCGGTAGTTGTTCAGATAGAAGTCGATGTGGTCGGCATGCTCGTGAATGATGCCGCTGCTCAGTTTTCCGTAAGTCAGTTCCAATGTCTCGCAGGTGTTGTACTGCAGGGGGATGGAGGCTGTTGCGGTGGTCTTCTTGTTCAGGTAGGAGTAGGGCGTGTAGGTGACCAGTTGGTTTTTGTAGCGGTTGACGTAGAGGTCGCCTGTGCTCACTTCGGGATAGTATTTGTTGAAGTCTCTTGTCTTGAGCGTTTGTGAAGACCATTTTGTGCCATTTTTAACGGCACTCTTCTTGATCTGTAGGGGAATGGTCTTTGCTGTTTCATCATACAGGCTGAGGCAAACAGGGATGGCTCCATAGCGACCTGTCTTCTTGAAGTAGCAGTAGTTGTTCATCCACCGTCCATCACTTCTGTTGAAGGGGTCGGTTTGCTTGTAGACTCCATCGTAGAGGTCTCCCCAAGCGGCATACTTCTCTTCGTCGGTGCCTGATGAAATGTCGTTGATGACTGCAATCTTTGTTTTTGCCACCACTTCTTCACGGGTGGGAATGTACATGGTGCCGTCGATAATCTTGCGGAACATGTCAATCCATGCATTGTCGAACCCTGGATATTTGGCCCAGTTGCGGCGTGTGTAACCATTTACGGTTGTTTCTGGTTTATTCTGGAAGTCCTCTGTCCAAATCAATTCAGGGCCGTCCCACACAGCACCACCGTTCACACAGGTCTGCTCCATTACCGTGCCGATGCCAGCAGACACGGGATATTTGCATAATCCCTCGCCAACAAGGTCGTTTGTAGCACCGTTCCAACCACAGTTGTCATAGCGCACGCCATAGTTCTTGGCCAAACCCGAAATGAAGGGTGACCAGGTGACACTCTCGTTGTTGTAGAAGCAGGAGGAAGTGGTGTACTTATAGAGCCACAGGATGGCTTCTGGATAGTCTTGGCAAGCTTTCAGCAGGTCTTTGTTGCGCTTCATCATGCCCACGGGATTGAGAAGATGACTCCAGATGTTACCACAGAAGGAGATGGTGAGGACGCCGCCATACTTGTGGTGCATGGGCACCAGTTTTGCAAACAAGGCGATGCGTGATTCTTGCGAACTTGAACTCTTATCGCCTGCTGCGTCAAAGCCCCAGAACTGCTCGGCATAGTTCCAACCGAGGAAGTTGGGGTAGGTCTTGAAGAAGTATTCGAAAGTTTCCAGGTCGTCGTCTTGAATGTGGGTGTGACCACCACTGGCTGGCTGGCAAGTGAACCACATGCCGTTGTGTTGACACACAGATGCCCATGACCTAAAGGTGCGGACTGCATTTTGTGGTTTCTCGTAGACGTTTTTGTCAGTCTTGTAACTGCATGAAAGCGACAGGTTCATGCACACATACGGCTTGATGTCGTCGGGAATCAAGTCGATGATTTTCTGTGGGTCTGCCTGATTCCACACATCCACATGGATGAGCCACATGGGGTGTTTTGAGTCAATGGGTCGGCGCTCTTGTGCGCTTACTGTTTGCACGGCTACCAACAGCAGCACGGCAAGCAACAATTTGGTAAAGATCGTTCTCATAAAATGATGATTTTGGGTTTTGTGTGCAAATGTACGTCAAAAATTTCCAAAGACACCTTTCTCCATGTTGCAGGTATTTTTGCGAATGTTACATGGAGGCATGAGAATGAAGAAGAAAGTATTATCTTGTCAAAGAGAACTTCATGCTGACACCAAAGTCGGCAGTGGTGGTGGGATAGGAGGATTGTGAAACCAGAGGCACATTGCGTTGCCAGTCGAGGAAGCCTGACAGCGTGAGGAGTCGGCTGAAAGTGTAGTCGGCAGCGATGGCTAGTTTATAAGCGGTAGCACCGCCTGTGGCAGTAGTGACAGAGGTCTGGATGTTGCGGTTGAGGGCATTCTGCAGACGGTAGGAGAAATCGGCACGGAGGTTGAGGTCGTGGCTCACCCCTCGTGTACGGGCACTGGTTCGGCTACTGCTGTTCTTGTCGTTGTTGTTATTCTTGCCCTTCCCTTTTGACTTACGGGACTTGCGACCCTCATCGGATTGAATGGATTTTGCACCGAAAAGGTTGAGATCCTTGAATTTATAACCCATACCGATCACGAAGTCGTTGGAGAAGTTCTCGGTCAGTGCGACGGAGGTCATGGACAGGTTGAGGGTGCGTGTCTTGCGGTATTCGAGTTTGGCAGTCATGCCGCTGTTGAAGGTCATGTCCACTCCAATGAGCGGAGAGAAACTCTCGTTGATGCTGACCGTGGAGACGTTGTACATGGAACTGGGCACAGGGTTGCCTGTAGTGACATCCTTGATGAAGCCCCATTCGCCCATGTATTCCATGAAATTGGAGTAGGAGTTGTAAGCTCCGACAGCGTAGATGCTCTTGTAGGCATGGTTGATGTTGAAACTCTTGAAGTGGTCGGAAAGCCATGGGGAGAGTTTAATCAGACCGCTGTATTTGACGCTCCAGTTAGGCATGAGCCGAGCCAGAGTGGGGAAGATGTCGAGCGGTGCGGAGAGAGCGTTCTTTCCGCAGTAGGTGGACAGGAATGCTGGTACCATCACATCGGCAGAATAGAGTTGGACACCTCCGTTCATAGGGTCGTATGCCTTGCCAGCCCATTCTGTGCCAGCGGTTTTTGGATAGGTGGCATTGGCGTATTTCTGTTCAAGGCGATTTTGGATGACAGGCAGGTTGGCTAAGAATTTGTCGAAATGCTTGGAATGGTAGTTGTTGTTGATGCTGCCACCCGATTCGAAGGCTGAACCGATAGAGATGACGGTCATGGAGAAACTGCCGCTTTGGGTGCGTGGCATACCTTCATACATGAACTGTATGCTCTTGGTCTTGTTGATGGTTCGGCTTGCATTCAGGTCTATCTTGAAGTCTTTGAAAGGTTCGAGGGTGGCTTTCAACTGGAGGTCTTCCATCGAGGCTGTGGTGGCAGGGGTGGTGATGTTGGAGTCGTTCTGCATGAGCCATCCGTTGCGGGCAGCCCGATTGATGTAGCTGTCATCGACCGTACCGAAGGCAAAACCCAATCCTGGGGAGAGCATGCCGTTCTGACGCTTCTGACCAAAGGCATCGCCGATCTCAGTGCGGAAACCTGGCAAGGTGAGGGCATAGGTGTTACGGTATGAGATGCTGATGTTGCGTACAGTCATGAGACCGCGTGCGAAGATCTGAGCGGTCTTGTACCATGTGAGGTCGTCAAGTGGCTTCTTGGCCACCACATGAATCTTCACGGGGATGGTGTCATGGTTCTTCACCAAGATGGTGTTTGCATCCATCTTCTTGTACTTCAGTTTGTATGTCCGGCCCTTTTCCGTTGTAGCGCGTACAGAAAGACGTTTGGAGTTCTGCCCATGTTTCACTTCCACGTTGGTGGAGTCATTGAGCGTCACTTCTTTGGTGAACCCTCTTGTCTTTGTGGTGCTGGCTGTCTTTTTGCCATCATCTTTCTTGTCGTCTTTCCCATTTTTCTCGTCTTTGTTGTCCTTTCCATCTTTCTTCTTGATGGTTTTGGTGGTGGCAGTCCTGCTGTTACGACTACCCAGCCCGTTGTTGCCACTTCCCGAGAAGCGTTTCTCAGTGTCAGCCAGGAACTTCCACTTCTTGTAGAGTGTCTCGAAGTTGAGGCGACCATTGATGTTGATGGTGCGTTGGGTGCTGATGGTGTGTCCTAGCGAGGTGCCGTCTTCGAGTTCGGTGCCACGTGTCCAGTTGTAGTTCGAGTTGTAAGAGCCGTCGGCTGTCACCCAATCGAAGATAGGAATCTTGTTGAATGGCACTTGATAGGAGCCAGTGAAGGTGCTGCGGTAAGTGAGTGGACGACCGAAGGAACGGAGACTGCGGAGCACGGAGTCTTTCCATGCGGAATACTCGTCGGGATAGAGATGCTTGTTCACCACGGTATAAGGCTCTTCTATCTCTGCGTGGGTGGAAGAGGTCCACGACATCTTGAGGGCCTTGAAGATGTCCCACTTGACGGTCAGGTCGCGGTTCCACAGAATCTGGTCGGAGAAGACCACTGGCAGTTTGGTGCCAGCGTCGATGTCGCGTTCTTGGAACTCATAATAACTGCGTGTGAGGTCTGTGTTGAACGAGATGCTCTGTGGCAGCCATTGCAGGTTCTGTGCCTTGAGAATATCCAGCCACTTTGATTTGCCCTTTAGTTTCTTGAAAGGCTCCCAGGCCTTGTACTTCGGCGAGTAGTTGTATGACATGTTGAGTTTCCAGTTCTCCTCGTTCTCATAGACCGTCGTTTCACCAGTCTTGTATCGCTGGCTGTAACTGTAACTGAAAGAGAAGTTGGCTGGGTCGTAAGGCATAGGCTTACGGCTTTGTACACCTGAATGCCAGTTGGCCAAAGAGAAGTTCTTGTTCTTCACGATACTCTCGGTCAGGCTGCTCAGCGAGTCGCGTTCGGCTTTGGTGGCACATTCGTTCAGGGCGTCCTTGAGCAACATGTCGCTGTCGAACGGGTTGTACTTGGGTGAGAGTTTCTGCCAGGAGTAGGAATAATAGAGGGGGAGGGTCATCTTCCACTTCTCGGGGAAGAACTTTCCGAGTTCGATTTGTGTGGTGATGCTCCATTCGTAGAGGTTGTCTTTGCGGCGCTCGTTCACATGCTCCTCCAAACCACCGAAACCTGCAGTCTCGACATGTCCGGTTACATTGATGGAACCGAGGTCGGAGAGTTGTACATTCAGATTGCCTTGGGCAGCCCAACCACCTTCATCGCTGTAATTTTGCATGCGGAGTTCGTTCACCCACACTTCCACACTGCCAGTGCGGCGTCCGTTGTTGCGCACACCAATCATCATGGTTTTCACCTCGCCGAGCGAGGGATTACCAATGATGCTCACTTTGTTGTTGGGCTTGTTCTCGTCGTAAGCGTAATACAGTTGTGTATAACTTGCATCGCCTGTGGCTTTAGCCTTGTTACGCTCATGCTTCAGGTTGGTGAAGACGCTGAAATCGATGTCGAGCATGTTCTCTTCAGGCCAAACAGCCTTGCATCCTTGGGCGGTGTAGGTGTCGTAATGGCCAGCGGGGGTGAGTTTCAGCGGTATCTCGTATTCATAGTAGTTGTTCTTGTAGTCGCTGCCCAATCGCATGAACACGCTCATTTGGTTGTCTTGCAGTTCGTTGTCACCCTCCATGGCGTTGGCGTGGATGAACATTTGCAGGTGCTTGTAACTGCGGAAGTCCATGTTCATGGTTTTATAGACGGCACGTGCGTCGCCTGTAGCGAGGTTCTCAACAGTGAGTGCCAACGCTTGTTCGTTCTCTTGCGAGAGTTGGGGCTGAGACGGGTCAAGCACACGGGTGATGCCTGGTGGCAACACGTAGTTGACAGGGGTCTTGTCGTTGTTTTCCTCAATGTTGACGGCAGAGGGAACGATGCTACCGCTCACGCTGGGTTTTGTGCCAGTGTAGAGCGGTTGGGTGTAGTTGCGCCATTCTCCGCGCACGAGGTCGAGGTTCGCCAAACGCACGACAATAGGCTCTTGGAATCCAGTCATGTACATACGCATAAAGCGGATGCTGCTGAGGTCGTTGATGCTGCCTTCTTTTCCTTCGTACTCGTCAACGGGGATGCGGAAGAGATACCAGGTGGCCTGCTCCTTGTTGCCATTGCGCAGTCCGACCGACGTTTCACGAGAATCAACGATGAAGTTACGTCCCACTTGCATGTCTTCTGGACGGAGGCTGACGTGGTACTCGTAGAAGTTCTCGTATTCGTTCATGGTGTAGTCGGAGTTGACATCCTCCGCATCAGGAGTGCTCTTGTAGGCAGTGGAGTAACTCTCTCTCGATTCGCTGGTGTTGGGTGAGTTGCCCTCGGGTGAGTTGATGAACTTGTAGCGGTCGAGAATGGAGGTGTGATTGGCATCGAAGTCGCTTCCGCGGAAGTAGTGGTAGTCGTCGCCTGCGGGGTCGTTGTAGATGGAGTCGTAGGCAGCTGCACTTACTTTTCCCTGCATGGCATTCAGATAGTCGGAATAGATGCCGAAGGTACGTTCGTCGGCATCGACAAGGCCGTTCAGACCGATGTCTTGGCGTGGACGTGCACCGCTTTCGTTGGAGAAGGAGTAGATGACCGATTTCTCGCTTGGAACACGTCCCCAGGTGGTCTCCGTGTAGGTGGAAGCACTGTTGACAGGCATACCGCTTTCATAGGCTTTCTTTCCGTCTTTGAGCACGTCCTCGCTGATGTCGCCCAAGTTGATGTAGAAGTCGCCGCCGTAACGATGGTCGTCTTTCGTGTAGATGAAGGGGTCGAGCATCCAGAACTCGATGTACTGCACGTTGCTGGTCTCAAAGTCACTTGTGTCGAGTTTCCTCATCATACCGCCCCATCGTTTCTGAGGGTCGTTCAGATGCGCATTGGCGTCCACGTCGGTGTCGAGGTTGTAAGGACCTCGTTCGCTGGGGTAGTAGGCCAGGTTCAGGATGCTGAGCGTGTTGCTTTCGCCCGTGTTGGTGTCGCGGTTGGGGTAGACCTCTCTTACATAGACCTCTCGCACATAGTGGTTCGAGAGCTGGTCAAGGTCGCTCTTGATGTGGCTGGGTGTGAGCGATGAAGAACGGCGGGTGAAGAGAGGGTCGATGTTGTACCAAGCCAATCGGGCACGATTGTAGCCATACTTCACATCATTGGTGAGTTTGCCGTATTCGAGATGGGAAGGTGTGGACGAGAGCACCCACTCCTTCGGGTTGCTCACGTCAATAGGCATCTTGGTGGCTTCAAAGTCGTCCAGATAGGAGGCGTTGCCCTGTGTGCCGCTGGCAGTGCCGGCCTTGAGTTGTGCATACTCTCCTGTGAAGGAGATGCTGGAAGGGGCGCTGAGGTGGAGGAAAGGCAACTTGTCCAGCATGTTGGTGAGCCACTGCGAGTTCTGTTTCCAGTTCATGTGGAGTCCCCACAACGTGTTGTTGAGAGGCTCGCTTCCCATGGCCACTTTGCTGGTCAGAGGCTTTTCGCTGACTTTGAGATAGGTACCTCCGATGTTGAAGTTCTTGGAGAAGTCGTATTCCCAGTTCAAGCCCAGCATGGTCTTGCGCATCAGCGAGTAGTCTTCTTGGCTTTCGAGGCTGACGCTCACGTTGGTTCCGGCATCAAGAATGCTTTGGTTGATGATGGTGACGGTACCATTACGGTAGTCGACCGTGTAGTCGCTGCCCTCTGTGAGGGTGACACCTCCAGCGGTGACCACCACAGAGTGTTGCGGAATGTAAGAACTGCCCAGGTCTATCACACTTCCATTGGTGGCCTTGTATTCACCAGTCAGCGTGAATTTGTTCTTTTCAGCAATTTGGCGAGCCGTGGTCTTTGTCGAGTCGTAGAGGGCGTCATAGCAGTATTTGTCAGCCAAGGCATCGTTGCCTAATTTCTGTCGCAGCCAGTCGCCGAAAGGCTCGACGACAGGGAAGATGATGCGGCCGGTGCTGGCTTGTATGGTATAGCCCTCTATGAAGTCAAACTTGCCGTTGGGGTTTGTCTTCTCGTTGTTGTCCAGGCGGTCCAGGTTCATCATCTTCAGCAGGGTTGTCTGCTTGAACGGGTCTTCCGGTATGTAACTGAGGCTCACACCTGTAGTATCACTCAGGAACTTGATGTCCAGTTTGAACTTTTCTCGCTGCACCGACTGGGCATTCAGGCTATACACGTTCTTCATCATCAAGTCCCAGTTGCCGATGCGTGGAGAGTTGCTCGTGTTCTTCAAGAGTTTGACATACAGCGCCTTGTCGTTGTCCTTCAGGTCGGAAGAGAATTCGCCCACCTGGTAGGTCTGTCCGTTGTAAGTGTACTCATAAGCCACAGCCAACACCTGGTTGCTTTGGAGTGTGGATTTCAGGCTGATGTAGCCCAAGTGCTTGTTCAACGTGTATTCTGATGAAGTGAGCAAACGCGCATTCTCCACTTTCTCGTACTCGATGCCGCCCTTCATGACGGGGTCAAGCACAGAACTGGTTTGGTCGGAATAGCGCGCATTGCTGTAGGTGTTCACCATGTGGGAGTATTGCGTGTTGCTGGCATTGCTTGGGAAGGAGGTGCCGGATGATGCCCAGTTGCTGTTAGTAATCTTCTGACCTTCAGCCAAATCGACCAAACCGATGATGTTGCGTGTGTTTTCAGTTGAACCGCCCGTGTTGGTCACCCAGAGTTCAATTCTGTTGATGGTGATGCCACTGGTGATGTTAGGCAGGGTAGAACAAGCCTTGTCGTAGGTGTCGTGGAAGTAGTGCGCCAGGAAGAAGTGGCGGTTCTCGTCGTAGTCGTAGGCTTGAATTTCGAAAGTGGACAACTGGCTTCCGCCTTGGCTGCCGACGGTCTTTGACACGGATTTCTTCTGGCTGACGACTGTCTGCAATCTGAGACGACCGAACTGAAGGTCGGCCATCACACCAAACAAGGCTTGAGAACCCTTGATGAGGCTGGAGTTGGTGGGGAACTCGATATGACCGCCTTCCAACTTCTTGACAATCTCGTCCTCCTTGCCCTCGTAGGCGAGTTTCAGGTTCTTGGAGTCAAAATCGAAGGTGGCTTCGGTGTCGTAACTGATGTGGAAATCCATCTTGTCGCCCACCTTCGCATCGACGTTCACGTTGATTTTCTCGTCAAAATCAAAGGATTTGGTGGTGCGGTTGCGCTCCGACAGCGATGGGTTGTCGATAAATTTGTAGTTGTAGCCGAATTTGAGTTCTGCACTACCTCGTGTGCTGATTTGCACGCCGCCAGGACCGAAAATCTTTTCCGCAGGCCCCAAGTCGAAGTGCATGTTGGTGAAGTCAAACTTTTCCTTGCCCTTCGTGACAAACAGCGAGTCGTTTCTCACCTTGAAATAGTTGTTGAATGACTTCTGTTCCGACCACCTCATGTACTCTTCAGGGGTCATCATCCAAGGTTGGCTCAAGAAGTTGTTGCCCAACTTGGTTCCCACCTTGTAATAGCCTGATTTTTCATCATATATGGCGGTGTCGGGCTTCAAGTTGTCGGGGTCTCGAAGATCCATCGGAAACTCTTCTCCATGCACGTCTTGGGGGTAATCCGTCTTCTTCACCTTGACGGTGTCGGCCGATGCAACATCCTCGCTTGGCGCATCCTCTTTTTCAGACACAACAGCTACTGACGAGAACAAACGGCTATTGCTCACTTCTGCAATAGCACTTATGCTCGTCATTACCAATAAGATATATAATATATTTCGAAGTGTCTGCTTCAAGTTTCTACATCTATTGTGTGAGGAGTCAATCCTCTCTCTTACATATTTCTATCATCATAAACGTAGAAATCCCCACATTATTGTATTTATAGGGCAGAAAATACAAGGCAGACTGTCAATTTGCTGCTGTTCAGAACTCAAAACCGAGGTTGAGATAGAGGTGTACCTTCTTGGTCTCGTTCGTATAGCCCATCGTGGCGCCTAACGGACCGACGACGGTGTTGTAGTAGTAGGCGAGTTGACCACCCAGCATCGTTTTGTGCTCGAACACATGCTTGAACGCCTCGTCATGTTGTGCTGCTGCCACCCGTAAGAGGATGAAATGGTTGGTGAAAAGTCGCTGCTGTCCCTGTATTTGCAGGGCGAGGAAGTGCCTGTCGGTATATTCGAGGTTGCCCACTCCCGCAAAGGGCATTTGCTGCTCCACGTAGTGTCCGAACCACTCCCCTCCGATGGTGTTGCCATAGATGACGGGAATATTCGCTCCGAAAAGGCATCTGCCATAGAGCAGAGGTTGCAAGGTAAACCGCTTGTTGAAGGGGATGGAGGTGCGCCAGTTGGCATTGATTTCGCTCACACCTGCCTTCTTGTTCATCTCGGCAAAGTTGTCGGTCACGTAGGCATATTCCATATTGAAACGTGAACCAATCGTAGGGAAGTTCCAGTTGTCCTCCGAGTTATACTTGACCATGGCGCGATAGCTGATATAGTGGTCGTTATCCAGTTTGATGGACTTGTTACCCGTGGTCAGGATGTTGCCAAGGAAGTGGATGTAGTCCCATCGGAGGGTGGTTTGCAGATTGAAGTTGCGCACGTTGAAGTTGAAAGGCGTCAGGTTCGTCTGGTGATGGTTGTACTTGAAGCTGTGGTCTCGTTCACCTTCTTGGTAGATGTCCATATCGTTGTGGCGATAGACATAGGAGATGCTGGGTCGGGTGAAACTGCGTGGATGGAAGGTCAGTTCCCCCTTTCCCATGATGCGTTTACCCAGTCGGAGGGTCACATCCATGTCGATAGGGATAGCTGTCGAAAGCGGATGGTCGGCATTGACCTGCAGCGCCAAAATCTCTTCCGTGTCAAAGCGTCCACCCAGGTTCACTTGACTGGTCTTTTTGTTGCCAGCAGTGAAGTAGAGGATGTAGCCGTCACCCTCCTGAATGGAACGGGTATCGACCGTCTGATAGAAGAGGTCCACACGCATGGAGGTGGCAATCTTCTCCTCCTGACGGGAGTCGATGCTGTCGTATCTGCTCAGATGGAACTTTGAACGGATGAAGTGCTCATCGTGAGGTGTAACATTCTCAAAGACAAAGCCCTTGACCTTCACCTTCTCCGTCAGCACGGACGCACTTTTTGGGGTGAGGATGGTGGGTTTGAAATCGTCGCTGATACCGATTCTCCGTTTAAGGGCAATCAATTCATCCCAGTGTTTCATCGCTTCTTCCTCGCCTCGTCGGATGAGTTCGTTGATGGCATTGTCGGTGAAGCTGGCAGCATTGTACCCCTCGGTGTTCACACGGATAGGCACATCGGTGATGGCCAAGTTCTCATCGTATTTGTTCTTACAGTTGACATCGATAATCTGGCTGAGGATGCTGATGGTGTGTCCCAGATCCTCACTCGTCTTGGGTGCACCCTGAACGGTCACACCAATGATGATGTCGGCACCCATCTCACGGGCGATGTCGGCTGGGTAGTTGTTCCTCAAACCACCATCCACCAGCACCTTATCACCGATGCGTACAGGGGAGAAGGCAGCTGGAATCGCCATCGAGGCACGCATGGCCTGTGGCAAACGGCCTGCATGAAAATCATGTTCTGTATTGTCAATGATGTCGGTCGCCACACAGGCAAAGGGAATGGGAAGTGAGTCGAAATCCAACGAGTCTGTATACCCCAAACAGAGTTTCTGGAACAGCTGTGCGAGGTTCTGCCCTTTGATGATACCGCCATCGTTGCTGTTGCTCTTGCCCAACGTGAATCCTCGTGAGAATGCGTAGGTGTTCTGCTTCTCACGGTCACGCAGACTTTGCTGACTCATGTCCTCACGGTCGGAGAGGGTATAGTTCCAGTCGATGGTGCGCACCAACGAATCAAGGATGTTGGCATTGTACCCAATCGAATAGAGTCCACCCACGATGCTGCCCATGCTGGTGCCCGTGACAATATCCACAGGAATGCCCGCCCGTTCAATCACTTTCAGCGCTCCAATGTGCGCCATACCCTTGGCACCACCGCCACTCAGCACCACTGCCACCTTCTTCCTTTTCGGTTCGGCATCTTGACACCACACAGTGGTCACCATCAAAAACGTAACAATCAGTAGTAATATCTTTTTCATACATCTCCCTTTTGTGAGTAACTTCGAGCGCAGCTCGATACGCTTCGCAAAGCGTTGTCGAATATCGTAGGATGATCAGAGCAGCTTCCCTTGATCCAAGTTCAGCAGCCATTTCCAGCATGGAATAACCTCTATGGTGCCATGTTTATCAGTCAGCGTGCCTTCTTCGTCATAGGTGATGATGATGCGCCTACGGCAAGCATGCACATTTGGAAGTTTCTCCAATGGTTCTTTTTCCCGCTTCTCTGTCTCCGTATCGGCTATAGAATACGATACTTGTATGGCCAGTTCGTCCTCCGGCACATAGAAATCCACTTCAACATTGACATTGTAGTAGAAAACTCGTTCGTTGTCCTCGTCGTGTCCATACTTGCGGAACAAAGATAGGGCTACCATGTTTTCAAGCAAGATTGTGTCTGCACCCAACAGTTGCAATGTCAGCAAACCGTTGTCTATGAAGTAATATTTACAGATGCTTTCCCTGTCGCTGAACGATGACGCAAAATTCCTCAGACGAAGCAGCAACCACGCATCCTCGGAATAACTGATATAGTTTGATACCGTAGGAACGCTAATCTTACCCGACACGCTTGAAAGGATCTTCGATATGCGATTGTATGATACAGGCTGCATGACGCTTTCAGCCATTTTTTTAATCATCAACTGAAGCAGGCGTGGATTGGATATTCCGTTGCGCTGCACGATGTCACCAAGGTATATCTTTTGGAAGACACTCGACAGATAGTTTCGCTTCACAGGCAGTTTGATAGACTCTGGCAAACCTCCCCAAGTAAAGTACTCACCATACGCCTTCATAAACCGCGCCTTTGATTCTGTAGCCGTCAGAGCCAAGTCGTCATAGGCTACACCAATATAAGACAGGTATTCCTTAAAACTGAAGGGATATACTTCTACAGGCAAGTAGCGTCCGCCCAATGCAGACATGATCTCCTTCGACAGCATCTTAGCATTCGAGCCCGTAATGAATACGCTGTATTTCTTGTCTGCCAGGTTGCGGGCAAACTTCTGCCAGCCATCCACATTCTGGATTTCGTCAAGAAACAGCATGGGGCGTTTTCCGTACATCTCCTGATGGCACTCCAATATCAGATTGAAGTCATCGGCAGAAAAACCCTCCAGCCGGGTGTCCTCAAAGTCCAGATAGAGCATTTCGTCCCACCCCTTGCCGTCGGCCAGCAGCTGCCGCATCTTCTGGAAGAGGAGGAAAGATTTGCCGGAACGTCTGACTCCCACAAATATCATTAACGGAAAATTTTCGAGGTCATAATGACGAGGAAAGATGTCGTACTGTTCCACATCCTTCTGGTTGTCAAGCATCACTTGCTTCAACGTATTTCTTGTTATGCTCATCTGTCTAAAAGGCTTGTTTTATAAAACCGCATTTAACAAATCGCTGCAAAAGTATAAAATTTAATCTAACAAAACAAACTCTTTACAGAATATTCCACTCTTTCACTAAACTTTTTGTGAATTCATTCTTCTTTCCCTCTCCTCAATGAATAGCAATACATTTGCAGTTTATGAGCCGTTACATTGTCGAGATTAAGCCACAGGCTCAAGAATACCTTAAAGTGTTGAGCGAGAGTGATCCCAAAGCCTACAAAAAGGCTCTTGTACTCATTGCTGAACTTTACGACCATCCGCAGACAGGCACAGGAAAGCCAGAACAACTGAAGGGAAGCGGAGGCACATTGTGGAGTCGTCGCATCACCAAGAAACATCGTTTGATCTATGAGATTTTTGATACGATAGTTCATGTTGACGTGCTTTCTGCTTATGGACATTATGATGATAAATAAGTTCGACAAGGAAAAAACTTCTATGCTTATTTCATCAAAATCTAGTCCTTTTTATTCCATTGGTTTTATCATCGACTCGATAAAAGCGATTTCTTCATCTGACAAGTTGTATTTCTTGTAGAGTTCTTCGTCTGTCCAAGGTTTGGTGAAGTCTTGGAGGGGAACAAACATGAATTTGTCTGCTGACAAATCTTGCGAGGTTAATGTTGGAAGAATTAAGCCACGTACAAATTTCGTTTTGAGATACGTAAGGTAATTTACCGCTTCTTCAACATTCTCGAATACGCCACCAACAAGATAGCTTTGTGTACAGATCTCATTCGGCTTCAATATCTTCATTGTAGAGAACACTCTATACATTCCATTTCTATCTGGTGTTCCTGCATGTTCACAAGTAGCCTTTGAGAATATGACCTTATATAAGTCTATCCAATTCTTGTTTTTCTTCACTTCGCTCAGTTTTACATAAGTAATTCCCCCACTTGTATATAAAGCCACATCTCCTTCTTCTCTTCGTTCTCTACCACGATATGTGGTGACGAAGCCAAAAGGAGTCTGAGGACTAATCTGTGACGACAAAGAAGGCTCATTCTGCTGTTTTATCTGCGATATTAACGAAAGCGCAGCATTTTGCCTAGTGAATATCTCATATTCATCCAATTTTCTTAAAAGGTTAGTCTCTTGAGCGTTTACTATAGAATGGAAATCGCATAGTCCTGAATAATTTGTATCCCAAAGGAAGTAATTGATACCACCCGAAATATCAGCCGTCGGAAAGATGTCCTTGGCATCAATGAAGTCTTTAATGTAACGAATTCTACGATCCTTCAGCATGGTTTTTCTGAATTCTTCCAGTCCACGACCACCTGTAAACCACCTTGATGGAGAGATCATAGAGATATACATGGGTTTTAGCGCCTTTGAAATATTTATAAAGTGATTGTAGATGGGAATTCCATAATTGTCTTTCTTTTCTCCGACATTCACTTGATACGGTGGATTTCCCACTATTGCGTCTAATTTCATATTCTCATTATTATTGATTTTCCAGAAGTGCTTGCCGTCCTTGAAGGTATTGACAACGGCTGTTGGCTTCTTGGATATGTTCTTGATTAAGTCTTTATAATATTGTGCGTTCACTCTTGTGTTTCTGAATCCAGCAAGAGTGCGTTTGGTGATGCTTCTTGCCATAGGTGTCTTGCACACCACCAAGATGTTCTCTTCAATGGTGACATCCCACAGCATCATTGCCATATTATGATTCACATCACCATATTTCTCTTGGGTGGCTTTCACTCTATTCCTGTATATATTATAGGCTACATACAGAGGATAGAGACCGCTCTTGGAATTGATTTCCAGCACGTGTGCATCTGTCTTGAACACATCAGTAGTTACTTGTCCCCTGTCCACATAACGAGGCTCATTCAGCATCTGCTTAAACTCATCATCATAAAAACACCAGCCACCCAGACAGTCGCTCATGTGCATATTCACCACTCGCCAAGGAGTCAAGACGGTTTCCTTGTCGGGATTGCGGAAAGTGTTGAAGATGGTGGCAAGTCGCTCAATACGTTCTTCAATGGTGAACTTGTCAGCAGCTCTTGCCATTTCCCTGATGCGTTTGCCTGCCTCACGGAACACGTCTGCCTCGTAATATTTCTTGAAGTTCTCAAAGTCATCCTTGGTCACACCCTTTGGCATGAACTCTTCCCAAGACACATCATCCACCAAGTTGGTGAAGTTGTCAATGGTCAGTTCCTCTTCCTCGTTCTTCAGTTCTGCACCATAGATAAGCAACGGCATTCTGATGCTGATGCCACGCAGGATGCTGATGGCTTCAGCCCTCTGTGTCTTTTTCTTTTTCAGCTCATCCAACCGTGCTTTCTCTTCTGGCGTGAGGTCTTTCTTCTTTTTCTTCTCCAGCTTTTCCTTCTCAGCATATTCCTCTTTGGTGAAACCTTGCTGGTTCACATCGATGTCGCCACTCTTTGCCATCGCCTTGGTGGCACCAATCTTGCCCTTCAAGTGCTGGAAAGCAGCCAATTCCACATCCGTCAGTTTCAGCAGTTCGTCATTATAGAGCGCTCCATCCTCGAAGCCACATTGCACCACCTTCTCAATCTGTGCCTTCTTCAGCTGACCCATCATCGTCTTCACATCGTATGGCTTCATCTGGCTGCCCTCAATGGAGATGATAGGACAGAAGTTCAGGAAGTCACCCAATATCTGCCTGTCTCCATCCGTCTGTTTGCCTGCCTTCGTCGATACCTTTGCCGCTTCCGCCAAGACTCGGAGTGTCCTGTCCGGCGCAAAGTCAAAGGCATAGCATTGCTCCTTCATGCGACCGTTGTGGCAGTAAGGTGTCTGTACACGGAAGATGGTCTGCATATATCCAGCCGCAGAAGTGCTGAACGAACCAGCCATCATGAACACGCCCGTCCAAGGCTTCACGCTCACGCCTGTGGTCAGTCGCCCACATGAGAGGGTGATGGTGTATGTTTCATCGGGATCTTCTCCAATAGCCTTTTCCACCATCTTCAATGCCTCAGCATTTTCCTCATCCTTGTCACCATCGCCAGCCACATTCACCACCTTGAACAAACCAAAAACAGCATGCGCCTGCAGTTTCGCACTAAGTGCCTTGGCTGCCTTCACGCCTGGCACCATCCAGAGTGTGTGCCTGAAGATGCGACGGTATTCATCGTTGGAATAGGGGTAGAGACTGTCCTTGTTATCCCTGCACATCAAATCCAGAAACCGTTCCACATCCTTGTCATGAACAAAGCTGCCGTCATCCTTGGTGCGGAAGAACTCACGGAAGTTGAAAGCCTTTTCGTCTTCCACAAACTCGCTCATCAGGTTGCCCAGGTCGTAGGTGTAGATATTGATGGCAGGAAGCGAAGCGTATGGATTGGGTTCGTAAGGATTATCCACAGCCCAAGCCTGTTTCGCCTTCTGCTCCATCACGTAATCCCAAGTGTAGATGTCCGCTTCTGCATAGTCATCAAAGAGGTTGAACGGAGTGCCTGAGAGTTGGAGCACCTTGGTCTTTTCCTTGGTCAGCTCTTTCAGCACATTTTGCCCCAGTTCGGTCTTCGTGCCCTCATGTGCCTCATCCACGATGATGAAATCCCAAGGCGTGCTGAACACACGGTCGTTCTTGTCAAACTTTCCTCCTACAGTCTCTGAACCTCTTAAATCCTGCATGGAGGCAAAGAACACATATTTCTGTCCTTTTGCCACCATTCTCTCCAATGAGCCAAAGTCCTCCCCGTTGATGCGTGAACCATAACGATAGTCCTTCCTGTCGTAGAATATCTTGCCGAAGTCCTCAAACCATCCCTTGTCCACCACAGGGCGATGGGTCAATATCAAGGTACGCACGAACTCCTCTTCCTTCACTACCTGCAAGGCTGAGAGGGTCTTGCCGAAACGCATCTTGGCATTCCACAGCATCTGGTTGCCTTTCTTGAAACGTGTCCTTGTCCTGTCTATCGCCTCACGCTGTTCAGGACGGAAGATGATAGGTGTCTGCCCTTGGGTGATGTCGGAAGCATGCAGGCTTGTCTCACCTTTCTTCACGGCCTTGATGGCTTTCTTCACCGTTTCAAGGTCACAGCAATACCATTCATCCGCTCCCTTCACATCAGCAAACTCCTTCTTGGGGATGCCACTACGCTCCAGCACCTTATGCACCTGCTTATCGTTGAAGGAGAGAATCATGCCACTCCTTCTGAAAATGGTGTCCTCCGTATAGAGCAGCTGATAAGCGATGCCTGCCGTCTTGGTGTATTGGAGGATGCGCTTGTGAGCCGCTTGGTTCAGCAGATCAGAATTGGGTGAGAGGTCACCACCATCATCTTCATTGAGGGTGGTCTCGCCAATCTTCAAACAGTCACGATGCCGTTCGTCGTTGATGGCGAACACATAAATCAGTTTGGATTTCAGGGATGAGGTAAAGGTTGCCATAGTATCTTTTATTTCATGAGGTCAATAAATCGGATTTTTCTATTATTTTCGCCCGTTTTGAGATCTTTGTTTCCCCAATCACGAAGCAGGCAGTAGATGCCGTTGTGCCGTCGGATGTCGTCTTGCTGGCAACCTGAGCAATGAACTATCTGTTCTTCCTCGCCAAAGAGGGTTTGGATTTTCTCTTTCACACCATGCCTGCACGAGTCAGGCACAACGCCCTTCAATCCATCCATCTGGAAGAGATTCCACGAAATGATGTAAGCGATGTAGTTGATGGATTTCACAAGAGGAGCCTTGCCGAACTTCTCTTGATAGTATTCAATGAACGTCCATAGCAAAGCTTCACGAGCCAGCAGCAGATTGTCGCCTTGCCACTCGAAACCATAAGTGTGCATGTAAGCTATTTGTGCCCAATCCAGCCAGTCGCCACTAACATCCACATTCTCGCTGATGACCCGCAGTTTCCTGTCGAGCAGACCTATTCGTTCTTGCAAGGGAATGGGTTCGCCCGTCGTGGCATCATATCGGCTGACGAGATAGGGAGCCTCGCCACAAGTCATTTCCATACGGGTGGCTCTCACATAGTCCTTCCAGGTCTTTCCTTCAGGGAATTCTATTTTGTCGGGGTTGGATTGCCAAGTATGGCCGGTCGTGTTTTCCACATTAAATACGTCCTTACGTCCAAACCACGCTTCGTCCACCAAATTGTTCTGCGCATTGCACACCCACGAAGGGGTGAACACCTCTGCCATATCCTTGGCTCGGTCTGTCTGCTCAGCCTTCGACTTCAGCACACGCGGTCTGATGACCATTCCATTCTCGCCTGTAATCAGTTCAGGCAGTATCTGCGAATGGTAATCATACGCTGAGCCGAGCGCTTCATAGTCATGCGTCGCCCAGAAGATGTTATTCCCTGTGGTGTGGTCACGCAGCAGCGTCTCAAGCACTTCTGGTGAGATATCCCTCAGGTCGTCCTCCCTGATGTCGATACAGGCAGGACTCAATTCCTTGTTTGGCATTCTTTGTGCTATGCATTGATGCGTATTGCTTATCTTCGGAGGCAGACTATTAGGACACAAAAAGCATGAACGATATTCTCATCCATGCTTCAAAGGCCCTAGGAATAGCCTGCCAACCCAGATAAGTCACGCCCATGCTTAACGCACAGACGTTTGCGACTTATTCTTTCGGGTTGAACTATCTTGAATTTCCTAGGTTCTTGAAGCAATTCCGAATAACAGCAAACGCTTGTTATTATTTTCATTATGTCACATTGGCACCTCCGCTGAGGCTGTTGCCAATGATTGAATACAAAGGTACAACATTTTTTTCTCTTTCCAAATAAATTCCGCTCTTTTTCATTCACAATCACTAGCCAAGAGGGAAAAAGTCTTTCTATGCTCCCGTTTTTCACAAAATAACAAATCGGTTGCTCCACTGCCTCTTGTCCCTCTGCTCTACAGCCTCCTTTTCGGTGCTTCCACTGCCTCGGAAACGGTGTGAGTCACACCGCCACCCTCGGTCTGAGTCAGACCGACCCCCTCGGTGTGACTCACACCGATTTTGGGGTAGTGGAGGTGTCGTGTTGGTGGTTCTTCAACAGAGTAATATGTGGCAGTGGAAGTCGGAAGACAAAGGGACAACAAGCTGTTACAGCGTTACAGTGTTACAGTTCCAAAATCAATTGTGAGAAGTCAAAATTTGACTCTATATTTAAAATATAGAAGTGTTTTGGGGGAGCGGAAAAGGCTTTCGAGAACTGTAACACTGTAACAAGTGCAACGCGTGGATGTCTTCTCCACTAACGAAATTACGGCAACGACAGTTCCGTAATTACGCTTGTGTCGTTGTCGTAATTATGGAACTGACGTTGCCGCAGAAGGGTGAGGCGAGGTCTGTTTGTATGCAGGTTTACAGCATCTTGAGCGCCATCTTGATGACCTTCTCGACAGGGGCGGAAGGCTCGTCCTTGAGGATGGCTTTGACGGTCTTGGCAACAGGAGCAGGCGGGAAGCCGAGCATCTTGAGGGCTTCGAAGGCTTCGTTGTAAACCTCGCTGTTGGGGGCGGCTGCTGTGTTGCTTGGCTCGCCAGATGGGCTTGTGGCCGCAATGCCGAGCGAAACCACCTTGTCGCGGAGTTCCACGATGATGCGCTGGGCGGTCTTGGCTCCCAGTCCCTTGACTGTCTTGAGCATACGCTCGTTGCCTTCCATGATGAGTCCTGCCAGTTCGGGGGCAGAGAAACTGCTGAGCATGGTGCGGGCCGTGTTGCCACCCACGCCGCTGACGCTGATGAGCATGAGGAAGAGTTCGCGTTCCTGTTTGGTGGCAAAGCCGAAAAGTGTCCATGCATCCTCGCGGATGGACTCATAGACAAAGAGGCGTGCCTCGCCCTTACCTTGCAGGGCGGTGTAGGTGTTCAATGAGATGTTGAGAAGGTAGCCGACGCCATGCGCCTCGATGGTGGCTTGAGTGGGGGTGAGTTCGTCGAGAATTCCTCGGATATATTCAATCATGTAAAGTTTAAAGTTTAGAGAAGGCAAAGGTACGAAAATAAAGTGAAAAGTGAAGAGTGAAAAGTGAAAAATTTGCTACCGCGATGGTTCGCCAACAGTTGACGCACAAGTGCGGTAGCAAATTTTTCACTCTTCACTCTTCACTTCAAATTGGTTTGACGACTTCTTTGAGCCAAGCTTGGTGCTCCTCGTCGAGACGGGGAGCAAGGCGGTCATAGACGGTTTGTTGATAACTGTTGAACCAAGTGCGCTCTTCCTCCGTGAGCATCTCCACGAGGATGGGAGAGGTGAGGATGGGGCAGAGGGTGAGGTGTTCGAAGGTGTAGTAGGGGCCGAAGGTGATGCCTTCGGTGGCGTTGACCACAAGCATGGTGTCTTCGTGGCGAACCCCGTGGCTGCCCTCGATGTAGATGCCGGGTTCATCGGTGATAATCATGCCCGGAAGGAGTGGGGTGGGACGCCACTGCATGCGGAACTGGTGCAGGTCGATGGCTTCGTGAACAGACATGAACTGGCCGACACCATGACCCGTTCCGTGCAGGTAATTGATGCCGTATTTCCACATGGCCTCGCGGGCAAGGGTGTCGAGTTGGGTACCGCAGGTTCCTTTTGGGAAGACGGCGGAACCGAGACGAATCCATCCTTTGAGCACCAGCGTGTAGTCGCGGCGCATCTCCCATGTGAGAGGACCGAGCGGGATGGTGCGGGTGATGTCGGTGGTGCCGTCGAGATACTGACCGCCAGAGTCGATGAGCAGAAGACCTTCGGGGCGGACGGGAATGTCCGTTTCGGGTGTCGGGTCGTAGTGTACAATGGCGCCATGATGTGCATAACCCATGATGCTCTCAAAACTGATGCCTTTGAACAAGGGCTGTTCGGCACGGAACTCTTCCAATTTCTTGGACAGGGAAAGTTCTGTCTGTCCGCCCTTGGGCACATTCTCCAATGTCCACTTCATCCACTTGACCATCGCCACACCGTCCTTCTCCATCGCGTTGCGGAAACAGTTGATTTCTGTCTCGTTCTTAAAGATGAGCATTTGTTCCACCACGCTCTCTTTGCGGACGGGGGTCTGGATGGCTGAATAGACTGCATAGTTGGTCTTTTCGGGCTGCACATAAACGGGCATGTCGAGGGCTTGCAGGTCGGGGATGATGTCGCTATACGCTCGGATGCTCACTCCTTCACCTGTCAGATAGTCAGCCACTTCGGGCGTAACTTTCTCCTCGGCTATATATAATAATGTGTCCGTGGGAGTGATGACTACGTAACTGAGAATGAATGGGGTGCACTCCACGTCGTTGCCACGCAGGTTGAGTGTCCAGGCCACTTCTTCGAGGCTGGACACAATGATGGCATTCTGTCCGATTTTCTCGCGGATGCGCTGAATCTTGGATGCCGCACTCTCGCCGGCAAACTCTAAGCCTTGGATGAACGCCTTGCTTGGAGGAATGGCGGGACGGTCTTCCCATATCTCGGCATAGGGGTCGAGGTCGGTGCGGAGGGTGAGGCCATAGGCCTTCAGTTCGTTCTCCAGGTTTTCCACCTCAGAGGTGGTGTTGACCCACGCATCGACTGCCACTACGCTTCCCGTGGGGAGAACAGCACTTAGCCATTCGGCGATGGTGGGTGTGCCCTCAATCTTCTCCTTCATCAACACAAAGCCCGTGCCTGCCAGTTGTTCGGTGGCTTGGATGAAATAGCGTGAATCGGTCCACAGGGCGGCCTGATGGGTCGTGACTACCGCCGTTCCTGCCGAACCAGTGAAGCCGCTGATCCAGCGACGAGATTTCCATCGTTCCGGCACATACTCGCCAGCGTGAGGGTCGGTGCTGGGGGTGATGAAGGCGTGGATGCCTTCTCGTTGCATGAGGCGACGGAGTGCCTCAATTTTTTCAGTTGTTTTCAAAATGTAATGTTTTTCGTGTAAATACACTAATTTATGGGTGTAATTTGTCCACAAAGTTATTGGTTTTTGAGTAAATTTGAAAGTTTTTCCTTAAAAAAGATATTTTTTTGTTAGATTTTTTGTGTTTTTTGTGGAAAAAGTCTATCTTTGCACCCGAAATCAAAAAACGCAGGCACTTAACGCCACTTTTGACGGTCTGTTTTCATGTTTTTCGTCAAGTAGGCTCTGTCCGCAAAATAGAACAAAGACATTTATTTATCAACCATATTATTAAAAACGTTTTCACAAATGGACGCAAAAAAAGTATTGGAAGACCTTAAGCGTCGCTTTCCAAATGAACCTGAGTATCATCAGGCAGTAGAAGAAGTTCTCGGCACTATCGAGGAAGAGTACAACAAGCACCCAGAGTTCGACAAGGTGAACCTCATCGAGCGTCTCTGCATTCCAGATCGTGTATATCAGTTCCGCGTTACTTGGATGGATGACAAGGGTCAGATTCAGACCA
>JAEEGS010000063.1 GCA_016280445.1 Bacteroidaceae bacterium
GGAAGAAATACAAAGAAAAGGATAAAGAAGAATAGGAAGGGCATCGCACGGATGCTTATCGATAGTTATTGAGGGACAACATCCAAGATGCTTATGGTGTTCCGTATTTGTACCAAGACTTTCGTAAATCACTGATTATCAGTATATGTTAGATTTGAGGAGGTGAAGTAAAAGAACGCATAATCCTATCATAAAGCATCCGTGCAAGTCACTCGATTTGCACGGATGCTTTGTTTGTTTCTTATGTAAGTTGACTATGGAAAAACATTTTGTTACGGCCAAAAACAGCTAAGATGGGCAGATTTTTAATGTAAAACTTGTGTGAACGGATAAAACAAAATACCTTTGTACCTGTACAATGTTCATCCGATAGGGTGTCATCAAAAATGAAGAAAAATTATTTAGGATGATATGAAAAAATTGCTTCTTTCCATTTGTGTTTTGACGCTGAGCTTGGGAGCCAGTGCCAAAGATGTGTTTGTGAACACGCCGAAAACGACGTTGATGCTCGCGGTGAACGAGGGACAGACGCCGCGTATTCATTATTATGGTTCGCGCATCAGGCCTGAACAGGCACATGAGGTGTACGATGCCATGAGTGTGAACTACGATGCTTATCCCGCTTTCGGACACAACAGTTTTGACGAGACAGCATTGAGTGTGACCCATGCTGACGGTAACATGTCGACGGAGTTGATGGTGACGGGATGCCGGCAGGAGGGTGATGAAACCATCATTTCGCTGAAGGACAAGAAGTACGACTTCTTTGTGGATCTCTATTACAAGGCCAACGACAAGAGCGACGTGATTGTAACATGGACGGTGATTCGCAATGGAGAGAAGAAGCCCGTGAAGTTGGAGCAGTATGCCAGTGGAGTGATGACGCTGAGACAGGAAGGTGCGTGGCTGACTCACTTCCACGGTGCGTGGGGACAGGAGGCTGGTATGACAGAAGAGCCTCTGACGGCAGGATTGAAGACTATCGTGAATCACGATGGTGTACGTACGGCGATGGATGACCGTGCCGAGGTAATGATTTCGTTGGATGGTAAGCCACAGGAGAATCGTGGACGTGTGATTGGTGCTGCACTGTGCTGGACGGGCAACTATAAGTTGCGCATTGAGACGCGTGGCAAGTATCGTCATACGTTGTTGGCAGGCATTGACGACTTGCATACGGCCTATACATTGAAATCAGGAGAGACATTTAAGACCCCCGAGTTGGCGCTGACCTACAGCGAAGAGGGCAAGGGTGGAGTGAGCCGTGCTTTTCACCGTTGGGGACGCAATGCCCAACTTCACAATGGTAAGGCACTACGTGAGATTCTGTTGAATTCGTGGGAAGGTGTTTACATGAATGTGAATCAGGAGGTTTGCGAACAGATGATGGATGGCATCAAGGAACTTGGTGGTGAGTTGTTTGTGGTGGACGATGGCTGGTTTGGCCGCAAGTATCGCCGCACGGATGACACACAAGGTTTGGGAGACTGGGTGACTGACACACAGAAGTTGCCTAATGGTGTGCCAGCCCTGTTGAAGGCTGCAGAGAGTCGCGGCCTGAAGTTTGGCATTTGGATTGAGCCGGAAATGACCAACAGTAAAAGTGAACTGTTTGAGGCTCACCCAGATTGGGTGGTGGCTCATCCCGCACGCGAACTCTCTAAAGGACGTGGTGGCACACAATTGGTGCTTGACCTCTCGAATCCCAAGGTGCAGGACTTCGTGGTGAGCATTGTGGACAATCTGGTGAAGGAGAATCCGACGTTACACTATATCAAGTGGGATTGTAACATGTCAATGCAAAACTTTGGCAGCAGTTATCTGACCGCTGACAAGCAGAGCCACCTTTTTGTGGATTATCATTTAGGTCTGCGTAATGCCCTTGAGCGCATCCGTAAGGCTCATCCAAACCTTGTCATTCAGTTGTGTTCGAGTGGCGGTGGTCGTGTGAACTGGGGTGCCATGCCTTATTTCGATGAGTTCTGGGTGAGTGATGACACCGATGCCCAGCAGCGACTCTTCATTCAGTGGGGCACCAGCCATTTCTTCCCGCCGATGGCGATGGCTCAGCACGTCAGTGCTTCTCCTAACCACCAGACGGGTCGTGTCATTCCGCTGAAGTTCCGTTTCGATGTGGCTATGACGGGTCGTTTGGGTATGGAGATGAAACCCAGTGACCTCAACGAACGTGAACGTGAATATGCCAAGAAAGCGGTGGCGTTCTACAAAGAGATACGTCCCGTCGTGCAGTTGGGGGATTTGTATCGTCTTCTTTCACCCTACGAGAACAAAGGCTTCTGTAGTGAGATGTTTGTGACGGAGGATAAGAGCGAGGCCGTGTTTTTCTGCTATAAGTTTGAGAACTACATCGGTCTTGAGACACCTCGTTGGCATATGGCGGGTTTGGATCCCGACGCCACTTATCGTTTGAATGAGTTCGAGTGTACAGAGCGCAGTCACCACTTCGAAGGCAAGACATTCTCGGGCAAGTTCCTGATGGAAACTGGTATCGATGCCACGCTGAGTGGTCAGTTTGCCAGTCGCGTCATCCGACTGAAGAAACTGTGATTGAGAGTTGGAATGTCATAAAGAAGGAAGACATGAAAAAAATGATGTTAACACTGATGGCGGTCGTGATGGGATGCGTGGGTGTGCATGCCGATGAACCTGTCATCAGGAATTTGGAAGAATCCAAGTACTGCATGGAGATGGGCGATTTTAGTATGGTCATCGATGCAGGAAAAGGTGGAAAGATACTGTCTTTCAAATGTCAAGACATGGAGGTCATCTCACAGTCACCCATGCGGGAGACTTTTGGCAGCACGTTTTGGACGAGTCCTCAGAAAGAATGGAACTGGCCTCCTGTGCAGGAGTATGACAAAATGCCATACGCTGTGGAGGAGAAGGAGGGTGCGCTTGTCATGACGAGTCAGGTTTCGGAGCGGCTGAAGTACCGTATCCGTAAATCATTTGCGACTGACAAGAAAGACCATGCGTTTGTCATCACTTATTCCATCATCAATGAGTCAGACACGACTCGTCGTGTGGCTCCTTGGGAGATTACTCGTGTGCCGAACGAAGAGGGCTTGATATTTTTTGATGCTCCAGTGGAGGGCATTACGCCCGCTGGCTTGATGGCATTCGAGGCTGAACATGGTGCCTCATGGTATCGGTCGGATGCAACGGAATCGAATCGTAAAATCAATGCAGATGGCAGGGGATGGCTGGCATATAAAAACAAGAACCTGTTGCTGGTCAAGAAGTTTCAAGATTTGAAACCTTCAGAACCTGCTCCCAACGAGGCCGAGATTCAGGTGTATGTGAATCGTGGAAAGACATACATTGAGTTGGAGAGTCAAGGTGCGTATACGGAATTGAAACCTCACGAGTCGCTCAGTTGGACGGTGCGCTGGTATTTGTTGCCTGATTCGTCTCCAGTGGAGCCATCCGAGCAACTGCTACAGAATGTAAAGAAGGTCATCGAATGAGATGACCTTCTTTTTTTTGTCCCTTATAAAATTGTTCCTTATAAAATATTGATGATGTCTCGAAGCGCATGCACCTCGTGGGTGACAGGTGCAGGAGCAGGGTAGTCGGGAAATCGGTTGAAAAAGATGGTGTCAAGTCCTGCTTGCTTGGCTCCGAGAATGTCGGTGTTGAAGTTGTCGCCAATCATCAGCGTTGTTTCCGGTTTTGCACCCGACTGCTGGAAAGCGTATTCAAAGAATTGTGGCGAGGGTTTGTTGGCGCCAGCGTCTTCGCTCAGGATGATAGTCGTGAAGTAGTCGAAGAGTCCGCAAGCATGAAGTTTCTTGTACTGCACCTCGTGGAAGCCGTTGCTGCACATGTGCATGCGGTAGCCTTTTCCCCTGAGGTAATCCATCAGTTCCTGTGCTCCATCCACCAATCCAGACTTCACGGCACAGAGTGAAAGGAACTTGTCGCTTGCCCTTCGGCAATAGTCCTCCGTGGGGTTCAGCCCTTTCCCGAGACTCAGCGGGTGGCGGAAACGCTCCACGATGAGGTAGTCACGTTCAATCTCCCCTTTGGCATACTGTGTCCAGAGTCTGATGTTCGTGTTCCAATAGTCGTCGTGGAAGACCTTTGGGTCATCAAAGTATTGCTCCAGATGCAGAAAGTCGTACAGTTCATCCAAGGCGATGAGGGCATTTCCGTGGGTGTCGTAGAGCGTGTCGTCGAAGTCGATGAAAAGGTCGGGGTATTTCATGAAGCATTGAAGATGGCGTTGAAGCACTTGTCAGCCGCACCAGCATTGGCATTGATGTAGCCTCCAGCCGCCTGTCCTGCTTTCTGGAGCTCCTTGGGCGAGGCGATGAACTTGTCCATGATGGCGGCAAACGAAACCTCGTCCTGATATTCGAACGAGCCGCCGCAAGCCAGCAACGCCTGTGCCTCGCGGAACTTCTTGTTGTTGGGGCCGAAAATCACGGGGATGCCATACACGGCTGCTTCTGGCACATTGTGGATACCCACACCGAAACCGCCTCCCACGAGTGCCACCTTGCCATAGCGGTAGATGGACGACAGTTTACCGAAGCAGTTGACAATGAGCACATTCGCTTCCTTTTGTGCCACACCCTCGTTCTTCTCCAGTTCCGTATATCTCACCGATGTGAAGCCATTCTCCTCCAACAATTTCTCGATGTCCTTCAGATGCGACTCGCTGATGACGTGTGGGGCGATAATCAGTTTCCAATCCTTATGTTGAGCGAAGTAGGGGATGTAGATTTCTTCGTCGGGTCCCCACGACGAGCCAGCAATGAAGCAAGGCGCATCGCCGGCAAACTGTTCCACCAGCGGTAGGGGAGCGGCAGCATCCTTAATGGCGATGACACGATCCAGTCGGGTGTCACCCACCACAGTCACATTCTCGATGCCATGTTCAGCCAGCAGTTTCCTCGAAGTCTCGTTCTGCACAAACAGATGGGTGAACTGCCTGATGGGCTTCAGCGTACCGTACCATTTGAAGAAATACTGATCGGGGCGGAAGATGCTGCTCACGCTGTATGTCTTGATGCCCTTACGCCGACAGGTGGTCAGGTAGTTCAGCCAAAACTCATACTTGATGAACACGGCAATCTCCGGATGAGCCAAGCGCAAGAACGAGAGCGCATTGCCGGGCGTGTCGAAAGGCAGGTAGCACACCAAGTCAGCGCCCTCATAGTCCTTCCTCACCTCATAGCCCGACGGCGAGAAGAACGTGAGCAAAATTTTATATTCGGGGTGCTCCACATGCAGCCTCTCCATCAGTGGACGTCCCTGCTCAAACTCGCCCAGCGATGCGGCATGAAACCACACTACGCGGTCGGTCTTCTTGATGTGGCGACGCAACAGCCCATACGTCTGGCTGATGCCCACCACCATCTTCCGTGCTTTCTTATGGAAGAGGGCTGCCAAAATCATGCCCCAAGTGAATATGTATAATCCTATAGAATACACAATGAGAATTTACAATTTGACGATTTACAATTTACAATTTATCCGAGAGTTTCGATGGCAAACTTCATTCTTCTCAGCACCTCTTCTTTGCCAAGGAATGCCGAGAGTTCATACATGTCGGGGCCTTGTCCCGTACCCACCAGCGCCACACGCCACGCGTTCCATGGCCTGATGCCTGTCTGCTCCGTCCATGGGTCGACAACTGCCTTCTGACCTTCCACGCTCCAGTCGTCGATGCCTTCCAGCACCGTCATCATCTGCTCCATCTCGGCAGCCGTGTTTTCGCCCCAGTTCTTGCGCACGAACTTGTCGCCCTCCTTGTCAAACTCTGTGGGAGCCACGAAGAAGAACTTCGTCAGCGGCCACAAGTCGCTTGCAAACGAGATGTTGCGCTTCTTCTTGTTGCCCTGACCGTCCACATATTCAATCACCTTCATCTTCATCATTCTCACCACTTCTGCCTCCTGCTCGGCTGTTGCCTCAATGCCATTTTCGCGCAGCACTTTGTCGAAAGCAGGACACCAGTCAGCATCGGGACGTTGGATGAGATACTGATGGTTGAACCATGCAGCCTTCACATAATCGAACTTTGCCCCGTTCTTCGAGCACTTCGACAGGTCGAACAACTGCACCATCTCCTCCAGCGACATCAGTTCTTGGTCGTTGCCAGGATTCCAACCCAGCAGCGCCAAGAAATTCACCACCGCCTCGGGCAGATAGCCCTTCTCCCTGTAGCCCGATGACACTTCGCCGCTCTTCGGGTCGTGCCACTCCAGCGGAAACACGGGGAAGCCCAGTTTGTCGCCGTCACGCTTCGAGAGTTTTCCGTTGCCAATTGGCTTCAGCAGCAGCGGCAAATGAGCGAAACGGGGCATCGTGTCAGCCCATCCGAACGCCTCATACAGCAACACGTGCAGCGGAGCCGACGGCAGCCACTCCTCACCGCGAATCACGTGGGTAACCTCCATCAGGTGGTCGTCCACAATGTTCGCCAAGTGATATGTGGGCAGTTCGTCGGCACTCTTGTAGAGCACCTTGTCATCGAGGATTGACGAGTTGATTCTCACCTCCCCGCGAATCAGGTCGTCCACCAACACATCCCTGCCTGGTTCAATCTTGAAGCGCACCACATATTGCTCGCCCTGAGCGATGAGGCTGTCCACCTCCTCCTTCGGCAGGGTGAGCGAGTTGCGCATCTGTCCGCGTGTCGATGCGTCATATTGGAAGTTCTCCACCTCCTCGCGTTTCTTGTTCAGTTCCTCGGGCGTGTCGAACGCATAGTAAGCCTTGCCCTCATCGAGCAGCACCTGCACATACTTCTTGTAGATGTCTCTGCGTTCGCTCTGTCGGTAGGGACCGTGAGAGCCGCCGAAGGAGACACCCTCGTCAAACTGGATGTCCAGCCACTTGAACGACTCGATGATGTACTCCTCTGCTCCAGGCACAAAACGGGTGGAATCCGTGTCTTCGATGCGGAAAATCAGTTCGCCCCCTTGCTGACGGGCAAAGAGGTAATTGTAGAGCGCGGTGCGCACACCGCCTATATGAAGAGGTCCCGTAGGACTGGGTGCAAAGCGCACCCGAACTTTTCTTTCTGCCATGATGATGTTTTGAATTTGCGTGCAAAGGTACGTAAAAATAATGAGACAGGAAAAACAAAGGGGGAAAATGTTTCTCTTCCGTATATTGAGAGAATGAAAAGCGGCGTTGCTGGAGATTCCTTGCTTCCACAACCCCCAATTCCCTCCTTTTACAACCACAAAATCGGTCTGAGTCACACCGGCACCCTCGGTCTGAGTCACACCGACCCCTACGGTGTGAGTCACACCGATTTCGAGGTAGTGGAAGAGTCGCTACAGAGGTAGTGGAAGAATGAAACGGGAGGCTGTGACAGTAGAGGTGGAATGGATGCTACTTTGCCTTTGGGCAATGTTCTTTGATGTAGTTATACACGAAGTCGAAGTCCTCGTTGCGGACATAAACTTGATTGTTGGAGAGGATTTCTCTGATTTTGATGACGTTGCCCCATCTGCCGCGTTTCACGCTGTGCACGGAGGCGAAGTCGGAATACATGGAAGTGCGGACAGCGGTGTTGATGCCCAATCCCATCACGGCAGGCCTCCCCGATGCTGCACCTGCGAGAGCGGTGATGGCACCCAGTTTCTGTGCCTTCTTGGCTTGCTCGGGAATTTGTTCGTGATTGATGCCGTGCTCGTCCATCGTGAAGAGAATGATGTATTTGCCGCCATACATGCCTGCCACAATGGCATAGCTAAGGAAGATGAGAAGGGCGAAAAAGGCGATGAAGACGAGAACGGGCCATGTGTCATCCCATAGTTGTTCCCTGTTGTCCCAGGCGATGTGATTCCAGTTCAGCATCAGAATCAGCCCGCCGATACCTACAAAAATCCAGAAGAAGATTTTGTACACCAAGAACAGGATGGTGGGGTTTGTCCACATGTTGAAGGGGTATATCCAGCGGTACTTGCCGTCGTCGCACAAGGTGACCCCCTTCTTCAGTTCTTCGTTGTCATACGACCTGCGTTTCCGCTTCTTGCCCGTAGTTTTGGCAGCAAGAGGCGGAGGCGGTGGTGTTGGCGATGCCACAGCTGCTCCACATGAGAAGCAGAATTTGGTGTCGTCGGGCAGTTGTGCGCCACAGTTGCAACAATTCTTCATAGGTCTTGGATGTTAAGTTTCTCCGCAAATGTAGTGTTTTTTGTGGCTCTCATCCAAACATTTTGTTCAAATTTTGTCGATAAAATGTGTGCGTACCTCTTGTTTTTCCTCCGATTTGTTCAGAACTTTGAAAAATTTCGTATCTTTGCAACCATTAAAACTTTATGTGTTAATTGACTGATATGAATATAATTGCTCTTCGATTGCTCAACCAACAGCTTATATGTCCTCAGTTCCGTGACCCTGCTGAGGTGGTGAGTCATATGGGGGCTATACAGGCGCAGGAATACCGCATGATGAGATGGGCGGTGGAGATGCGGACAAAGAAACCTTCTGCCAAAGCGTTCAAGGAGGCTTTCGATTGTGGACGGATTGTCCGTCTGCACCTGATGCGGGGCACTTGGCAACTGGTGGCTGCGGAGGATTATTGGATGATGGTTGACCTCTGCGCACCTAAGGCGATAGCAGTGACGAAGGGATGGATGAGCAGCAACAAAATCAGCATCCCCGACGAGGAACTGATGCGTGTTCGTGACATCCTCGCACAGACGGCTGTCGACAAGGGAAGCGTTACCAAGGAGGAACTGGTTCGGGCATTGGCTGAGAGAGACATACGGATGGATGACCATCGTTTGTCGTACCATATTCGTATGGCAGAGTTTTCGGGCACTCTCTGCAGCGGAGATTTGCAGCCGCTGAAAGCCACCTATGCGCTTACAGCCAATAAGATAAAGCCTGCCGCCAAGATGGATAGAGACGAGGCGTTGATGCGCTTTACCCGCACATACTTCCGAAGTCGTCAACCCGCCACATTGGAGGATTTCGTGTGGTGGTCGGGTTTGAACGTGAGCGATTGCCGCAGGGGAATTGCGCTCTTGGGTGATAGCATCCACGTGGAGCATTATCGGGGGCGTGACTTTTATTTGACAGACGATTGTCGTACACGAGGATTCAGAACCGGCAAGTTCTTGCTGATTCCTCCCTACGATGAATACCTCATTGGCTACAAGAGCCGTGACATTGTGCTACCTCCTGAACATCGTCATCGTGCCCACAACAACAGCGGCATCTTCCAGCCTATCGTCGCCCGCGACGGCGTTATTTGCGGTAACTGGTCACCCTTCCGCGATGATTGCCAAGTGACCTTTTTCGGGGGCGAGTATGATGCAGGGGAGGTGCAGGAGGCTTGGCAGAGGTATAGAAGATATGGACAGAAATGATAAACAACTTTGGAATAGTTTATGAAGTGGACGGTATTATCAGATAACAGGAGTTGTGACAGTTCGTTAGAAACGGAGCATGGCCTCTCGATTCTGTTGCAGACGGAACGGCATCATGTCTTGCTGGACACGGGTGCCAGTGATGTGTTTGTCCGTAATGCGGAGCGGATGGGCATCGACCTCCGTGTGGTCGATTATGTGTTTATCTCTCATGGACACAGCGATCATGTGGGAGGACTTTGCAACTTTTTGAATGTCAACGATAAGGCGAAAGTCATCGTGTCGCCCGATGCGGTCAGCGGACAGTTCTATTCCAAACGGAAATGCTTGCACAGCATCACGGCACAATGGCCGGAGGAAATGCAGGAAAGGTTACTGATGGTCGACACTTCCTGTGAGATAGCCGATGGCCTGCAGGTCATCGCCCGTATTCCTCGCCAATATCCGATGCCGAGGGGCAACCAGCATCTGTTTGTGCGAAACGGAGAGGGGAATGATGTGCCTGATGATTTTCGTCACGAACTGGCTCTGTACACTGAGGGCTTGCTCTTCACGGGATGTGCCCATAGTGGTTTGGAGAACATTCTGGCAGCGTGTCCTTGGCCTGTCAAAACGGTTGTCGGTGGTTTCCATCTGCTGGATGGGCATGAATCGGAGGAGGAACTGGCTGACCTCTCACATCGACTCGTCAGTCATTATCCTAACACGCTTTTTTACACCAGTCATTGTACGGGCGATACGGTCTATGCTGCTCTGAAAGATGTGATGGGCGACCAACTTCAGGCATTCTCGTGTGGCATGACCGTCAAGCAATAAGTTTCTTACCGTGATGCCTTTTTCCCTTTACGCCACAGTCTTATCCTCCTCACTGGAAGAATAGAAGTCGTTCATGTTTTGTGGCCGCGACCTCCCATTTTCTCGTTTATTGTCATTTTTCCCCACGAAAATGCGTGATATTAACGGAATGATTTGTAACTTTGCCAAGAAATATGAGATTTGTGACCAGTTGGTGATTAGGATAAGAAAAGCAAACAGGGGTGACACGAAGCGTATCATCGGACTGCTGCATCAAGTGAACATGGTGCATCATACGATACGTCCGGACTTGTTTAAGCCCCACACGACTAAATACGATGAGCAGGAACTTGAGTCCATGCTCAACGATGATTGTAGCCCCATCTTTGTCTACGATGATGGGGATGTGCGAGGATATGCCTTCTGCCAAGTCTCTGAAGTGAAGGACCATCAACTGTTGCAGGATATCAAGACGCTGTATGTGGATGACATTTGTGTGGATGAGTGTGCCCGTGGTCAGCATGTCGGGAGGGCTTTGTTTGAATATGTGCGTGACTACGCCCGACAGATAGGCTGTCGCAGCATCACCCTCAATGTGTGGGAAGGAAACGAGGCGGCATTGAATTTCTACCGACGGATGGGCATGCAGGTACAAAAAACAACGATGGAAACTCTTTTGGACAATTGATAATCAGGAACTATATGGCACGACCCTCGACAGAACGTGTGTTCAGCATCTTTCGCGAGTTGAACCAGATTCCGCGCCCTTCGCATCATGAGGAACGGGTGGCGGATTTCCTTTGCCAGTTTGCCGAACGCCTGCATTTGGAGTATGAGCGCGACAAGGAGAATTGTGTGGTGATACGCAAGCCTGCCAGCAGGGGGCATGAGGAAGCGGAGACGGTGGTGTTGCTGAACCACATGGACATGGTGTGCGTGGGAATGGACGACCCGCTCTGCAATCCTATCGAGGCCTATGAGGAGAATGGATGGATGAAGGCTCGGGGCACATCGCTGGGCGCAGATAATGGCATTGGTTTGTCGATGGCATTGGCGGTGTTGGAAGATGAAAGCATCGTGCATCCGCCGCTGGAGGTCATCACCACGACGAACGAGGAGGATGGCATGTCGGGTGCCTCGCAGTTGAGCAGGGATTTCCTGAAAGGTCGCAAGGTCATCAACCTTGATTCAGAAGACTACGATACCATCACGACGGGGGCTGCAGGGGCTTGCTTGCAGTTCCATCGCATTCCGGTGCAGCGTCGTCCTGTTTCAGACGACGGGCGTTGCTGGTATCGTATCCGTGTGGAAGGAGGGCTGGGCGGTCACTCTGGCGTTGATATCAACAAGGGACGTTGCAGCGCAGTGCTTCCTGCCAAAGCCATTTTGAAGACAGTCTGTCTTAATGATGGCATTGAGGTCGCTAGCATCCAGATGGGTGAGGCGAATGCTTCGATAGCCTCAAAGGGTGAGATGGTGTTATGTGCCGCTACCGTTGAGGCTTCGGAGGTGTTGAAGAAACAGGTGGATGGCATCAATCGGTGGTTGCGTGAGGAGTATAATATGAGCGACCCAGGCATGGTGTGCAGCATGGAAAAGTGTGAAGGACAGGACACGCTCATCCCGAAGAATGCGGTGAAGGCGCTGGTGGACTGTCTGGAGCGAGTGCCACAAGGCGTGGTGAAGATGAGCGAGACGATGTCAGGCACAGTGGAGACATCGAATAATGTGGGACGCATCGCGACGGAAGAGGACTGCATCTTTGTGTCCACTCATACGCGGAGTTTCCTCGATGACAAGATGGAGGCGCTCAGTCAGGAGATAGCCTCAATATTTACCGCCGCTGGTGCAGAGACGGAAGTAGTGATGTCGGCTCCTGCATGGCAGGAAGACCAACGGTCGCCTTTCCTGCAACTGGTGAGCAACACATTTCAGGATGTGTTGGGTTGGCGGCCTCGCATGGTGGCGATGCATTTTGTGCTGGAGGCGGGCTTCTTCGTGCAGCACTATCCGGGCATTCAGATGGCCAGCATCGGTCCACGTATCGTAGAACCCCATTCCACCAGCGAACGGGTTGAACTGAAAACTGTAGATGACATCTGGCAGGTGCTGATGGAGTTGTTGGAAAGGTTGTCGTGATAGAATGAACAATGAAAAAGGAAGAAGAGATATACAGTTGTGCCCAGTTGATGGAGTTGATTCAGCAGATAGGCTTCTTGCCGTTGTTGAACAGTGACATTCATGGCTATTCGGCCGAGGAGATGGTGAGTGATGACTGCCGCTATGTGGTGTTTCCAGATGGCGGATGGGACTGGCCGCTTTGGAAGTGGAAGGGCACGATAGTGACGGAGGGAAATGTCGTTTATGGCAAGTTCTTCGCAGGGAAAGCGGGATTCATCAGCAAGGAGTGGTGGCCTGATTTCTGCAATTACCGTCGCAGTAAGCACCCTGCACCTGAAGCGGACACGATAGAGGAGACGATTCTGCTAACCTTGCAAGAGCATGGCAGCCTGATTACGAGAGAACTGCGTGCTGCCTGTGGTTTCACGGGACCGAAGATGCGCAGCAAGTTTGATAGTTACATCACTCGTCTGCAGATGGGCTGTCGCATCGTGACAGAGGATTTCGTTTATCCTCGGGACAAACATGGACGTGAATATGGTTGGGGATGGTCATTGCTCACCACACCCGAACAACTCTATGGATACGATGCCTGCCAATGCGAGCGCACTCCGGAGGCCTCCTATGAACGGCTCTACACTCATTTCCTCCATCTCCTCCCATCGGCGACAGAGAAGCAAATCGTCAAGTTGCTAAGATAGAAGGAGTGGAAACGTTTTTTAGAAACCTAACAAGATAAATATATGCAATTCAATTTCAAAAAGTGTTTGCCCGACGTGTGGTGTGTGGCTGTGTTTGCCGCCATTGCGTGGGTGTATTTTATGGCTCCAGTGAGCAAGGGCTATCGGCTGGAGCAGCATGACAGCGGTGCGAATGATGGCATCAAAGTGGAAATCGATGCCTATCGTGATGGACATGGCGGCGAGACGCCTCGATGGGTGACCTGCTTGTTTGGCGGTATGCCCACATATCAGATTGCGCCTTCGTACGATTCGATGGAGCCGATGAACGTTGTGGAGAAGGCGTACCATCTGTGGTTTCCCGACTATGTGTGGTACATCTTCGTGTCGATGCTGGGTTTCTACATCCTGTTGCGTGCCTTCGACTTCCGAGTGTGGATGGCAGCGCTGGGAGCCGTGGTATGGGCGTTCAGCAGTTATTTCTTCATCATCATTGCGGCGGGTCACATCTGGAAAGTGATGGCGCTGGCCTACATTCCTCCGACGATAGCGGGCATGGTGCTGTGTTATGAGCGGAAGAAGTATCTGCTGGGAACAGTGGTGACGGCGCTATTTGCCGCTTTGCAGGTGAAGGCGAACCATGTGCAGATGTCATACTATTTCTTGACGGTGGAACTCCTCATGGTGGTGGCTTTCCTCGTGGATGCTATCCAGAAGAAGGAGATGCTGTCTTTCGTGAAGGCGACGGGTGGTGTAGCGCTGGCGGCTGTGCTGGCGGTGGCTCTGAATGCGTCGAATCTCTATCATACGTATGAATATTCGAAGGACACCATGCGTGGCAAAAGCGAACTGGTGAAGCAGGGAAAGGTAGAAGACCAGACGGACAGCGGACTGGAGCGCAGTTATATCACGGCATGGAGTTATGGCATCGATGAGTCGATGACGTTCCTCATTCCCGATGTGAAGGGTGGGGCGAGTGTGCCGCTCTCGATGAACAAGACAGCCATGAAGAAGGCAGACGGACAACTCGACCAGATGGGCATCTATGGTGCGTTCACACAGTATTGGGGTGAGCAGCCAGGCACGAGTGGCCCTGTCTATCTGGGTGCGTTGGTGTGCATGCTCTTTGTGATGGGATTGCTGGTCATTCCCAATAGGAAACCGCTGAAGTGGGCTCTCCTTGCAGCGGGTCTGCTGACGCTGATGTTGGGATGGGGCAAGAACTTCATGCCGTTCACCGACTTCTTCATCGACCATGTGCCGATGTATTCGAAGTTCCGCACGGTGGCGAGCATCCTTGTGGTGGTGGAATTTGTGGTGCCGTTCATCGCCTTGTGGGGTTTGAAGCAGTGGGTGGAGAACCCCGACACGAAGCCGCTCTATGCAGCAACCATCTTCACGGTGGTGGTATGTCTGGCCTATGTGATAGCACCCGGTTTGGGCAATGACCTGTTGAGCACTAACGACCGCAATGCGGTGAGCCAGTATGTCGGTGCGGGTTATTTTGATGAGGCTTTCGGACAGAACATCCTCCGCAGCATATCAGACATGCGTGCGGCGATGGTGAGTGCCGATGCTTGGCGTAGCATTCTGTTCATCCTGATGGGTGCAGGCAGCATGTGGTGGTATGCTCATACTGCCTCGAAGAAAAAAGAGACCCTCTCTCAAAATGGGCAGGGAGGCCATGCGGCCACTTGGCTGAGTGTGGCGTTGCTGGCTATCTGCTTGGTGGATATGTGGGGCGTGAACAAGCGTTATCTTTACGATGATATGTTTGTGGAACCACAAGGTGCAGCCCGTATCCAGAAGACGGAGGCCGACCAGTACATTCTGGAGAAGAGCGGAACGGGACGTGACTACCGTGTGCTGAATTTCACGGTGTCCACTTTCAACGACAATAACACCTGTGCTTTCTACAGTTCGGTGGGTGGTTATCATGCCGCCAAGTTGCGTCGTTATCAGGAACTCATCGAGGCACATATTGCCCCTGAGATGTCGAAAGTGTATGAAGCATTGCGAAGTGCACCCGTCGATACCGTGGCGATGCTGGAGCAGCAGACTCCTTATCCAATATATGATTTGAGTGTGGTCAACACCGACTCGCTCTATCCTGTCATCAACATGCTCAACACACGTTGGTTCATTCTTGGTGCTGGAGAGAAAGGCGAGGTGAAGTTGCCCGTGGAAAACACGGCCGCGATGGGGAATGCATGGTTCGTCACCCAAATCGAGTGGGCATCCAACGCCAATGAGGAACTCGACGCACTCTCGAAGGTGAATCTTCGCAACACGGCTGTCGTGGCCAAGGCTGACTATGGTTTCCTGAAGGCTGGTGGTGAAGGAACGGTGAAACTCACCTCCTACGAGCCCAATGAGGCGAAATACGAGGTGGAATCCTCGCAGGGCGGTCTTGTCGTCTTCTCCGAAGTGTTCTATCCCGGTTGGACAGCCACAGTGGACGGACAAGTCGTCGAGGTGGGACGTGCCAACTATGTGCTTCGTGCCCTCAATGTGTCGGCTGGCAAGCATGAAGTGGTGTTCCGATTCGACCCCGTCAGCATTCAAAATACTGAAACCATCGCCTATGTGGCATTTGGAGTGCTTGTGCTGCTGGTAGTATTGGCTGTGGTGATATCTCTAAAGAAGAAAAAAGCATGAAAATATCGCTGATACAACACGATATCGAGTGGGGCAATCCCACTGCGAACCAAGAGCGTCTGGAGGAAATTCTTTGGGGGCTTGAGAAAAGCGACCTGTATGTGCTCCCCGAGATGTTCTCCACAGGATTCGCCATCGAACCTCAGGGCATTGCTGAGGCTGATGGAGGCACATTGGCATGGATGCAACGCATGGCGAAAGAGTTGGGTGGAGCCGTGTGTGGCAGTGTGGCTATTGAAGAAGATGGCTCTTATTACAACCGCTGCTACTTTGTGAAACCCAATGGAGATGTGACCTCCTATGACAAGCACCACCTCTTCACCTATGCCGACGAACACCGTCATTACACACGGGGTGGTGAACGAGTGGTAGTGGAATTTCGTGGTGTGCGCTTTCTCCTGCAGGTATGCTATGATTTGCGTTTCCCCACCTTCTCGCGCAACAATGAGAAAATCCCCTACGATTGTGCCATCTACGTGGCCTCATGGCCTACATCTCGCTTGGCCGTGTGGGACACGCTGCTGCATGCCCGTGCCATTGAGAACCAGTGCTATGTGGCAGGTGTCAATCGCATCGGCGAAGACGCGTCGGGGCATTATAGCGGTGGAACCATCGTGGTTGACCCCTATGGCAACACCTCTGCTGCCTGTCCGTTGGACGACGAGTGCACCATCACGGTCGACCTCGATTTGCAGGCACTGCGCAACTTCCGTCGCAAGTTCCCTGTGCTGAAAGATGCCGATTGACCAGATAAAATCAAAAAAAGAGTCAAACATCAAAATTTGCCCTTTTTATTTTGTAGTGTTTAAAATTTGCACTACCTTTGCAGTCGATTTCGAGGAACCTCTGGGTTTCGCGAGGTCGGAATCGGGAAGTAGCGCAGTTGGTTAGCGTACGCGTCTGGGGGGCGCGTGGTCGCCAGTTCGAGTCTGGTCTTCCCGACCAAAGGGAACAAGAGTGGTGTTTTAGGATGCCACTCTTGTTTTGGCTTTATAGGGTAAGAAAATGCTGACGGAAAAGACACTGGAGAAATTGCGGATATTGGCCGAATCGGCGAAGTACGATGTGTCGTGCTCGTCGAGTGGCACTGTGCGTGACGGCAAGCAAGGCATGGTGGGCAATACGGTGGGAGGTGTCGGCATTTGCCATTCGTTTGCCGACGACGGGCGGTGCATCTCGCTGTTGAAGGTGATGCTGACCAACTACTGTATCTATGATTGTGCCTATTGCATTAACAGGCGGAGCAACGACATCAAGCGGGCCATGTTGGCCGTGCATGAGTTGGAGGAGATAGTGATGGAGTTCTACAGACGGAACTACATCGAAGGGCTTTTTCTGAGCAGTGGGGTGGTGCGGAATCCTGATTACACGATGGAACGTTTGGTGGCGATTGCCAAGGACTTGCGGACGGTGCATCACTTCAATGGCTACATTCACCTGAAGAGCATACCGGGAGCCAGTCGGGAGTTGCTGAGCGAGGCTGGAAGATATGCCGACCGCATGAGTGTGAACATTGAGATTCCCAATGAGCAGTCGCTGAAGATGTTGGCACCCGAAAAAGACCATCAGAGTGTCTTCACACCCATGCGGATGATTCAGCAGGGTGTCTTGGAGAACAAAGAAGACAGGAAACATCTGCGCCATGTACCCCGTTTTGTGCCGGCAGGACAGAGCACACAGATGATAGTGGGGGCAACAGCCGAGACCGACAGGGACATTCTGCACATGTCGTCAGCCATGTATAACCAACCCACCATGCGCCGTGTCTATTATTCGGGCTATGTGAGCGTGAACACCTACGACCCTCGATTGCCCGTGCTGAAACAGCCACCATTGGTGCGTGAGAATCGTCTCTATCAGGCAGATTGGCTCATGCGCTTCTATCAGTTCAAGGTCGAGGAAATCGTCGATGAAGCCAATGCCAATCTCGACTTGGAGGTGGACCCGAAACTGGCGTGGGCATTGCGGCATCCCGAACAGTTCCCGGTCGATATCAACCGCGACGACTACGAGAAGATACTCCGAGTGCCAGGCATTGGCGTAAAGTCAGCCATGCTCATTGTCAACTCCCGTCGCTTCAACCGCATCACATCCTATCACCTCAAGAAGATAGGAGTGGTGATGAAAAAAGCCAAATACTTCATCACCTGCCACGAACTCACCGATGGTTATGCCAACCCCATTGTCGGCATCAACGAACTCCATCCCGAACGCTTGAAACCCCTGCTCATCTCGAAAGCACAGCAGAAGAAAGCCGCGGCAGAACTGCAACTGACATTGGACTTCAGCGAAGAATAATCCGATTACTCCTAAACCCACCACCATGCTTGTTTACACCTTTGACAAAACACTCGACGGACTTCTCTCTGCCATCTTCGATGCCTTCTCGCTCCATCAGCGGCCCGACGCATTGATAGGGAAGGGAGAGCCGTTGCCGTTGTTCTGCGACGAAGTGCATGAAGTGGTGACATCCGACGACCGCGCACAAAGAGTGTGGGCAGGATTGGAGAAGCGTGTGTCCAAAGAGGCGCTGAAATTGTTGGCGGTGAGTTATCTGTCAGAACTGTCAGAACTGGACACACCCTTATTCCATTACATATATAAAGTGTTCTGTCAGCCCGAAGGAGCGCGAAGCATCGAACGCAACTTCTCCGACTCCGATGTGCTGACCGTCACCAACATCTTCCGCAAGGTGATGCACGAACGCTTGCGCATGATGCAGTTCGTCCGCTTTCAGAAGGCGAAAGATGGAACATATCTCGGAGTTGTGTCGCCCGACCACGATGTGTTGCCTCTTGTGGTGGCACATTTCAAAGACCGCTTTGGCGACCAGCCTTGGCTTCTCTTCGATGCCAAGCGACGTTATGGTTTCTACTACGACCAGCAAGCCGTGACACGTATCACATTTCAAGACGAAGACACCTTGCCTTTCGACCTGTCGAATGGCAAACTGAACGATGAAGTGCTCAGCGAGGACGATCAACTCTTTCAGGACTTGTGGCGCACCTACTTCAAAGCCATCTGCATCCGTGAACGCATGAATCCGAAGAAGCAACTCAACGATATGCCTCGAAGATACTGGAAGTACATGACGGAGAAGAATTGAAGAGTTGAATAATTGAAGAATTGAAAAATTGAAGTTTCTAAAAGAAGTGGACTGATGGATAAGATGACACCCGAACAGCGTAGCAACTGTATGCGTAGAATCAGGTCGAAGAACACTCGTCCTGAGATGCTCGTGCGCCGTTTCCTGTTCAGTCACGGCTTCCGTTACCGCATCCACGCCAAGACCTTGCCAGGCACACCCGACTTGACGATAGTGGGACTCCGTACCTGCATCTTCATCAACGGCTGCTTTTGGCATGGCCACGAAGGATGCTCCATGTACAAAATTCCTCAAACCCACATCGATTTTTGGTCACACAAAATCCAACGCAACAAACAGCGTGACCACGAGAACCGACTTGCCCTCAAAGCACAAGGCTGGCACACCATCGAGGTGTGGGAATGTCAACTCAAGCCCAAAGAACGGGAAGCGACACTCCAAGGACTGCTTCGTACGCTCAACCGCATCTCCCTCGAAAACAATGGAGCCCGTTTCACCTACGACTTCACAGAGGAAGAGGAGCGGAGCATCGCAGCCGAGGAGACAGAATAATCATAACCTAACTAATTCATTATTCAACACTATGCAACGAAAAGGAAACAGCCTTATGAGGCAACTGAAGTGCGGCTTGCTGGCCATGATGGGTATGCTGATGTATACACTCCCTGCTCAGGCCGCTGATTCCATCTATGTTTGTCGAAATGGCGTGTATGAAAACCGACTGTTGGAGGAAGGGCTGGAAGTCAAAAAAGAAGATTTCGACTGCGACAGCATCGTGTTTAGCAGGCCAAAACCTCACGTACTGGTCAATTTCTCCGATTTTGCCCGTCAGCATCGTGTGGAGGCCGTATTCGTCAAAGCACAAGGAGGGCAGAAAGTGGCCTCTTATAACTCCATGAAATCATACACCGTTTCATCGTCGGCCATTAGTGATGTCGTGAGGGCGGAAGTGCCAGAAGGTGATACACAGGTGAATGTGATGCTCAACGCGGTGACCAATCTCACCACAGGGGTGGCCATCACGTTGATGTATGACGATGGCCAGTTCTTGACCATGTACGATGAGACGCCCATCATGATGAGACAAAATGACTTCGTGCATCGCTATGTGTTTCAGACAGAAGGAGCGAAGGTCAACAACTGGATGGCCACACTGCCGAGCAGGATGCTCTTCCACATGATTACCATGCCGGGAGCCCACGATGCAGCCACCTCGGCTGTGGGGATGGATATGGCGCAAACACAAAGTCTGACCGTTGCCGAACTGTTGACGGCAGGTGTGCGTGCTTTCGACTTCCGTCCTCGCTACACCTCCAGCAAGGAGTCGGATATCCAGTTGGAGAACCTTGAAATTTATCATGGAATCTTGGGTACGGGAGTGAAGTGGAAAGATGCGATGGACGTGCTGGTGCAGTTCCTAAAGGACAACCCCACAGAAACCGTCTTTGTGAATCTGCAAAAAGAAAAAGCCTACGGCACCGACTATTCTTCCACTTGGCGAACGAGCATCCGCACATGGTTGCAAAACAACCGTGACTATGTGTTGCAGAAAATCACCACCTCCACCTCTTTGTCCGACTGCCGTGGCAAGATAGTGGTTGTCAGTCATAATCCCTATGGACCCGAAAATAGTTACTACGGCACCGTCTATGGAGGTCTGACCGCCAGTTGGGGCGACAACGAGACCTTTACCACCACCATCAACTACACCAACAGTTCTGTTATCTGCTCAGCCACCATCTCCGACAACTATGATGTCACCAAGGCTGCCGACAAGCAAGGATACATCAAAGCCAATCTCGATGCCGCCAACGCTGACAAGACCACCCGATGGTTCTACACCTTCATGAACGTGGCAGGCTCCCTCTTTGGTGGCTCACCCTCCGACTACGCTGAGCCCCATAACGCCTATGTCAACGACCTCCTCCAGTCAGGCACCTACACCAGCCGCCTCGGCATCATCTTCTACGACTATTGCGGCGACTCCAATTACACCCCCAATCTTCTCTCCACGCTGATACAGCACAACTATCAATATATTTATTAACCCCCATATTTAAGACCTTACGATAGAAAAATTCACCTGCCATAGTTTAATTGGTTTTGAAAGTGAAACATTGATTGCCTTAAGACGTTGCAAAGTTACTACATAGAGGGTGCGGTCATCAATAGAACTTTGATATTTGTTTTCAAAAAAATCACGTTTCTTTTCACCTTCCACGTAATAGTCCTTACTTCATGGAAATGAGTTGCCAGATGAGACGGAAGTCATCACCCTTGCTGCATTCCATTCATCATCTACAGCAGATGGAAGTTGTCAAATTATCAAATCGTCATTTTTCTGTGAGTCGGCTCGGTTATTATATATTTATATAACTCTTCTTACAACCCCTATTAATACCCCCCAACTAAGTTCAAAAATGATGATTTGATTTTTTGATAATTTGATAGTCTCACTCGGAAACACCAAATAAATTGACTTTTATTTGGTATTTCGCGCGGTTTACTCTAACATTGTCCTCGAACCATATCGAGGGTAGTCGTTTGACGCATGACCAGACACGTTACATCTTCGAGACGATCACCATTGGTGTGACTGGTGACGAGCCGGTGAACGTGAATGATATCGTGGAAACGATGAACCATTTCCGTGTCTCATCATGTTCAAAGAATGTCTGCGTAGTGGTGTCGTTCCTTTCATCATCACCGATGAATTGAAGATGTTCTATTATCGTGGCTTACATGAGTGGGTCCACATGAATGGCTGTCTTACCGACACCTGTCTATCTGCACAGGACCAATATAAAGCTGCTCTTGATTATTTCAGAATCAAGTATGAATAAAATAGAGGACGTGATGACATGAAAAAGAAAAAGCCACTGACACCAGTGGCTTTTTGTGTGGTGATCCGCTTGGGGCTCGAACCCAAGACCCCAACATTAAAAGTGTTGTGCTCTACCGACTGAGCTAGCGGATCTACCTGATATGGCTTGCGGCGGTGTTTTGCCGTAAGCGGGTGCAAAGGTAGTGCATTTTTTTGTGCTGGCAAAATAAATCGGAGAGTTTTTTTCTATTCGGGCAGTTTTTCGTTCTGTTTATTGGTTGGGATGTCGTCGTTCAGCACGTAGCGTTTGTAGTAGGAGAGTATCAAAGTGGTGAGGGGAAGGGCGATGATGAGTCCCACGATGCCGAGCAAACTGCCCCAGATGGAGAGGGAGAGGAGGATGACGGCAGGGTTGAGCCCTGTGACTTTGTGCATGATGCGTGGTGTGAGCACCCAGTCCTGAATGGCTTGAACCACGCAGAAGACGATGGCGATGGCCAACAGGATGCCCCAGAAGTTCTGTCCTGTAGCGTAGGCTTTGAGCAGGGCGAGCAGGATGGAGGGGATGACTCCGACGATTTGCAGGTAGGGAACGAGGTTGAGCATTCCGATGAAGAGGCCAAGGGGTATGGCGAGTGGGAGGTCGATGATGAGGAATCCGATGCAGAAGAGCACACCCACGCTCATGGCGATGATGGTTTGTCCGCGAAAGTAGCCGTTCATGCCTTTCTGCAGGTCGAGTATCACGGCTCTGACGGTGTTTCTGTGGGCTTGGGGCACGAGGCGGAAGAGCCCGTCGGACATGGCCTCGTAGTCGTTGAGGATGAAGAAGATGTAGATGATGCTGATGAGCGAGGCGATGAAGCCGACGATGGCGCTGACGCTGCTGCTCAGAAGGGAGAAGATTTGTGGCACTTTCTCTTCGAGCAGTTGTGACACGTCTTTCACGGTGAGGGCGCTGGTGATTTCGTTGAGGTCGATGTTGTGCTTGATGTAGTTCTCCACCTCGGACGAGACGGTGGTGACGGTGGAGTCGGTGGTGGCATATTCGACCACGATGTTTTTCAGATGTCCCATCTCTGTAATGATGGGTGGAATGATGAGGTAGCAGCCTCCTGTGATGATGCCGGCGATGAGCAGGAGGGTGATGAGGATGCTGAGCACACGCGACTTGACGTGGCAGCGGTATTGGATGAAGATGACAACGGGGTAGAGGAGGTAGGCGATGAGCCATGCCACCAGGAAGGGAATGAGCACATTGCTGAGCCGTTTGATGAGGTAGTAGGCTGCCACCAGCACGACGATGCTGATGAGGATGCGCACCACGCGGTCGAAGGTGAATTTTTTTATGGTCATATTGCTTGTTGATGTTATTTTGATGACGAAGGTACGGAAAAGGTTGACACTCCACAAGGATTTTTGGATTTTTCCTCATGATTGTGGTGGAAAAAGTGTGCAAAAATTTGGATGTGTGTGGATTTTTACTTATCTTTGCAAACATAACAACCTTACTATACAAAAGACTCGTATATTAACTTAAGATCTAACAAATATGAATCTGAGAAAAACAATTTTGCCAATTGTGATGTTAATGTTTTTGCCTTTGTCGGTCGTGGCACAAACATTGAAGGGTGTGGTGACCGACGCTATCACAGGTGAAACATTGGTTGGAGCCGCCGTGAAGGTGGTGGAACTCCCTGGAACGGGTGGCGTGACCAATATGGATGGTGAGTTCAGTTTCGAACTCTCCAAGTCGGGACGTTACACCATCGAGACTTCCTATATCGGTTATGAGCCGAACGTGATGAAGGAAGTGCTGGTGGCGGGTGCCAAGGAAGTGGTGCTTGACATCACCCTGCGCGAGAATAGCCGCGAGTTGACAGAAGTGGTGGTGCGTCCCCGTGTGAACAAGGAATCGACGGTCAATCCTACGGCGCTCGTGGGTGGCATGATGCTTTCGATGGAAGAGGCGAGCCGATATGCGGGTGGCTATAACGACCCTGCCCGTTTGGTGACTGCCTTTGCTGGTGTGGCAGGAGAATGCAACGGTAATGGCATCTCCGTGCATGGTAATGCTCCGCAGTTCATGCAGTACCGTCTGGAAGGGGTGGAAATCTTCACGCCCAACCACTTCTCGGGTCTTTATAATCCTGGCTATGGTATGGTGAGTGCACTGAACTCCAATGTCATCACCAACTCCGACTTCTTTGTGTCCACGTTCAATTCCAGTTACAACAACGCCCTGAGTGGTGTGTTTGACGTGAGGATGAGGGCTGGTAACAACTCGAAATTTGAGAACGGTGTGCAGGTGGGTTCGGTCGGCATTGAGTGGACGAGCGAAGGCCCCATCTCCAAGAAGCACAACTCCAGTTTCATCGTCAACTATCGTTTCGGCTTTACGACCCTCGCCCGTAAGATGAAGATTCTTGACACGGAAGGTTCGCAGTACGACTTTCAGGATTTGTCTCTCAAACTGAACTTCCCCACAAAAAAGGCGGGTACTTTTTCCATCTTTGCTTTGGGATTCATCGACAAGGCATGGGATGTGCGGCTCGATTTGGGTGACATCCATACCATTTACGATGCTTCCAACCAGAAAGGCCGTTTGTATAACGCTGTTGTGGGTGCCTCGCATAAGATTTACTTTGATAACAAATGGTCTTGGCGCACGACTGCTGCATACAACATGCAGCACAGCAAATCAGATATGGAATACTGGGGATTGCGCTTTGACGAAAACCATAAAATCATAGGCTTCGAGGGCAAGGATTACCCCTATAACTACTTGAAGCAGAACGAAAACCGTGCGGTGTTCAACACGGAACTGTCGAAGCAGGTCACTCCTCGCTGGCTCGTTCAGTTTGGTGGTGAATATTCGCACCGTTTCTTCAACCTCAATTTCCGCACGGCTGAGTATGTGTATGAGCCTGTGCCGGAAGAACCTTATTATGCCACGAAGGACGACACGGGATTGGCAAGCGTGTTCTGGTCGAACTTGTGGAAGCCTGCTGATGGCTGGAGCATCAACCTTGGCGTGTCGGGCAGTTATTTCCTGCTCTCGAAGGACTTCAGTTTTGAGCCTCGTGCCAGTGTGAAGTGGGAACCGGGCAAGCGTCATTCCATCTCTCTTGGTTATGGCTTGCATTCCATGATTGAGCAGTTGGATGCCTATTTCTTCCGTAATGCTGATGGCACTTTGGCGAACAAAGACTTGGGTTTCTCAAAGGCTCACCATTTCCTCGCCACGTATATGTACAAGTTCACAGATAACCTGAATTTGCGTTTCAATGCATACTACCAGTACGGATTCAACACGCCTGTGGGCATCAACGGAAGCACCTACTGTACGGTGAACCGCCTGTTCAACTATGTGGATGAGCCGCTGGTGAACAAGGGCAACACCCGCAACTATGGTGCCGACATCACGTTGGAGCACTATATGCACAAGGGTTTCTATGGTCAGGTAAACTTCTCGCTCTTCAAGGCTGAGTATCGCGGACTCGACAAGAAGTGGCGCAACCAACTCTACGACCGTGGTTTTATGCTCAAGGTGCTGGGTGGTAAAGAGTGGATGATGGGTAAACGGAAGCAGAACGTGTTCAACGTCAGTGCCAAGTACGGCATGCAGGGTGGTCTCCGTCACACACCGATTGATGTGGATGCCATGAAGGCAAATGTTGATGCTGGCATTATTGACCCGGAACCTATCTACAAAGACAACGAGGCGATGGCCTTGCGCTTCAGTCCTATCCATGTTGTTGACCTCACCGTCAGTTACAAAATCAACTGCAAGAAGGTGAGCCACACCATTGCCTTCGAGGGTATCAACGTTCTGCAGAACGAGACACCTTATGCGGTGCACTATGAATTCGCAACAGGTAAGATGCGCTATGACAAGTCAGGCATCTCACTGCCGAACCTCTACTATCGTCTCGATTTCTAAGTGGGTTTCTCCCCACTCCTGATGTGTCTTCATTTCTTCGAGACCATCACATTCTACACCTATCGAAGAAATGAGTCCTATCGACACCAGGCTGCAAAGTATTGTCAATATTTTGTGGCTTGGTGTCGTCTGTAATGTGAAAAAAAGTTGTTTTTAGCCCTAAAATACACAAAATGGTAGGTTGTGAGTTTTTTTATTCCTACTTTTGTGGCCAAAAAGAACGATGGGAACCTTTCACTCGAAACAGTCAATGCTGTATGTGGTGCCTACTCCTGTGGGAAATATGGAGGATATGACCCTACGAGCAGTGCGGGTGTTGAAGGAGGCTGATTTGATTTTGGCTGAAGACACACGCACGTCGAGTGTGCTGTTGCAGCATTATGACATTCATGGCGAGTTGCTGTCGCATCATAAGTTTAATGAGCATGAGACGGTGGAGCAGGTGGTGAAGCGGATAGAAGCGGGGTTGACTGTGGCGCTCATCAGCGATGCGGGTACGCCTGGCATCAGTGACCCGGGGTTTCTGTTGGTGAGAGAGTGTGTGAAACGTGGGGTGGAGGTGCAGACCTTACCGGGTGCAACGGCATTTGTTCCGGCACTGGTGAGCAGCGGACTTCCTTGCGACAGGTTCTGTTTCGAGGGTTTCCTGCCTCAGAAGAAGGGAAGGATGTCGAGGCTTGAGGCCTTGAAGGATGAGACGCACAGCATGGTGTTCTACGAATCGCCCCGACGTTTGCTGAAGACTTTGCAGCAGTTGGCCGAGGTGTTTGGCGAGACGCGGCAGGTGAGTGTGGCACGAGAGATTTCAAAAGTGCATGAGGAGCATGTGAGGGGAACATTGAAGGAGGTGACGACCCACTTTGAACAAACGGAGCCGCTGGGCGAAATCGTGATCATTCTTGCAGGAAAGGGGGATGATGAAGACAAAGAAGAGAAGGACGATAAGCCCCTTGACCCGATGCAGTTGCTGATGGGGACGGGGAAAAAGAAGAATAAGTATAAGTGATTGAATTGATAATTGACAATTGATAATTGACGATATGAAAAAGATTTTATTGATGGCAGCGGTGGCAACGATGTTTGCCAGTTGCCTTGGAGGTTTTCAGAATGATACAAAGAATGACCGCGAAGTGGATTCTTTGCGCAACATCATTGACCAGAAGGATAACGAAATCAATGACCTGATGGGCACGTTCAATGAGATTCAGCAGGGCTTTGACTTGATTAATGCTGCTGAAGGACGTGTGAACACGATGAGCAACGGGGTTGAAACGCCTGCTACGGCTGAGAATATCCGCGAGAACATGCAGTTCATTCAGGAGACGCTTGAATCGAACAGACTCAAACTGGAGGAACTGCAGAGCAAGTTGAAGACCAGCACAATCAACTCGTCTAAATTGCGTGAGGCCATCAATGCGCTGACGCAGCAACTGAACGAGAAGAATGCTGAGGTGGAGCGCTTGCGTGCCCAGTTGGCACAGAAAGATATGCAGATAGCAGAACTTTCTGGTACGGTGACGGCTCTGACTGACGAGAACACGCAGGTGAAGCAGGAGAAGCAGCAGACGGAAGAGATTGCCCGTAATCAGGACGCACAACTCAACACAGCGTGGTATGCTTTCGGCACCAACAAGGAACTGAAGGAGCAGGGCATCCTCAAGAAGGGAGATGTGTTGGAGGGCGACTACAACAAGAATTACTTCACCCAGATAGATATCCGAAAGGTCAGTGTCATTCCTTTGGAGTCGAAGTCCGCGCAAATCCTCACCACCCATCCTGCAGGCACTTACACGCTGCTCAAGGATAGCAAGGGCGAATACACGTTGCGTATCACTGATACGGCTAAATTCTGGAGCATTAGTAAATATCTGGTGGTGAGAGTGAAATAATCTCTTTGTCACCACATTCATCCACACATTATAAAATCATCCACACATTATAAAATATAAAAGACACGACAATGAAACACTTTGTAATCATGTTGGTCATGCTGCTTTCGTTGCCAGTCATGGCTCAAGAAAACAAGGAATGGGAGCCCATCGGTGTGTGGCCATTCATCAACAGGCAGTTCCGCGCTGCTACGGTATATACGGGTGTGTTCACTCATTCCAAGACCGTGGTGCCTTGCAACATTCATGTGGGTAAGCAGACGCTGTGGTATAGTCAGAATGACACGCTGATGGAGGCTATCCCAGGTTCCATCATTCGTGTGGAGTTCCCTAATGGCGACACTTATATGCCTGTGGGCAGTGAACATCAGTTCGGACTGATTGTGAGGGAAGACAGCATCGGTGGCAAGGTGGCTCGACTGATAGAGGTGAGGACACTCAATCAGCAGGCACTGGATCAGAAGTATGTGGACTATCTGAACAAGACTCAGAATGTGTTGCAGGGCTCTACGACGCTGTCAGCATTGGCAGACTCTGAAGGCGGAAAAATCATGGAGGAAGAACCGTTGCCTTTGCAGACCTCTTATTATTTCCAGGTGCGTGGAGAAATATTCCCCGCCACGCTGAAAAACATCTTGTCGCATATTGACCCAAAGCGCAGGAAGGAATACCGTGTCTTCACCCGTTCGGAGGAAATCATCTCATCGAACAGGAGCTCCATGCTGAAAGTGTGGACGGAATATTTCTTGAAATAAGTTAAGAGCGGTATTTGTCTTCCAACCCTTCGTTGATGATGTCGTAAACATCTTGCATGATGACCTTCGAGGCTTTCCCCTGTCGCTCCTCGGCAGGAATGGGCTTGTGGATGGTCAGTTTGACACTGCCTTGACTGACAGATTTGGCATTGCGGCTGAACACGTCGAAGGAACCATTGATGGTGAGTGGGACGATAGGGAGTCCAATCTCATTGGCGAGCATGAAGGAACCACGTTTGAAGGGTGACATCATGCCCGTTTTTGTTCGTGTTCCTTCTGGGAAGATAACCATTGACATGCCGCCTTGAAGGGTCTCGCGAGACTGCTGTACGGCTTTTGAGATACCTGAGATGCCATCAGCCAGATAGATTTGCTTGGATTTGGCACACGCGTAGCCGACAAATGGAATCTTGCGGAGATATTCCTTCATCATCCATTTGAAGTTATGACCAAGGTAGCCATAGACGAGGAAAATGTCGAAATAGCCTTGATGGTTGGCCAGAAAAACATAACTCTCGTCTTTCTTGATGTTCTCTCTGCCTTCCACCTTCACGGGAAGCAGGAAAAGCCAAAAGGCTGCTTTCGACCAGAACTTGGGCAGATAATATGACATCACGTTGGTGTCGCCGAGGAATCCGGCTATGATGACGGTGCTGGCCACGATGATGGTGAGTATCACAAAGAGGGGCAGCGCAATGGTGAATGAGTAAATCTTGTAAAGAATCTTTAATATAATCATGTGTCTTGTTTTTAGAGCCTGAGGGGGCTTGTAATGGTAGCCCTGTCTGACTTATGGGTTCTGAAGAGTTTTTGGGGTACCTCGCCGCAACGTGATGACATTGATTTCGGGCCATGCTCCGAAACGGAAGGGGAACATGACGGCTCCGACGCCATCGCTCACATTGAGTATCTGGTTCCCTTCGGTGTAGGCTCCCGACCATTCACGATAGACATGCTTGACGGGTGACCAGCCAAACACCTTGAGTTGCCCTGCATGGGTGTGACCCGACAGGGTGAGTTGGATATTTGTCTGGGGAATGATGTTGCGCCGCCAATGAGTGGGGTCGTGGCTCATGAGCACGGTGAAGCAGTTGCGCTTCAATCCCTTCATGGTCTTGGGCAAATCGCCAAGAGCAGGGAAGGGAGGGCGTCCGTCATTCTCAACGCCAGCGATGACAAGCGAGTCATTGCCACGGCGGATGATGCGGTGGTCGTTGAGCAGTAGTGTCCATCCATAACTTTGGATGCGGTGCTGCAGTTCTTTCACGTCTGCTTGACGGTCTTTCTCATCGGGATACTTGAGGTAGATGCTATAGTCGTGGTTGCCCATCACGGCATAGACACCATCGGGTGCATGCAGTTTGTTCAGGTCACGACGGAAGCCGTCAAGTTCTGCGCTCTGGTGGTTGACGAGGTCGCCAGTGAAAAGGATGGCATCTCCTCGTTGGTCGTTGATGAGATTCACGATGGTACGTGCATCTTTTTCGTTGCCATCTCGCAAGGTTCCAATGTGCATGTCGGAGAACTGGACAATTCTGTAACCCTCAAATTGCTTGGGCAGGTCGGGGAAGTAGAAGGTCTGCCGATGCACAACATAGTGGTGCCGTCCCTCGAAATAGCCAAAGCAAAGGAGCACGATTGCGAAGAGGGCAAAGGACATGCCGATAATGCGGAAGACGCGCACGAAGATGCAGTCGTATTCCTCCCGATTCTTAGCGCCATTCGTGACAATCCAGTTGATGCCGTGTCCTAATGCGTCGAACACCATGAACAGGGTTTTAGGTGCACAGATGGCCAAAAAGGCAAACATGAAAATGCTCACCCATGGTTGGTGTTCCGGTTTCATGTCATTGCTGCTCATGATGATGATGGCGGCTATGGCGAGTGAGATGGATGGGAGGAACCAAAGCGCACGCAACCACGGCTGCTTTGTCCAATAACGTGTGTACACAAAATAGATGTACACGTCGGGCAATGTCAGCAACAGGATGATAAGTATGAGGATTCTTAACAGCATTGTACGTATTTTTTGAGTTCTTCAACAGTCATGTGGCGTCGGTGGGCATAGTCGCTGGCTTGCGATTGGTCTATTTGTCCCACGGAGAAGTATCGTGCTTCGGGCAGGCTGAACATGAGACCGCTCACAGAGGCGTGAGGCTGCATCATGGCAGAGGTGGTGAGGGTGACTCCGATGCTCTGAAAGTCGACAATCTCGTCAAGGAGAAAGTTGAGGGACATGTCGGGCAGGCAAGGGTATCCTACTGCTGGACGGATGCCTTGAAATGCCTCGTGGTGTAACTCTTCTATGCTCAGTTGCTCATCGGGAGCATATCCCCAAATGGTTTTCCTGACTTCTTCATGCAATCGCTCTGCACCTGCTTCGGCCAGTCGGTCGGCCAGCGTTTGGAGGAGCATCTTGTTGTAGTCATCGTCGGGAAATGTCCGTGACACATCGATGCTGGTAGAGGTGGCGAAAATGCCTATCTTATCTTGTTTCAGTGCCTGCTTCGGACGCAGAAAGTCACTCAAGCAGAGGCAGTAGCCGTTTTTGTCAGGTGTCTGCTGCCGCAGCATGGGCAGATGTATGGGTTCACCACAAGGATGGCTTTGTCCACATTCACAAGGTTGCGTGGGCTGCACCACAATGTCATCGCCTTCACTCCATGCTGGCAGTATTTCCACAACAGTCTTGACAACCAGATAAGGTTGCAACAGCCTCAGCATATTTTGTGCTTCTTCATACAGGTGTTTTCCCTCTTCTGATTGCTGTGGTAGAGACCATGCGTGGAAGAAGTACACCCAGTTGATATAGGCTTTCAAATCGCTGATGCGGTAGTTCCTTCTCAATGCCCTGCTGTTTGTTGTTGCCGTTTTTTAATTGAACCTCAGTTCTTTGCCTCTAATTCCATCCACCACAACGCCATCGCTGTAAGCCGTAAGGCCATTGACGATAGTCCGGCGAACTCGCCACTTAAAGGTGCGCTCGTCCATGGGTGTCCAGCCACACTTTGTGTAGTAACGACCTTCTTTCACTTGCCAGTTGCCATTGGGGTCAACCAACGTGAGGTCTGCATAGTAGCCAGGACGGATGAATCCGCGTTTCTCTATATGGAAAAGTTTGGCAGGATTGTGCGCCATGAGGTCGGGAATTCGTTCGATTGGCAGTATGCCTTGATCGCTCATTTCCAACATGGAAACGAGTGAGAACTGAATCATGGGCATGCCTGATGCGGCTTTCAGCGCTCCACCCACCTTCTCACTTTCCAAGTGCGGAGCATGGTCGGTAGCCACCACGTCGATAAGCCCGTTGGTGAGTGCCTCGCGGAGAGCGGCTCTGTCTTCGGGTGTCTTGATTGCAGGGTTGCACTTGATGCGTGCGCCCATGATGTCATAGTCTTCAGTGGTGAACATCAGGTGAGCGATGACGGCTTCTGCCGTAATCTTCTTCTCTTCGATGGGCTTCCGTTCGAATAACTCCAACTCTTTGGCTGTGGAGATGTGGGCGATGTGAAGTCGCGCTCCTGTCTCTTTGGCCAGTTGCACAGCAAATGCGGAGGATTCGTAGCAGGCCTCCACGCTCCGTATGCGGGAGTGGTAGCGAACAGGGAAGTCGTTCTGTCCTTTATATCTCTTTTTGAATGCTTGGATGTTCGTGTTGATGATGTTGGTGTCTTCGCAATGTGCCATGAGCAACAGCGGTGACGTGACGAAGAGTTGACGTAACGCCTCTTCATGGTCTACCAACATATTGCCTGTACTGCTGCCCATGAAGACTTTTACACCTGGGACACGATGAGGGTCAAGGCGGTACAACGCGTCTGCATTGTCATTGGTGGCTCCGAAAAAGAAAGAGTAGTTCACACGGCTGTGTGTTGCCGCCAAACGAAACTTGTCTTCCAGTAAAGCAAGCGTTGTGGTGGGAGGGTTGGTGTTGGGCATCTCCATGTAGGATGTAACTCCTCCTGCAGCAGCAGTGCGGCTTTCACTGGCAATGTCTGCCTTGTGCGTCAAGCCTGGCTCACGAAAATGCACATGATCATCTATCACACCAGGGAACAGATATAGTCCTGTCGCGTCAATCTCGATGTCATAGTGTTGTGAAGAGTCGTCACCCTCCAGTACTTGCTGAATCATTTCGTCCTCTATCACTACGGAACCGATGAACTTGCGTCCTTCGTTTACGATGACTGCATTTCGTATGATTGTCTTCATCTGTTAGATTTGGTCATCAATAGTCTTTTGAACAGGCTTTTCGTCAACAGGTTTGGGGTACTTCTTGAACCACCCGTCCCATCTCAGTCTCATCACGCCAAAGAAGGCTTCGCCAAAGATGCTGCCGTTCATCTTCGACACACCTTCCACGCGGTTGACAAAAATGACAGGCACTTCTTTGATTTTGAATCCACACTTGTATGTGGTGAACTTCATCTCTATCTGGAAAGCATACCCCTTGAAGCGGATGCCGTCAAGATTGATGGTCTCAAGCACACGGCGTTTATAACATTTGAAGCCAGCCGTTGTGTCATGCACCTTGAAGCCTGTGACAAACCGTACATATTTCGAAGCGAAGTAAGACATGAGCACACGGCCAATGGGCCAGTTGACCACATTGACACCCGTGATGTAGCGGCTGCCAATGGCGAGGTCGTAGCCTTCGTCAGCACAGGCCGAATAGAGTCTTGGCAGGTCGCTTGGTGCATGTGAAAAGTCTGCATCCATCTCGAAAATATAGTCATAGCCATTTGCCAGCCCCCATTTGAAACCTGCAATATAGGCCGTGCCAAGTCCGAGTTTCCCTTCTCGTTCCAGTAAAAACAAACGGTCGGTAAACTCTTCCTGCATCAGACCCCTTACAATGCTGGCGGTGCCATCAGGAGAACCATCGTCAATCACGAGGATGTGGAAACATTTCTCCAGGGCAAAAACGGCACGGATAATCTTCTCGATGTTTTCCTTCTCGTTGTAGGTTGGTATGATAACAATGCTGTCGCTTTGGGTCATGTCCAAATTCTTTCTTTTTCCTCTTGCAAAGATAGTGTAAACTTCTTCACCACAAAGAACAATGCGGGTTAAACAATGTTAAAACAAGCGTGTATCCTGTAAAAGCAACCGTTTTTCTACCATTCGTTTGGGCGGTTTTCTGTACCTTTGCAGCGTTTTTGCTAAAGTATTTCACAAGACAAAATAGAAATGGAAAATAAAAAGGTGAAGCCTGCAGAAGGAAAACTAGGCATCATGGTCGTGGGACTGGGTGCTGTTACGTCCACCTTCATGACAGGCGTGTTGATGGCTCGTAAAGGACTTGCAAAGCCTGTCGGGTCAATGACTCAGTATGACAAGATTCGTGTAGGCAAGGGTGCAGACAAGAAGTACCTTTCTTATGACGAGATTGTTCCGATGGCAAAATTGGATGATATAGTGTTTGGTGCATGGGATGTGTATCCAGCCAATGCTTTCCAGAGTGCGATGTATGCGGAAGTGCTCAACGAGAAAGACATTTTGCCAGTGAAGGATGAATTGGAAAAGATTGTTCCGTTGAAAGCGGCTTTCGATAAGAATTTTGCGAAGCGCCTTGATGGCGACAACGTCAAGCAATGTGCTACTCGCTGGGACATGGTGGAGGCACTCCGTGAGGACATCCGCCAATTTAAGGCAAAGAACAATTGTTCACGTATTGTCGTGGCATGGGCAGCATCTACAGAAATCTATGTGGAGCCCAACATGCAAGTGCACGACACGCTCGAACACCTTGAGGCTGCCATGAAGGCCAACGACACCAAGAATATCGCTCCTTCCATGTGTTATGCTTATGCTGCATTGGCGGAAGGTGCTCCTTTCATCATGGGTGCGCCCAACACTACCGTTGACATTCCTGCCATGTGGGAAATGTCGGAGAAACTTGGTCTCCCCATTGCTGGCAAGGACTTCAAGACCGGTCAGACACTCGTGAAGTCAGGCTTCGCGCCCATCATCGGCACTCGTTGTCTCGGTTTGAATGGTTGGTTCTCTACGAATATCCTTGGCAACCGCGACGGTCTGGTGCTCGACGAGCCAGCCAACTTCCGCACGAAGGAGGTTTCGAAACTCTCAACTCTCGAAACTATTCTCAAGCCCGAAGCACAGCCCGACCTCTATGGTCACGGCAACGATGAGGACAACCAATACTATCATAAGGTGCGCATCAACTACTATCCACCACGTAATGATAACAAGGAAGGTTGGGACAACATCGACATCTTCGGTTGGATGAACTATCCGATGCAGATCAAAATCAACTTCCTCTGCCGTGACTCCATCCTTGCAGCACCGCTGTTGCTCGACCTCTGCTTGCTCAGCGACCTTGCAGCACGTGCAGGAAAGAGTGGCATCCAGCGTTTCCTCTCTTTCTTCCTGAAGGCTCCTATGCACGACTACACACAAGGCGAAGAGCCTGTTAACCACCTCTTCCAGCAATACACCATGCTCAAGAACGCCATCCGTGAGATGGGTGGTTACGAGGCTGATGAAGAGATTGACTAAGAAATTCCATGCGTATTATTCGTTGACAAAATAAGGAGCGCCCACTCGGGTGCTCCTTTTCTTTTTATCTCTCTTGTAGCATCTTCTTCCTCCTTTTCGACTTTGTCTTCCTTACGGTTGTCTGAGTAATACTTGGGTCATGCAATGGGCACAGCCATTGCCTTCGGTTAATTCTTTTAGTTTTATATATTCGACCCGAACACCGTGGCTGCTCATGTTATTCTTAAATTCGTCGGATAAGCCTTCTATGGCAAGAATGTGTCGAGGAGAAATGCAGAGGTAGTTGCTCGCAAAGTTATCCTCGTCTTCATCGCTGATGGGGATGATGCTGACACCTCGTTGCTGCAGGAACTGCACAAGACTTCCATCTGTTGTGGTTTGCTGGTAATATCTTTTACCATGTGCACGCGTGTAGATGTCGATGGCTAAATAATAATTGTTTCCCTTTTGTGCCTGGATTCTGGTTGCGGGCAATGTGACGAGGTTCTGGTCGATGATGTTGAAGTAGGTGTCAAGATGCATTTGTGTGGTGTTGCGTAAAGCATCTTTTACCACGACGATGGTGTCGTGTCCGATGGCATCAGCGTTAAGAAGTTCTTCTATGGCATTGCGATTAGTTCGTAATCCTTCGCCGATGAATGAAAGAGTGTTGAACGGGAGGTAGTCGCCTCCTTCCAGATAAGCATTTTCTCCCTGAATCTTATAAATCACCTTGTGCTCTAATTGCTCATAGCATAGTTCAACCAATGCTGGCTCATGTTTGCGATGTGTGAGTTTCATCTTCCCGATGATGTGTCCTCTTGGCGTGGTGATGCTTTGGTCACGAGTGAAGTAGAGACCCTTCATGGGAGGTGTTACAAGAATGTGATGAATCAGTTGCTCTTTGTCCATCTGGCTGATTTCTTTGGAGGAAATCTGTTGGGCAACTGCTTGTAACTTCTCTATAGGGACATTCTTCAGGAGATCGGTCAACTCATACACCTTGATGTGATGTTGCTCTAATGCTTGGATGAACGCAAGATGTTCTTCCTTCATGCTGCTGACATCAAATCTTTTCTGTCTTCCGTAAGACCCCTCGTTTTCATCGCCAGGCGTGTGCATAAGAATGGCTTTTGCTTGTTGGTATTCCGCCAAGGGAGTGTAAGGGGCATCTTGAACGACATCGTCTGCATGGTCTGTTTCATCGTCAGAACTACATCCTGCCATGATAATGCAGAACGACAATAACAGGTGGAAAGAGAATGATGTCAGATGTATAGTTCGAAGATACTTTGTCATGTTCTGGGCTTTTCCATCGTTTCTAATATGCTCAACGCACCGTCCATCGTCTTGATGCCTTTGATGAGCAGCGACTTCCGGTCTCCATCTCTCAAGGTGCATCCTCTGCCATGAGAGGCTACGTAGTTGAGCACTTTTTCGAAGGCACGGCTTTGGAAGTAGGCGTCTTCGAGAGCGAAATAGAGAATCATGCGATTCATCTTGAGCACCACTTTTTCTATGCCGAGACGCTGAGCACTCCACTTGATAGGCATGACCTTGATGAGTTCTTCGCCAACGTCGGGTATTTGTCCGAAGCGGTCGATGAGATGCTTTTTGTAGTCATCCAGTTGTTGGGGTGATGTGAGTGTGTCCAGTTCGCGGTAGAGGCTCATGCGCTCAGGACTGCTGGGCACATATTCTTCGGGGAAGAAAGCAGGGATGTCGCTCTCCACGTTGGTTTCTGTCACAAACTTCTCTCCGCTGATTCTTCCCTCCTCATCTTTGTCATCTTCGGCAAAGAGTTCGGTGAACTCGTTTTCTTTCAATTCTGCCACGGCTTCATTTAGAATCTTCTGGTAGGTTTCATAGCCAAGGTCGGTGATGAAGCCACTCTGTTCGGCTCCCAACATATTGCCGGCTCCTCGAATGTCGAGGTCTTGCATGGCGATGTGGATACCGCTACCGAGGTCGCTGAAGTTCTCGACGGCTTGCAGACGGCGGCGAGTCACATCGTTGAGGGCTGCGAGTGGTGGTGCGATGAGATAACAAAAAGCTTTGCGATTGCTGCGTCCCACTCGTCCACGCATCTGATGGATGTCGGAAAGTCCGTAATTTTGTGCACTGTTGATGATGATGGTATTGGCATTCGGCACATCAATACCATTTTCCACGATAGTGGTGGAGAGCATCACGTCGTAGTCGTAGTTCATGAAGTCGAGGATGATTTTCTCCAATTCTTGCGGATTCATCTGTCCGTGTCCGACACATACACGTGCATCAGGCACATATTTATGAATCATCTCCTCCAATTCTCGCAAATTGCTGATTTTGTTGTTGACGATGAACACCTGTCCGTTGCGGCTCATCTCGAAGTTGATGGCCTCAGCAAAGATCTCGGGCGAGAAAGTGTGAATTTCTGTTTGGATGGGATAGCGGTTGGGTGGGGGAGTCTGGATGATGGAGAGGTCTCTTGCGCCTAACAGCGAGAACTGTAAAGTGCGTGGAATCGGTGTGGCAGTCATGGTGAGGGTGTCCACGTTCACCTTCATGGCACGTAGTTTCTCTTTCGTTGTCACACCAAACTTCTGTTCTTCATCAATGATGAGCAGTCCTAAGTCCTTGAACTGTACTTGTTTGCCAATCAGTTTGTGGGTGCCGATGATGATGTCCACCTTGCCTGCTTTGAGGTCATCCAGCACCTCTTTCGTCTCTTTGGCGGTTCGGGCACGGGTGAGGTATTCCACGCGGACGGGAAACTCTTTCAGACGAGAGGAGAAGGTTTGGTAGTGCTGATATGCCAACACTGTTGTAGGCACCATCACTGCCACTTGTTTACCGTCAGTGGCAGCCTTGAAAGCAGCACGTATTGCCACTTCCGTCTTGCCAAAGCCCACATCGCCACAGACGAGCCTATCCATCGGACGAGGCTTCTCCATGTCTGCTTTCACATCTTGTGTGGTTTTCAACTGGTCGGGGGTGTCTTCATAAAGGAAACTGGCCTCCAACTCATGCTGCATGTATCCGTCTTTGCTATAAGCGAACCCTTTCTCCTTCAATCGGGCGGCATAGAGTTGGATGAGATCGCGGGCGATGTCTTTCACCTTCGTCTTCACCCGTTCCTTCATGCGTTCCCAAGCGCCACCACCAATCTTGTTCAGACGTGGCGGCTCCCCTTCCTTCCCTTTGTATTTCGAGATTTTATGCAGGGCATGGATGGACACATACACCGTATCTTCGTGCAGGTATGTGATTTTAATCATCTCCTGCATCACATCACCTTGCGGCACTCGCACCAATCCTCCGAATCGTCCCACACCGTGGTCGATATGCACCACATAATCACCAATCTCAAACTGCTGTATCTCTTTCAGCGTTAGTGCCACCTTGCCACGTCGTGCCTTGTCGCTTTTGAGGTTGTATTTGTGGAAGCGGTCAAAGATTTGGTGGTCGGTGAAGAAGCACAATTTCTGTGTGTGGTCGATAAAGCCTTCATGGATAGCCTTGTTGACAGGAGTGAAATGGATGGCATCCGCTTCTGTCTTAGCCATTTCCTCAAAGATGTCCTGCAAACGGCTGATTTGCTTCTCGCTATCTGCAAAGATACATATCTTATACCCTTCATCCGTCAGACGATGGAACTCTTGGTTCACTAACTCGAAGTTCTTGTGAAACAGTGGTTGGGGAGCCGTGTTGAAGTGGATGCTCTTCTCGCCAGATGAAATTCCTTGCTTCAATTCCAGATGTCGGAACGCCACCACTTGCTGCTTGAAAGTCTCTTCATCAACAACTAACCTTTTCCATTCTTTTTCCCAGTCCGCATGGTCTTCCTCCCCATTATGGGGGAGGGTCGGGGAGAGGGTCTTTGCTTGGTTCGAAAAGCCTTCTTCGTGTATTTGTGCAATCTTGTCACACACATACACAAGGCTTTGTGTGACAATGAGCGTTTCTTTCGGCAAGAATTCCAGGAATGAGATGTATTCCGTGTCCTCTTTCTGCATATTGGGCACAATCGTCATCATCTCCACCTTTCCCTGGCTCAACTGGTTCTGTACATCGAACGAACGGATGCTGTCCACTTCATCACCAAAGAAGTCTATACGGTAAGGCATATCAGAAGAGAAGGAATACACATCCACGATGCTTCCTCTGATGGCAAACTGCCCTGGCTCATAGACATAATCTGTCCGTTGAAAACCCAATTCAAGAATCTTCTGCTCCAATTCACTGATGTCGAACTCGTCGCCCACCTTCACGGCCAACGTGCTCTCATCCAGTTCTTGCTTCGACACCACACGCTCTGCCAAGGCATCGGGATAGGTGACCAATAGAAGCCCCCCAGCCCCCGAAGGGGGAGGGCATTCGCAACGTTGATCTTTAGGTGTGACGAGATTCCCGTTTGATGCACATCGCGCCAGCCCTCCCCCTTCGGGGGCTGGGGGGCTTACCTTTGTTAGCACCTCAGTTCTCAGAATCTCGTTGCCTGCATCCTTTTGATTATACTTGATGGCTCTTCTGTACGACGATGGGAAGAAAAGCACTCGCTCCGCACCCATCATTTGTGTCAAGTCATGGTACATATAGCCAGCATCGTCCATGTCATTCATCACCACCAGCATATTGGGGGTGTTTCCTTTCCCGTTGACGATAGAGGCTAACAGCAAAGCAGCCGACGAACCTGTCAGTCCGTCAGCGCTTATCTTTTTCATCTTGCCATTTCTGATGCGCTTGGCAAGTTCTCTTGTCTCTTCAGATGAGGCAAGAACCGAAAGCACTTTACTTGTGTCCAAAAATCATCAAATGAATTATGCTACGCTCATGACCATTCGTGGTTCATAAACTCTGGCAAACAATTGCAAGAAAAACAGCGTGTCCTTCGAGGGACTAACAAGCCTTTCCTTTAGTTCGAGAATCTTTGATGTCTTGTTGTCGGATGGAGTAGAATCATTCATAGGCAGTTTGTTTTTTTCTGTTTTTTCGTCTTTCTATTTATTATAACGAACCCAAAACGAGATTATTATACAAATGCCTACTTTTTATTCTCAAACAGTCATTTTTTTGTTTTCCTTCCAATCTTCTTATGCAGTGCCATCCATCTGCAGTTGTGCCAGAATCTTCTTCTTGCAAATCTTGTGTATCGTCACACAGAAGACAATGAGCAGGACAAAGATGGGCAGTATGAGGTATTCGTTGATGCCGATGTTCATCACAATGGCGTCGTAGATGCCATGAGCAAGGACGGGTACAGCGAGGATGCAGATGAGGTTCGTGGTCGTTCTTTCCACAAAATGGTACCGTGCATAATAATAGCCCATCAACACAGCGAAGGCATAGTGTCCAGGCACAGAGAAGAGTGCTCTTCCGATGGCGACGGATGCCCAATCGTTCATGTTGTCAAATAAGTAGAGGACATTTTCAGCGGTGGCGAATCCAAGTCCCACGCATACTGAATAGACGATGCCATCGAAGTGTTCGTCAAAAGAGGGGTTCTTCCGCAGCACCAGCCACAATGCCAACAGTTTAATGCACTCTTCGGGAATGGCTGCCACGAAGAACGCGTCGGCAATGTTCCCTATCAGCGATGAGCCTTCCTCGGAGCTGCCAAATAAAATAAAACTGATGGCAAATTCTATCAATGCTGCAGGGATGCAGGTAGCCACACCCAGCAACAGAGCCTTTACCAGTTCTCCTGTCGGTTCAGGATTCTTGTCTTTTTTCAAAATGTAAACCCAAAGCAGCACGGCTGGTAAAAGTGCTGCTGCCCAAATAATCGGAATTGCTGCCATTTCTGTTGATAAATGATGAAATAGTTTGTAATGATGTTGCAAAGATACGATTGTTTTTCTTACCTTTGCACACAAAGCATGAAATAAATGATAGATTCGAGTGTATTGCAGGGCAAGAAAGCGGCATTTTTCACATTAGGATGCAAATTGAACTTCGCCGAGACGAGTAGTGTGGCGCAGGAACTGATGCGTTATGGAGTGAAAAAGGCGCAAAAGGGCGAGGTGGCTGACATCTGCATTGTCAACACGTGTAGCGTGACTGAGGTGGCTGACCACAAATGCCGTCAGGCAATCCATCGGTTGGTGAAGCAGCACCCTGGAGCATTCGTGGTGGTGACGGGCTGCTATGCGCAGTTGAAGCCGCAGGAAATCATCGAGACTCCTGGCGTTGATCTCGTGTTGGGCAGCGAACAGAAAGCGAATATCATCCCTGCTATCCTCAATGGCATGACTGGGGCACACACCGTGAAGACTGCGGACATCAGGACGTTTGCGGAAAGTTGCTCCAGAGGTGACCGCACCCGCTACTTCCTCAAAGTGCAGGATGGATGTAACTACTACTGCACCTACTGCACCATTCCCATAGCACGTGGACGTAGCCGTAACGGCAGCATTGCCTCGATGGTGGCTCAAGCACAGCAGGTGGCACAAGAAGGTGGCAAGGAGATTGTCATCACAGGTGTGAACATCGGCGACTTCGGACGTTCCACGGGTGAAACCTTTTTCGATTTGGTGAAAGCACTCGACCAAGTGGAGGGCATCGAACGCTATCGTATCTCCAGCATTGAACCCAACCTCCTCACCGACGAAATCATCGAGTTCTGTGCTGAATCCCGACGCTTCATGCCTCATTTCCATATCCCTTTGCAGAGTGGTTGCGACGAGGTGCTGAAACTCATGCATCGCAAGTACGACACAGCCCTTTTCGCCCATAAGATAGAAAAGATTCGCTCCGTCATGCCCGATGCCTTCATTGGTGTCGATGTCATTGTGGGCACTCGTGGCGAAACACAGGAGTATTTCGACAAAGCCTACGACTTCATGCAGCACGTCGATGTCTCTCAGTATCACGTCTTCTCCTATTCCGAACGTCCAGGCACCAAAGCCCTCGAAATACCCCATGTAGTCACACCGCAGGAGAAGCATGAGCGCAGCCAGCGTGTCCTAGCCCTTTCTGCTCAGAAGACCCATGACTTCTATGCCCGATTCATCGGCACCACACGTCCCGTGCTCCTCGAACACGCCTCTCCCCGCAAACCCTTTATGAACGGCTTCACCGACAACTACATCCGTGTGGAAATGCCAAATATGCCTGACAAGGACAACCAAATCGTGTCTGTGAAACTCGGAACATTCAACAAGGATGGCGATGCGTTGAGGGGAGTAATCATCAACAAATGATGGAAACAATCACTTTAACTGAATTGTAACATGGAAAAAGTGAAAAAAATTGAACTGATGCGCAAGCGAATAGAATATTTTTATAATGAATTTCGTATTCATGCAATGGAGTCGAAATATTATAGTTATTATAGTAAATATTATAGATTTGAAGATTTTGTGACTTTCTCGAAGACTAATTATGAAATAGTTAGTTACTGTTTTTATTTGGGAGAGTTTTGCAAAGAAAATAGGAAATGGTTGTCTGATTGTGACTCATGGAGACGTTACAATGTTAATGATGAAATAAAAAAGAAAATGTATTGTCTCATAAAATCATTGTTGTTTGAAGTGAGAATGATGTATCCTAATCTGGGTGAAAAGAGAATAGAAGAGATAGAAAGACGATTGGATGAAAAGTGGTATTTGTCAACAGATCAAGATAAAAATGTGAGTGAAAATGGAAAACAATTCCTAATCTATGCCTTTATGGCAGGGCTGATGAATGTGGAGGAGCATGAAATTGATGATTTTTGGGAATGGCAAGAGGAAGAATTTAGGGATAATCGAATATCATGTAATTGTTGGGATGACTATACAATAGATGATTCTATGTATGATGCATTAGGTGGTAATATGGATGCTTATTGGAATATTGATTAGCAAAAGATTGTCGTGAATTCGATAAAATCATGCGAATAATTCGAGAAATCCGCTAAATCTGTTTTATCATCGTGGAGCGGTATGTTTTTTAGACAAGTTCCTTCGGAACGATTGGACAGATTGAGCGGGTAAATCCGATGAGGAAGAAAAATGAAATGATAAAATGGTTGTAAATACAAAAAGATAGGAAGATGAAACAGTTATTATTTGTCATGCTGTGTTTGCTGAGTTGTCAGGTGCAGGCTCAGAACAAGCAAGAGCAACTTCAGCACATCCGCAAGATGTATGCAGAGGTCAAGGAGCAGGTGGCTCAGAACGGAAAGAACGGCATGGCACCCTTGGACGTGAAGATTAGGATTAACGACGGTACGCAGGTGAGTGAAGACTTTATCATCAACGAGGAGACCGAGTTGACCTTCTACTTCAACAAGTACCGCATCAATTCAGAACTTGACTACCCCGATGCCTCCAGTTGCTATTTCATTGTGGAGAACTGGGGAGCGCATGGACACATCCGCTATCGTGAGATACTCTTCGACCCCAATGAGGGCAATCTGCTCTTCTGCTACATGAGGCAGGAAACCGATGCGGGGTTTGTGGTGGAGACCCGTTACTATTATGATGCCAACGGACACCTCATCGACCAGAAGCATAAGGTGGGTGGTTCTGATGCTGAGCCTGGTGCCCACAGTTGGAACAATAGTGAGAGTGAAAAGAAGCAGGCCATGCTCTATCTGGATGCCTTCGAGACGCTGATGAACGCCAAGGGAAGCACGTCAGTGGCAAGTCGGACGAAAAAGCCCACAACACCCAAGGCCGAAAGACTGGCATCCATACGCAACACCTACACGCAAGCCAAGCAGAAGGTGGCCAGCAATGACCAATCGGAGTTGCCACTCGACATGCAGATTGTGATTCGCGACCAGTCGTGGGGACCTCCATCGACAACGGAACTGCACTTCTACTTCGAGCCAGTGGTCGGTCAAGAAGGGTTTACAGGCAACAGTTGCTATTTCATCTCCCATCATCGTCATCACAACAACATGGGCCCCGACCACTATAGCGAATATCTCTTTGCCCCTCAGAGTTCCGACCTCCTCTTCTCCTACACTTCAGCCAAAGAAGAAGGCGAAAAGTTCGAGTGGCGTTACTACTACGATGAGAACGGAAAGTGCATCGAGGTGAAGACCGATGCCGAGGATACTGATGATGGAGCCGGCGACAAGGCCACCGTTCAGCGGTATCTCAAACTTTTCAACATGCTGGTCAACCTCTCTGATTAAACAGATACATGAAGAAACTTGCCATTGTCATATTGAACTGGAATGGTGTGGAGATGATGCGCCAATACCTGCCCACCGTTATAGCCAACAGCGTGGGCGATGTCATCGTGGCCGACAATGCCTCCACCGACGGGAGTGTGGAGATGCTCTTGAAGGAATTTCCTGATGTGCCCCTCGTGGTGCTCGAACAGAACTTCGGCTTTGCCGAGGGTTACAACCGCGCCTTGGCACAGTTGCCCGACTATGAATATTACCTCCTTCTCAACTCTGATGTCGAGATACGGCAGAAGGACTGGGATGCACCCATGATTCAGTACATGGACGCCCATCCCGAATGCGCTGCCTGTCAGCCCAAATTGTTAAAACTGACCCCCACTGACTCCCCCTGTTTAGAGGGAGAAAACCAAGCAGTGAGTTCCCTGAAAACCAACATCCCGAATGGCGTCCCTCCCCTTAACAGGGGAGAAGGAGGGGTCTTCGAGTATGCTGGAGCCGCAGGAGGTTACCTCGACAAATACGGCTATCCTTTCTGCCGTGGTCGAGTGATGGACACGGTGGAGCAGGACAAAGGGCAATACGATGAGATTGTGCCATTGCTTTGGGGCACGGGAGCCGCATTGATGGTGCGTGCATCCGATTGGAAGGCCAGTGGAGGACTCGATGCCCGCTTTTTTGCCCACATGGAAGAGATTGACCTCTGCTGGCGGCTCCGCACCATGGGCAAGTCCATCGTCTGCATTGCTGAGAGCCAAGCCTACCACCTCGGTGGAGCCACCCTCAATCAGGGCAATCCCCGCAAGACCTTCCTCAACTTCCGCAACAACCTGCTGATGCTCTACAAGAACCTGCCCGACAAAGAGTTGAAGCCAGTCATGCGGGTGCGTTGCCTGCTCGACTATCTCGCTGCCCTCCAGTTCCTGCTCAAGGGCGATGTGAAGAACTGCTCCGCAGTCTTCAAGGCACGTCGTGCCTTCCACAAGATGCGCCCCGACTTCGACAAAGACCGTCGCCACATCCAGCAGCTTCGTCAGAACGACCGAGTGCCCGAACGTGTCGAGTTCTCCCTCCTCTGGCAATATTACGTGAAAGGACGAAAGACCTTCGATGCACTCATGAAAGGAATGAAACCATGAGAACCCTGTTTGCAACATGGATGCTGTGCCTGCTGTCGCTATGCTGCTGGGCAGGCCGAAAAGACTTCTCCATCGTGGGTGTGTGGATGCTGAAGAGCGAGACAGCGCCCGACGGGAGGGTGACACCCTCCATCTACACCCAATACACGCGGTGCAAAATCTACGACTCCGACAGCACCTACTACACCGTGCAACTCCATGCCGTGGGTGACGATATGCTCATCATCGCCCACGAGATGGGCAAGTATCGGCTGAACGACTCCGTCTATATGGAACGTGACAGAGTAATGCCCTTCCACGTCATCGACGACACCACCTTCATCACCGAGTTCAATGGCTATCAAGAACTCATGGTGCGTTCCAACACCATGACCGAAGAGCGCAAGGAAGAGATACGGCAGTTGGTGCGCAAATATCCCGACGAGAGCGAAGCGCCCGTCAAGCACTATGTGCTCTCCACCACCGAACGTAAGTTGAAGAACGAGCGCGCCCTGTTTCTATATATAATAATAGGTATGAGTGTGGTGGCAGTCGGTGTGGCGGTCTATGTCTATCGTCTGCGGAAACGGAAACGTGAGATAGAGAAGAAACTGGCAGAGATTGAAGAGGAACGCGCCTTGCGTCCTGTGGTGGTGGCCGATGCCATGAAGCAGGTGGAGACCGAGTTCTATCAGTCGGACTACTATATGGCCTTTCGTCGTCGCATCGAGGCAGGGGAGAACATCAAGCCCACCGAGTGGAAGGAACTGGAGCGGCAACTGAAAGTAGTCTATCCCCATTTCAGCAGCAGCCTTTACAGCCTTTACAACCTCTCGCCCATTGAGTGGCAAGTGTGCATGTTGCTCAAGATACGCACGGCACCTGTAGAGATAGCTACAGTGTTGAACAAAGATAAGAGCACCATCAGTACCACTCGTCGCCGCCTCTACAAGAAGGTTTTTGGCAAGGATGGTAGCGGAAAAGATTGGGACGAATTCGTCTTGTCGCTGTAATAACATATCTTTCTTATTATAAGACGATTACAAGGAGTTTGCAAACTATTTGCAAACTCCTTTTTTGTTTCATCCCGTAAAAGTCAACTATTTGTCAACTCCGATATTTGGAAAGGTGAAGAAGATTGCTCTACCTTTGTGGCGATTTTGATGCTGAAGGTTCAGACCCTCTTCACTTTCATGAACGATACAATGATGTAGGTACAAATTTAAATGAATAAATAAACATGAAAAAGGTTTTGATAGCGGCTTTGTGTTTTAGCCTGTTGTCGTGTCAGTACACGACACCGACTGAAGATGTGCTGGAGGTCATCTTCCCCACGGGCACGGAAGGCTTTGTGAGGGTTACATCTGGCACGGAAGAAACCCCGTGTGATACGTTCCCGATTGTGGACGGAAAGTTGGTGATGAAAAAGACGAATCTGCCAACTACGCTCACGCTGAGGTATCTGAAAGCACTGGATGCCGACAGCACGGTGTGGCTGGCGGTGCAAGGTGCCTATACTCGATGGGGGTGCGCTCCGGTGGGATATGGTCGCACGGTGATTACGTTCGATTCTCTTCCATCCCCTGTATCCGTCGGAGCCATCGCTGACGAGTATGGCGATTTTGAGGCCAATGATGTATTCTTCAATGATCCTCAACGCTTTCGGAGTGAGGACTTCCTGAAAGCTCATTCGCAAAGCCTGCAGGCATTGTATCTCTTGTCGAACTCGTGGAATGCCGACACCTTGCAGAGGGCACTGGATTGTTTCTCCGAATCCTTGCGCGCTTCAGATCGAGGTCAGGAATTGCAGCAGCTCATCTCGTCTCGGAAAGAGAAGGGTGGGGTGGCAAAACTCTTCCCCATGTGGGACACGGCAGGGAAAGCCCATTCCTTTGAGGAATGCTTGGGCGGAAAGGAGTATATGCTCTTGAACCTATGGGCAAGTTGGTGCAGTCCTTGCCGTGCGGAGATTCCCGACTTGATAGCCTATTATAAGGAATGTGGCGACCGTGTGGCTTTCGTCAGTGTGACCATCGACGAAGACCGTTCCGCATGGCTGAAAGCGGTGAACGAGGCTCCCCAATACGAGTGGGCAAACCTGTCGTACAAATTCGACGGCACCACGGAAGGACGCCCACGCCCCCTTCTCTTCAACAACGGCTTTGTCCCCTTCTTCTACATCCTCGACCACAACGGAAACACCGTTTATAGTTCGATAGAACAGAAAAATAAGGATAGACCGTTGGACGATGCAAAGCGGCGACTCAACGAATTACTTAACAAATAACCAAAACCAAAATGAAAAAGATGCTATTGCTATTTGCCTTGTTGCTGGCGGTGTCGGCACAGGCAAAAGACAGGGTGATAGACCGCCCTGCCTTCAAGTCAACAAATACGGGCAGTATCATCCCCGTGAAAGTGGAACTGACGAAGAAAGCGACCATCGTGCATTTCCGTGTGGACTGCGCCCATTGGCGCGAC
>JAEEGS010000005.1 GCA_016280445.1 Bacteroidaceae bacterium
ACCTTTGATAACTCGGTCGGTCTCTTCAGTAATAAGCTTTAACGTTAACATCTTATCTTCAGTGTTTCTAAAAAATCGGATGCAAAGGTACGACTTTTTATTATATAATGATGCGGTTGCCTTGAAAAAACTTCAGAACATGTAGCCGATGTTGAAGAAAGCTCCGAGTTTTTGGGTTATGTTGCTCCAGTTGAGGTTGAGTTCAATTGGTCCGACGGGGGTTTTGTATCCGCCTCCGATGGCAGCACCCACCATGTTCTTTGTGTTGAAGAAGTTTTGGAAGGCATTGCCTGTGAAGCCGTAGTTTCCGATGGCGAAGGTGTAGATGTTTTCGGTTATGTATTGTCGGATGGTGAGTCCGCCTATGAGCACTTGGTTAGGTGCCATCTGCACGTAGTTGATGCCGGCGAAGGGTAGTTGCTGCGGTATGTAGTGGTCGTAGGTGTCGATGCCTCCGACGAAGTTTGCCATGCAGAAGTGGGTGTTGCGGTTTTCTACGAATCTGCCTGAGACGAAAGGCTGCAGGATGGTGGTGCGGGTGATGGGCAGGGCTATGTTCCAGTAGCCCTCTACGCTGCTTATACCGCCTTTGCCGCCGAACTTAATGCCGTTGTCGGTGTAGTATTTGTACTGTATGCTCCATTTCATTCCCCGTTTCGGCAATACGCGTGAGTCTTGGTTGTCGAACTGCATGGCGAAGAAGTAGGATAGGGAGCGTTCGGTCATGTTCTCCTGTACAAAGTCGGTCCATTGCCTGGTGGTGAGTCGTTCGTCGTAGTGTTCGGAGTTGAATACTGTTCCGAACGAAAGGCTCAGCTGTCGCCACGAGCGTGAGAGCGAGAGGTTTACGTTGTGGCGGTGGAAACTGACGTCGGCTATTTTCGTGCCTTCGTTGTAGAGTCTCATGTCGTTGTATGTGAAGGTGTAGAGCAGTTGCAGCTTCCATCGTTTCCAGGGGTTGATGCTTGTGCGCACTTTGGTGTAGAGTCGTTTTCCGAGTCGTGCTTCAACTCCTGCCTGGAAGTGGTTCTTGTGGTTGAATTCGTAAGTGCCGCCAAGGAGCAGGGTAGCGAGTTCTTCGTTGTCGAATCGTGCTCCGATGCCGAGGAAGCTGGCGTTGTTCTTTGCGCTGTAGATGGATGGCACGGGTTCGAAAGTCTTGTAGTCGATGACGAGGTGCTTCGGTTTGCGTCGTACGGTTTCGGGCACATAGTCGTTCGGTAGGCCGATTACTGGTTTCAGTGCAATCAGTTCGTCCCATTGCTCTCTTGCAGCCTTCTCGCCTCGCATGAGGAGGGTGTCGATGGCTGCCTTCTGGAAATTGGCAGAGGAATATCCGTTTACGTCCACTCTGATGAGCACGTCGGTGTTTGCGCGGTTTTCGGTCATCTTGTTGGCACAGGCAATATCGAGTACTTGCATCAGCACTGTCGATGCAGACTTGAACTGTGCGTACTCTCTCGACGGACTCGACACATCTACGCCGATTACTATGTCGGCTCCCATCTTCCTTGCCACATCCACAGGGTAGTTGTTCACCAGTCCGCCGTCAACCAGCACCATGCTGTCGCGTTTTATTGGTGAAAACACTCCCGGAATAGCCATGCTTGTTCTGATGCTTTCGGCAAGAATGCCCGAATGCATGTCCACCTCCGTGCCGGTGACGATGTCGGTAGCTACGCAGGCGAAGGGTATGGGCAGCTTGTTATAGTCCATAGGTTTCAGGTGGTCGGCAGTCAGTTCCGACAGCAGAAAACCTATCTTATTGCCCTTCAGGAGTCCTCCTTCGATTACCTCGAACGGACTTTTGTCGAACCGCATACTCAGAATATACTTCTCGGTGTTCTGCTTCTCGTCGAGACGTATTTTGTCGCGGTCGGTCTTGTCGGTGAGCAGGTTCTGCCAGTTCTGCACCAACACCAGACTGTCGATCTGGTCGGCTGTGTAGCCCGAAGCGTACAGTCCGCCCACGATGCTTCCCATACTCGTGCCCACAATGATATCAACGGGTATGCCAGCCTCTTCTATCACCTTCAGAGCCCTTATGTGAGCCACGCCTTTTGCTCCGCCGCCGCTCAGCACTACTGCCACCCGTTTTCTGCCGTGCACCTCTGTGTTTGCCTTTGCAGCACTCAGGCAAATCATGCACAGCGCTATGTATAATAATCTCAGTCTCATATGTGTTTCAGAATTTTTTGCAAAAGTACGTCCTATTTTTCAATTATTACCTAAAAACTTTCGTAATCTTAGAATAATTGTATAATTTTGACGACTGAAATAAAGGAAAAAAACGAGATTTATTTTGTACTTTGCTCGCTTACTCGTACCTTTGCACCAGAATAATTAACTGCTAAATATGAATGGAAAAAATACCCCCCCCGTTAAGTATGGGGCTGAAATTGATAGCAAAAGCGCTGCGGTGCGAAGAGATATAATGTAGCACGTTCCGATTCACATTTGTGGAGTCGGGGCGTGTCCTTTCTTTGAAATAATGCTGATAAAAACTAGGAAAAGATAAAGGGTTTTATATTTCTTGGAGAGAGGGGCGCAGGCATACCTTAAAACTCAGTCAGCAGCAAATTCGTGATGAACAAGTTGTATTGAT
>JAEEGS010000064.1 GCA_016280445.1 Bacteroidaceae bacterium
AGGAATGAATATTCTTGCGAAATAATACGCGACATCAACGTGCAGAACGTGCAGAATGCACGAAAAATGCAGTTCAAATGTTGACCAGTCCAAATGTAAGTATCTGATAATCAGCATGGTAGTAAAAATATTAGCCGCCGCGCAGGCTGCAGTGGAAGGATAAACGGAAAATGCTGAAAATTAGCTACATAAGGGGCAAGTATCTGGGGAACAGGTACTTGCCCTTAATTTTTTGTGCATATTCTGCGTGTCCTAAATGCAGAACAAGTTGCCGAAAAACGGGTAAATGTTTCCCAAATTTCACATTCGTGTTTCCCAAGGGATTTATTTGTTTCCCAAAAATAAATGAATGTTTCCCAAATTTGGGTGCTTCTAAAGGCAACTTTCAAACAGCAAGAATAAGTAACTTAAACTAATTTTTAGCAATGGCAACATTAAAGGCAATCGTAAAGTCTGTAGATAATAATTAGTTAGTTTGTTTTAGTTATTGATAATAAGTTAGTTGTTCGGTTTAGTGTTTAGAGTTTAGCGTTGAGGGCTAACTGATGCGCGCAATTCAGTCGTAGGCTCTTTCACCCTTCACCCTTCATTAATGGTGATTAAAAACATTGTGAAAGACAATTTGCAGAATAATACCACCCATCTCTTTTTTAGTTAATTTAGGTTAAATGCCAGCTGTGCGTGTTTATGTTTCAAAAATAAACATTACCTTTGCGAACCATTGTTGAAAAAATAAACCTAAAGCTTTTTGAGAATCTTCGCAACCTATGAACACAACTGACGAACTGGATATCATCGCCCATATACGGGGTGAAGTGCAGAGCAGCAAGGAGCTTACAGGCGAGAATTTGTTTCTCGCTTGGGGCTACCCTACGGCTTTCTTCCTGTTGGTGGAGTTCGTGGCACTCATCCTGTGGAATAAGAACTGGTGCGAGTGGATATGGATGGGCATTCCTCTGGTGGGTGCTCCGCTGATGGTTTACTTCCTGCACAAGGACTACGAGCGCACGGGGAGCCGCACGCTGGAGCAGAACGTCATCCTGCGGATGTGGATCTATGTGGGATTTGTCAGCTGCGTGGGTGGCGCTTCCTTGGGCTTTGCAGGCGTGTTCGAGCAATGTTACTGCATGTTCCAGGGCTTGCTCATCGGCATGGGCTGCTTCCTCACGGGGCTCATCCTTCGTTACCGTCCCAAAGTGGTATGTGGCATCATCGGTTCGGCATTGTCGTTCCTTCCCCTCTTCTTTCAGGGTGAATACTGGCATTGGCAGCTGCTCATCGCTGCCGGGGTCACCATCATTGCCTTGGTGATTCCTGGACATCTTTTCCACAACTATGTAAAACAACAAACGCAAGCAAGCTTATGAGTTTCAAGTTTCAAGTCATCAATCCCCTGCTGCACAGCGACCTTCGTCTGAAGATCATGGTGGCGCTCGACTCGCTCGACAGTGCCAACTTCATGTATCTGTGTAAAATTACGGAGTCCACGAGGGGAAATCTCAGTGTCCAAATCAGGATTCTGAAGGAAGCAGGCTATCTGGAAATGACCAAGACGGGCATCGGACGGTTTGGCTACACCGTGTGCCGCATCACTTCCAAGGGCAAAGAGGCTCTCCGTGCCTATGAAGACGGGCTTCGGAAACTCTTTTCACAGGAAGTGCCGGCACAGGAGGAAGAGCCCTTGTCGTCGGCAGGGTGACAGCGTGTCACCCCAAATTCCTCCCCCTCCCTGAACCATTCCAGGAACCCTAATACAATTTATTAATTATCAAAACCTATTATTATGAGAACAAGAAAAGCACTATTGACACTGCTGCTCACCCTCATGGCGATGAGCGCATGGGCCGACGATGCCAAGATTGTCGTCTGGCTGAAGGACGGGAACAAGACGGAGATCCTGTTCAACAAGACGCCTGAGTTCGTGTATGCCGACGGCAATGTGTCGGTACAGAACGGCGGCACCACGCTCTCGTGGCCGCTTGCCAATCTGGACAGGTTCACCTTCGAGGATGTGGCGCCATCGGTGCCCACCGACGTGAAGGACGTGAAGCCCCCGATGCTCGACATCGCGAAGGGTTGCGCAGTGTATGACCTCAGCGGCAAGCTCGTCAAGGAGCAGATCCGCTCACTCTCGGAACTCCCCAAGGGGACGTATATCTTGAAGGACGGAAGTGTAACGACTAAAGTGGTGAAGCGATGAAGAAACTGATACTTTCCATGTGGCTGCTGATGCTCAGCATGGCAGTCGCAGCCCAGACATTCGTGATCAGAGACAAGAACGGCAACAAGATCACCTACGATGTCAGCAAGATAGAGCAGATCACGTTCCAGCAGGACCCTCCTGCCTTCACGGTATATGAGGTGAAGGACGAGGTGCAGAGGCCTGAAGAGCCTGGACAGACCCCTGAGGAACCGTCGGAACCTGTGGTGGAGACCACCACGTTCGTGTTTGCCGAGGTGGCATCCTTTGCGGGCGACCCCGATTTCCTCTTTGCCCATCCCGACACCGTGTATGTGGGTGCCGACGGGCAGGACTTCGCCTTCCAGCTCAGGGCAAACGTGGATTATAACTATAAGTCAAGTGCAGGTTGGTTGCAGTATGGCGATGCCATCGCTTTCACCGATTCCCTTCGTTTCAATGCAGGGATGAATCCGTTATTCACGGAACGCACAGCCTATATCGCCTTTGCCAGTACAGACGGACAGATGACCGATACGCTCTGGGTGGTGCAGGCAGGCAAAACCGATTCACATTATATTTCTATTGACTGGAGTAGCACCACGCTTGACAAATTCAACGAGGAGAGTGGGGAGGCGCAGTTGACTTTCGCAGGCGATGTTCCCGAAATGGGCGAATATGACGTGGTGTTGCTGCCACAGGACGACTCTTATGTCATTCGCCTCATTAATGGTGTGCAACAAGCGGAGGGAAGCAAGACTGTCACTCTTTCCACCCGTCAGGGTTTGATGGGCAACTTGTTCAAGGGCCGGAAGTTTACTCTCGCTACTGAAGCTGGGGCACAGCGGCGTGTTGCATCCTTGGAATACGACGAATCTCCTGTCTATCTGCCTACGAAGGTGGAGGTGTTTACGGGCGACGAGTATGTGGAAATATATAATGTGGACAAGCTTTCCGCAAGTGGTCGCCGTAAGGCTCCTATTGGCTATGAGAACGAGTTCTTCAGCTGGGAGTATAATCAGGATGGTGCTGTGCTTTGGGAACGCGGCTTGCAGTCGCTCTCATGGGACAAACTGAATTTCAACATCGGTCTGAAGGGACTGTGCTCGTTCGACTTTGGCGATATTCCATTCGAGAAGGTACGCATGGGCGACCTCCAGCATTTGAAGATAGCCCTCGAGGGAGGCTTCGACATGGAGATGGTGCTGAAGTATCTTGTCTCTAGCTCAGTAGAATGGAAGAAGGAATGGACACTGAAGGAGGATGTATTCCAGGCTAAATACACCTTCATGGTAGGTACTGTGCCTGTCTATATCACGGTTGGTGCCGACCTCATGGCAGAAGTCAGTCTTGGTGCATCTGGCGAAGCCAGCATTACGTCTGGTATCAAGGCTTCAAATACCGTGACCTACGGAGTGGAGTGGGATGCCAAAGATAATTCAGTCTCGAAGATAGCAGAATGTGAGAAGAATCTGGAGATGGTAGGTCCTGATGTTGACATCAAGGCACATGCCGAGGCTCGCGCTACCGTTTATCCTCAGATAGAAATAGGTATCTACAAGGTGCTCTGTCCGACCATCAGTCCGCAGCCTTACATCAAGGCAGAAGCTGACGGACGCTTGGTGGACAATCAGTATGTGGCTTGGAACGCTGGTGTCAGCACAGGTGTTGACCTTGGTTTGGGCCTCTCTCTAGACCTCTTCTTCTGGGAGTGGCAACTTGCCGACATCGATCCTATCAACGTGTTCGATATTCCGCTCGTCAGTCTGCCTGACGAGATTAAGTTGCTCAACGAAGCTGAAGAGGAAGTGCTCATCAACGGTAAGCGTGAGGTGAAGTACCACGTCACGAACAAAATCAACCTGACAGGCAAGACCTACAACGCTCCTGGAGTCCTTGTACATTTCGAAGCAGAGGGTGGTGAACTCGAGGATGAATACGGATATACTGATAAAGACGGTAATGTAAGTGCTTTCTTTACGCTGAACGACCTGAAGGGTGGTAAGGTAAAGGCTGAGGTGGTTCTTAGTGCAGAAGGCGAGGAACCAGAAGAAGGAACAGCTGTTGATGAAGAAGATGGCATCAAGGCTGACGACTGGACGGCTCTCGCTATCGACCATCGTCTGACACCTTCGCCTGCTTCTCAGGAAATAGAGAAGGATGCTACTGCTGCCATCATTTACAAGTTGGAACGCTATACATCAAAGACTGGCGAATGGACAGGCTTCGGTGGACAGACCGTGCAGTTCGAGGCTACAGGCGGTACAGTTGCCCCAACGTCTGCTGTGACGGCACAAGATGGTACCGTTGCTATCACCTTCACCCCTGAGGATGAAGCTACAGAAGGCAAAGTCACAGGTTCTGCTTCAGGCAAAGATCCCGATCCTTGGGGTAAGGTTAGCTCTGCTACCATCAAAATCAAAGAAGAAGGTGGTGGAGATGATCTTGTCATCGTTGACGAAGGTCTGAAGAAAGCTGACAAGCTGAAGGACAATGTGTATGTGATTGATGAAAAGGAATACGACCTTACTGGTGAGGAAGACTATGCATATTGGAGTGTAGGCTCTACTGGTAGCGGCTATAATATCGACTTCTGCAAGGAACATCCTGAATACGCTACCGTCGGTTGGGGAGGTATCTTCAACATCACCGATGAAATGGTAGGGAAGGAGATTGATTACCTGTCAGAGAAGGCCAATGGGAACGAGACGTTGTTTGTCAGCTTGGGTACTTTCGTTGACCCGTCAGCAGGTTGGGAAGCGCCAAATAACATGATTGAATTCAACGCTGATGATTTGACCGAAGCCAAGTTCATGATTAAGGATAACGGCGACGGTACCATGAGTGCCCTGGCCCACCTAAAGAGTACAGACGGGCATGAAGGTTGGTTCAAACTTAAGGCAACCAAGTCACCATGGGAGCAATAGTTTAATTAATCAAAGTAACGGGATTTTTATTGAATCCTGAACAACCTGAAATCAATAGGGAGCCAGCCACAACGGTTGGCTCCCCCTCAGAGAGAAACAAAGAAAAATATCGAAACATCTCCCAAATCTTTTCGATTTGGGAGATGCTTATTGGTGTGGCTTGTACCTAAGCCTATCTCAAATACGTTTTGAAAAACTCCTCCAGTTTATCCCAAGGAATCATATTCTTGGGTTCGCCCTTACCT
>JAEEGS010000065.1 GCA_016280445.1 Bacteroidaceae bacterium
CCAGCAACGCGTCTGCCAGCACCTTGAGGTCTTCAATCGTCTTAGCCTTCACGGTTGACTCGACAGTGACGATAGGCTCGATGATGGTGATGTTCTTCATCGCCTCCATCTGCTCGCGCATCTTCTTGCCCGAAGCAGGTGCCCATGTGCCATTCTCCACGAATGCCACCTTACGATTCTGGTAAGTCTTGATGCGGAGGTGGTTGATGAAATCCTCCATGATGGGCATGATGCCGCCATCGTAGGTGGGAGCGCAGAGCACCATGCGGTCGTAGCGGAAGGCATCTTCCACACACTCGTGCAGGTCATCGCGAGCGATGTCGGCGATGGACACTTTCACGTCGCTCTTCTCCTTGATGATGTCGGCGAGTGCCTGAGCAGCCTTGGCGGTGTTGCCATGCAGGGAACAATAGGCAATGAAGATGCCTGTAGTCTCAGGCTCATACTTGCTCCACGTGTCGTAGAGGCCGATGTAGTAGCCAAGGTCTTCGGAGAGAACAGGGCCATGCAACGGACAAATCTGCTGGATGTCGAGCGTGGCAGCCTTCTTCAAAAGATTCTGCACCATCGCGCCATACTTGCCCACGATGTTGAAGTAGTAGCGACGAGCCTCACATGCCCAACCTTCATCATCTTCTTCCTCCTTGCAGAGCGCACCGAACTTGCCGAAACCGTCAGCAGAGAAGAGTATCTTGCTCTTCTGGTCGTATGTGACCATCACCTCTGGCCAATGCACCATCGGAGCCATGAAGAACTGCAAGGTGTGCTGTCCCAACGAGAGGGTTTCCCCTTCCTTCACCACCTGAATACGTGCTGAGAAATCCACATCGAAGAAACGCTTGAACATCGCCACAGCCTTCTGCGAGCAGACAGCCGTCATGTTGGGATATTTCTCCATGATGAACTGCACGCTGCCCCCGTGGTCGGGTTCCAAGTGCTGCACAATCAGATAGTCAGGCGTCTTGCCTCCAAGTGCTGCCTCCAGATTTTTCTCCCATTCTGCAGTCTTCGTGGCATCTACCGTATCCATGATGGCGACTTTCTCATCGTCAATCAGATAAGAGTTGTAGGACACACCCATCGGCACGTCGTACTGACCTTCGAAGAGGTCTATGTCAAGGTCATCCACACCGATGTACTTCACATCTGGTGCAATCATGTCGTATTTCATCTTTATATATAAATAATGTGTTACTTCAGTCTTTCCTGAATGGCTTTGCTTTCAGCCTCATATCCAGGCTTGTTGAGGAGGGCGAACATGTTCTTCTTGTAGGCCTCCACACCTGGCTGGTTGAACGGATTGACATCGAGGATGAGACCCGAGATGCCACAACCCTTCTCGAAGAAGTAGATGAGCTGGCCGATGTTGTACTCGTCGAGTTTCTCGATGCTGATCTTGATGTTGGGCACGCCACCGTCCACATGAGCCAACTGAGTGCCGAGCTCTGCCATCTTGTTCACCTCGTCGATGCGCTTGCCTGCGAGGAAGTTCAAGCCGTCGAGGTTTTCTGCGTCAGAAGGAACAGCGAGAGAGGTGTTGGGTTTCTCCACAGAAATGACGGTTTCGAAGATGGTGCGTTCGCCATCCTGAATCCATTGGCCCATCGAGTGGAGGTCGGTCGTGAGGTCGACAGATGCAGGGAAGATGCCCTTGCCATCCTTACCCTCGCTCTCGCCATAGAGCTGCTTCCACCATTCACCGAGGTTATGGAGTTTTGGCTGATAGTTCGCCATGATTTCAATCTTCTTGCCACTCTGATAGATGGCGTTGCGAGTAGCGGCATAGACAGCAGCAGGATTTTCAGCACAAGGCACATCAAGCGCACATTGCTTCTCCATATCCTGCGCACCCTTCACGAGCGCCGCGATGTCGAATCCAGCCACAGCGATAGGCAGCAAGCCTACAGGAGTCAGCACAGAGAAACGACCACCCACGTTGTCGGGGATGATGAAGGACTTGTAACCCTCCTTGTCAGCTGTCGTGCGGGCAGCACCCTTCTTGGCATCCGTAATCGCCACAATCACCTTCTTTGCCTCGTCCTTGCCACGCTGGTCTTCACACATCTTCTTGAGGAGACGGAACGTGATGGCTGTCTCAGTCGTTGTGCCTGACTTCGAAATGTTGATGACACCAAACTTCACACCCTTCAGGTAGTCAATCAGCTCAGAGAGGTAGTCCTCGCCGATGTTGTTGCCAGCAAACAGGATGCGTGGAGTCTTCGAAGGCTTCAGCCATCCGAACGTGTTGCTCAGGGCATCAATCACCATGCGGGCACCCAGATAGGAGCCGCCAATACCAGCCACCACCACAGCTTCACAATTCTCCTGCAGCACCTTGGCGGTAGCATTCAACTCAGCAATAAACTCGGGGGTGATGGAACTTGGAAGGTGCATCCATCCCAAGAAATCGTTACCAGCACAAGTGCCCTCTTCCAGAGCCTTCTGTGCAGCCTTCACCTGAGGCTCCAAAGCCTCAATCGCTCCTGCCTTCACAAACGAGGCAGCCTTCGTAATGTCAATTTTCATAGTTGTATGGTTTAAAATGTTGATTGTTATCTCAGCGAGTCACTCAATATCTTAATCTCCACGCTGGGAGAAATCTTCTCGTAGAGGATGTTGTACACCGCATCCAGAATCGGCATGTTCACGTGATAGCGCTTGTTGAGGATTTTCATGCAGTTGGTGCCGTAGTAGCCCTCGGCAATCATTTCCATTTCCAGTTGCGCGGTCTTGACAGAATAGCCCTGTCCAATCATCGTACCGAACACACGGTTGCGGGAGAAGTTCGAGTACATCGTCACGAGCAGGTCACCCAGATAGGCAGAATCGCTCACGTGGCGGTCTTCGGGTTGAACGGCACGGAGGAAACGCTTCATCTCCTGCAGGGCATTTGCCACCAGCACCGCCTGGAAGTTGTCACCCAGCTTCAAGCCGTGACAGATGCCCGCCGCGATAGCATAGACGTTCTTCAGCACGGACGAATACTCAATTCCCTCAATATCGGGCGACACGTTGGTCTTCACATACTTGTTGGCCAGCAAGTCGGCCACCACCTGCGCATTCTCCAAGTCGCGGCATCCCACGGTCAGGTAGCACAAACGGTCGAGCGCCACTTCCTCAGCATGACTGGGGCCACCGATGCACGCCACCTGCTCCTCGGGCACGTTGTACTGCCGCTGGAAGTATCGGCTCACGGTGAGGCTATCGTCGGGCACGATACCCTTGATGGCCGTCACCACCATCTTCTCCCTCATGTTCGTCTTCAGCTTCTTCAGGTGGCTCTTGATGTAGGGCGACGGGATGACGAAGATGAGCGTGTCGTTGTTCTTCACCACCTCGTTGATGTCGCTGGAAAAGTTGATTCTCTCCACATCGAAGTGCACACCCGTCAGGTAGGCAGGGTTGTGGTGCATGCGCTTGAAGTCCTCGATGCGGTCATCCCTGCGCATATACCACGTTATCTTTTCTTCGTGGTGCATGACAATCTTCGCGATAGCCGTTGCCCAGCTACCACCTCCCAAAACTGCCACTCTGCCACAAGATTGAAACTGCATAGCTTAAATTTTAGAAATGATTGCGTTCAGTTCGTCCACACTCGGTTTCTGAATGTCCAGTTTGTACTTCTTCAGCACCTCGCCAATCTGCTGTTGAATCTTCTGGGCGTTGCCACCTTCGAGGTCGCTCACGAGGTTGTAACCCACCTTGTAGAGCACAGGCACGATGTCCTCCGAGAATCCGAGTGCCACAAACTTGTCCACACCATCACGTGGTGCCTTCTTCTCAGGCTTCATGGTTGGGAACAAGAGCACTTCCTGAATGGTGGGTTGACCGGTCATCAGGATAGCCAAGCGGTCAATACCGATACCGATGCCCGATGTGGGAGGCATACCATATTGCAAAGCGCGCAGGAAGTCGTGGTCAATCACCATCGCCTCGTCGTCACCCTTGTCGGCCAGCTTCATCTGCTCCACGAAACGCTCCTCCTGATCAATCGGGTCGTTCAGCTCAGAGTAAGCGTTGGCCAACTCCTTGCCGTTCACCATCAGCTCGAAACGCTCGGTGAGACCTGCCTTCGAACGGTGCATCTTGGTCAGCGGCGACATCTCCACAGGATAGTCGGTGATGAAGGTCGGCTGGATGAACGAGCCTTCGCAGAACTCGCCAAACAACTCGTCAATCAGCTTACCTTTACCCATCGTCTCGTCCACTTCCATCCCTTTCTGCAGGCAGAATGCACGGATTTCCTCCTCCGACTTGCCTTCGCAGTCAAAGCCTGTCTTCTCCTTGATGGCATCCAAAATGGGCAGACGGCGATAAGGAGCCTTGAAGCTCACCACATTGTCGCCAATCTTCACATCGGTCGTGCCATTCACAGCCACACAAATACGCTCCAGCAGCTGCTCCGTGAACGACATCATCCAGTTATAGTCCTTGTAAGCCACATACAGCTCCATGCACGTGAACTCGGGGTTGTGGCTTCTGTCCATACCCTCGTTGCGGAAGTTGCGGCCAATCTCATACACACCCTCGAAACCACCCACGATGAGGCGCTTCAAGTACAGCTCCGTAGCGATGCGCAGATACAAATCCACGTTCAGGGCATTATGGTGCGTGATGAACGGACGAGCCGATGCACCACCTGCAATCTGCTGAAGAATAGGCGTCTCCACCTCCGTGAAACCTGCCTCGTCAAACACCTGACGCATCGTGCGCAAAATAGTGGCACGCTTCAGGAAGGTATCCTTCACCCCGTTGTTCACCACCAAATCGACATAACGCTGACGGTAGCGCAACTCTGGGTCTTCAAATGCGTCAAACACCTGACCGTCCTTCTCCTTCACGATGGGCAGCGGCTTCAGGCTCTTTGCCAACACGGTCAGCGACTGGGCATGCACACTTATTTCGCCTGTCTGAGTGCGGAACACAAAACCCTTCACGCCAATGAAGTCGCCCAAATCCAGCAACTTCTTGAACACCTGATTGTACAAATCCTTGTTCTCCTCAGGACAGATGTCATCTCTGGTCACATACACCTGAATCCTGCCCTTCGAGTCCTGCAACTCCACAAAACTGGCCTTGCCCATCACACGGCGACTCATCATGCGGCCTGCGATGCACACCTCACGCAGCGGCTCCGTCGGGTTCCCTTCGGCATCCACGGCCGGGTCTTTAAACTCTGCGATGATATCGGTTGAAAATGCGTTCGTCGGATATTCAGCGGCAGGATACGGCTCAATGCCCATATCTTTCAGCGCTTGCAGGTTACTTCTTCTGTTAATCTCCTGCTCAGAAAGTTCAAGTACATTCATATTTTCTTTCTACTATATATATTCACGTTGCAAAGGTACGACTTTTTAGATTAAGTTTCGCACTTCTCTCCATAAAAATACCCATTTTCAGAATGAATGCCCATATTTACGAAGAATTTTCATACCTTTGCACCACTTTTCAAAAAACGAACACAACATGGTGGAATTGATATATCTTGCAGCAGGAGCCATCTTGGGAGCGGTCATCGCATGGCTTATCGCCAAAGCCAAAAAGAAGGAGACGGAGTCGAACCTCCTGCTCGCCAATCAGCAATTGACACAGGAACAGCACCTGAGACAACAGGCGGAAGCGGCATCGGCTCAGAAAGACGAGGAATTGGACGCAACACAGCAAGCGCTCACCCAAGTGAGGCTCGACCTTGAACGCGCCAACACGCTGCTCCAATCCGAACAGGAACAGGCGGAACGGGAGAAGGCGTTGCTGCGCGAACAAAGCGAAGCAGAAAAGGCTGCCCTGCGCGAACAGATGTCGAACGAGGCAAAAATCCGACAAGAGCAGTTTCAGAATCTTGCCACCAGAGTGCTGGAACAAACGACAGACAGATTGAAGACGCAGAATGCGGAGTCGATACAAACGCTCACCACCCCTCTCAAACAGCACATCGAGCAACTGCAGCAAGCCATCCACAACACCAATGCCGAAACCGCCAAGCAAACGGCATCGCTATCTGAGCAACTGAAGTCGATGGCGGAACAGACGACCAAAATCAACGAGACTGCCACCCATCTGACCAACGTGATGCGAGGCGGCAACAAGATTCAAGGCAACTGGGGCGAGATGACGCTAAAGAACCTGCTGGAAAGCCAAGGGCTCATGCTGGGACGTGACTTTGACTTGCAGCACACCATCACCGACGAGAACGGCAACCCCGTGCTGAACGAAGACAGCGGCTCGAAGATGGTGCCCGACGCCATCCTGCACTATCCCAATAATGAGGATGTGATTATCGACGCGAAGATGTCCATCGACGCATATGCCAAATATGTGGAGACGGAAGACGAAGCCCAACGGAAAGTGTTGGCGAAGGAAGTGGTGCGGAGCGTGAGAGACCAGTTCAAGAAACTATCAGCCAAGGAGTACAGCCGCTATGTGAAGGCGCCCCGCACTACGGTCGATTTCGTCATCATGTACATCCCCTACGAAGGGGCTTTGCAACTCGCCTTGGCCACAGAGCCGGGCTTGTGGAACGAGGCGTTCAGCAAGAAAATCTTCATCACGGGTCAGCAAAACCTCATGGCGATTCTGACGATGATTCAAGCCGCATGGAGGCAATATCTGCAAAACGAGAACGAGAAGCAGGTGTTTGTGATGGCCGAGGAACTGCTGAAACGTGTGGGTGCCTTCATCAAGGAGTTTGACACGCTGAAGGAGCATCTGCGACATGCCAGCGACGACTGCGCCTCGCTCGAGGCAAAGTATAACGGACGGATGGGCATTGTGCAGAAGGCCAACCAACTGAAGAAACTGGGCGTGAAGGAGAATGTGAAGTACCCCATTCCGCCAGATGAAGATAACCTTTTGGAAGACATCATTTTAGAAGATGAACAATAACGACTAATCAATATGGAAGAAAATAACATCGGAACAGGAAACGACATCATATCGGAGTTGGCGAATCTGGATTTCAGCAAGATAGCCTTGAACGACATCATCGGTTACGCCATCCAGTTCGGAAAGAACGTGATGATGGCAATTATCGTCTACTTTGTGGGACGGTTCATCATCAAGTACACCATCAAGGGACTACGTGCCGTGACCCAGAAACGGAAGGTGGAAGCATCGCTCACGTCGTTTCTGAACAGCCTCGTATCCATCTCGCTGAACCTGCTGCTGACCATCATCATCATCGGCATTCTGGGCATCGACACCAGTTCGTTTCTGGCGTTGTTCGCCTCGGCAGGTCTTGCTGTAGGCATGGCGTTGAGCGGCACGTTGCAGAACTTTGCAGGCGGAGTGCTCATTCTGATGCTGAAACCTTACAAGGTGGGAGACTTCATCGAAGCGCAGGGATTTGCAGGCACAGTAAGGGAAATCCAGATTTTCAACACGGTCATGACCACACCCGACAATCAGACCATCATCATCCCGAACGGTCCCTTGGCAACGGGAAGCCTGAAGAACTCGACGAAAGCAACTACCAGACGTGTGGACATCGACGTGGAAGTGGCCTATGGTACTGACCCAGAGGAGGTTCGCCGCGTGCTCAGCAAGATGGTCGAAGAGGATGAACGCATCATCAAGGAGGGAGATTTGGCACCAGTCTATCCGATGACCACCATGTCGACCAGCAGCATCATCTTCCAGATGCGCCTTTGGGCTGCTGCCAAAGACTATTGGGCTGTGAAGTTTGACACCACGGAGAGAGTGTACAAGGAACTGATGGCCGAGGGCATCGAGATTCCATTCCCACAAATGGACGTACATATCAAGAATTGATTGTTGACATAGACATTATTGACAATTGACATAGACATTGATGAGAAATATGGCTATTCGGAACATTATATTTGACCTCGGAGGCGTATTGCTGGACATCGACCTGAACTACTGCATGCAGCAGATGGTGGCATTGGGCGTCGATATGAAGAAATTTGAAAAGGAGGGGATGCAGACTCCGGCAGACACAAAAGCGGCCGTGCTGGGAGAAGGAATCGTGGCAAACGGAGCGATGCACCTCTACCAGACGGGTGACATCACGACGGAGGAGTTTCTGGAGGGTGTGAGAAGATATTGCAAGGAAGGAACGACCCGCGAAGAGGTGCTGGAGGCATGGAACACGGTTTGCATCGACATTCCGCAATACCGGCTCGACAAGATTGCCGCACTACGCCAACAGGGCTACCACATCTATATGCTGTCAAACACGAACGAGGCACATTGGCTGAAAATCGTGTCACAATGCTTTGGCGGACAGCCAATTGTGGACAGACTCTTCGACCACGTCTTTCTGTCGCAAGAGATGCACATGGCGAAGCCGAACGATGACATTTACCTTGAGGTGCTACGGAAGACAGGAGCCAAGGCGGAAGAGAGTCTCTTCATCGATGATTCGACCGCCAATCTGGAGGCCGCTTCCACGTTGGGTTTCCACACTTTGCATGCAGAGCCGTCGAAGACACGAAACGGAAAGGTCGTCGCCCTACCCTCAACAGATTGGACGACGACCATTGACCAGTTACTGAAATAATTTCCGGTATTTCTTCTTTTCCAGAATTATTATTCTGCACTTTCGGGAGTTACGTTGCCGTAATTCCCTTTGTTACGTTGCCGTAATTCCCTTTGTTACGTTGACATAATTCCCTTTGTTACGTTGACATAATTCCCTTTGTTACGTTGCCGTAATCACCTTCGTGGATGTACGGTAAAGACCATCACGCAACCACCTCGCGGCTTGAGGTTGAATTGAGTTGGTAGCGAGTCCTTCGTATAGATATCCCAAGGAGCATCGGCATTACCGCTATCAGCAAAGATTTGAGGATGGGGAATTTGCTTGATTTTAAGCCGCGACCAATCGACATTCACCGTCTTTTCCTCATCAGTACCGTTAATCATGGCCACATACCACTTCTGTCCCTTCTTGCGTGCCATCACGACATATTCGCCAGGATAACCTCCCAAGAGCCTCGTTTCATTCCACGTATTCGGCAGTTCGGAAAGGAAATCCTGCACAGCCTTCGGTTGCGCCAAGAAACTTTCGGGACGGTCGGCCAAATGCTGCAAGCCCGATTCGAAAAGAACCGTCAAAGCCAGTTCGTGAGCATGGGTCGTGATGTGCGGATGCTGAGAATCAGAGAAGGCGCATGGGGTGTAATCCATCGGGCCAACCACATTACGCGTAAAAGGCAAGGTGGCATTATGAGCAGCCGCTTTCTTGGTGAAAGTAGGCACATTGTTATACCACTCGGCTCCATAAACACCCTCGGTGGAGAGCAGGTTGGGATAAGTGCGTTGCCAGCCTCGTGGAATGGGGGCACCATGGAAATTGACGAGCAAATGATGCTTGGCAGCCGACTCCAACAAGTCGATGCAGTAATCCATGTTCATCTGGTTGTCGCCAGAGAAGAAGTCTATCTTCACACCTGCCACACCAATGCGTTCGCACCATGCAAATTCCTTCTCGCGGTCTTCAGGCTTATTCAGACGGAACTTAGGTCCTGGAGCACCATTTATCCATCCCACGGAAGAGTTGTACCAAATCATGGGCTTCACGCCACATTGCTTGGCATAATTGATGGCATCTTCCACCGTCTTGCCATCCTTGAACTCGTCCCACTCTGCGTCGATGAGAACGTAAGGAAGACGGAGAGCCACCGCCAAATCCACATATTTCTTGATGATATTGAAGTCGTTGGAGCCATGATTGTATGCCCAATAAACCCACGAAACAACACCCGGCTGAATCCATGAGGAATCCTCCAGTTTGTTGGGTTCCGACACGTCTGTGACGAGCGTGGACTCCACCACATCGGCCAAACTGCCGATGATGACCACACGCCAAGGAGTGTGCCAGTCGCCGTTGAGGGAAACTTCATTCACATCAGGACACACCTTATAATCGGCAGGATTGCCCTCGTTCTTGAGCGAGGATGCACTCTGTCTCCGTTCGATGTTCGCCTCCGTGATGAGGGCAAAAACGTTGTCAGATGGCTGAATCAAAGCAGGATAGCCCCAATGAGTGTTGAAGGATTCCATGACTTGCGAACCGCCAAAACCGCCCAAAGTCTTCACCTTCCCGGTAGTCGACAGCGGGAAGAAACCCTCGTAGCCATCGCTCCATTGCTGAATCCAACGGCGTGTACCTTCAGGAATGGTGAATGTAGTCAGTTCATCCTTCAGTTTCTCGTCCTTCAAGCCCGAAAGTTCATAACGGAAAGCGATGCCATCATCATACAGACGCATCACCAATCGCATGGGTGAGCCATCCGCATACTGATATTCAAACACATATTCGTTGGCTTCATTGGTGCAATAACCACGCTTGCCCGCCAGCATCGGATAGGAGGCCTTCACCTGCCTGCTCTTGAGTTTTTTCTGCTCCTGATATGTCAAGCCGTCCTTGGCCGATGTGGACACACCCACAGCAGAAATCTTCATCACGGGCTTGTTCCGATACTTCACCTGATACACATCGCCCTCTTTCGCCACAGATATCCTGCCATCGGGAGAAACCGCCTTCTGGGCATGCATCATCGTTGTGCACATCGGACATCCGAGCAACAACAGGCATCCAGACAACAAACTAACAATCTTTGTTTTCATCATAGGTCAATATTATTGAGTTGCTTTCATTATTGAAACTGCCACCAGTCGAAATTGAAGGTGCCGTTCAGATTCTCGAAATGCAGATAGAGGTCGTGAACACCCTTCACATTCTCCACCTTGCCGCTCACCGTGCTGAACTTTTCGTCGGCTCCTGTAGCCTTCACAGCCACACGACCAATTTCCTTGCCTTCAATGCCGTCGATGCGCAACACGATGTTGCCGCTTCCCTTGGCTGATGCCACACTTGCCAAGAACTTCTTAGCACCTGCGCTTCCGAAGTCAACACCCTTCACACGGATGTACTCGCCTTCGTCAATATCGGTGATGTACATGCCGACACGTCCTGTCGAATAAGGCATATCCTTCACCACACCCGTGTTCTTGATGCCCATCTTCGAACTCTTCAAGCCATAGCCCCAAGCCATCGTCTCGGCTTCCACACGCTTGTATGGATTGAGCATCTGCAACTGCTTCATCGGCTCTTGGTCAAGCCAATAAGGAAGTTCCTGAATGGTGCCGTCGGCATTGTAGGTGATTTCCTTGGCACTCACAGAACGGCGTTCATGGTGTTCGTATGTGTAAATGTGCATGATGTCGTAGTTCTGACCAAACACATAACTGTTGCCCTTATAATCGACGATGCCCGGGTGGTTGCCTCGGTCACGCTCCGTCGGACGCATGATGTAGCCCTTTTCTTCCCACTTGCCTGTAGGACTGTCGCTCATGGCATAGCCCAAAGCCTCTGGGCAACAAGTGGAAGCGAAAGCGAGATAGTAGTGACCGTTACGCTTGTAGAACCAAGGTCCCTCCTGATAATGCTGAACAGCCCAATTGGCTTTCTGCTGCCAGGATGCTCTGAGATTAATCTTGGCTCCCTCCTCCTTGACGGGACGCATCAAGCCATCCTGAGGATTGAGCACATGGATGTCGCCACTCGTTGAAATCATGTCCTCATTCAGTTTGATGTAGTAAACATAGGGGTTTCCCCAATACATCCAAGCCTGTCCGTCGTCGTCGATGAACACAGAGGGGTCGATGTCCTCCCAATGCTCCTTCTGCCATACAAGCGGCTTCCCCAACGGGTCTTTGAAGGGACCATAAGGAGAATCTGCCACGAGCACACCGATACCATGTCCGTGCAAAGGAGCGTAGAGATAGAACTTGCCGTTGCGTTCCACCGTCTGAATAGCCCATGCACCATTCTCACGGCTGCGCCATTCGAAGTCGCGAAGCGATGCCACAGCACCATGATCTGTCCAGTTCACCATATCGGTGGTGGAATAAAGCAGCCAGTCATACATGAAGAAGCCTGCAGAATTTCTTTCATTCTCATCGTGAATGTCCTCAGGATGAGAGTCGTGGGAAGTGTAGAGGAACAGCGTGTCGCCCACCACCAACGGAGAGGGGTCGGCTGTATATTTCGTGGTGAAAAGCGGCATGTTGCACTCTTCGATACCACGGAATTTCCACCAGTCGATGTTCATCACTTTCACACCTTTTCTGCCGCGGAACACCAAGTAGAGGTCGTGAACACCCACCACGGGAGTACGAAGGTCGACCACCACTTCCTGCCATTTCTCCCAGCCACCAGTATGACCCACTTCGAGACGTGCAATCACCTTGCCTCCAAGACTGTCGATGCGCACTTCGATGGCACCACCTCTCAAGGCACTTGCCACACTTGCCGTGAATGTGCGAGGCACCTTCTTGCCGAAGTTGACAGCCTGCAACTTAATATAGTCACCCTCGTGGGTTTCAGAGATATACACGCCCGTCTCGTCGTTCCACTCGCTCTTCACGCCCTTCGAGAATGCCATTGTCTCGGCTTCCACACGCTCATAAGGATTGAGTGTGCCAATGGGTTCCACACCCTTGTCTGTAGGAAGAATGGTCGGGAAGGTGCCGTCGGGATTGAATTTGAACTCCTCGACAGCCACGCTACGGCCAAAACCGCCACCACCCGGCAGTTTACCTGTGTGATAGAAGAAGTAGTCGTGCCCCTTGAAACGCTCATAACCGCAATGGTTGGTGAAGGAGCCCGTTCCACCCTCTGGCATGATGGTGCCCTTGTAGGTCCAAGGACCTGTTGGAGTTGGAGCCTCTGAATAAGCGATATGCTCAGGCACACCACCTGCTGCATAGAGCAGGTAGTACCCCTTGGATGCCTTGCCCTTCTTGGCAGCATCCATCTGAGGCTTCTTCATAATCCAAGGACCTTCCGTATAAGTGTCCTTATATTTCTTTCCTCTCTCACGCTTTGACATGTCGGGAGCGCCAAAGCCCTCTTCGGTCATCTCCAGATTGAACACTTCGCCATTAAAACTAATCATGTCCTCGTTCAACTTGCCACAATAAACACGCGGATTGCCCCAGTAGAGCCAGGCCTGACCATCGTCGTCGATGAACACGGTGGGGTCAATATGGTCCCAACTGCCATTCTCGTACAGAGGTTTACCAATGGCATCGCGGAAAGGGCCAGCAGGATTGTCTGCCACAGCCACACCAATCGCCATACCACCTGACAGACGCGAATGGGCACAGATATACCAGTAGAACTTGCCGTTGCGCTCAATACATTGGCTTGCCCACGCACGGTCGTCAGCCCAACTGAAACTTTCCAAAGCGAGCGGACTTCCATGATCTGTCCAGTTCACCATATCGGACGAACTGTACACACGCCACTCCTGCATCCAGAAGAAGTCGGCCTTGTCTTCATCATGTCCAGTATACACATAGATTCTGTCACCGTGCACCATCGGAGCAGGGTCGCTCGTGCACCAAGTCTGCACGAAAGGATTCTGTGCAGCAGCCATGAGGGGAAACAGCAATGCGCTTCCCATCACACTAAAAAATCGAAATAATTTTTTCATTGATAGTTTAAAAAATAGGTTTTGTGTTGTTTTAGGGGCAAAGATAAGACGTTTTTCCCGAACGCATTTATGCCCATGATACATTTTTTTTAGTTTTTTCCACTCACCCCTCAAAAAGGAGAAGGAAAAGGCTACCGTAGCCTATTCTTCATGAAGTGATTCTTCGCATAGAGAAAATAGAAGACGACACCCAGCAAGTTGACGATAAAGGCAAACCAGAAGGCTGCCGAGTAGTTCACATGATGGATGGCCACACCGCCGAAAACGACACCAAGTCCCATGCCGATGTCCCAGCACGTGAGTTGCGTGGAGTTGGCTGTGCCTCGCTTGTTGTTAGGGGCAAGATTGATGAACATGGTCTGCATGCCAGGCCAGATGTGACCATTGCCCAAACCGATGATGATGGCAGCGCCATAGTAGCCCACAGGATTCTTCATCAGAGCGAACAGCAGATAGCCAAACACGCTAACAAGAATGCCGTGATTCACATTCTCCACCACCCTGCCTTTCCTGAGCGAACGGGCACCAATGAGACGCGAGAGGACGAGGCCTGCACACAGCACGGCAAACCATGCCCCCGTACCTGCCGTCATGCCTAACTCTTCCTTCCCATAGATGGCAAGATAGGTGGCCAGCACACCATACGACAGGCCGACACACACCATCACCAGCCCCTCGCTCCATCCGTTCACCAAGAAGAAGCGGTCGAACGACAACGGATCTCTGTTGGGTACAATCTCTTTTGTTGGGAAATGTACCGTAGCATTGATGGCCAATCCAATGCCTGCCGCACAAAGAGCGATGAGAAAGATGATGTTGTACTCGCCAATGGAATCATAAATCATCAATCCCACGGTGGGTGCCATGCTCGTGGCAAGATTGTTGGAGAGGCCGTAATAGCCGATTCCCTCAGCCCTTCGGGAAGACGGCAGCACATCTATTGCACTCGTGCTGTTCGCTACCGTTACTGCCCCCATCGGCGCTCCATGCATCGTTCGGATAATGGCAAACAACGTCATCGTGCCAGCAATCAGATAGCCTGCAAACAAGGCGAAGAACAGAAAGTAGCACGTGAGCAACACCACCTTGCGCGAAAAACTGTCCACCAGATAGCCTGCAATGGGGCGCGCCAGGAGAGCCGTCATCGTATAGCCCGACAGTACAAAGCCTATCGTATCTTTATCTGCCTGATATGTTTCACTCAAATACAACGGCAACAAAGGTGTCACCACCATGAACGAGAAAAATATCATGAAGTTGGCACACCACACCTTTGTGTAATTTGCATTCCAAAGTCTTTCTGTCATGATGCAAAGGTACAGTTTTTTCCATTATCACACTCGCCAAAAAAAGTTAAAACTCTTGTTTTTCCTTTGTTTTGTGCTCACTTACTCGTAACTTTGCACCCATATTTGATAATTGTATCACTTCAAAATAAGGATGATGAAAAAATTATTATTGCTTTTAACATTGTGCTGCGCCACATTCGCTGTGGTACAGGCTCAAGATGTGAGAGACCGAAGCGGTGCACAGGTGGGCAAAGTGGAGAGTGACGGTACGGTGAGAGACCGAAGCGGAGCCTATGTGGGCAAAGTGGAAAAAGATGGCACGGTGAGGAACCGCAGCGGCGCACAAGTGGGCAAGGTGGACTCTGACGGTACGGTGAGAGACCGAAGCGGAGCACAGATTGGCAAGGTGAACTCTGACGGTACGGTAAGAGACCGAAGCGGAGCACAAATCGGTAAGATTGACTCCGACGGAACGGTGAGAGACCGAAGCGGAGCACAAATCGGGTCAGCCCGTGGTGTGCCTGCTGCTCAGGCAGCCATCGTCTTCTTTTTCAATCTGTTCAAGTAACCAAACAGGAAAGCAGCCGGACGGTCTGTCGCTGGCAGTCTCCTTGAGAGGCTGAAAGAGGAAAGTCCGGGCAGCACAGGGCATCCCACTTCCTAATGTAGAAGCAGTCCGCGAGGGTTGAGTAATGCAGAAGAAAATAACAACAGCCCAGACCTTTCGGGAATGTATAATGGCAAATGTGACATGTTGCATCTGACATTCAATCCCATGGGACTGAGGCTGAAATGGTGAGAAGGTGAGGTAAGAGCTCACCAGCGGCATGGTGACATGTCGGCTGTGCATCTTGGGAGCTGCAAGTTCATGTAAACTACCGCCACAAGGGTTGCCCGCCCAATTGTTCGGTAGAGGGTAGAACGCTAGAGCCATGAGGTGACTCATGGAGTAGATAAATGACAGACACGTGCCGTCAAAAGCACGTACAGAACCCGGCTTACAGTCCGACTGCTTTCCTTCCTTTTTCAAAATGATGTTAAAATGCGTCCGTTGCCATTAAACCCTCGGGAAGATGGCCATTCCAACATCTCGAATCAAAAAGAACAAAGATAAATAATCAATGAACACAAGAAATCTCATGGCTGCGTTATCGCTGCTGCTGGCTGGCAGTACGGCATGGGGACAAAGAATCTGGACACTACAGGAGTGTCTGGATTATGCCTTGGCCAACAACATCCAACTTCAGCAGAAGAAGATTACGGCAGCCTCCAACAAGGAAGACGTGCGGCAGAGCCGTGCAGCCTTACTTCCTTCGGCCTCGTTCAGCACCAATCAGAACGTGTCGTGGCGTCCGTTTGCGGCATCGACTTTCAACCTGACAAATGGCTCGATGACGAGCAACAGCAATAAGGTGTCGTACAATGGTTCTTATGGCATCAATGCCAACTGGACTGTGTGGAACGGCGGCCGAAACACAAACACCATCAAGCAGAACCGACTGACAGAACAGATGTCGGAACTGGATGTGACACAACAGGCCAACAGCATTCAGGAACAGATTGCACAACTCTACGTACAGATTCTTTACGAAACGGAGGCTGTCCGCGTGTGTGAAGAAATCATCAAAGCCAGCGAACTACAACGCGACCGCGCTCAGGTGATGGTGGACGTGGGAAGTCTGGCCCGAGTGGATTGGGTGCAGTTGGACGCCCAAGTAAGTCAGGACAAATATTCTCTGGTTCAGGCACAATCGCAACTGGCCAACTACAAACTGCAACTGAAGCAACTGCTGGAGATTCACGACGATGAGCCTTTCGATGTGGCGATACCTGATGTGTCAGACGAGAAGGTAATGAGCCTTGTCCCCGACGAACAGGCTGTTTACAATGCCGCCTTGGAGATTCGTCCAGAAATTCAGTCCAGCAAACTGAACATCGAATCGTCAGAACTGGCCATCTCATCAGCACGTGCCGGTTACATGCCCACCGTCTCTGTGTCGGCAAGCATCGGTTCGAGCAACTCTTCTGGTCAGCACACCGAATTCACAAAACAAATCAAAACCAACCTGAGCAACGCCCTCGGACTCACCGTGTCGGTACCACTGTTCGACAATTTGCAAACCCGCACCAACATCCGCAAGGCCAAATATGCCTTGCAGAACAGCGAACTGGCTTTGCAAGAGCAGCAAAAGCAACTCTACTCCACCGTGGAGAACCATTGGCTGAACGCAACCACGTCGCAACAGCAATACATCTATGCGCTGGCCAACGTGAAGAGCATGCAGGAAAGTTACGATTTGGTGAGCGAGCAATTTAGTCTCGGACTGAAAAACATCGTGGAACTGACTACAGGCAAGAATAACCTCCTGCAAGCCCAACAGCAACTGCTACAAACGAAATACACCACGCTGCTGAATCTGGCACTACTGAACTTCTATGCCGGAGAGAACATTGAACTATAATCGGGAATGTATCATTTGACAATATATATTAAGGATGAAAACTATCAGAATATTCGCAACCATCATCGCTGCTGCAACACTCGCCGGCTGTAGCGAAAGCACCAAGGTAATCTACTCCACAGAACCCGTGGAAAAACAAAATATCAGCACCAGCATCACCGCCACAGGAACCATCGAACCTGTGACGGAAGTGGAGGTTGGTACTCAGGTGTCGGGCATCATCGACCGCATCTATGTAGATTACAACTCAGAGGTGCACAGAGGACAAGTCATCGCCGAGCTGGACAAGACGAACCTGCTCTCCGAACTGGCTTCGGCTCAAAGCAACCTCTCAAATGCACAGGCTTCGCTCAACTACCAGTCGTCTAACTTCAAACGTTTCAAGACGCTCTATGAAAAGGGGCTCGTGTCGGCCAACGATTATGAAAATGCCAAGTTGACCTACGAACAGGCTGTACAGCAAGTGAAGGTGCAGCAGCAGAATGTGCAGAAAGCACAGACGAACCTCGGTTATGCCACCATCACTTCGCCCATCGACGGCATCGTGCTCTCAAAGGAAGTGGAAGAAGGACAGACCGTTGCATCGGCCATGACCACCCCCACCCTGTTCATCATCGCACAAGACTTGACCGACATGCGCGTGATTGCCAACATCGACGAGGCTGACATTGGCGGTGTGAAAGAGGGACAGCGTGTGACCTTCACCGTGGATGCATTCCCAGATGACACATTTGAAGGCTGCGTGACCCAAGTGCGTCAAGAAGCCACAACGGAGAGCAATGTAGTCACATACGAAGTGGTCATCTCCGCTCCCAACAATGATTTGAAACTGAAACCAGGACTGACAGCCAACGTAACCATCTACACGCTGGAGAAGAATGGTGTGCTGGCCGTTCCATCGAAGGCATTGCGTTTCACTCCCAATGAAGCGTTGCTCCAAGAAGGTGAAATAGTGGAAGACGTAGAGGCACCAGCCAAGGTGTGGACCAAGGAAGGTAACACTTTCAAGGCGCACAAGGTGGAGATTGGCACCAGCAACGGTATGCTCACCGAAATTGTATCGGGTGTGGCAGCAGGTACAGAAGTGCTCACCGACTTCGAAATCATTGGCGGCAAAGAGGAAGAGGATGAGGCGACCACAGCAAACCCCTTCATGCCACGTCCACGAAACAACCGTAACGCCAACGGTGCCAACGGCAACAAAACTCCGAATGCTAACGGTAATGCTCCCAGAAGATGAACGAACAGAAAGACAATCGTAAAGTTGTCATCGAACTCGACAATGTGAAGCGATACTTCCAAGTAGGTTCTGAAACAGTCAAAGCCCTGCGTGGTGTGAGCTTTAAAATCTATGAAGGTGAGTTCGTGACCATTCAAGGCACATCTGGTTCAGGCAAGTCAACCCTGCTCAACCAGTTGGGGTGCCTTGACACGCCTACCTCGGGCGAATACTATCTGGACGGAACCCCTGTGCGCAAGATGAGCAAGAACCAACGTGCCAAACTGCGCAACCGCAAGATTGGTTTCGTATTCCAGAACTACAATCTGCTGGCTAAGACGACGGCTGTGGAGAATGTGGAACTGCCCCTCATGTACAACAACAAGTACAACGCAAAGCAACGTCGTGAAGCAGCGGTGAAAGCCTTGCAGGAAGTGGGATTGGGCGACCGTCTCGACCACAAAAGCAATCAAATGTCGGGTGGTCAGATGCAACGTGTGGCCATTGCCAGAGCATTGGTCAACAATCCTGCCGTACTTTTGGCCGACGAAGCAACAGGTAACCTCGACACCCGCACCTCGTTCGAGATGCTCGTGCTTTTCCAAAAACTCCATCAGGAGGGACATACCATCATCTTCGTAACTCACAACCCTGAGATTGCCGAATATGCCTCCCGCAACATCAACCTGCGCGACGGCAAAATCCGCGAAGACACCATCAACACCAACATCAAATCGGCAGCCGAGGCATTGGCAGCCCTGCCCAAACCGCAAGACGATTAGCCTGCCCGCGCAGTACTTGCTAGCCTATGCGCTGGGCAATTCTTCATCAACTCAAATATCCAGAAACTCATATGAACATATTGAATTTGTTCAAAGTCAGCATCAACGCTGTGGCAAACAACAAGATGCGATCCTTTCTCTCCATGCTCGGCATCATCATTGGTGTGGCAGCAGTCATCATCATGATGTCCATCGGACAAGGTTCCAAGGAAAGCATCCGCAAGGAACTCTCCACCATGGGCACCAACCTGCTCACCATTCGTCCTGGAGCCGACATGCGTGGCGGTGTGCGCCAAGACCCTTCTGCCATGCAGACGTTGAAGATGGCAGACTATCAACGCATCCTCGCAGAAAAGAAATTTGTCAGTTATGTCTCTCCTGAGGTCACTTCCTCAGGACAGGTCATCTATGGCAATAACAATACCACCAGCACCATCTACGGAGAATCGACGGAATATCTTGACATCAAACAATGGGATGTCGAGGAGGGTGTCAACTTCAACGAGGAAGACATCCGTAAAGCGGCTAAGGTGTGTGTGGTCGGCAAGACCATCGTCAAAGAACTTTTTGGCGAAGGTAAGGAAGCAGAAGCCATTGGCAAGAACATCCGCTTCAAGTCCATCCCTTTGCGCATCGTTGGTGTGCTGAAGGGCAAAGGCTATAACTCATGGGGTATGGACCAAGACAATGTCATCATCTCGCCATACACCTGCGTAATGAAGCGCATTGCCGCCCAGACCTACTTCTCTTCCATCGTCTGCTCTGCCCTCACCGAAGAACTTTCTGATGCGGCCATTGAGGAACTGACACAGATTCTTCGCAGCAACCACAAACTGAAAGCGGAAGCCGTGGATGACTTCACCATCCGTTCACAAGCCGAAATGATGGACACCATGTCCTCCACGATGGACACCGTCACCATCATTCTCGTAGTGGCAGCCGCCTTCTCTCTGCTCGTGGCCGGTATTGGCATCATGAACATCATGCTTGTGTCTGTGACTGAACGCACCAAGGAGATAGGCCTTCGCATGGCCGTCGGTGCCACCGGTTTGGTCATTTCCCTACAGTTCCTCATCGAGTCCGTGCTCATCTCGCTCACAGGCGGACTCTTGGGTGTGCTATTAGGAGGACTGGTCAGCAACTTTGTTGTTCCGCTCATTGGTATGCCCTCCAGCATCCCTGCATGGTCCATCTATGTGTCCTTCGCCGTCTGCACTTTCATCGGCGTCATCTTTGGCTATATCCCAGCAAGGAAGGCAGCCAACATGGACCCCATCGAGGCCATCCGTCACGAATAAAGATATTCCACTCAAACAATAATCATATCGTATATGAGAATCCTATTATCGCTGCTATTCACTATCATGGCATTCTGTCCGCTGCATGCACAGTCGCTCAAGGACTTTTTCCTCAAGATGCCTCAAGAAGTCTGCCCTGCCCTCTCCGAATATAACAAGTTAGAGATTGTGGACAATCAAAAGAACGGCAAGGCCATGCAGACACGCAATTTGTTCAGCAAATTTGCCTATATGGAGACTTTGACCGACAACTATGCGCACCTCAACCTCTCCTCCAATTCGGTGAAGGAGATGAAGTTGCTGCCACTCAATAATGGAAACCATATCATCATGGTAATCAGCACCGTAAAGGCCGATAGTATTAGTGATTCTTCCATCAGTTTTTATGACACGAAATGGACTCCTCTCAATAGTACTGACTACATCGACGAACCCGTTTCCGACCGTTTCCGGAGCATCAGCGTGGCTATTGAGACAGACGAACTGACCATCACCACCTCCGAACCCATCGCCCTGCGTACCGACGGAAGTATCAAGCCTGCCGAAACGCCTGCTCCCGTGAGGAAGACCTACCGATGGAGTCGCGAACAAAATCACTTCAGCAACACCAATCTGTGAAACAAGGACGTTCCCATATCACTCTTTTTGTCGCAATACTGAGCATGATGGCTGCATCGTGCTCAGTAGACCGTTATATACCTGAGGGGAAACACATGCTGACAGAAACGAGTGTGACATGCGACGACCAGGAAGTGATGAAGGCTTATGCGCTGAGCGATTACGTGACGCAAAAGACCAACACAAAGTGGTTTGGAGCACGTGTTCCTCTGAGGATGTATATGCTCTCAGGCACCGACACGACCAAACGTTCCTGCCGTTTCTGGCGCAAATTGGGTGAAGCGCCTGTACTGTACGACAGCATCAAGTCCGCCCGTGCCATGAACGACATCCTGCAGGTGCTCGGCAACGCTGGCTACATGAAAGCCACCATAGACGAACAGCGCCAAACAAAGGGGAAGAAGATGAAGGTGCACTATCAGGTGCATCCCAACCAGCGCTACACCATTCGCAACCTCTACCGAATAGTGGACGACCGAGGGCTGCGTCAGTTCATCACGGTGGATGACACCGCCCGTTCATTGCTGCATGAAGGTGCCCCCTTCGAAGTGACCACCCTCAATGCCGAGCGCAACCGCATCGCTTCTTATCTGCGGAATAACGGTTACTATAAGTTCACGAAGGAGGACGTGCATTTCAGCGCTGACACGGCAGTCAATTCAACAGAAGTGGATGTGTTGCTACGCATCACGCTGCATCAAGAGAACGGACGCACGGAAGCCACTGAGCATAAAACTTACGCAATTGGTCAAGTGAACTTTCTGACCGATGTCACCTCGCCCGACACACCCACCGACACCATCTCATACAAGGGATATAACTTCATTCATCAGGATGAGCAACATTTCCGCAAACGCCCGCTCATCGGAAACACGCTGATTCGGCCAGGTGACCTTTTCTGCGACAATCGTTTGCGTCGAACCTACACCAACTTCACACGCCTTGGTGCCATTTCGTTCTCCAACATCAATCTGGTGGAACGTCCTGGAACTGACACGCTCGACTGCAACATCATCGTGAACCACTCCAAGCCCCACTCTTTCGGATTCGACGTCGAAGCCACCAACTCAGCAGGTGACCTCGGAGCCGCCATCTCCACGTCGTATCAGAACAACAACCTGTTTCGGGGCTCTGAATCCTTCACCTTCAAAATCAGAGGAGCCTACGAAGCCATCACGGGCCTTGAAGGCTATGACGGCCACAACTATCTGGAAGTGGGCAATGAAGCCACATTGAGTTTCCCGCTTTTCCTGTTCCCTTATGTCAAACGTGAGTGGGGAACCGCACACAACGCCTCTTCTGAAATTTCCTTGCAGCATAACATCCAGAAACGTCCAGAGTTCACCCGACGGGTGATGACAGCCGCATGGCGCTATAAGTGGAGCAGCCTCAGCCAGCGCGTACAGCACCGCTACGACCTCATTGAGGTGAACTACATCTACATGCCCTGGATTTCACGAACATTCAAGGAACAATACCTCGACTCGCTGGGCAAGACAAACGCCATCCTGAAATACAACTACGAGAACCTGCTCATCACCAAGATGGGCTACACCTATTCTTACAACTCGTTGGGTGCACGTGAACAGATTTATGGCAAGAACGCCCATACCTTCCGTTTCAACATCGAGACCTCCGGCAATTTGCTTGGCGGCATCTCCAACGTCTTCGGCAGCAAGAAGAATCACGAGGGACAATACACCTTCTGCGGCAGCGCGTATGCTCAGTATGTGAGGGGCGACTTCGATTTCGCCCAGAGCCTCAGCATCGGAAAGAACACATCTGTGGCCTTTCATGGAGCCTTCGGCATCGCCTATCCTTATGGCAACTCCAACCAGTTGCCGTTCGAGAAACGCTATTTTGCAGGAGGAGCCAATAGCGTGCGCGGTTGGTCGGTGCGTTCCCTCGGACCTGGCGCTTACAACGGGAAAGATAAGGGCATCAACTTCCTCAACCAGTCGGGCGACATCAAACTGGACCTCAGCGTTGAATTCCGCACCAAACTCTTTTGGAAATTCAGCGGCGCAGCCTTTGTCGATGCAGGCAACATTTGGACCATCCGCGAATACAAAGACCAACCCGGCGGCGAGTTCCGTTTCAACACATTTGTAGAACAAATCGCTGTTGGTTATGGACTCGGTCTCCGCATGGATGCCAACTTCTTCATCGTCCGCTTCGATGCCGGCATGAAAGCCATCGACCCCGCCTATACAGGTCGGAAGCACTACCCCATCACCCGCCACGATTTCGACCGCGATTTCGCCTTCCACTTTGCTGTGGGAATGCCGTTCTAAAAAACTCTGGAACGGAACACACCCACAACCTCCACCGACTCTATGTAAGAGCCTCCACTTACTCTGTGTAAGTACCTCCGCTTACTCTGTGTAAGAACCTCCGCTTACTCTGTGTAAGAACCTCCACTTACTCTGTGTAATAACTTCCACTTACTCTGTGTAAGTACCTCCATCACCTTACTGTAAGTACCAAAATAAATTCCTTCTTTGAATTGATGAATTCGTAGAAGGAATTGATGAGTAAGTAGAAGGAATTGATGAATCAGTAGAACGAATTGATGGGAAAGCATCTGATTCGAAGGATGGGAGCGCTTTCCCTTTTCTTTTGCAAAGATACGATATTTTTTTGACTTTGTCAAGAGTTTGCCATTTGGATTCTCGCCTTCACTTCAAGTTTTTTGTAGTTTCCTTCCCCATCCTGCCGCATATTTCAAAAAAATGTAGTAACTTTGCATGTAGAAATCAAATAACACATATATAAATATGTACAGAACACATACGAATGGGGAGTTGAGGCTCTCCGACGCTGGTAAGCAAGTGACGCTTGCCGGATGGGTGCAGCGCACGAGAAAGATGGGAGCGCTGACCTTTGTTGATTTGCGTGACCGCTACGGCATCACGCAGTTGGTGTTTAATGAGGAGACGAACGCTCCGCTGTGTGAACGTGCCAACAAACTGGGTCGCGAGTTCGTGATTCAGGTGACGGGCACGGTGGCTGAGCGATACAGCAAGAACAAGAACCTGCCGACGGGAGACATCGAGATTGAGGTGAGCGAGTTGACGGTGCTGAACGAGTCGGTGACTCCTCCGTTCACGATTGAAGACATCTCCGATGGTGGCGATGACCTCCGCATGAAGTACCGCTATCTGGATTTACGCCGCAACCCTGTGCGCCGGAATCTGGAACTGCGCCACAAGTTCTGCATTGCTGTGCGCAACTACTTGAGCAACCTCGGATTCCTGGAGGTGGAGACGCCGATGCTGATTGGCTCCACTCCTGAGGGTGCCCGCGACTTCATCGTGCCTTCGCGCATGAACCCAGGTCAGTTCTATGCCCTGCCACAATCGCCTCAGACCTTGAAGCAGTTGCTGATGGTGGCCGGTTTCGACCGCTACTTCCAGATTGTGAAGTGCTTCCGCGACGAGGACTTGCGTGCCGACCGCCAGCCGGAGTTCACGCAGATTGACTGCGAGATGTCGTTCGTGACTCAGGAGGACATCATCCAGACGTTCGAGGGCATGGCGAAGCACTTGTTCAAGGAGTTGAGAGGCGTGGAGATTGAAGGCAACTTCCTCCGCCTGCCTTGGATAGAGTGCATGAAGCGATTCGGAAGTGACAAGCCCGACATGCGTTTCGGCATGGAGTTTGTGGAGTTGGACGATGTGCTGAAGAAGGGCACGTTTGCCGTGTTCGACGATGCAGCCTACATTGGCGGTATCTGTGCGGAAGGCTGTGCCTACTACACGAGAAAGGACATTGACAAGTTGACCGAATGGGTGAAGCGTCCGCAGATTGGCGCGAAGGGCATGGTGTATGCCCGTGTGCAGGAAGACGGCAGCGTGAAGTCATCGGTTGACAAGTTCTATACGCAGGAAGACCTGCAAGCCTTGAAGGAGAAGATGGGTGCCAAACCTGGCGACCTCATCCTCATCCTCAGCGGCAACGATGCCATGAAGACACGCAAGCAGTTGTGCGAATTGCGTCTGGAGATGGGCGAACGCCTCGGCTTGAGAGACAAGAACAAGTTTGCCCTGCTGTGGGTGACCGAGTTCCCGATGTTCGAGTGGAGCGACGAGGAGCAGCGCCTGATGGCAATGCACCACCCATTCACACACCCGATGGACGAAGACATCCACCTGCTGGACAGCGACCCTGCAGCCGTGCGTGCCGATGCCTACGACATGGTGTGCAACGGCATCGAAGTGGGTGGCGGTTCCATCCGTATCCACGACCCGAAACTGCAGGCAAAGATGTTCGAGATTCTCGGCTTCACGCCTGAAAAGGCAGAGGAGCAGTTCGGCTTCCTGATGAACGCCTTCAAGTATGGCGCACCTCCTCATGGCGGTTTGGCATACGGGCTCGACCGCTGGGTGAGCATCTTCGCAGGCCTCGACTCCATCCGCGACTGCATCGCATTCCCAAAGAACAACAGCGGACGCGACGTGATGCTCGATGCACCTTCATTTGTGGATCAGAAACAACTCGACGAAGACTTCATCGCACTTAATCTGCCAAAGGAACAATAACAATGCCACTAACATTTTTAAGCCTCGGAAGCGGCAGTTGCGGCAATTGTTACTATCTGGCTACGGAGCAGGATGCCATCCTGGTCGACTGTGGTATTGGTTTGCGGCGGCTCAAGAAAGATGTGCATGAGTATGGAATCAAACTGGGCAAGGTGAGGGGCATCCTCATCACCCACGACCATGCCGACCACATCAAGAATGCCGGAAAAATCAGCAAAGAATTCGACATCCCCGTGTATGCCACAACGCTGGTGCACGAGGGCATGGACAGGAACTGGCAAAGCGCCGAGAAAGTGCCAACGGAAAACCGCCACTATGTGGAAAAGGACGAACCGTTCCAGATTGGCGACTTCCGCGTCACAGCCTTTCCGATTCCTCACGACGCCTCAGAAAACGTGGGATATCACATCGAAGTGGGCGACAAACGCTTCACCGTGATGACCGATGTGGGTGCAGCCACCAACGAGGTGGAACAATACATCGGCAAAAGCACCCACCTCATCTTCGAGGCCAACTACGACGACGAGATGCTGCAACAGGGACGCTATCCCGAAATCCTGAAGGAGCGCATCGCCAGCGGACACGGACACCTGTCGAACAACAAAGCAGCCACAGCATTGGCTCAGAATTTTCATGCCGACCTGAAGTCCGTTTGGCTCTGCCATTTGAGCGAAGAGAACAACCATCCAGAACTGGCACGCAAGACCGTGGAGACCGTCTTGCGAAGTTACGGAATCATCGCAGGCGTTGACTTCACACTCGAAGTGCTGCGACGGAAAATCTCCACAGGCCCCTTCTTTTTGTAACGGCCAAGCACACAAAAAGGCAAAGTGAAAAGTGAAAAAAGCAACCAGCCCCCACCCTAAGGGCACTTATTATGGTTTTTTCACCTTTTAGTTTGCCTTTTTTTCATGTTTTTTTTGTACCTTTGCATGTCTTTTGTATACACATGCGGAAAGACGAAGCCAAAGCAACAAAGCATGAAATCAAAAAAAATTCTATTCATCACCACAGAAATCGACCCCTTCGTTTCAGAGACTCCTACTTCTCTGAAGGGACGAATTCTGCCACAATCCATCCAGGAAGCAGGTTACGAAATCAGAACCTTCTCTCCCAAATGGGGCAACATCAATGAGCGTCGCAACCAACTGCATGAAGTCATCCGGCTTTCAGGCATGAACCTCATCATTGATGACACAGACCACCCACTCATCATCAAAGTGGCCTCGCTCCCCACAGCCAAGATGCAAATCTACTTCATTGACAACGACGACTACTTCATGAAGCGTGGCATCCTGACCGACAAGGAAGGCAAGGAATATGCTGACAACGGGGAACGCGCCATCTTCTACGCACGCGGCGTGCTCGAAACCGTGAAGAAACTGCGTTGGACACCCGACATCATCCACTGCCACGGATGGGCCACAGCGCTTGCTCCCTTCTACATCAAGCAGGCATACGCTGACGAACCATCTTTCCGCGACACCAAAGTGGTGATGGAAGTCTCGGCAAAAGAATTCAACAGCGACCTTGGCGCCGAAAACGCAAAGTTTGTGGAATACAAAGACGCACACTACGACGACATCAAAGACATCTGTGCAGACAGTTATGGCCACACAGAACTGGAGAAAATCGCCGTCAAGTTCTCTGACGGTGTCATCATTGAGGACAACAATGTTGACCCCGCCATCATCGAATACGCCAAATCACGCTCCATCCCTGTGCTCGAACCGGTAGAGGGCGACTTCAAAGAGGCATACAGCGCATTCTACGATTCACTTTGTCCAGAAGAATAACAAGATGAAACTGAAATATCTTTTTGCGTTGGCCACAGTGCTGCTCATGCTCACATCCTGCGATGATGACACCGCAACCTTGGGCGTTGACATGATGCCAACGGCAGACCTCATCACAAAGAACTTCCAGACTTATGAAGTCACCACGGAGTCCTATGCTGTAGGCGATGCCGTGTTGGCGCGCACCAGCAAGTCCTATCTCGGACGATTCACCGACCCCGAAACAGGCACCACCATCAAGAGCGACTTCTTGACACAGTTCCATTGTGACGAAAACTACGAACTGCCAACCAACATCGAGAATGATGAGTGCACCCAACTCGACTTGAGACTTCTTGTCGAAGACTTTGTGGGCGACTCCTTGGCCACCTTCAAACTCAGCGTTTACGAACTGACCGAGCAACTCGACCCCAATGCTGATTACTACACTAACATCGACCCCACGCAATACTACGACACATCCGCTGAGCCCATTGCTACAAAATATTTCACCCTCAGCGACCGCACTATCAGCGACTCGGCACGATGGGCAAAAGGTTATGTCAACAATATACGCGTGACTCTGCCACCCAGCCTCGGCACAAAAATCATTGCCGACTACAGGCAGCACCCTGAGCACTTTGAAAACACCTCCACATGGCTTCGCAGCGGAAACCCATGCAGCAAAGGCCTCTACTTCAAACTGGAGAGCGGCGATGGTGCTATGGCCTACATCGACATTGTGCAGTTGAACATGTTCTTCAAATACTACGACAGAGAGTTCAAGAAGGACACCATTGGAGTCAGCACATTTGCGGCAACCGAAGCAGTCGTGTCTGCCACACGTTTCGAAAACTCGAACTTGGAGACACTGCTCGACGACACCGACGCCACCTACCTGAAGAGCCCTGCAGGCATCTTCACATTGGCTACATTGCCAGCCGACAAGATCAACGTGAACGACACCATCAACTCGGCTCAACTCACGCTGACACGCTACAACGACAAAGTGGACAGTTCTTTCAAACTCGCCATTCCTAAGACTGTGCTGCTCGTCAGATTGGACGATTATCTGAACGGATTCTTCGAGGACTATCAGGTGAACGACAGCAAAGAATCTTACTTGGCCACCTTCAACAGCAACAACAACACTTACGTGTTCAGCAATATTGCTCGCCTTGTCACTCGCATGGCCAAAGAGAAGAAAGAGGGTAAAGCCTCCGAAAACTGGAACAAAGTGCTTATCATTCCTGTGGAGACAACCAAAGACTCCAACGGCAATATCGTGAAACTCAACCACGACTTTAGCATGAGTAGCGCACGCCTTGTGGGAGGCAGCACGAAGATAAAGATGGATGTCATCTACTCCAGTTTCCAATAACATAAAAAAAGGGCATCCTTTAGTGACAGCACATCAAAAACGCCGTTCCCTATTCTATTGACGAATCAATGAATAGGAAACAGCGTTTTTTGATGCGTTTCTGTCTGATGAGTCTTAACCTCGCAATTGTTCAATAAGCGGAATCAACACCTTCTTGATGACCTTCTCGTTCAGTTGGTGTTCCCCATCAAATCGTGTCACGTGGTCAGCCAAGTAGTTCTTCTTGAAGAGCGCCTCGGCATTCGTGACCGATGTGTCGTGTAACCCCACCAGACACCAGCACGTCTCTTTCTGTTCGGGCGTGATGTTCTTGAATTGCTGGCGCTCCATCTGGTTGTGATGCTGAATGATATCCTTCGTAATCTTGAAAGTCTTGGCACCATCATAACGGCCATTGAAGAACTGGTGTTCCCCTGTTTTCAGCACCTTCGACATAGTGGACATCGTAAATGCGGGATTGACCAGAATGCGACGGAAATCGCGCATCTGCTGGGCATACATGCCTCCCATGCTTGTGCCGACAACGAGGTCTGGTTGCTCCTTCTGACACAGTTCCTTCAGATACGGCAAAGCCTCCACGGGGTCAATGGGAATGTCGGGAGCAATCACTTCATCATTGGGAAGCTCCCTTCGCAGAGTCTGCACGGTTCCGCTGGCATGCGAAGAACCGAATCCGTGAAAATAGATGATTTTCATACTTGTTTCTTCAAAAAGATTTCGTGGTCAATATTCCGTGGATATTCTTCTTTGTAATGAGTCACCATCATCATGGTCTTGTTCTTCCGTTGGCAGAACACTTCAATGATGTCCTTCACCAGTCGGCGGTTCTTCAAGTCAAGCCCATGCAGAGGCTCATCAAGAATCAGGAGTGAAGGGTCTTTCACGAAGGCACGAGCCAACAAGACAAGGCGCTGTTCGCCGCTACTCAATTTGAGGAAAGTGGTGTCAGCATATTGCTTCACACCAAAGATGTCCATCCAAAACTCACAAACGGCGCGCTGTTCAGGCTTCGGTTTTCTGTAGAGCCCCGACACATCGCTCAATCCACTTGCCACGATGTCCACCGCTGGAATGTCCTTCATGTAGGCGCGGTGCATCTCTGGTGAAATGTAGCCAATGTGCTTCTTGATGTCCCAAATGCTCTCACCTTTTCCTCGCTGATGTCCAAACAGCACAATGTCGTTCGCATAACTCTGAGGGTTATCAGCACACACGATGCTCAGCAGCGTCGACTTCCCTGCCCCATTCTCACCACTCAGCGCCCAGTGCTCGCCATTCATCACCGTGAAGCTCAAATCCTTCAAAATGGTGCGTTCACCATAGCGGATATTCACCTTTCGGAAATCAATCACTTGTTCTGTACCTGGCGCCACTTCTTGCTGGTCCTCTTCCAAGTATGGCAAAGCCAGAATTGCCCGTTCCTTCTCTTCCGACAACATTCTGGGAGGCACAGGAACCCTGCTTTCCTTATATTCCTGCAAGGTCATCTTCTTCCCCACCTTCATATCCACCACTGGCACCACATGCGTGATGAAGTCAGGAATGTCATCAGTCTTCGACAACACCAACACCACCGACACATTGGTTTCTTGGGTCAACAACGTGAGGAACTCCGCCAACTGCTGACGGGCATTCACATCCAACCCGATAAAGGGATTGTCCATGATGAGCACCCTTGGATTGGTGAGCAAAGTCTTGGTCAGTTGGAACTTGCGCAACTCTCCACTGCTCAACAAGATGATGTGCTTGTCCAGCAATTGCTCAAGATGGAAAATCTCATACAGATGCTTGCGCACCTTCTCCAGTTCCCTGCGCATCTCTTGCTTGTCCTGCTCTTCCTGCGCCAATCGTTCCGCCTCCTGTTCGGGTGTCTCGTCACGCACCAGGAACTTGTCAAACACCGTCTTGCGCGTCAGTCCCTCTTCAGCAATGCAGAACGACTCCGCCAGCAAGTCTTTCACCAATGGTGTTTCCTCGATATCGTTCTGGTTCCAACGCTGCTGATAGTAATACACCCCCTCCGTTGTTCCGTAGGAATCCCTGAAGGTCAGATACTTCAGGTTGTCGCTCACCATCGTCGCCTTGCTGGGCGTGAAGTCATACTTCACCCCATTCATCGGCATCAGCGCACACTTGCCCGTCAAGATGTCCACCAGCCGCGTCTTACCACTGCCGTTATCACCCACAATGGCCAGTTGTTCACCCTTCAACAGTTCAAAGTCAATGGGTGCGCCCATCCGATAGAGCGGATGGCGCACCTCACCTTTTGTTATCTCAATGATTTTCTGCATAGAACGCTTACCAAAGACTTTCTTCTTCCTCCTCACCTTCCTTGATCACTTCCGTACTACGTGAAGCAGCGCCCACGGTCGGTCCGGAAGGGCTTGATGGAAGGGTCACAGGCAACAACATCACCTGCATATCTGTTAGACAGCGCCTTGTTTCAGGTTTCTGATATGACTTTCTCATTGCTTTATCTTTTTATTTTTTGAAAATCTTGTTACCGTTCACCATATAAATGCCCTTCGGCAAACTCTTCCATTGCTCGACAGTGCCCACCTGCATGCCTTGCATGTTGTAGATGACATCGTTCGTCTTCTGTACACGACCAGCCTTCACATCCAACATTGGGATGCCCGTAGCCTCATCGTCAGAAACAAACGCGATGCTCAAGGTCTGAGTCACAACCGTGCGGCCAGATGCCATGAAGTATGCGCGGAATGGAGCCACATCTGCCGATGCCTGCTGAGAGAACGCCGTACCTGCCTCATTCAGCACATACGCGTCGTTGAGTGTCTGCGGTGTAGTAATACCCTTGAACACGTAGTTGCTGCCATTGAGCACCGACATAGCATTGCCCGCGATGGCTGCATTGAAGCTTTCGAACGTGATGGCCTTGCCCGTCAAGTCAAACTGACTTCCCCATGCATCGCTGGGCACACTGATGACGTATGGCACGTTGGCCTTCATCTCTTCAGCATGGGCAAACGTCACAACATTCCCAGCATCAGTCACAAAGGCATACACCCAGAAGTCCTGGCCCTTGTCGCCGTCGCTGTGGAACCAGTCAATCACCTCTTCACCCACCTTAACGGTAGCCACATCAAACGGAAGCACGATGGTGTTCCATCCTGAATAATCAGCCTGCAGGCCCTTATCGAACGTGCGTGTGTAACTGATATTCTGTGCCGTGAAGTTGATGGGCGAATAGAAACCATTCACACCATCATCCACCAGTGTGATGTTTTCAGCCACATCACCCTTCACCACATTGCCGGTGATGCCGCTTGGCGTTATTGCTTCAGCATCCAGCAGATAGAGGCAGTTGGGATTCTCGTTTGGAGCGACGCTCGTCACAGTGTTCTGTCCGCGCAGGTCAACAGTCGTTGCATGGGCAGGAACAGTCAAATTGGCTGATGGCAATTGCATCGTCTTCGTGCCGTCTGCATGGAAAACAGAAATCGCTGCACGTGCTTCATGATAACCCGTATAAGGTCCCTGAGTTTGTGTCCCATTCGGATAATAAACCACCATAGCCTTGTATTGCTTACCTATCTCCACATTCATTGTCTCCGTCTTCGTGATGGTCGAGTGAGGTGCAACATAAATCGCCTGCGGAGAGAAGGACGCATTTTCCTGTCCTTGTTCGAAGAAAGCAATTCCGAAATTCCCCATATAGGCAACATCATTATTGTTGGTGATGGTCACGGTGGCCACCGCTTCATTACCCAAGATGTACTGTGGCGAGCCGTCACTCAGATTCAATGCAATATCAAAGTCTAACGTTGGTCGAGTCACAGCACCGCTGATGGTGATGCTTCCAGAACCATCAATCGACTCCGTCGCTCCATTGAACAATTTTCTGACGAATGTCACCGTCGGAGAACCCGTCCAATTTGGCTTAAAGGTAAACGTAGTGGTCAAAGAGCCATTGGCTGGCACCTCCACACCACGGCCAGCCAACTGCTGACTGCCCATCATCATCAGCACATCGCCTCTGAACACGCCCTTGCCACTGTTGGTGATGGTGGCTTGCACCGTTTGCAGCGTGTTAGGCTTACCATCCGTTTTCTGTTTCACGTCCGAAATCGACAAATTGAATTTCACCTCCGTCACAGTCACATCTGTTGCACCAGCCACCAACTCCACGCAGTAGCTGTCAGAGCCGAAACACTCCTGTCACTTATCGTCACCCGTTCCTGCCTTTTTGCACACAAACTTCGCCCTGTAGGTTTTACCCTCCTCTACCGCCGAAAGATCCACAGGGAAACTTGCACCAATCGTTGTCCCAGAACTTTTATCCACCGTCAGCAACATTTGAGCATACACCTTCAGCAGGTTGCCTTCCTCATCAAACAATCCCACCGAAATGTCATAATTGGAAGATTCATACTGCAAATTCCAAAGACTTATCGACTGGAAAGGCAACCAAACCACATCCTTCGCCACCGTTGAGGTACCCGTATAGGTAAGGTTCGAAATGGTCAGTCGTGGCTCTTCCTCAGCCGCTGCTGCACGTAAACCAATCACAATTTCCTGATTCATCGTGAAACCATCATACGTCGAACTGCCACCCGTACCGCTATCATTTGGATTCAGCACCTGCAGCAAGAAGTAGCCATTAGCCTTGCCACCCCATCCCCAGTTGATGTGGTAGTAACCATCCTCGCCACAACCATCACACACAAACGCATGGCCACCCCCTGTCGACTGTGCACCTATCATCACAGGACAACCTGCCTCCAGTTCGCCATAAATCAGATCTTCCCATTCCGAAGCCGTATAGTTGACACGATTCAGGTGTTGAAGGTTACTCTCATATCCAAAATACTCCTTCAGCATAGACGGTGCATCCTCCAAAAACGCACTCGAAGTGCTCGTCCTATAGATCATTTTGACGGCCGTTCCACAATACCGCATCAACTTCGCCACAGCTTGTGCATTCACATCCTCCTTATCTTCCTTACCCGTGTAGGTATCCTGCATATTTTCCCAATAAAACGAAGCAATGGTAGGGCATGCCGACACCACCACACTCCCAGAGGTCGTATAGCCAGGAATCTCCTTTGTTGTGCCCACAGGAAAGCCAAACCGCTTGTGCTGATCATACAGCACCTGAGCTATCGCCGTGGCCACACAACCGGTCACACAATAGTCTTTGCCCACTTGTGGACATTCATAATAATACGGTGCGTTCTGATCCCACAGAGTCGTCATCAGCGGGCTGATGCTCGCCTTCACAGCGTGTGACCTCTGTGACCTCTTTCCGCTCTGTGCACCCTGTGTACTCTGTGTTTCCTCCAGCCATTCAATCTGGTCGGCATAACCTTGCAGCCAAGCCCGCATGTTGTCGGGAATGTTCTTGCTGTCGAACGTTCCCTCGTCAGCATAGCCGATGATTTCAGGCGTCAAATCTGAACCACTGACAATGACAAAGCCATCATTGTCGTTGACATTAAATACGTAATAAGCCTCATTGCTTGTGGCCAGCGAAAGGTCTTGCAGACTTGCTGACCTGCCGAGCCGCGCACTCTCCGTTGCCCTCCCATTGAGGAACACCAGCGCCTTCGACTGAGCCTCTTCGCTGTCCACCGGCCCGGCAAAGAGCGTCGAAGTCAGCAGCAGACTCATCGCTAAAAGAAAAAGTTTTTTCATTGTTCGGTCTTCGATAAAGGTTATTGAATATGATTGATTTCTATCTGGCCATGCGGTAGATTTCCGCAATATCCTCCATGCGGAGCACCTTGAATTTTCCTTGGGTGATCGTCCCGTTGCGAGTGCACTTGTTGGCCATCTCTACAATCTCCTCCTCCGTCACCTCACGACCAATCAGTTCGTGGATGCTGTTCGGCATACCGATGGCGTGATAGAAGCGTTCCATCGCCGCAATGCCCTTCAACGCTGTTCCTTCCGGGTCAGTGTAGTCATTCTCCACACCCATCACATTGACAGCAAATCGCACGAATCGGCTCACATTCTCCTTCATCACATAACGAGCCCAACTTGGCCAGACAACAGCCAGTCCTGCCCCGTGCGTCACGTCGAACATGGCACTCAACTCATGCTCTATCTGGTGCGTCGCCCAGTCGCCATTCACACGGTATCCCGTCACATCGTTGTGCGCCAAACTGCCTGCCCACATAATTTGTGCCCTGTTGCGATAGTCCTCCGGATTCTTCAGCACCGCAAACACGCAGTCCTTCATCGTCCGCATCAAGGCCTCGGCAATGGCATCCGTCACCGTCATGTCGCAATCAGGATTGAAGTAGCGCTCCATCGTATGCAGCATGATGTCCGTCACACCCGCCGCTGTCTGATAGGCAGGAAGCGTGAATGTCCGTTCCGGATTCATAATGGCAAACTTCGGACGGGAAATGTTGTTGGAATAGCCCAATTTCAGCCACACCTCACCCTCATCATTCGTAATCACGCTCGCCTCGCTCATCTCGCTACCAGCAGCAGGAATGGTCAACACACTCGCCACGGGAAGGCAGGTCTCGGGAGCAGCCTTTCCAGCATAGAAATCCCACACATCGCCCTCGTAAGGCACACCGTATGCAATGGCCTTCGAAGAGTCAATCACACTGCCGCCGCCAATCGCCAGAATCAGGTCAACCCCCTTCTCGCGGCACAGCGCAATGCCCTCCTTCACTTTCGACAGACGCGGATTCGGCACCACCCCACCCAACTCAACATACTCAATGCCATCTTTTGCCAGCAAGCCGCACACCTTGTCGAGCAAACCCGACCGCTTCGCGCTCTGACCGCCATAGTGCACCAGCACCCGGCTGCCGCCATACTTCTTAACCAACTGAGCCACTTTTTCTTCCGACTCTCTGCCGAACACCACCTCTGTAGGTGCATAAAACGAGAAATCCTTCATAGACGTTTCATTATTTTTATTTGCAAAGATACCTATAATATTTTTTAGTGACAAATTATATCCAAGAAAAACGCACAGGTTTCTCTATTTTCTCCTGCTCCTGCTGCACCAGCCACACAACTTATCAACACTTCACACAAAAAAATGAGGGTGTGAGGCTACGGCGTTGAGGTAATTACGGGAACGGCAGTGGCGTAATTACGGGAGTGGCGGTAGCGTAATTACGGGAACGACGGAGGGGCAAGCTCTTACTTCTTTGTGCTGCAATTACACATACCGTTGACTGGCGTCGAAGGTACTCTCGTTCGACAATAAAAAAGAAAAAAGCGTTTTCATTTTGTATTGTGCTCACATAATCATACCTTTGCAAACAGATTGAAACAACAAGGAAATATGCACGACATGAAAAAGATTGACATCAAGACATTAGGACGCGAGGATGCGTTCGACCTGATTGGCACGCAGTGGATGCTCGTGACGGCAGGCACGAGTGAACAATTCAACATGATGACGGCCTCATGGGGCGGCATTGGATGGCTGTGGAACAAGCCTGTGGCGTTCATCTTCATCCGTCCTGAGCGATACACCCATGAGTTCATCGAGGCGAATGAACGGCTGACGCTGTCGTTCTATCCAGAGGACTGTCGCAAGGCCTTGCAGTTGTGCGGCACCAAGAGCGGCAGAGACATAGACAAGGTGGCTGAGACAGGACTGAACCCTGTGGAATTGGAGAGTGGCGCCATCACCTTCAAAGAGGCACGCCTGACACTCGACTGCCGCAAACTGTTCAAGACCGACATGAAGGCGGAGAACTTCATCGACAAGGACATCCTGGCACGTTGGTATAACGACCAGCCTGGTGGCGGCTTGCACTCTATCTATGTGGTGGAGATTGAACAGGCATACGAACACCGACTGAGATAAAACAGACAAAATATGAACAAGGCAATCACATTCATCATGGCCATGCTGGGGATAGGCACCTCTGCATGCAGCCAGTCTTACCAAGACCTGAACGTGGAAGAATTCTCCGCGTTGGTAGAGACTCCCAACACACAATTAGTGGATGTCAGAACACCCGAAGAGTATGCCGAGGGACATTTGGAAGGTGCCATCAACATCGACCAGAAAAGCGAGTCTTTCATGTCGCAGGCAAAAGCAAAACTGGACACGACAAAAGCCGTGGCTGTCTATTGCCGCAGCGGCAGAAGGTCGGCCGATGCTGCTACGAAACTGGCAGGAGAAGGCTTTCAAGTGATGAACCTGAAGGGGGGCATCCTTGCATGGAAAGAGAAACAGATGCCAGTGACTACCAGTACTACGGAGGTGGACATCTTCAAAACAAAAAGCGGAAAAACCGTGCGCATCTATGCCTTGATGCATGCCAGCATCCGCCTTGTGTTCGACGGTAAAGAGGTGGAGATTGACCCTGTGAGAAAGTTGGGCGACCGCACAACAGACTACACGCTCCTACCCCAAGCGGACTTCATCTTTGTAACGCATGAGCATGGCGACCACTTTGACCGTGATGCCATCAAGCAACTGACCCGTACAGGCACACAGTTCATCACCAATCGGCGTTGTGCCGACATGGCGGGTTACGGGCTGGTCATGAACAATGGTGACCACGAAGACTTAAACTTTGGCATACATGTAGAGGCTGTCCCTGCTTACAACATCACAGAGGGGCACACGCAGTTTCATCCCAAGGGACGTGACAACGGCTACATCCTCACACTCGATGGCCTACGCATCTACATTGCCGGCGACACGGAAGACATCTCCGAAATGGCAGACATCCACGACATAGACATCGCCTTCCTGCCCTGCAACCAACCCTACACGATGACGACAGAGCAGTTGGTAAAGGCTGCCAAGACCATCAAGCCCAAAGTCCTCTTTCCATACCATTATGGTCAGACAGATGTCTCTTCCATTCCCGAGCAACTGAAAGGAGATGGGATAGATGTGAGAATCAGGCACTACGAATGAATCTGCTCGGATAAACAAAAAAGGGAGCCATCCACGACAGGATGGTTCCCTTTTTTTGTGTGTTGAATGGATATCACTCCTTCACCACGTCCTTCACCAATCTTACTGCCATCTCGAAGGCAGACACCGTACAACCACGAGCAGGCCAGATGCTGGCAAGAGAGATGCTCATGTAGTCGTCGCTTGTTGACCAATACTCACCTTCTGTGGGCTTGCCGTCATCGGAGAAACTCCATGTCGTGAGAGGCAGGAACACCGCACCAGCAGTTTCCATCTTCTCCCAAGTGGCGGCATCATACACGTTGATGCTAGTCAAGTCGGTTTCGTCAGAAATGTTCTTGACATCGATGCTGCTGGATGTAACCTTGGCAGTGTCAGCCAACGAGGTGAACTGCACATCGGAAGGCTGTTCCCACTCGTCAGGCAGCAAGATGATACCCTTGGCACCTTCCACCGTTCCATAAGCAATCAAGTTGATAGCGTTGGGGCGATTCATCACTACGTACTCCCACTCTTCTGCAGTGAGGGTGCGCCACTGGTAGCCACCACCGTTAGCAATGGGTTGGGTGCCCCAATCGACGAATTTAGCCTCATCTTCACAGCGCTCGTAGGTAGGTTTATCGCCTGAGCCCCAGCCAAACTTGTCGAATACGTCCTTCTCGTCCCAATCGACACGCTCCTCTCCAAGTATCACCCACTGATGCTCGGCAAACTGGAGTGTGCCAGCAGTTTTGGAATACTGCAGATTGCCACTCGAAAACTTCACCTGTTTGGTTTCACTCACAGAAAACACACCATTGATAGTGCCTTCTTCCTTGCTGTCGCAACTTGCCAGCAACATAGCGGCGCACATTGCGCCAAAGAAAAGAAATCTCTTCATAGGTCAATTTTTTGAAAATAGGTTAGTTTTTGAAAGAAGGCCCGCATCCACTTTTGGGATACGAGCCTTCTGTTTATAAGATACAAAATTACTTGTTCAGAGCAAGTGCAACGTTCACGGCGCATGCTACGGTGCAACCTACCATTGGGTTGTTACCAATGCCGAGGAAGCCCATCATCTCAACGTGAGCAGGAACGGAAGAAGAACCTGCAAACTGAGCGTCAGAGTGCATACGGCCGAGAGTGTCAGTCATACCGTAAGAAGCAGGACCTGCAGCCATGTTGTCTGGGTGGAGTGTACGACCTGTACCACCACCTGATGCTACAGAGAAGTATGGCTTGCCAGCGAGGACACGCTCCTTCTTGTAAGTACCTGCCACTGGGTGCTGGAAACGAGTTGGGTTGGTAGAGTTACCTGTGATAGAAACATCCACGTTCTCCTTCCAGAGAATGGCAACACCTTCACGAACATCGTCAGCGCCGTAGCAGTTCACCTTGGCACGAGGACCATCAGAATAAGCCTTAGTCTTCACCACCTTGAGTTCGCCTGTGAAGTAGTCGAACTGAGTCTGCACATAAGTGAAACCGTTGATACGAGAGATAATCATGGCTGCGTCCTTGCCAAGACCGTTGAGGATACAACGGAGTGGCTTCTTGCGCACCTTGTTAGCCATCTCGGCAATCTTGATAGCACCTTCAGCAGCTGCAAATGACTCGTGACCTGCGAGGAATGCGAAACACTCAGTCTCTTCGCGCAGCAGACGAGCAGCGAGGTTACCGTGACCGATACCTACCTTACGATCGTCAGCCACAGAGCCTGGGATACAGAATGCCTGGAGACCGATACCGATAGCCTCGGCAGCGTCAGCAGCGTTCTTGCAACCCTTCTTCAGAGCGATAGCAGAACCTACCACGTAAGCCCACTTTGCGTTCTCGAAGCAGATGCGCTGAGTTTCTTCACATGTGATGTATGGGTCGAGACCTGCCTTTTCGCAGATTTCGTTTGCCTCTTCGATAGAGGAAATGCCGTTCTCGTTCAAAGCAGCAAGAATCTGCTTCATGCGACGGTCTTGTGATTCGAATTTAACTTCTCTAATCATAGTCTGTTTCCTCCTTTATTATTCTTTACGTGGGTCAATAGATTTAACAACTCCCTGTTCTGGTTTCGTGCGGCCATAAGTGCCTGTAACGCTCTTGAGAGCCTCGTTGGCGTCCATGCCCTTCTTCACAGCCTCCATGAACTTACCCATGTGAACGTACTCGTAGCCACAAACCTCGTTGTCGGCATCGAGGAACATCTTGGTGATGTAACCCTCGGTGAGCTGGAGGTAACGTGTGCCCTTCACCTTGGTGCCATAGAGTGTACCACACTGAGAAACGAGTCCCTTGCCAAGGTCTTCAAGACCTGCACCAATAACGAGACCACCCTCAGAGAATGCAGACTGAGTACGACCGTAAACAATCTGGAGGAAGAGTTCGCGCATAGCGGTGTTGATAGCGTCGCAAACAAGGTCGGTATTCAGCGCCTCAAGAATGGTCTTGCCTGGGAGAATCTCTGATGCCATAGCAGCAGAGTGAGTCATACCAGAGCAACCAATCGTCTCGACGAGACACTCTTCGATGATACCTTCCTTCACGTTGAGGGACAACTTGCAGCAACCTTGCTGTGGTGCACACCAACCGATGCCGTGTGTCATGCCTGAGATGTCCTTAATCTCTTTAGCCTGAATCCACTTTCCTTCTTCTGGAATAGGAGCTGGTCCGTGATTTGGGCCTTTGGCTACACAGCACATTTCCTGTACTTCTTTAGAATAAACCATAATTGTAAACCAATTTTATTGTTAATAAAACATGTGTTTTTACATCGAAATGTTTGCAAAATTAGTAAATAAAAATAAGAAGAAAGAAGTTTTTGAGGAAAAATCTTTGCAAATGGCAGCATTTTTTTTGCCGAGATGGAGAAAAGACGTATCTTTGCCCCATTGAATTTTACGATTAGCTAACGAATTAAACTTTTCTTGACAATGAGAAATGTAATGAAAAACTGGTGTGGCATGACCATATTGATGGGCATGCTGATGGGGAGTGTGAGCCATGTATTTGCGCAAGCCCCAAACATTTCAGCAACGGCCGAACCCGTCAAACACACATTCAAGGCACCTGCGGGAAAAGAGATTTACATTCCAAACGACCTAAAGGAAAATGACTTCACCGACAGCGAGTCAAAATGGAGTTATGCACGGTGTGCCTACACGGAAGATGTCATCATCTTCTGGGAGAAACCTTTCGGCCAAGACCTCAGCAAAGCACCTGACCTCGACGGACACAACATGAAGGTGGATCTCCGAAATCTGCTGCTGCGCATCCAATCCTTTTACGACTTTTACAAGGACGAACTTCAGTTCATCAAACCCGGCTCGAATGCCGACCGCTACCGCATGATGGTGATGCTCAACTACTCGCTCGAAGGCACTGCTTATGGAGGTGACTACGACGGTGTGATTGGAGCGTTATGGATTGCTCCTAACCGTGTGCAAGACAATAAATTAAACTGCATCGCACACGAACTTGGACATTCTTTCCAGTCGATGATTGTTTGCGACAAGCAAGGTGAGAGTTGGGGAGGTGGCGGCATCTTCGAGATGACGAGTCAATGGATGCTCTGGAATGTCAACCCAGAATGGCCCACTGATGAGAACTATCACTGGAAAGCCTTCATCGATCACGCCAACCTCCGTTTCCTCGATGGCGAGAACATCTACCACTCACCTTACTTGCTGGAATATTGGAGCATGAAGCACGGAAAGACTGTCATTGGCGACCTCTTCCGCAACGGAAAGCGTGGCGAAGACCCTGCATCCACCTACATGAAGATGTTCAACATGACCAACGAAGATTTTGCCAAGGAAGCGGTTGACTGCTATTCACGCTTGCTTACCTTTGACTTCCCCGGCAAACACGAGATGAACAAACGATATGCTGGCGAGTTTGTGAACCAAAAGCCTTTGCAGATGTTTGGAGCGAATGTCATCAAAATCGACACAAAGGGAAAGAAGGTGGCAAAAGTGAAGTTTGCAGGCAGCAGCAAGGAAGACGGCTTTGCCTATCGTCTTGTGGCTGTGAACGAAAGGGCAAAAGCCACCTATGGCGACATCTGCACGAAACAGAAAGGCATTGCAACACTTAACCTGCCTGCCGACACAAAGGATGCGTACTTTGTTGTGACCGCTTATCCGCTTGGCGAGTACAAACCCTACACGTTCAATCCGTATAGCAATGAGAAAACCGAAGAACCCCACATTTACACATATAATATAAAGTAAAGCATCATTCACATGAAACGCATATTTCTCACATATAACTTGCTGGCACTCGTGTTGGCCATGCAAGCACAGAACCCCGCCTTTGATGACAAAGTGAACCTCACTTCTCCTGACGGAAGGCTGAAAGTGATTATCAACACCGACAACAACACCCTCAACTACTCCGTCTTCGAGGATAACATCACCAGCCACAACATCTATGCGTGGAATAACAACATCTCACTCAATATCGAGGGAATGGGAAAGAACCAATACACGATTTCTTCCCCAAAAAGAGTGAAGGAACACTTCGATGCACCTAACTACAAATTCACTTCTTTCGACGACGAGTACAACCAAGTCGTGGTGAAAAATAAGAACGGAGTGAACGTGGAGTTCCGTGCATACAACAGCGGCATTGCTTACCGCTTCTTTACCACCTCCACCCCGAAAGATTGGAAGATTCTGAGCGAGGTGGCAGAGTTCAACTTCGCCGACGATCACACCGCTTATCTTCCCTACTCCACCAATGAGAAGAACCCGAAGGCAATGGCATTTCAAGCGACTTACGACATCACTCCTCTCTCACAGATGAAGAACCTCGAAGCGTTCCTTCCTGCCACCGTCGATTGCGGAAAAGCAAAGGTGACCATTCTCGAAACAGACGTAGAAAATTACCCCGGAATGTTTCTCCTAAATAGAAGTGATAATAAAAAGGAAATCACCTATTTAAATAAAAATATTCAAGGAATGGTTGCAGACTTCCCTGCCTATCCCAAGACCTTCGATTTCTACCCGTGGAGGCAGCAGAAATACGTCACATCCACAGAGAATTTCATTGCTAAAGGTAAGGGCAACCGCACCTTCCCATGGCGAATTCTTGCCATCACCCACGACGACAAGGAGATGCCCACTAACACCCTCGCCTACCAATTGGCTTCCCCCTCACGCATCAAGGGAAACTCATCCTGGATACGTCCCGGAAAGGTGGCATGGGATTGGTGGAACGACTGGGGCATCAGCGGCGTTGGTTTTCAGGCAGGCATCAACCAAGAGACATACAAACACTACATCGACTTTGCGGCCAAGCATGGACTGGAGTACATCATTCTCGACGAAGGTTGGTACACTCCCAAGAGCGAAGATATGCTCACAGTCATTCCTGACATCAATCTGCCAGAACTGGTACGATATGGCCAACAGAAAAACGTCGGCATCATCCTCTGGACAGTCTTCAATGTGCTTGATGCTCAGTTGGATGAAGCATGCAAAAAATATGCCGCAATGGGCATCAAGGGATTCAAGGTGGATTTTCTGGACAGATACGACCAAGAAGGTGTGGACATGATTTACCGTATTGCCGAACGTTGTGCACAAAGCCATTTGATGCTCGACTATCACGGCATCTTCGCCCCACAAGGCATCACACGCACTTACCCCAACGTCATCAACTTCGAGGCGGTGTTCGGCATGGAAGAAGTGAAGTGGACAGAACGCCACACCATACAGAAAGATGGCAAAACCGTGAATGAACCCTCGAAAGACATGCCCCTTTATGATGTCACATTCCCCTTCATCCGTGGTATGGCCGGACCTGTCGATTTCACCCCTGGTGGTATGCGCAACGCCTCAAAAGCCGATTTCCAACCCATCTACAACAACCCGATGACGATGGGTACACGTTGCCATCAACTGGCTCACTATATCGTGCATGAATCACCACTCACCATGCTGGCCGACAACCCAACCACCTATGAGAAGGAACCTGAATGTACTGAGTTTATCGCCTCACTGCCAACGGTTTACGACGAGATGCGCGTGTTAAATGGCAAAATGGGCGAATACATCATCGTGGCACGCAGAAAGGGCAACGACTGGTATGTTGCAGGTGAAACCAATTGGGAAAGTCGTGACGTAGAGGTCTGCGCAGACTTCCTTCCTGCCGGCACTTACGAACTCACCGCATTCTTCGATGGCATCAATGCTGACAAGACCGCTACCGACTACAATGTGTGGAAGCAACAGTTCACCCTACCGGTCAGCACCAATGAAACCGTCAAAGTGCATATGGCCAGCGGTGGCGGATTCGTGGCAAAATTCACCAAGAAGATTTAACGATTTTATTAGGCAGTCGCTTGGTTACTATCGTAAAAAAGTTGTACCTTTGCACCGATTTTACTCAAAAACCAATCATGTCGAAAAAAAATACAAAGAAAATGGTATCGGCAGCCCCTAAGCAATCTGTGGTGACAAAACAGACCTCGGAGCCGAATGTCAAGGAGAAGAAGCCGTTCATGCTGTCAAAAGGATTCGCCGTCGGTATCAGCATAACCGTCACGGTGATTGTAGCGGCAATGGGAGCGTACTACTTGATTGTAGAGAACAGCGACATGTTGTTCATGGCGCAAACACAATCCTTTTTCACGACCAATCGCATATTCCTAGAGGAGTGCATGCATCAGCCAGGTGGCCTCATTAGTTGGGCGGCTAGTTTCCTGACTCAGTTCTTCTATTACCCCGCTTTGGGTTCTGCCATCATGATCGCCCTTTGGGTGGCAAGCATGTGGCTGAGCAAACTGGCTTTCAAGGTGAGAATAGAATGGATGGCCGTACTGGCACTTCCAACCTTTTGCCTGTTGGCGAGCATGATTGACATGGGCTACTGGCTCTACTATCTGAAGCAGACGGGCTACTGGTTCTATGGCACTGTGGGATACCTCGTCTGCATGTTGCTGCTGTTCTTCCACAGTCTTTTCAAGAAGCCCATGGATCGCATCATCACCACTATACTGATTGCCGTTACATATCCCTTCTTTGGGTGGTACACATTATTGGCGCAGCTCTATATCGCATTCATTTCCATTGCCAACAGCATAAAGTCCTCCAAGAAAGTGGTGGAGACAGAAGAATCTGACGGCAAGAAGGAGAAATCACTTGCCTACAAGATTTCACGTCCACTCATTCCCTTCGTATTGATTGCTGTCATCCCTTTGATCTGTTACCAACTCTATCCCGACATCAGACTTGGCGATGCCTGGAGAATAGGACTTCCTGAGTTCGCCAACAATGACTTTATCAGTTTTTATCCGACCATCCCTTTTGTGGTGCTGTCCATTATTCCGATTATATTCCCTTTCCTACCAAAAAAACAAGAAATGAAGGGAGGTATGGCGTGGGCTGTTTGCCTGATCAGCATCGCCCTGTTAGTAGCCTCGTGGGTATGGGTAGGAAAGAGAAACTACCAAGACTACAATTATCACGCAGAAATGCGTATGTATCGTGCTACAGAGGAACAAGATTGGGAAAAGGTGCTGGAGGAAATGTCCAACCTTCCTGGTGATGCATCCCGACAGATGGTACTGACCAAGAATGTGGCACTCATCAACACAGGACAGATTGGCACCAAAATGTTCAAATACAACAATATGGGCAAACGCCCCGACAATGGATTTGACACGTTGCACGTACACATGGTGCAGACCGCTGGTTCCCAACTCTACTATTACCACGGCAAGACAAACTTCGCTTCACGGTGGTGCATAGAAAACAGCGTGGAGTTCGGTTATGACTTCGACAACCTGAAGCTTTTGTCGCGTTGTGCTTTGGTGAATGGTGAGATGGATGTGGCCAAGAAATACTTGAATATCCTGAAGACCAGCCTCTTCCATCGGGAATGGGCTGAGCGATTACTGCCCATCACGGAAAAGCCTGAACTCATCAAGAACTATCACGAGTTCGACAATGTCCGCACACTATACAACCACATGGGCACCACTCTCGATGGCGACAATGGTTTGGTGGAAATGTATCTGCTCAACTACTTTAGCAACACCATGAACAAAGATGACAAACTGCTGCAAGAGGTCACCCTTCTTTATTCCCTTGTGCAGAAAGACATCAAACTGTTCTGGCCGCATTTCTTCCTGTATGCCAAACTGCACGACAAGGAGAAGATGCCTGTTCACTATCAAGAGGCAGCCCTGTTATATGGAAAGTTGGAACCTCAGACGGTGAACATTGAAGGTATGCCTTTCGACGAACAGGTGACCGAAAGTTACGAAGGATTCCAGCAGTTATCGCAATCGTTGCTCCAAACTGGTATGAAGCCCGAAGAGGTGGGCAAAGCCATGAAGGACACCTATGGCGACACTTTCTTCTGGTTCTATTTCTTCTGCCGGAATTTGTACACTTATTAATTGAAATTGAAAGTTGAAAAATATAACGATTCACTTATGAACTTCAGAACACTCATATCAATCGTAGCGTTGGCTGTCATCATGACCGCCTGCAACCACCCAACCATACCCACCAATGCACAGCAGGAGTCACGTCTGCCAAGAATCTATCCTGACTATACAGAGGTGACCATCCCTTGCAACATCTGTCCTCTGAACTTTGCTGTTCAAGAGGGAGAAAGTGAAGTGGTGGCCAAGTTTACTTATCCTGGAGGTGAAAACCTCTACGGAGAAGAACAGAATGTGCTCATCGACGAGGAAGACTGGCAAAATATGCTGAAAGCCTCTATCGGGAAAAGCATTCAGGTGGAAGTGTATACAAAGAAGGGAAACGACTGGAAAGCCTTCAAGCCTTTCAACATTTACGTGGCAGAAGATTCCATCGACTCTTACATTTCCTACCGTGTCATCCAACCTTCTTATGTGGCATATGAGAGACTGAGCATCAACCAACGCAATCTCACGAATTTCGAGGAGAGGGAGATTTACAACAATATGTCGGTCAGCACCGAGGAAACCGGACAGTGCATCAACTGTCACTCCTATCAGAATTTCAAGACCGACAACATGCTCTTCCATATGCGCCAAGGCTTTGGAGGCACAATGCTCGTGGTGAATGGTGAACTGCGCAAGATTGACCTCAAGACTGACGAGACTCTCAGTGCCGGTGTTTATCCAGCATGGCATCCCACGAAGAACCTCATTGCCTTCTCCACCAACAAGACGGGGCAGTCGTTCCACACCAAAGACCTGAACAAAATTGAAGTACAAGATACTGAAAGCGACCTTATCCTCTACGATGTGGACAAGAACGAAGTGAGCATCATCTCTGAACTGGACGACGAATTGGAGGTGTTCCCCACATGGAGTCCCGACGGTAAGAAACTCTACTTCTGTTCAGCCCACTTCATCTACAAGAACGACAGCATTTCCAAGGAAACCGAAATGATTCAACGCTACAAGGAAGTGAAGTACAACCTTTATTGTGCTGACTTCAACCCCGACACCAAGGAGTTCAGCAACGTAGAGATGATTTACAACGCAGCCGACTCATTGAATCAGAGTGTCACCCTTCCACGCGTGAGTCCCGATGGCCGCTACCTGCTTTTCGCTCAGGCGGAATTCGGATGTTTCCACGTATGGCATGCTGACGCCGACATCTATATGATGGATCTGAAGACCATGCAAGTACAGAAAATGGATGCCGTGAACAGTCCCCGTTCGGAAAGTTATCCGACATGGTCGAGCAATGGCCGTTGGATAATGGTGGACTCTCGTCGCGATGATGGCAACTACACCCGTCCCTACATCGCATATTTTGACAAACAAGGCAAGGCACACAAGCCTTTTGCTGTGCCGCAGAAAGACCCCAATTTCTACACGTTCTTCCTGCGCTCATTCAACCGTCCAGAGTTCATGGTAGAACCTGTCACCATTACGCCACAGACATTTACCAAGAAAGCCAAAGAAGAGGCGGTCAAAGCAAAGTTCGTTCAATAAAAACATTTTGAAGAATCTCAAATACATCTATCTGTTCGCCTTCATCGCTGCAGCATTTCTGTTGTTGCCAGTGATGAATGGTGATTACCTGTACACCATCCAAGACAATAGTATCTTCATCAGCGGACACACGTTCATGATGGATACTGTCCAACACGCAGGTGGATGGATAACATGGGTGGCATGCTACCTCACTCAACTTTTCTACTATCCTTGGTTTGGCAGCACCATTCTCATCCTCCTTTGGGTCGCCATCTACTGGATCACCATCTGGATGTTTGGCATCAGCAATAAGTTCAGTTTCTTGGCTTTGATTGTGCCCTTGCTCTTGCTGTATCATCTGCTCGACTACGGCTATTGGATTTACTACGCCAAAGCTCCAGCCTTTCCCTTTGTGCCCACCCTCACGATTCTCTTCTGCCTGTTGTTCACATGGGGAATCCTGTTCCTCACCAGAAATCTCAAAATCAGTTGGAGATGGAAAGGTCTCCTCGCCCTTGGCCTGCTGGGCATCATCTTGGTCATCATCAATTGGCTATCTCCTTCAAGCCCTTGGCGTTTCAACTACAATTACAGGCACTCCATCATGACCACTCTGACCGACAAGAACTTTCGGCATGAGATGCGGATGTACCGTGCTTTAGACGAGTTCCGATTTGATGATGTGCTCAAGGAAATGCCTTCCGCCAACGAGAAAGCTCCCACCAACCTGATGGTCATGTACAAAAACATCGCCTTGATGCATACAGGACGGCTCACCGACATGTTCAAAACGAACAACTGTGGCATCAATCCCTTCAAAAATGATTCCTTGCCCTTTTACACCTCCCAGTTGGGAGCCCCGCTCATCTATTACCAGTTCGGGCAAATCAACTACGCCTACCGATGGGCTATGGAGAATGCTGTGGTGTATGGCCAAAGTTTCCGCAATCTCAAGATGATGGTACGATGCGCCATTTTCAATCAGGAGTTTGACGTGGCCATGAAATACATCGCTATGCTTAAAAGCAGCATCTATTATCGTGACTGGGCAAGAGAGCGTGAAGCATGGATGGCCAACAGCACCAACTTCATACAACACAAGGAGTTCCAAACCATCGCCCCACTCCTCGGTGAGGACATCAATATGCTCGACGAGGACGAAGGACACTGCGAGAAATACATCCTCGACCACTTCTCCGACCTTCGGCATGCCACCTCTCCACTGCTGGAAGACGTCATCATGTGCCTCTCACTTTGGACAGAAGACGGCTATGCATTCTGCATTCATTTCTACGATTACGTGCAGAACCACCCCAACCAACCCATACCGGAACTCTATCAGCAAGGTGCCCTCCTCTATGGCAACAACCCTGATGCACCTATCACCATCAGAAACTTCAAGTTCGACACCGTGGTTTCGGAGAAATACAATCGCTTTGCCGAAGACTACAACGAACTTTCCCAGCAAAAACTCGACACACAGGAGATGGCCAAGCGCATGAAACCCGCCTATGGCGACACCTACTGGTGGTACTACTATTTCTACACAGATTTCACGATTTACTAATTAGCTATATACCCAACACAACATGAAGAAACTTTTTGCTTTCGTACTGCTGGCCATTGCCACGCTGAGTCTCCATGCACAAGGCACCGTGCAAGACTACAAAAACGCCTTTGCCACCCGTGGCAAATACTCCAACAAGATGACCAACGGCAACATCCGAGTGCAGTCACCACACCACGTCAACCCTGCAGTGATGAACTACTCCACCTTCAACGGTGATAGCACCGTGTGGTATCAGGTGGATGTGAAGACGGGCGAGAAAAAACTTATCGGCAACCCCGAACATCCACGTCCACGCGAATGGCGAGGAGGCGACAATCATCACTGGATGGAAGTGCGCGACGAAAAAGACGGACGCGCTGAAAGCCCTGTGAACAAAGGGACCTTCATGATTCACAAAAACAACAACCTATACATTCAAACGAATGACAGTTTGACTCAACCTACACAAATAACATTCGATGGCGCCGACACCTGCTACTACTCCTCATGGGGACGCTGGTCGAAAGATGGCAAGTATTATGCCACCGTGCTCATCAAACCAGCACCCAAACACTATGTCACCTACACCCTCTCCTCTCCCACCGACCAAGTGCAACCCAAATATTCTCAACAGGAGTATGCCAAGCCAGGTGACTCGCTCAACTACCGTATCCCTGCCATTGTGGATGTAGAGGCAAAGAAGACCATCTATCCGAAGAGCACAGCGTTGTTCGCCTCGCAGTATCAGGTAACTGCACCCCAGTGGGACGAGAACGGACAGACCCTCACCTTCGAATTTAATGAACGCGGACACAAAACGTATCGTGTGTTGGAGATGAACTTGCAGGGCGATATCAAGACCCTCATTGAGGAGAAGAACGATAAATATGTGGCCTACTCGCGCAACTACCGCAGAGACCTCGACAGCGAGCACATCCTTTGGAAGAGCGACCGCGACGGACATGCACATCTTTATATATATAACCGAAAGAACGGTAAACTGACCCAGGTGACCAAGGGTAACTACTGGGTGCGCGGTGTGCAGCATGCCGAGATTGACGAGAAAGGAAATGGTTACATTCTCTTCTCTGCCAACGGGATGAACTGCAAGAACATGGGTGTGGTGGCATCCAGCCTTGATGGAAAGATTGCAGAGGAAGATCCCTACAACATTCACTACTACCGCATTGACCTCAACGGCAAGAACCTCATCCACCTCACACCCGAACGAGGCAATCACAGCGTCACCTTCAATGGTAACCACACCGCCTTCATCGACACCTATTCATCTGTTGACCAAGCCCCTGTAACCGTGCTCCGTTCTGCCACCGACGGTAAACTCATCACCACCCTTGAAACAGCCGACATCAGCCGATTGGAAACAGAAGGATGGAAGGCGCCCGAGGTGTTCGTCGCACCCGGACGTGATGGAAAGACCGACATGTGGGGACTCATTCGTCGTCCGCGCAACTTCGACCCCAACAAGAAGTATCCTGTCATTGAGTACATCTATTCAGGTCCTGGCGACCAGTACGTGCCCAAATCGTTCACACCGTGGATATGGACACTCGACGACCTCACCGAACTGGGCTTCATCGTCGTGCAACTCGATGGCATGACCACCTCTTTCCGCAACCTCGACTTCGAGCAAGTATGCTACAAGAACCTCAAGGACGCAGGCTTCCCCGACCGCATCGAATGGATTAAGGCGGCAGCCAAGAAATACCCCTACATGGACATCGACCGCATGGGTATCTATGGCTGTTCAGCAGGTGGACAGGAAGCCCTCACCGCCCTCCTCTTCCACGGCGACTTCTACAAAGCAGCCTATGCTGCCTGTGGATGCCACGACAACCGCATGGACAAAATCTGGTGGAACGAGCAGTGGATGGGCTACCCCATCGACCAGAGTTACATTGAGAGTTCCAATGTCGAGAACGCCAAGAACCTGCAAGGAAAACTCATGCTCCTCGTCGGCGAGATGGATGACAACGTTGACCCCTCCTCTTCCTATCAGGTGGTCAATGCCCTCATCAAAGCCAACAAGGACTTTGAGTTCATACTTCTCCCCGGTGCTCGTCACACCATGGGCGACTCTTACGGAGAGCACAAACGCTACGACTTCTTCGTGAAGAACCTGCTGGGTGTGGAACCACCTGCATGGTCAACCGTAAAGTGAACCATTCGGTAAATAACAACAGATAGGCAGAGACATGAATCTCTGCCTATTTTTTATTCTTTAAGAATATTTAACGCACCATCCTGTCACATTCCGCCCTATCAATACGTATATATTATATAGAGGCAAAAACTTGATAAAATCATGAAAAAACTATTTTCGATTGCGATGCTGGTGCTGGCATGTGTGGCGGCACAAGCACAAAAGAAGGTGGTGTGGGAAAACCCATCAGCCTTTATGGGAAATTACAGTTCAAAGTTTAAAATCAATCGGGTGGAACTGAAGGAGACGGAGATGGTGATGCACATCAGTGCGCACTATCCACCTCACAATTGGATTCGCTTTGACAAGAATTCATACGTGAAGACACCCGACGGCAAGAAATACGGCATCACAAGTGGCGTGAAGACCAACGAGACGGAGGCTGACCTGCAACTCGACTCGCTCTTCTGGATACCTGAGAGTGGAACGGCGAATCTGGCGCTGCACTTCAATCCCCTACCCTCAGACACGAAGCAATTTGACTTCACGGAGGGTGACTACAAGGAGGCATTCCGGTTCTGGAACATCTGCGACGCAAAGACAACGAAAAAGTTGCCGTTGCCTGCTGAATGGCAGAACGTGCAGTATGCCAAGGACGAGACGCTGCCTGTAGCCAAAATCAACAAGGGTGTGGCGACCATCAAGGTGAAGATGCTGGGCTACCGACCTGATATGGACATGGAGTTTTGGGTCAGCAGATTCGTTCCACTGGGCAAGACGGACTATTTCGAGAAGGTGGTTCCCTTTGCAGAGGACGGCACTGTGACGATGGAGGTTCCCTTATGGTTGGCGCGTGAGGTGATGATTGGCGTGAATGGCATGGCTCGTGCGTACATCGTCATTGCCCCAGGACAGGAGACGTCCATCTTGATGAACGCCGTCAACGGTGAAAAGCCCATACTCGCCTTCAAGGGTTACCTCGCCAAGACCAACATGGACTTGGTGACAGAGCAGTTGAAGAACGATGAAACAGAACAGAAAGAACAACTCTACGAGGGCATCAGCAAGTGCACCACGCCAGAGGAACGGCTTGACTTTGTGAACAACAACCTCAAGAAGCGTGTGGCATATGCCAAGTCGTCGAAATACACCACGGCTGTCAAAGACTTGCTCTGCATGGAAGCAGAGGCTGAGCACTTGCATTGGCTCACCAGTTTTGCGAATGAATACACCACGCTGCAACTGATACTGGGCAAGGTGAGAGTGACGAACAATGCTGAAATCGACAGCCTCTACAAAGCCAATGAAAAGAACATCACCTTCCCTGAAACGAAGATGGAATATGCCTTCCAATACATGAACGAGCCAGGTTCCCCATGCAGCAAGGAATTCTGGAATATGCCTCTGTACTTCCTCGACAAGACGGCGGCAGAGAAGAACCCCTACAACTGTGACCTGCAACGAGTGCCTTACGCCCTTGAAGGCAATGAGGAGGCACTCAAAGCCTTGGGCGAGGTGAAGAGCGATGACTGCAAGCAGGTGGTTCGGGAGTATGAAGAGGAACAGGAGGAATTGAAACGTCAACTCAACGACCTGTCCAAACAGATGGAGGCACAAAGCCCCGATGGTGTCTTCTACAAAAAATACGATGATGTGGCGCCTGAGAACATCCTGCAAACCATCCTCGACCTGTATAAGGGCAAGGCTGTGCTCATCGACATCTGGGCCACATGGTGTGGACCCTGCCGTGCTGGCCACAAGGTGATGGAGCCGTTGAAGAAGGAACTGCAGGGCAAGAACATCCAGTTTGTCTATATCACTTCTGAGACTTCGCCGTTGGACAAATGGCAGGAGATGATTGGTGAAATTGATGGTTCCCACTTCTATCTGACGAGAGAACAGTATCAGTACCTCCTCAGTCACTATGAATCGGATGGCATCCCTACCTACGCTCTTTACGATGCACAAGGACAGCAGACGTACAAGCAAATCGGTTTCTCGGGCGTGGATGCGTTCAAGAAAGAAATAGAGAAGGTCTTGAAATAGAGATAGAAGCAACGAAAAGATAAAAGGTCTGGGTCACACCATCATCATGGATGTAACCCAGACCTTTTCGTTCGCATAGAGCCATTGAAGGGACAGGTTTCCACGAACTTTGAAAAAACATGAGAGCAGGCGATTAACATGTGGCAAAAAGTCCGTACCTTTGCAGCCGAAAACGAGGAACAAAGCAATGGAACAAGACAACAGAACCAAAGAATTGGGGACGAAGCCGATTGGCGAGTTGCTGATGAAATATGCCGTGCCAGCGGTAGTGGCGATGACAGCATCATCGCTATACAATATGGTGGACCGCATGTTCATCGGACACATCCCCGAGGTGGGTACGCTCTCCCTTGGTGGCTTGGCGGTCACCTTCCCCATCATGAACCTGAGTGCCGCATTTGGTGCGATGGTGGGTGTGGGCAGTTCGACGATGATATCCATCAAGTTAGGACAGAAAGACTACACAACTGCAGAGCGGGTGTTGGGTAATCTCGTATCGCTCAACGTCATCATCGGTGTGCTGGTGGGTGTGCTTGGACTCCTCTTCATCGATCCACTCCTGTTGTTCTTCGGAGCATCTGAAAAAACGTTACAATATGCCCACGACTACATGTTCATCATTCTGTTGGGCAATGTGGTGACACACCTCTACCTCGGTCTTAACGCAGCCTTGCGAAGCACGGGGCATCCGCACGTGGCCATGTCGGCAACGATTGCCACAGTGGTCATCAATGCCATTCTCGACCCGCTCTTCATCTTCACATTCAATTTGGGCATCAAAGGAGCAGCCTACGCCACTGTCCTTGCACAGATTGTGGCACTCATCTACATCGTGTCCATTCTGTCTAACAAGAGAGATGTGATTCACTTACATTCAGGTATTTACGGACTAAAAAAACGCATCGTGAAGAGCATCCTTTCGATTGGCATGTCTCCTTTCGCCATGCAGTTATGCGCCTGTCTGGTGGTCATTCTCATCAACAAGGGACTCACCAAACATGGAGGTGACTTGGCCATTGCGGCATACGGCATCATCAACAGTGCCACGTTCCTCGCCATCATGATAGTGTTAGGCATCTGTCAGGGCATGCAACCCATTGCGGGCTTCAACTTCGGAGCGCAACTGCCGGAACGTGTGGACGAGGTGCTCAGAAAAGCCATCTGGATGGCCACCATCGTGATGATTGTCGATTTCGTGCTGTGCGTCTTCTTCCCTCAGTATATTGTGATGCTCTTCACCGACGACCCCGAACTCTCGGCATTGGCAGCCCGAGGCATGCGCATCATCTGCTGCCTCTCGCCTATCGTGGGCTTCCAGATTGTGACGGGCAACTTCTTCCAGAGCATCGGTATGGCCAAGCGGAGCATCTTCATGTCCGTGAGCCGCCAGTTGGTGTTCCTCGTGCCGTTCCTCCTGATATTCCCCGAACTCTGGGGAACCGATGGCGTGTGGGTCAGCATCACCGCTGCCGATGGCGTGGCAGCCATCACCGCTGCTTTCCTGCTCTGGCACTTCTATCGCAACAAAGCCAATATTCATGCACCACGCACCCGAATGGGTAGCACCCTGAAACGTGTGTTCTTCCATAACCGAGTGACACCATAATGCGCTATTTTATATACCTTTCCTACGACGGGGCACGCTATCACGGCTGGCAGATTCAACCCAACGGCATCAGCGTGCAGGAGGTGCTGAACAAGGCACTCTCCACCCTGCTGCGTGAACCCATCGAAGTGACTGGTGCTGGACGGACCGATGCTGGGGTGAACGCCTCTCTCATGGTCGCGCACTTCGACACCAAAGACCCTCTCAATTCGCCCAGCGCGTGGGCTGGTCGCTTGAACAGATTCGTGCCTGCCGACATCGCCATCCACAAAATCATTCCTGTAGCATCCGATGCCCATGCCCGTTTCTCCGCCACCTCACGCACGTACCATTATTATATCATCACGGAGAAGTCGCCTTTCGAGCCGTATGCCTATCGCTACCCTCTTCCGCTCGACTTCGACAAGATGAACGAGGCGGCACAGACGCTCTTCGACTACATCGACTTCACCTCTTTTTCCAAACTCCACACAGACGTGAAGACAAACAACTGCCGCATCATGTATGCCAAATGGGAACAAGTTTCACCCATCAAGTGGCAGTTCACCATCACCGCCGACCGTTTCCTCCGCAACATGGTACGCGCCATCGTCGGCACCCTCCTCGATGTGGGTCGCGGTGTGCTGACCATCGAGCAGTTCCGTGAAATCATCGAGAAGAAAGACCGTTGCTCCGCAGGCACCTCTGTCCCTGGCAATGCGCTCTTCCTCGCCGACATCACCTACCCTGACAATCTTTTCAACCTATAAGTCCAATCATAAATTGCAAATCGTTAAATAGTAAATGGTCTTATGTGGTTAATCCTTGCATTCCTTTCCGCCTTCCTCCTCGGCTTCTACGATGTCTTCAAAAAGAAGTCATTGAAGGGTAACGCGGTCATTCCAGTGCTGCTGCTCAACACCCTATTCTCGTCGCTGATCTTCCTTCCATTCATCATCCTGTCGGCACAGGGACACATCAGTGAGGACAGCCTCTTCTACACCCACCAGTACGGTTGGGCAGAGCATAAATACATCCTGCTGAAATCGTGCATCGTACTTGCCAGCTGGCTCTTCGCCTACTTCGGCTTGAAGCACCTGCCCATCACCATCGTGGGACCCATCAACGCCACACGTCCCGTGATGGTGCTCATTGGCGCCTTGACCTTCTTTTCCGAGCGGTTGAATGTATGGCAATGGATCGGTGTCATCATCGCCATGATAGGACTCTACATGCTCTCGCGCTCGAGCAGAAAAGAAGGCATTGACTTCAAGCACAACAAGTGGATTGTCTTCGTGGTGCTCGCCAATGTGCTCGGCGCCATCTCTGGGCTCTACGACAAGTTCCTCATGGCATCGCCCGAAAATGGCGGTGTTGGACTTGACAAACTCGCCGTGCAGTCGTGGTACAACATCTATCAGTTCTTCATGATGCTCACCATGCTCTTCCTCCTGTGGTGGCCCACCCACAAGAAGACCACCCCATTCCATTGGGACTGGTGCATCATCCTCATCAGCGTATTCCTCTCCGCTGCCGACTTCGCCTACTTCTATGCCCTTGGGCTCGATGGTGCCATGATATCCATCGTCTCCATGGTACGTCGCGGCAGTGTCGTCGTCAGTTTCCTCTTTGGTGCGATGGTCTTCCACGAGAAGAACCTCAAGTCAAAAGTCATCGACCTGCTGCTCGTCCTCCTCTCCATGCTCTTCCTGTTTATAGGCAGTCACAACTGAAAAGAATTAAGTATACTTTTCAGTTTGACTGGGGATGGAAGTAGGTTTGTGACGCACCAAGGAACGAAGGTGTGCCACATACCAAACGGACATCGGAGGAATTCACAACTGAAAAGAATTAAGTATACTTTTCAGTTTGACGGAAGTTCTTACACTGAGTCAGTGGAAGTGCCTTTTCTTTACTGATGGAAATACAACAAAAACGGTATATCTGTCAGAACAGTATCTTCCAGGTGGAGCTGATGCTGTAGCGGTTTTTCATGTAGGGGGAGAAGGTGTGGTAATAATCAGCGATGATACCCCATGCATAGTTGTCGGTGTCGAGACATTCGTAGGAGACACCCAGGCCACACTCGAACTTGGTTTCGTTGGGAATGGTGTAGGACTTGATGCCGTCGGTGAGAGTGACGCCGTCCATGATACGTGTACCAGCAAACACACGTGCGCCAACACGCTGACTTAGGGAGACAGGAGTGCTGAATTTCACACCTGCATCGAGGTGGTAGATGTCGAGGTTGTCGCCTGTGAAACGATGGTCTTGACCATATACTTTCATTTGGCAATCGACGGCACGCGCCATCAGTTCCAACGAGAAATGAGGGGATGTGTGCCACGAGAGGTCGGCACCCACCGCGATGGAGGCGCCTGTCTTCAGCATGGCATCGTCGAACTTCACCTTGCGGTTGCCGATTTCTGTGCCTGCCACAAATGAAAAAACCGTTGGGAAGGCATTGAACTTCATCAAACGCACGACATCCTTCCTCCGCACTTCGGGCTTGTTGATGGCATCGGCACCGAAAATCTTGTCGGTGAGAAAATAAGCCAGATTGGTGCTCACCATACCGATGCCGGCTCCCATGTAGAGGTCGTTCATATAATGTTTGTTGTGCTTGATGCGAAGCAGTTGGGTAGCAGTAGCGGTGGTGTAGCCTCCCACACTAATCCAGGGAGAGATGTAGCCATACTCGCGACTCAGCACGCTGGCTGACACAAAGGCGAAGGTGACATGACCAGATGGGAAGGAACGTTTATCGCTTCGGTCGGGGCGATATTCCTGCACCGTGTTCTTCAGCAATTCGGAAGTTCCGAACGAGATGGCCAGCGCCATCGCGTTGGCTGTCAGCATACGTTCCGTCTTCGAACGGCTCTTCACACCAGCGGCTTTCATCACCCAGTTGGCCACCAACGGAGCACCCGCCACACCATAGTCGGGCCAGTTGCATCTGTCGCCCTTACGCTCGAACTGGGCAGGATGCCTCACAAAATTGCGGTCGGTCCATGTGAGCAACAGACCACGTGCCAATGGCAATGCGCCATCGATACCAAACGACATCTCTTTCTTCAGTCTTGTCTCTTCAAACTTCCGGATGGCTTCTTCCACCTGCTGCTGCCTACGCATCCGCTCATCTGCCTGCATGATAGAATCTATCTGCGCCAGATAGGCAGAATCGAGTTGGGCCGACTGAGCATACAGAGTCACCGACACGAAAGAGAACGCACAAAAAAGTGAGAGAAATAGACGTCGCATGGAAACAAAAGGGCGCAACTATAGGCAGAAACCTATAGTTGCGCTTATCAAGTTGATTAAAACAGTTGCAAATTACTGAGCGAGCTTGCCATCAGAACCAAGAACGTTCACAATCTTGTGGATGTACATCTTCTTCATGTTGTCGCGAGCTGGCTTCAGGTACTGACGTGGGTCAAAGTCACCAGGATGCTCAGCGAGGTGCTTGCGCACAGCAGCAGTCATGGCCAGACGAGAGTCGGAGTCGATGTTGATCTTGCAGACAGCAGACTTGGCAGCCTTGCGGAGCTGCTCCTCTGGAATACCGATGGCGGCTTCGAGCTTACCGCCGTACTTGTTGATAGTCTCAACCTCTTCCATAGGAACAGAAGAAGAACCGTGGAGCACGATTGGGAAGCCAG
>JAEEGS010000066.1 GCA_016280445.1 Bacteroidaceae bacterium
ACAATTCAGCAACCTCTCCATGAAGGATTAATTTTCGAGAAAATAAAAAGTTACGATTGAAGAGAGGAAGACGGGGCTCAAACCCGCGAACCACAGCTTGGACGGCTAGTGCTCTATCAACTGAGCTACTTCCGCGACTTCTATGTGGGCTTTCACCCGTGTGGGCTTTCTCCCTGATTGACTTCACTTTCGTTTCGTCTATCCGTGGGCTTTCTCCCTGATTGACTTCACTTTCGTTTCGTCTATCCGTGGGCAGGGACGGATTCGAACCGCCGAAGCCGTAAGGCAACAGATTTACAGTCTGCCCGTTTTAACCACTTACCTACCTACCCGAAACTTTCTTCCAGAACGATGATTCTTCAAAAAGAGTGACTCGCACAGGATTCAAACCTGTAACCTTTTGATCCGTAGTCAAATGCTCTATTCAGTTGAGCTAGCGAGCCAAATGATTCTTTTTGTAAGCGTGGGCGCTGACGGAGTGTTTTCAACGAACCGTCATCTTCACCACTACGTGGGCGCTGACGGATTCGAACCGCCGACCCTCTGCTTGTAAGGCAGACGCTCTGAACCAGCTGAGCTAAGCGCCCCTTCATCGTCGGGGAAAGACCTTCAGAACAACGCTGTCACACCAGACTTTGTTGGTTTGTTTCTTCCGTTCCTTCCCGAAAGCGAGTGCAAAGGTAGAGACTTTTTGGCAATCCACCAAATGTTTCATCACTTTTTTTCCGACTTTTTTTCTTTCGGTTTTTTAAGTGGCTGAGAATCAATCACGCTTCAAAAAGCCTCTCCTCGCATGGGTCTGTCAGAACGCGCTTCATTTGTCATTTCTCACGTTCATCATCATTCCTTCCGTATGTCCGCCAAACTGCTTTGCGTACACACATTCCACCGTGGAGACACCCACCTGATAGGAGCCTGCACGAACGACCGAATAGTCCATGTCGACCGTGGAGGTGCCACGTGTGAACCAGTCGAAGAACATGTCGAAACGTGCATCGTGGATGGAGAGATAGCAACCACGTCCGCCCATCCATTGATAGCCTGACAAGTGGCGCAATGGTTCCAGACAGGCTGGATGCTGTGCTGATACTCGCACGAAGTCCATGTCGCGGTCGGCGGTGATGATGTGGCGAATCCGCACCTTATCTCCCACTTTCAGGGTTTCTCCCTCTTTGTAGTCGGCCCAGTCGTCACTTCCCGCATGCTGCACGTACATCTTTCTCTGTATCTTCAGTTCGTTGGTGGCGTAGAGTTTCAGATTGCCCACATCTTCCAGGAATGTCGCATATGCTGCACCCCACGAGATGCCCGGAGTCTGCTTCTTCACCTCTAATTGCTGCGCCCCGTCGTTCAGGATTTCTTCGGGTGCATCAGCCAACACGTTGCCTTCCAGAATGAGGTTTGCCTCGCGGCCTTCCAGTTGGTCACGCTCGGTATTGATGGTGCCGTAATCCAAATCCTTCAGTTCGTTGCCATCCACCACCAGCACCGGATACTTCATCTCGTGGAAGGTCTCCATGGGCGACACCTGCAAAAGGAAGTCGGCCACGTCAATCGTGTTCATCGGGTTGTCCCACTTCTGTACTTGCTTCTGCGAGATGAGCCACAACTGCATCTCGTTCAGGATGGCATCCTTCTTGTCCTTCTGATAGATGGCCTTCATGGCTGCCACTTGTGTCGGAATGCGGTAATCCATCCATGAGTAGTAGGCTGCATCGGTGGCGAAGAAACGTCCCTGTCCTGGCTTCTCCACGGTATAGTCTTTCAAGAAGTTCACGAACTTGTCGGCCACCTTCACGTGCCCGAATGCCCTCAGCGTATAGGCGGCATTGGCCACACCGTAGATAGTCAGGTCTTCCGGTGCCTTTTCCACCTTCTTCAGATAGTCCTCACGCATCTGGCGCACCTCCTTGCTCACAGCCCTGTCAGGCATCTGTGCCGAGATGTAGAGATAACGCAGTTCTGAGTTCGAAGGCCAAATCTTGTACTTCTTCTGTTTAGCATAGTTGTAAGCACTCAGTTCGTGATTGTCCAGATATTTCATACCATCTGCCAGCATACGCTTCACCGTCTCGTTGGGCTTTGGTATTTTTGCCAGATGTTCACACACAGCCAAGGTGGTGTAGTAACTGCTGTTCATTCCCTTGAACCAACTCCAGCCGCCATCCTCCAGTTGCAAACCGGCCAGTTTCTGCTCTGCTGTGGCCACACGTTGTTTCAAGTCTGCCGAACTTTCATGTTTCTCCATCACAGGGAAGGTCTGCATGAGTTCCACCAAACGTGTGTTGGCATAGAGTGCTGCCGCAAAGTCGATGGCGTCATCCTCTATCGGATTCTTCACGCTACGCAGCGCTTCGATGCACATCCACGCAGGATTGTCCGTATATTCCACCTTGAGCATGCGGTTGGTGGCAGTGGCAGAGTTCTGGTTGTAGAGTTGACTCAAATCCATCGTCTTTGTCACCTCTGAACCATCGGCATTGCCTATGATGTAATAAGGCACTGCCTCCACCATCTCCTTCTTTGTGGAAAGCACTGGCAGCGGATTCTTCTCACCGTCGCTCACATTGCCCGACACGGCTACTATTTCACAATCGAGGTCAGTCCATTCCTCCTTCACATCGAAGCCGAAGTCAACACCCACCGTCTTGCCAACCTCCACAGCGAAAGGCTTTTCCATGGTGAGCATCACTTCGCCCGTAGTGGGGTTGAGCAGTCGCATACGCACACCACCCTTCAGCGGCTCTTCGCTCTGGTTGACCACCGACGCTGCAATCACCGCCTTGTCGCCCCAACGCAGGAAACGTGGCATGTTCGGTCTGACCATGAAGGCCTTGCGAGCCGTTGCCGTTGCACGAAGCATGCCGTAATCGACGTCCTTCGTGTGGGCAAGGCCTATGAAACGCCACTCCGTCAACGACTCCGGCAGCGTGAATTGGATGTTCACATTGCCCTGTTTGTCCGACACCAGATGTGGCAAGAAGAATGCGGTTTCTGCAAAGTTCTCACGGATGGTGGCATTCTCATAATCCACCGGCTCATCCTCCGTTTCCTCATCCTCCGCTGCAGTGCCCGCCTCATTGGCAGCAGGCGCTTCGTCCGCCACCATACGTGCATGTATAAACTCCACACCGTCTTCATCCACCGCGGCTCTGCTCTCCAGCAGCCTTGCGCCACCTTTCGAGCGACGGAGATAGCGGTCGTGCTCAAAGCCGTTCAACTGGTCGAACGAACGCGAGTAATGTGAATGGAAAGCGATGGCCCCTGACAGCGTGCTCGAAGGGAATGATGAACGAAACGCATGGGAACTGTGCGCACTTGGCGCAAAACGGCTAAAGTAAAGTCCGAAGCCCCAATCATGGTAGTAGATGCGGTCGAGCGATGCATCGTAAAGCACAGCCATCATCTCTGCCCCACTCACTCGGCGGCCGTCCTTGTTTGTCACGGTCAGCGTCCACTGCTCCTGCTGCCCTGGCTGCAACTTGTCGCGGAAGGTCGCCCACTCCAGTTTCAGTTTCTTCTCCGGACGTACCAACGTGAAGGACTGGTTCATCACGCGGTAATGTCCTTTACGCACATACATCACCTGCACATTGATGCCTTCGCCCCACTCTTTCCGGTGCTGCAGGCGCAGATGCTTCATGGCTCCGTCGGTCACAGCGCGGCTGGTCTCCAACAATCCGTTGGCGTTATACACATTATATATAATATAGGCATCGGTTTCCGAGGTAGAGAAATAGAGGTCCACGTGTCCGTTCTCCTCATACACCGTCTTGGGCGCATAGAAGAGGTCGTTTTCAGTCGGCTGTCCTTCAGGACGATATTTGGCATTCATCCCCATCGCACGGAAGTCCGTCACAGGTTGAGCAGAATTGTAAGGAGTGAAATAAGCATAGTCCTTCACGTCTTCACCATTGTTGTCGACAATCGTGGCCTCGATGCAATAATTCACGCCCGACTGTAAGTTCTTGGGCAACTGCAACGTGTCACCAGCAGCAAAACTTCCTTCTGCCACCGTCTTGTCTCCATAGCGAATCCGGTATTTGCCCTCCGTCTCCACCTTCTCGTGGTTGGCATTGAAGACGTCCACCAGGAAGACGGGCTTTGTCGCCATATCCGTCATCTTATCCACGGTTACTTCGACGGAGCGGTCTATGTTGCTCACGTTGATGCCCCACTCCGCATCATGGCTCTCGCCAGCCAAGTCGGTCACTTGTGCCTTCACGCGGAAACGAACCAACGGGAAGTCACCCGACACGTATTCGTCTATCAACGGTATGGACACACGGAACTGACCCTCATCGTCGGTCGTGGTGTCACCCTCCTCCATCTCATGCCAGTCACTGCCGCGCTCATACCACCAACGGAACTTCCGCGATTGGCACTCCACCTTGTAGTGCACGTTCGCACCTTGCACCGGCACACCTGCCAGCATCATGGCCGTACCGACTGCTTCTATCTTCTCTCCGAACTTAGCGCCACGTGGCCCCTCGATGGTCACATCGTAGGTGGGTCGCTTATACTCCTCCACTCTCAGAGACTCATAAAGGTGACCACCGGCATCGCTGCTCACATCCATGTTCCAAGAGCCCACAGCACAATCGTCGGGCAGCACAAACTCGAATGAGGCCGTACCGTATTCGTTTGTTTGCAGATAGAGCGTGGTGAATGCTTTCCGCTGAGAGTCAAGCACTCTCAGTTTCACTGAATCGCCGTCCACCACTTTCACCGCATCGCCATTCTGCCAGAAGGCCACCACAGAACCCATCACTTTCTGTCCTGGACGATAGATGCTGCGGTCGGTCATCACCTTGAGGTTCACATGATCCATCTTCTCCCGCGGAGAGTTCCAGTAGGCATCGGCCCGAGTGTAATTGGTGTAGTCGTCTTCACTCTTCACGACGCGATACCACAATGTCTTCTCAATGTCCACGGTGCCCTCGGCATCCGTGATGTACTCATATTTCAAGTCGCGGTTCTCCCAGCCCTCTGTCTTGTCTTTATCTGCCGGGAGGCGCTCCCTACACTGAACTTTCACACCAGACAACGGACGTCCTGTCTCATTATCAACCACATATAGGCGAAGTTTCTCCCTATTCACGACGGTCGTCATCAGATGCAGCGAACTGACACGGAACTCGTCCACGGTCTTATCGCCCACCCCTTCGGTCACCAGCACATAGTGTCCGGCCGGCAACGAAAATGCCGTTTTTGCCCATCCGCGGACAGGCCAATCCTTCGCCTTCCGTGCCGCATTGGCCGAATCGATGTCCAGCACCACTTCGTGCTGCTCCACCACCGCACCCGTCGTCAGCAGTGCACCCCAGCCGCCGTTCTTTGTCTTCTCCCTGCCAGCATACTTCCGCACCGTCGCCGTAATCCGCTCGCCATTCCAGAATCTCACACTCACATCGTTGGGACGGTTCACCAGGAAGTTATTCACGCCACTCACATAGACAGATGGCTGCAAAATCATATCCAGGGAACTCTGCAAGTCACCCTTACGTTTAGACTTGCCCAAATTCTTCAAGGCCCAACGGAAGAAATCGATTTTCTCATCCGAGCCATTCAGGCAGTTAGAATAGGCCATAGCAATATCGGCACCAATTTCCACATCCTTCACTTCCTGCAAGAGTTGATAGAGGCTGTCCTTCCTCTGCTTCTCCGAAATGGCCCCGTACTTCCGTGGCACCTCACGCATCATACCTAACCACTGAAGTTTCATTTGGCCATAGCCGTTCAGGTTGCCACGCCGCTTGTACACCTCGAAGGCGCGCTTGTACACCTCGGCCTTCTTCCATTCATCCCAGTTCGCGTACATCATGGCAAACGGAAGCAACACCGAGAGCATGTCGTTCTCGTAGATGTCGTTATCCTTGCCCTTGGTCAGAAGCACGGAATAACTGCTGCTCTTGGCTGCTGCCAATGCGTCCATGTTGTCCAGCACATGGTCGAAATGGTCTTCGAGTTTGCGGACGTACTCGCCACGCGTCTCTTCGTCATAGTCGGAAATGCTGGTCCACTTCATCTCATCATAGGCCGAACCCAGCAGCGCGTGCACCACGCTCTGCTCCACGGGATTCTGTCGATTGCCCCAGTCCTTCTCCAACCGCGCAATATTCTTCTTGAACGTGTCAGGGTCTTTGTCCGCATCCCTCTCCACCGCCTGAATGGCTGATTTCAACTTGGTGGCAAAACCACTGCTCTGCCCGAAGACATTCAACACTCCCATTGATAACACGCAGATCAGAATGGCCACACACAAACAATGCTGATTGAGTTTCATATCCTAATAAGTTTTAGTTACACTTCAAAAGATTCAATTTCGGCCACAAAAGTACGTCCAAAATTGTTTTCCACCAAAACTAAAACGCTAAAAAAACAAAAAAGCGGCCCATCAGGGTCGCTTTACTCAGTGTCGAAGTCATGCCGCAGCGTTACTTGTGCTGTTCCTTCTGCATCTGTTTCCACTGCTCCTTGGCCAGTTCCTGCATGTCGACCACTTCATCTTTCTCGTCGACAATCTCGAAGCCAAGCATCGTCTCGATGACATCCTCAAGCGTGACAATGCCACGCAACGTGCCGTATTCGTCGATAATGATGGAGATGTGCTCCTTCTTCTCCAACAGTTTCTCCCAGATGGTGGACACATCTTCATCTTCGGAGAAAGAGAGGATGGGACGCGCCAACTCGCCGAGCGTGGTGTCGAACTTATCCTCGGCCAGACGTTCGAGAATCTCCTGACGGAGCACATAGCCTGTGATGTAGTCGCTCTCCTCGCCCTTGTAGACAGGGATGCGCGAGAAGTTCCGATATTCCTCATCATTATAGAAATCACGCAAGGTCATCTCCTCCTCGGCCATCGCCACCACCACGCTGGGGGTCATAATCTCATGGGCAGCAACGCTGTCCAACTTCAGCAGGTTCTGAATCATACGATTCTCCTTCTTCTCCAGCACACCCTCCTCGGTGCCCACCGTGACCATAGCCGCCACCTCATCGCGAGTGACCGACTCCTGGCTGGCTGCATTCCCCAATCCATGCGTCACCTTTTCGAGCAAGATGACCAACACGTAGGTGAGAATGATATACACATGAATAATGTTGCTGGCAGGAATCGCCAACTTGCGCCAATAAGTGGAGCCTATCGTCTTGGGTACAATCTCGGAAAAGACCAGGATGAGGAAGGTGAACACACCCGAGATGACACCAACAAAAAGGCTTGTCGCATCAGAAGTTGCATAATGGGAGGCTGCATATCCGGCCGCCGTCGAGCCGACCAACGAGGCACCCACCGTGTTGGCGATGGTGTTGACAATCAGAATGGCCGAAATGGGACGGTCGATGTTGGTCTTATACTGCTTGAGCCGTTCCCACCCTTTGGCACCTTGTGTCTCCAGGGTGGTGATGTATGACATAGGGGTTGAGAGTATGGTTGCCTCAAGCACGGAACACAATGCCGAGATGACCAACGACAACAACATGTATATGACAAGAAGGGTTATTTGCGAATCCATGCGTTCCCTCCTTTCCTGTTGTTGTTCAACATGTAATCAACAATAGAATTTATTAGGCGGCTACTGTTTTCCGCCGGATAACTGTCTGAGTCCATTCTACATTTAATTGGTTATCACTAAAGTTTTTCGCCATAAGCGAGGTCGCCCGCATCGCCGAGACCAGGAACGATATAGCAATGCTCGTTCAGTTCTGGGTCGATGGCCGCACACCAAAGGGTCACATTGTCAAAATCGGCAAAAGCCTTCTTGATGTTATCAACACCTTTTTGTGCCGCTATGATGCTACAGAGATGCAGCGTGGCCGGCACACCCTTGGTGGAAAAGGCATGATAGCCCAGTTCGAAGCTACCACCCGTTGCAAGTATCGGGTCTGCAATGATAAGTGTCTTGCCTGTCAAGTCGGGCGTGGCGATATACCCAATCTTGACACCGACGTTCTTGCACTCCTTATCCTTATAGTAGCGATAGGCCGACACGAAGGCATTGCCTGCATGGTCAAACACATCCAGGAAGCCCTGATGGAAAGGAAACCCTGCACGGAAGATGGTGCCGAGCACAATCTGGTCGTCGGGCGTGGAGGCCGTCGCCGTGGCTAAAGGCGTCTGGATGGTCTTGTTCGAATACTGCAAAGTCTTGCTGATTTCATAAGCCATCATCTGGCCGATGCGCGCCAGATTATAACGAAATCTTGCGCGGTCTTTCTGAATGTTCACATCGCGCAATTCCGCAACATACTGATTGATAATAGTGTTCTGCTTTGCAAAGTTGACAACTTTCATCGTATTGCTTTTTTAAGGTGATTACTTCTTCTTGGTCTTCCAAAACATCCACTTGGGATATGGAGGTTCCTGTTCTTCGAACTCACTCATCACCTCCGCGCGTATCATCTGCTTCCAAGTCTTCCCACGGGTGATGATTTTATAGATGGTGGGCCAGTCGGGCAGGCCTCCCACATTGCGGTCGTCAATGAACACGTCGGCATTCAGTTTGCAGGAAAGATGATCGGGCTTGGCCTCCAGGAACTGGGCGGGATACTCGCTGTTGACAGCATAGAACTCCACCCCACGCTCAGCACACCACTTCACAGCATCGTCCAGCAGTTGCCCTTCCCGCATAGTCCACAACACCACCTTATGCCTCTCGGCAATCAGCATCTTGAGCACCTCTGTTGCAAAAGGACGCTCTTCGCCAATCTGAGGGTACTCGTGCTCCACAATCGTTCCGTCAAAGTCTACCGCTATCAGCATAATGATTCCGTTTTATCGATTCAACATCTTTCTGCTTTCAGTTTGCCAACGATGCTTACACCTCTGCCAACTTGGCGCTATCGCCATAACCATAACTGTAGCCGTAGCCATAACCATATCCGTAACCATAATTACGGTATCCCTTGCCGTAACGTCCGTATGAACTATAATATGAACGCGAAGCGTCTTTCTGCTTCACGGCATTAAGAATCAAGTTGATGTTCGGGATACGATTGTTCTCATACAGCGTGTTGATGAACTCGATGTCGGCCTTGAGCGTGTAATTGGCACGAACGATGTAGAGCACCAAATCTGCCAACTTGGCAATGGTCATCGTGTCGCTCACCAAACCCACAGGAGCCGTATCTATCAGGATGTAGTCATATTTCTGCTTCAGATATTCCACCGCACTCGCCAGATTCTCCCGTTCGAGCAACTCGGCAGGGTTAGGTGGAATGGTTCCGGCAGGAATGATGTCGAGGTTTTCGCTGACATCAGTCTTCTGAATCACGCTCTCCAAATACTTGTAGTCATCAGGTTGGCGCGAGAGGAAATTCGATATACCCTTTTCCGTGTCGGAGAGATTGAAGACTCCCGCCAATCGCGGTTTACGGATATCAAGACCCATGATGAGCACCTTCTTTCCCGCAAAAGCCATGCTGGTTGCCAAGTTGGAAGCGATACAGGTTTTACCCTCACCAGACTGGGTGGAGGTGAAAAGTATCACCTGCTGCCCTGGTTTCAGCACGAATGGAAGGTTGGAACGCAAAGCGCGATAGACTTCCATCATGATGCTATTGCGATTTTCCTTCAACACAATGGTACGATTGCTCTTCGCCAACACTTTCACAAAAGGAATGGTGCCCAACAACGGCGCCTTGGTCAAGGAAACCAGTTCTTCTTCACCTTCCAAACGATAGCGGAAGATGTTGCGCAAATAATAATAGAGGTATGGAAGGATAATACCCAGCACAAAGGCTCCCAAAAGAACAAGTTTCTTTTTGGGAGAGACCGGACCATAAATCGTTGGCTCTTCTATCTGCTTGGCTTTGTAGGCTGCAGAATAGAGTTTGATGAGGTTCTCCTCACGCTTCTTCAGCATCATCAGGTAGAGTTCTGACTTCACTCCCTGCTGACGGTTGATGTCGACCAACATACGCTCACGCTCAGGAGCCATCGCAATGCGACTGGTATATTTGCTGTGCTGATTCTGCAAGTCGTTTCGCCGCATCACAGCCTGTTGCTTGGCGCTCTGCAAGGATGTGCGCAATGTGGAGAAATAACCTTCCGCTTCATGCGTTTTTTCTACAACAGAAGGGGTTGTCTCTGACAAAGAACGAAGCAACCTGTTGCGTTCAAGGATGGTTTCGTTGTACTTGGCTATCACGGTGTTGAGATTAGCGTCAGCAACACCTATGTTGGACGGCACCACCTGATATTCATTGTGTTTGTCATTACAATACTCTATCAGATAACTGATCAGGTCAATCTGTGTGCCCACTTCCACCAACTTCTGCTCGTAGAGAATGTTTTGGCTCACATCCACGGAAGCATCGGACTGATAATCGACAATTCTGCTCTGCTGCTTATATTGCTGCAATTGGTCTTCTGTCATATTCAGGTCTTTGCTGATTTCAGCCAGACGCTCGTCGATGAAGTCACGGGTGCGGGTTGCCTCGATGTTGTTATCGATGTTGGCATCTTCGTTGTAAGCATCCACCAACTTGTTCAGATAGTCTTTACAACGTTCCGGCACATTGTCGGTCAGCGTGATTTCCGCAATCGTGGATGTACGCGACGTGGCCTCAACCGTCAAAGCGGCTGAATATGCCAATGCCACTGCCTCAAGCGGATAAACGACGACCTTCAGGTCATTCTCCAAATAGTCCAGCACCCCCTGAGGATTTCTCGTAATGATGACCTCTCCATGGGGAGTGGGAATATGAGCGGGGAAAGACGATACCACCTTTTCATCCTCGAAATCCTCAGCCTCAAGAGTGACGGAAAGGCCCTTGCCCTCTTGACGAAAACCCATCCTAATGGGACAGGGAAGAGAATCAATCCTATCCTCTTGAAAATCTACAAGATAAGGGGAATACTTTCCATAAAACTCACGATTCTTCACCTTATCCTTTTTGTAATACTGGGAGTAGAGTTTCAGGTCTCGAACCACCTTCTTGTTCATGGTCTTGGTGGCAATGATTTCCAACTCATTTTCAAAACCATTACTACTATTGGTCATACCCATTTCAGAGAGTGACTTGTTCATCGAATTGGAATAGTAATTGTGTTCCTGATCTTTGATAAGCACTTTCGTCGAAACGCTATATTTTGGTGTGGCATACCACAAATACACCCCTGCAATCAAGAGACAAAATAACACAGAGGCAATGAACCAATACTTGTACCTCTGCATAATCGTCCAAAGGACTTTCACATCAAATTTTGACTTCTCACTGTACTCCGCATAATCGGCAGAATATCCATTTTCCATATTTCGATTTTTCTTTGATATTTTGTGCAAAGGTACAGATATTTTTTTTTACGGAAAAGCATTTAGACAAAATTCTTGAGTTCTGGCACTTTTCGTACCCCCAGAATGTCCCTCAAGGGAAGCCCATAAGACGTTTTTTCATTGTTTTCAGGCATGAATTGAGAACAAAAAGCACTTTTTATCAAAATAAAAGGTTTAAAGATTTCTCCTTTAACATTTTTTGTGTACCTTTGCACACAATTCAGAAAAATACCAGTTGATTCATGGGAACCGACAAAAATCTACAGATAGGTATATTTACGGTAGACATCATCCTGTTAAGCCTCTTCCTAACAGGATTTTACAAACTCATTGCCCACTTTGTGCCCACCATAAGCAATGGCATTGACAATGTTCCGTGGTTTCTTTGTACTTACCTCGTCAGTTTCTGTATCAGCACATTCCTGTTCCCTTCGGTGACGCAGATGCGTATTATCAAGAAAGAAAAAATTGTGGCACGCATCCTCACGACCTGTTTCGCGATGATGCTATTCATCGCCTTGATTACACAACTTTCACAACCATTCTCCCGTTTCCCACGAAAATTTCTCATCATCTCCATTGTTGCCTATACGGTCTTCTTGCTGCTTGAACGTTTCTGCATCAGAGCCTATCTGATGTACATCCGTTCGAACAAGCGCAACCAAAAGAGGGTGGTTCTGATTGGCAACGAAAAGACCGTGGAGCAATTGTACAACATCTTAAGCACGCCTTTCTACGGCTACGATATTGTCGGCACATTCTACGATGGTGAATGTCCCTTCGAGCAAATCAAATCAAAACGCATTGGAGGCACAGCCGACATTTACGGGTGGTTAGCCAAGAACCCTAACGTGAACGAAATCTACGGGTACTTCCCCAAGGAACAGCACGACACCATCAACATGATTAGCAAATTCTGCGACAATCATCTGATACGCTTTTTCTACATACCCGCCCTTAACATTTTCAAGGGAAACATGACCTTCTCGTCAATGGATGGCATCCCCGTTATTGCACGAAGAGAAGAGCCACTCCGCAACAGCACGAATCAATTCATCAAACGCACGTTCGACATCGTCTTCTCGGGGCTTGTGCTCATTCTCATCTTCCCATGGGTGTGGTTATGGGTGGCCATCATGATTAAGATTCAGTCCCCCGGCCCTATTTTCTTCATACAAGAACGAACTGGGTTGGATGGAAAAATCTTCAAATGCATCAAGTTCCGTTCCATGAAAGTGAACGATGATGCCGACACAATGCAAGCCACAAAAGACGACCCGCGCAAATTCCCCTTCGGCGACTTCATGCGCAAGACCAACATCGACGAACTGCCACAGTTCATCAACGTGTTCATCGGCGACATGTCGGTAGTAGGGCCACGTCCACACATGCTGAAGCACACCAGCGAATACTCCCGACTTATCAACCGATTCATGGTGCGTCATTTCGCAAAGCCCGGCATCACAGGGTTGGCTCAGGTCACGGGATTCCGCGGCGAGACACGCTACATCGACCAGATGGAAGGCCGTGTGAAGAAAGATATAGAATACATCGAGAACTGGACCTTCTCCCTTGACCTTAAGATTATCCTTAAGACCATCACAAACATGTTCGGGAAAGAGACAGGCAACGCATACTAATGCGTCATTAGAGAATCACATCTGCCACACAACGATATCACATTATTATATATATTAAATGTAACATTCAATGGCTTTTTTAGATATTTTCAAGAAGAAGAAGGAAAACGTGGGAGGAATGGAAGACTTCATGACACTGATTCGTGTCTACTTCCAAAGCGTGTTAGCCGCCAACCTCGGCATTTCTAACCTTGCTGCCCTGCCAGACCTCCTTACTTTCAAACGCACACTCCGTGTCGCCACTGTCAACAACAAACTGGGGGTTGGCGAGAAGAAGGCATGCGCCAAGATGCTCCACGACCTCTATGGCATCAGCGACAACTTCTTCAAAGAGATTGACCAAAGTGTCAAAAAAGGATGCCGCACACAAAACGATGTGAGCCGCTACCTCTACATGTTTCAAGGCTTCACCCAAGAAACCATGATGTTGATGGGCAACCTGCTCAAGTGGAAATTCCGCATTCCTGGCTTCATGAAAAAAATGGTGAAGAATCTGACCGACAGCACCGTTCACGACATTCTGACAAAAGACACATGGGATGACGACGGCATCCGGAAATCAGTATTCTCCGTACGCCGTTACCAACAAATGCTTGGATTCAGTGAGGCTTGGATACAGGAATACACCTACAACCTCATCGTATTGGCAAAGAAAGAGCCAAATCCTTCGAGCGAAGAAGTGGCAAAAGCCGAAGCAAAAATGAAAAAGTAGAACCTAAAAAGCTAAAATATAGAGGAAAAAGTGGCTTTTTCTCATCTTTTTCATTAGCGTTGCTGAAAAAAACGCTCAAAAGATTGGTAGAAATCGTACAAAGTTATAAATTTGCATAAAATTGTTGCAACCTCCGTTGTTTTAACACACATCATATGACAGCAGAAGAAAGACAGTCAATGAAGAAATTTGAAGCGAAAGTACGTCAAGTCATCGCTCAATTCCGTGTGCTGAAACAGGAAAATGCCGACCTGTATGCTGAACTGGAAGGCAGAGACGAAGAAATCAAGCAACTCAAAGCCGAATTGGCTCAGAGCAAGCGTGATTACAGCAATCTGAAATTGGCCAAGATGATTGAAATCAGCGATACCGACATTAAGGAATCAAAGATGAAAATCTCCCGACTGATTCGTGAAGTCAACAAATGCATCAGCATCTTATCCACCGGCACAGAAGGTGACGGAAGCGATACAAACCAATAGGCGCACTTGGTTGAAAAGACAAGACGCTTATAAATAACCCGTAAATTTGTCATGGCAAACAAATTAAACATCAAGGTAATCGTAGAGGACATCCCGCTTGACTTACAGGTCGCTACGCCTGAAGAAGAGAAGATGTACCGCGACGCTGCATCTAACATCCAGCGCCGCATTCAAAAGTTACGTGATGTTTATCCACAAGTTCCCCATGACAAATATTACTATGTGATGGCCATGCTCACCACTGCATTCGAAGCTGCAAAAGCCTCGGAAAAGGCAAACGTTGGGCCATACATGGACATGATGCATGACATTGAGAAAGAGATAGAATCACTCGGAATCAAATGAAGTTGAACGGTCGTTGGGCTCACCCAGCAACCGCAAACATAGCGAGAACTTAAGGCACAATTTCAGTTGTTCACATATCAGCCGTATGTGAAGGACTAAAATTGTGCTTTTGTAATAAATATATAACCTAAATAAACAAAAAAGATGGACATAATAGTAGCAATAAGCATCGCGGTTGCCTGTCTGATATTAGGTGGCGTCATAGGATTCGTCCTGTTCCGCTACATTATCAAACAGAAGTACAACCAAATCATCAAAGAGGCTGAAATTGAGGCCGAAGCCCTCAAGGAAAAGAAGCAGCTGGAACTCAAGGAAAAGTATCTGAACAGAAAATCAGAACTCGACAAAGAAGCCAATCAGCGCAATCAAAAATTGCAGACTTTTGAGAACAAGCTGAAACAGCGCGAGCTCTCCCTGAACCAACAGCACGATGAAGTACAAAAGAAACAGAATGAGGTGGACGCACAACGCAACAATCTCACCAAACAGCAAGAAAAACTGGACGTACTCATCGCAGACCAACGTTCAAAACTCGAAGCCATCTCAGGCTTAACCACTGAAGAAGCACGCGAATCGCTTATCGAATCGTTGAAAGACGAAGCCAAGACCCAGGCTCAGCAATACATCAACGAAATCATGGACGAGGCCAAGATGACCGCCAACAAAGAGGCCAAGAAAATCATCATCCAGTCCATTCAACGTGTAGCAAGTGAAACTGCAGTTGAAAACTCCGTCAGCGTATTCCATATCGACTCCGACGAAGTGAAAGGTCGCGTTATTGGCCGTGAAGGTCGCAACATCCGTGCCCTCGAAGCAGCCACTGGTACAGAGATTGTAGTGGACGACACTCCTGAGGCCATCGTTATCAGCGCCTTCGATCCTGTTCGCCGCGAAATTTGCCGCTTGGCTCTTCACCAATTGGTGGCCGACGGACGTATACACCCAGCCCGCATTGAAGAAGTGGTTGCTAAAGTGAAGAAACAGGTGGAAGACGAAATCGTCGAAACGGGAAAACGCACTTGCATCGACCTTGGCGTACATGGATTGCACCCAGAACTTGTACGTATCGTCGGCAAGATGAAATATCGTTCTTCGTATGGTCAGAACCTCTTGCAACATGCTCGCGAAACAGCCAACCTCTGTGCAGTCATGGCTGCCGAACTGGGCCTCAACCCCAAGAAAGCACGACGCGCAGGTCTGTTGCACGACATCGGCAAGGTGCCTGATGAGCAGTTGGAAATCCCACACGCACTTTACGGCGCACAGATTGCCGAGAAATATAAAGAAAAGCCAGACATCTGCAATGCCATCGGTGCTCACCACGACGAAATGGAGATGACCACTCTGCTGGCCCCCATCGTGCAAGTGTGCGATGCCATCAGTGGCGCACGTCCAGGTGCACGTCGTGAAATCGTTGAGGCATACCTCAAACGTCTGAACGACCTCGAGAACTTGGCAGCAAGTTATCCAGGCGTAACCAAGACATACGCCATCCAGGCAGGTCGCGAATTGCGAGTAATCGTTGGTGCCGACAAGATTTCAGACAAGGAAATCGATGCACTCAGCGCAGACATCGCCAAGAAGATTCAGGATGAGATGACCTACCCAGGTCAGGTGAAAATCACCGTCATCCGTGAAACCCGCGCTGTGGCCTTCGCTAAGTAAACAGTAAACAAAAACAAGTAATATCTTTTGCAAGTCGACCATGAAAAAGGTTCTTGTTGTATTACTTTCAGCATTCACACTCAACACCTTTGCCCAGTCACCAGATTTGGGCAAAGGTGTTTCTTTTTTTGCAGAAACATCCGGCACTTTTTCTGACGGTGCCCATGCCCCTTTGTGGTTAACAGCCAACAAATACGGTTTGTCATCGATAGAGAGAAACTCCGGCTATCTGCGAGGAGGCGTATTTCGAAGTGCCTCGAGTGATTCAACACGTCATTGGGACATCGGCTATGGCGCAGACCTCGTCGTACCCTTCAACTACACCAGTAAATTCTTTGTACAACAGTTCTATGCCGATGTACGTTGGCTGAAAGGCACGCTCACCGTTGGACAGAAACAGCAACCCATGCAGTTGAAGAACAACGAACTCAGCAGCGGCTCGCAAACCTACGGAATCAACGCTCGCCCCTACCCGGAGATGCGCCTTGCCCTACCCGACTACTGGGAAATTCCTTACACTCGTGGATTTCTCTCCTTCAAAGGACACATCGCATGGGGCATATTTAGTGACGGGAACTTTCAGGAAGACTTCGCGAAGGGACATGGAGACTATGACCAACATGTACTCATGCACACCAAGGCCGGCTATTTCCGAATCGGAAAGAAAGAAAAGCCCTTCAATGCAGAGATAGGTCTTGAGATAGCATCACAATTTGGCAGCACCCATTACAAATGGTACAACAACGAATACACCAAAATCAAAAATGACCGTAACCTCAAGTCCTTCTGGCATGCTTTTGCTGGAGGAGGAACAGACAGCGCCAACGATGGTGCCACTCGCAACAACGAGGGCAACATTCTGGGCAGTTGGGTCTTACGCCTGAACTACGACACAAAGGCTGTAAAATATGGACTATATGCCGACCATTTCTTCGAAGACCACTCAGCCATGTTCCACCTTGACTATGATGGCTATGCCTATGAAGACGGGCAAATGAAAAAGAAAAAACGCTGTTATTTGGTTTACCCACTCAAAGATATTATGTTGGGCGCAGATGTGCATCTGAAACACTTCCCCTGGATCAGCGATGCAGTCGTAGAATACATCTACACAAAATACCAGAGCGGCCCGATATACAGCGAACGCACCATGCAGATTCCCGACCATATCGGCGGCAAGGACAATTATTACAATAATGCCATCGAACCCGGTTGGCAACATTGGGGACAAACACTCGGTAACCCACTCTTTCGTTCCCCCATCTACAACGAGAACAAACAACTCGATTTCCAGTGCAATCGCTTTACAGCATGGCATATCGGTCTAGCCGGACAACCCACAGATCAACTACGGTATCGTCTGCGTGCCTCCTGGCAGGAAGGGCTTGGAACCTACGACATGCCCTATTGCAATCCCAAGCGTAACGTCAGCATTGCTGCGGAAGCCACCTACAACTGCGACAAACTCTACCAAGGTCTCCGCATCGGTGCCGCCTTCGGCATAGACAGAGGCGAGTTACTCGGCAACAACACTGGCGCGGACATCACATTCAGGTTGGAAAGATAAAAACATTCACGACAAAAAGAACGACGACCCATGATCACCAAAGCCTTCATGAAACGAACCATCTACATCATAGTGGCCTGCATCACACTGGCCGCATGCGAACTGGAGACCTCAAACAACGGAAAGCTTGACGGGAACTGGCAATTGCGGCAAATAGACACCTTGTCCACAGGCGGCACCACCGATATGTCACACAGTTACATCTATTGGGCTGTGGAAAATCACCTGCTGCAAGTACGCGACATTGACGACAGCAATCTCACCATCTTCTTCCAATTTGAGAAGGCTGGCAGCCAATTGACCATTCAAAGCCCCTATAAAGTGGTGACCAAAGACCAACTCGAGGCCATTGAAGACGAAGAAACACTACGTCCCTTTGGCATCGTAGGACTACAAGACACTTTCCAATTTGAGGAACTGAGCGGGAAGGTCCTCACACTCAAGAACCAATTTTATAGACTGCATTTCAGAAGATACTAACCCTATTTTTAGAAATCTTCAATATTTTGTGCAAAAATATTGCCTCTCTTCACAATAAATAACAACATTGTACGTTTTATTGTTAACAGGATTATACCAGATGACGATAAACTACACCTATATCATTATTGCGTTTGCCATCAGCCTTGTGTTCTCCCTGATAGGCACACCTTTCATCGTGCGTCTTTGCAACACACGTGGACTGCTTGACCAGCCCAACGCACGCAAGGTACACAAACGCGCCATTCCCCGTTTGGGCGGCACTCTTTTCATGCCCTCCCTTTGTATAGGTGTCCTCATCACGCTCATCATCATGTATCTTAGCGGCAGCCTCCAAATTGTGGTTGGTCTGTCTAACTTCATCATGATTACAGGTGCCATCCTCATCTATATCATTGGAATTTTCGATGACCTGAAGGGCATGAAAGCGACCCACAAGTTCATTATCCAAACCATTGCAGCCCTACTCTTTCCCCTGTGCAACCTTATGATTTACAATATGCACGGGATTTTCGGAATCTACGAGATTCCCATCTATGTAGGCTACCCACTTACCGTCTTCTTCATCCTGCTGATTGTCAACGCCATGAACCTTATCGACGGCATTGATGGTCTTGCATCGGGCCTTGCATGTCTCATTCTTGGGGCTTTTGCTTACTTCTACTACAACGTGGAGGCCTATCTGTTCAGTCTCATCAGCATCAGTCTCACGGGAGCCGCTCTCGCCTTTTTCTTCTTCAATGTCTATGGCAAGGTGGGACGACTGAAAACCTTTATGGGCGACTCCGGAAGTCTTTTCCTCGGATATGTAATTGCCTACCTTGCCATCAAATACCCCATGGTTTACACAACAAAGGTTTTCTGCCATCACGAAGAAGCCATCCTCGCCTCCTTCACGCTGGTATTCCTTCCATGCATCGACGTAATCAGGGTTGCCCTTCAGCGCAAACTGAACCATAAAGGCATGTTTGAACCAGACAAGACCCACATACACCATCTGATTATGGACATAGGAATCGGCATGTACACCACGCTCGGAGTCATCTTGTGTCTCTTTTGCTGCATATGCATCATCAACTGGGCATTATACACCGCGGATACGCCTCTTCTTTACATCTCTCTCATAGATGTTGTCATCTATGGACTCTTTATCAGCTGTGTAAGATTTCTCAAAAAATAACTGCTTTTTAGGGCCATCGATACAGATAATTACACTAAAAAGCATTTTTTTACAAACTCAGCACCATTATGTAACTAAAAGTTCGTAATTTTGTATTCGCAAATTTACGAAAGAAGCATGAAGATAACTCTAATAGGTGCCAGCGGATTCGTTGGCACAAGGTTGATGAATCTCTTGGAGGGGGATGAAAAGGATTACAAACTGAAAAATATTGACCTGCTTCCAAGCCATTTCTTCAATCAACATACAACCATCGGCGATGTACGCGACCAGGCACAGATGGACAAGGAACTGGCAGGTGCAGACCTTGTTGTGCTTTTGGCAGCCCAACATCGTGATGACGTATCTCCCGTTTCACTCTATTACGACACCAACGTGGGCGGCATGGAAAAGACCCTCCACGCGATGGAGAAGAACGGGGTGAAAAGGATTGTCTTCTTCTCATCCGTCGCCGTCTATGGACTGAACAAACACAATCCCGACGAAGACCACGAAAAAGACCCGTTCAACCACTACGGGAAATCAAAATGGCAAGCAGAGCAGGTGCTTCAGGAATGGTACAAAACCCATAGCGATTGGAACATCAACATCATCCGCCCAACCGTCATCTTCGGAGAACGCAATCGTGGCAATGTCTATAACCTGCTGAAGCAAATTGCCAGTGGAAAATTCCTCATGGTGGGTAGTGGAAACAACAAGAAATCAATGGCATATGTGGGAAATGTTGTTTCTTTCGTCAAGTTCCTCATCGACAATAAAACTACAGGCTACAACGTCTATAACTACATAGACAAGCCTGACTTCACCACCAACGACTTGGTACAACTGGTGGAGAAAGTGCTGGACAAGCACATACCCAGCACCCACTTTCCCTACTGGATGGGCATGGCTGGTGGCTACGTGTTCGACTTCATCGCCTTCATCACACGCAAGAAACTCGCCATCAGTTCCGTACGTGTGAAAAAATTCTGTGCCACCACCGAGTTCAACTCCTCCAAGATGCTCAATAGTGGTTTCAAAGCCCCATACACTTTATCGGAAGGCTTGTCCAGAACGCTCAAGTACGAATTCATAGACCCGCCAACGGATGATGTCATTTTTGTTTCAGAATAAACTCAGCTTATGACCGAAGACAAGGTATCCGTCATCATGCCTTCCTACAACACAGGCAAGATGATTTGTGAGAGCATAGACAGTATACTCTCACAGACCTATACACATATCGAATTGCTGATATCAGACGATCATTCGTCTGATGCTGAAACCATTGACATACTCAAAGCATACGCTCAAAAAGACCCTCGTGTCAAGGTGTTCTTCTTAGAAAAGAACGGAGGTGCAGGCGTGGCGCGCAACAACTCCATCCAACAGGCCACAGGACGTTACATCGCCTTTTGTGACAGCGATGACAGATGGATGTCCAAAAAACTGGAGAAGCAACTAGCTTTCATGAAAGAAAAAGACTGTTGCTTGAGTTTCACCTCTTATTACACATGCGATTACGATGGCACAATAAATGGAAAAGTCATTGTGCCGAAGACTTTAACCTTATCGCAAGAAAAGAAGGACAACAAGATAGGTTGCCTGACAGCCATCTATGACACTTCAAAATATGGCAAGTTCTACATGCCTACCATCCGCAAGCGACAAGACTGGGCTTTATTCCTCAACATCCTCAAACAATGCCACAAGGCTTATGCCCTCCAAGAGCCACTCGCCATCTATCGGGATGTGCCAGGCAGCATCTCATCCAACAAACTCAACCTCATCAAATACAACGCCAAGGTGTACAGAGAAGTGTTTGGGTACTCTAGCTTTCAAGCCTACAGCTACCTTTTCCTATTCTTCTTCCCAACCTATTTCACGAAGAAAATCCAAACATGGGTGAACAACCATAGAAACCATTGAAAAAAGAACGATGAGATTGTTGTCGTTTCCCCCAATATCACATCTATTTGTTATGATGAATAAAAACCTTCTAATTGGACTGCTTCTAGTATTTGTGGCTGCAGACACTTCAAGTTCTACAATAGATGTGTATCCTGACAATGACACTAATTACGTGCTTGTTTTCAGCGACGAATTTAACCAACGCGACAATAGTAAACCCGATCCAACAAAATGGAAACCATGTCAACGGTATCACGCACAATGGAATCGGTGGATTGGCAATTCCCCGAAAGTTGCCTTCGTGAAAAATGGATATCTCATCTGCCGAGCCATACCCAATCATGAAGAACCTTCCGATACCGCCACCATGCTGACAGGTGCCATCGAGTCCCAGGGGATGTTTGCGTTCCAATACGGAAAGGTAGAAGTGAAGATGCGCACCAACACGAAGTGTGGCAATTTTCCTGCCGTTTGGATGAAACCAAACGATTTGTCCATCAAGCAGTATGGAGAAATCGACATTGTAGAAATGTTTGGTCAAGAAGGCAAGGCCGTACAGAGTGTCCATACACACAGATCATACACTCTGAAGAAGGAAGGAGTGAAACGAGAGTACCGCACATCGTTAAACGTAACGAAATGGCATATCTATGGCATCATTTGGACACCAGAACGCATTGTGTGGACTATTGACGGGAAAGAGGTGGGCTCATATACGAAACTCACAACACCTCAAATGAAAGATGAAGGCCAATGGACATTTGACACTCCATTTTTCCTGCGATTGAACCAAAGTGTAGGTGATGGCCACCACCGCTTCCTCATCCCCAATACGCATACCACCTACGAGACTCAATTCGACTGGATTAGGGTGTATCAACTACGTGAAAACAAGAGGAGATAAAGCTATCCATCACTATTGGCCTGACAGATTCCGCAGGAACGTTTGAACCACCACATCTGGAAGGAACTGATAAGCCTTGCGAATGCAGATTACTCTCATCTGCTGAAGAATGTCCGGCTGTTCTGCTGTCTTGATGAGAATCTTCACGAGCGCATCTACGGAATGAACAGGAAACAGAAATCCTGTCCTGCCTTCTTCCACAATTTCCGCATTTGAATGCCAATCACTGGCAAAAACAGGCACACCTGCTGCCATCGCATCAATCAGCGTACCAGCAAAGCCCTCACCCTTATAGAAGGTGGGGAAAAGTAATGCAAAGTAGTTTTGCAGCACATCAGTACTCTGATTGGCAGGGATGGTACCTCTGTAGGCAATGAACGAGGGCTGATTTCTCATGAGATTATCAAACCACTCTTTCTGCTCTATTTGTCCATAAATATCAAGTTCGAACACCGTGCTTCCAAACTGTTCGTTACATCTCTTCACAGCATCAACCGCCTCTCCGATGCCCTTTTCCTTGAAGACTCGCGAGAAAGTGCATAGTTTGTAAGGGAGATTGTGGGGCGGCAGTTGGTCTTCGCTTAAGATGGACAAGGGCTTGCAATTGGGCATTATGCATACATTTGTAAAGTGTTGACGTTCCATATCCTGCAACATACTGTGGGTTTCCACATATATGTGATGGATGTGCTTGAGGAAGAAACGCAACAAAGGAAGACGTTGGGTATAATCGGGCAGCCAACCACCGATCACCACATAGTGGAGATGACGATGAAAAAAAACATTCAAGCAGACCAGCATCGGCACGATAACACGCACACCTTTATAAGCAGGCAGGATGACTATATCTTCTGCACCACGTAGCATACGGAGAACGACCAGAGGCAAACGCAGCAAAAATCGCCATCCACCAGCCGTATCTTCTATGCCAACTTCGCGAGACGAAAGTTGGTCTTGCAAAGCCTCGGTGATGATTTTCGTCTTAATTGTTTGCCCGTTAAGGTTATTGGTCCCGAGTGCAAAATGACCTAAAATAATTACCTTCTTCATAAAATCTTCACTATTTGTGCGCATCCCAATGAATACGAAGCATATATTTCAACTTGAGCAGGAAAAACTTTATATAGGACAAGTGTGTCAAGTGTCGACTGGAATCATACTGCACTTTCGTTTTCTTCATCAACCGAGAGATTCTTGACAATTGTTCGAACAAACTTGGAACAGGCGGGGTTCCTATGGTATTGCCACTATGTTGACGATATAGCATGAGTTGTTCATTAAGAGGAATCAATCTTCCCCCATGCCACAAGACTGTAAGAGCGAGCCAGGAATCGTGCATGGCGGTATCTGGGGGATATGGTAAAGACAAGTCACGCGCCTTCCTGTTCAGCAACATGGTACAACCCAACACATTATTGTAAAACAGATGATAGTATCGATCTGAGAACATACTTAAGCGGTGATGCTTATGCGACCAATAGGATTCCGCGATAACCTGCAGATGTTCATCCACCAGCTTCACATCCGGGCAGACAATCAGAGGTCTATTCATCAAATCTTTCTGCTGTTTCATCAGAGCAAGCGATTTCTCTATCTTGGTAGGCAACCAAACATCATCATGGTCACAAAACATATAAAACTGAGCCTCCACCTGCTGTAGCAGCCACATGAATCCATGTTTCGCCCCACGTTTCACAGCATCAGGCACCACATGGATACGTCTATCGCGCTTAGCAAACTGAGACAGGATGGTGGGTGTACTGTCGGTCGACTGGTCATCACGAACAAACAAGTCCCAGTCCTTATTGGTCTGCGACAGGATGGAGGTTATCTGCTCTTGAATATATGCCTCGCTGTTGTATGCAGTCATTAGAATGGCTAATTGACACATGTGATTGAGAAATTATATGATATCTTTGTAAAAATGATATATTTCCTTCGCATTTGTTTCTTGTGTGTAGAAATGATTAACCACTCGAAAAGCTCTCTGGGTATAATCATCGTAGCACTGAACGGGATGGGTGGCCACTTCTGAGAGAATAGCAGCTAACTGCTCACAAGTTTCATACCGGAGCGCAATCTCCTTCCCTTCCATTGCCAAGCCATTGTCCATTTGTTCCTTGGTGCCACTAGTGTTGCGACCTATGACCAAGCATCCCTGACACATGGCTTCTGGCATACAAAAGCCAAAACCTTCGAAGGGTGAAGATATGATGAGAGCACGTGCCGCTTGCATCCATTTGGACAAGTCATCACAATGTCCCAAGAACTCCACATTCTCAGTCAAACGGTTCTCGCGTACAAAATCCATTTGACTCTGATAATAAGCGCCATCAGCGATACTTCCAGCCACTTTCAGAGGCAATGGGTTCTCCATCCCTGTCACATAAGATTGATATGCTTGCAACAATTGTTCTAACCCTTTGGCAGGCTGGATTCGTCCAGCAAACAGGAAATAATTCTTTTCCGACAATGATGGCATTACATCCTTAACATGGAACACACCATCGTAAATTACTCGAGATGACTTTCCCTTCTCTTCAAGAGCATAATGCTGCTGAACCGCCCTGGTCACACAAATCGAGTATGAACGATTGGCTTCAAACTGCTTTAGAAAAGATTTTTTCGTGGGAAAATAATGCCAGCCTATCAGATCTGCAAACTCTCTAATGTGATAAAGATGAGGAACACCCATTTTATGTGCCACATCATAACCAACACGAAGAGTGCCCGTATTCGTGTGGACAATCTTTATCCCATGCTCCATACAATAAGGAAGCAATGCTCTACTCGCTCTTCTATTCACTATTATCCTCGCCAACAGTCTTGGAATGAATAGTATGCGCTCCTTCCATGTACGGAAATGTGGATAAGCCGATGGACGATATGTCAAGACAAGGGTCGGAATATGGCGGTTGTTCAATTCGTGGAATACTCCCCCTCTGTCTGGCAGAATCACATGTGGCTTGACACCATACGGCAACAAGCCATCAAGCATGTTCAAAAATGCCTTTGTCGAACCATCGCTCAGTTCTGTAGTATGTAGGATGTAAGCTATATCCATGCCTCAATATTCGATCTTCAACTTATCATGTACAAAGGTACAGCTTTCTCAAGAAACCACAAAATGAAATGTCCTTTATTGTTGTCCTACATCAAGGTAGCCACATTTTATGTCCAATTTATGCCAGCAACAGACATCACCACACTTCAGCATAAGGATTCTTCACCGCCCGCTCTGCACATTGCTGCCCCAGAAGAATGTCTGCGTCCGAATAGTCACCATCTGGTTTGGCAGTATTGCCCACCACTGGTATGCCAAACACGGGACGGAGCAACGTCTCGAACCATGTACAGGAGGCTATGTAGCAGGCCATACCGCGATTCAGATGCCAATTGTCACGCGTCATATAAGCATCGTCATTCAAGGTTGTTCCTCTTGCCAACTGTATGGCTATCCCTGTAGGGATAATCACGTCAATGCCAATTTCCTTCGACATCTTCTCACAGCACGCTATGTTGCCTTGCAATACATGGGGCATTTCATCTGGCGTATGGCTCCAAACCAATTGGAAGGCAAAACACACATTCGGGTTCAAGCATGAAGAGGTGATGAAATCCACGTATTCCTTCAGGCAACTATAGGTTTCCCACTTGTAGGACTGGTTGCTCACCTGCTGCACTATAATCACATCCCAAGGTTGCGCCAACAACTGAGGTAACGTACCCACGTCTTTCATCTTCACTTTGCCTGCCTTGCGCCATATATTCACCGCCTCCTCTGATTTCAAAAAACTCAGCCAAGTGCTGAAAGACGCACCAGCTTTTGTCGCTTCATACAGACACAACCGTTTCTCATCTATACCAGCTGATTTCACCAGAGCATCCACATAGGTCATCCCATCCAACGAAAAGCTGTTGCCTATCGCAAGAATCCGCAACGTGTCGGCATCCACAGGATAGGGAGGATTTTTGTAATACCGCACATCTTCTGTGGGGGTATCCTCAGAAGTCTCGTTTTCCAACTCTCCGGTCTCCGTATCCTTTTCACACGAAAAGAAAAGGACAGAAGCCGCCAACAAAAACATCAAATAAAATCTGTTCGAAGTCATACAAATAGATTTAAATCTCTTAGCAAAGAGATGGTTAAGATACAACATTGGAAGGCTCGTGAACTTTACACCACTACCCTCGTGAGCTTTGTGGAAGTAAGTCCAATAGGACAACGCCGTTGCCGCTTAATTAAAAACGCCACTTCCTTTTGATTGATTCTTCCAGTGTCTATCAATTCAGAACGGGGTTCCTTTTTGAGCTTCTTCCCGTCACGCTTCCTCATCATTCATGATGGTAATCTGCACACATCGTCAAGGTTCGCATGCTCGTCTATCTGATAATATTCAGCCTCTGGATGCTGACGGAAGAATTCTCTTATCTTACACTCTGTAGGAAAGTTGCAGATACGGCGGATGCCTTGCTTCACAGGACGGGCAGGACACCCGGCCAACACACTATGAGGAGGAAGTGCACTATAGTCTTTCGACAGCATGCTGCACGGAGACGCGACCGTCAGATAATCGGGAGTAACCGTTCCCTTCTTGATAAAGCAATTACCGCCGAACCAATTGAAACGTCCCAAGACTATGGGAGCACTATTTCGATACACCCTATGCGTGTTGACATCCACCATAAAATGATGATCATGGTCGGCAACATGATTTTCAAATCCGAAAATGGTGTTATAGCCCACATCCAGTTTCTGACAGATGTTGATGTCGGACTGATTGCTAACGATATTATTGCCTCGGAAAATCACCACACCCTTGTTGGTGAAAACCGAGCCATAATTGAGGTACACACGCCCATACACCTCCACGGTTCCCTCGTTATTGAACAACGTACATGAGGCAGCGACCGTATCATGATTCGCACCAATGATAATCAGCCTGCGCCGCACGGGGCAATGAAGCCGAATGGTGCCTATGCTTTTTATCTTGATGGAACCATACACATAGACAGGCAAGCAAAGGCCTTTCACGAAGCCAAAAGCCTTGATGTTGAAACGCAGAGTGGCTAGTATATTGATCATACCTTAGACTTGATTGAACAGATTCGACTTTTTATCCATTGTTTCTCCTCGGCAGACAAGGAGAATAAATAAATCAGGACGATGGAAGACAGGCATCCAACAATTTCCGTCGCCACGAAACGCCACGGGTGCTCAAACATTCTGCTCAGTAGAACTGAAACAAGCACATTTCCCCCCACGGCTGGAGCCGTCTTCACATAGACATTCTTGCAATAGTTAACTACATCCAAGCCCGCCGTGCACTTCAAGAACGGAATGCGCACAATGCCACAAAGCACCTCGAAACAGAGGTAGACAACCATCACCGAATAGACAGGCATGCCCAAGTAAAGACACAACCACGCACCCGGCAGAATAAGCAGACGGATGGTGCTGATGAGCAAGGAATAGTTGCGGATGTTCCCAATGGCCTGGTTGGCCGATGTGAGTCCGACGGTCGTCTGGTCAAAAATGACCGATGCCATGATGAGAGCACAGAACTGAACCGAATGGTCAGGATAGTCCTGTAGCCAACAGGTCAACACAGAGGGCAATTCCACTATCATCGGAATGAGTAAAGTGGAAAGAATGAGGTAAGAATATTTGCTCTCCAGAGTCGTCAGTTTGAGCATCTCGGCTCTGTCGCCACGACCTTCGGCTTTCATGAGCTGCGGATTGATGGCGTTAATGATAGACCCTGCTATCGAGTTGACAGCCCCTGTCACCTGAAGGGCTATGCCATAAGCAGCATTAATGAGGGTGCCAAGAAAACGGTTCAATATCACCGCCACCCCCTGTGTGCGGACAATGGTGCTGCCCACAGCATAGACATTCCAAACCGCAAAGCCAGACAGTTTCTTGAGGTGCGTCTTTGACAGTTCGGAAACGCGAGGGATATGACACTCCTCGTAGTGTGACAAGCCATAGACTGTATAGATGACAAAACTCAGAACCGAGATGGATGCCATCAGCATGGCGTATGCCTTCAACGTGTCGATGGTCACCCACGAAAGCCCGATGGCACCTCCCAATTTCACACATCCATCCAGCACATCCACACAAGAGGAGAACACGATATTTTCACGAGCAATGAACAAAGCCTTGATAGGAGCCGTGATAAAAGTCATGGCGAGAATCAGCACCACCATGTAATAGACGAAATCCGCCGCACCAAGACGAGATTCTTCTATCTTAAGATAGCCGTGCACAAGAGGCTGTTCTATCAGCAACATCACCAGAGCAATCGCGACACATATACCAACATGCATGCTCATCGCATTGCCAAAAATGATTTTCGTCTCGTTGAAGTCGTTCTTTCCCCAGGAATACGACAAGAACCGTTGTGTGCTTGTTGATAAAGACGTGGTGATGAAACCCAGCATCAAAACGATGCTGCCTATCAAAGAATAGATACCAAAATCGGACTCTCCGAGCACTCTTAAAATGATACGTGTGGAGTACAAAGAAAGAACCATGCATATCCCCGTGCGAAGATACTGGGATAAAGTATTGATAGCTATGCGATTAGACTTCTCCATGAATCAACTCCTTCTGTTCTGCAGACTCATCGGGACTCAGATTGATTTCCCTAAAAGCCAAAATGTAAAGTGGTATGAAAAAATATAATTTTAATGGTATTGCATGTGGAATGAAAGACACAAACTGAAAAATCAACATCACAATCATCCCACGTTTATAGTTACAAGTCGATGACAACACAACAAAGAAAATGATAAGGAAGAGTAAAGAAATCAGCCCATTCACATACAAATACACCTTATATCCCGCATTTCCGACTCCGAAATCTTCCATATTTTCAGCACCAGCGCCAGTTAGCAGCTGATCAGACTGGACAAACTCTTCAAAGACGGTGTCAAAATCCTTAGACACACGGTTATCGCCCTCCAATTTCCCTTCGTCATCAACTGCCATTCGCTGGACAATCATGTCATTCATCAGATTCTCTCCCTCGTTATAGAAGAGAACAGCCGTTACAGCCACAGCAATGAAACCGATCAGAAGAAACAGTTTCTTCATGATGGCCTTCCGCTTCATCCACGACGAGGAGAATGACATAATGACCAAGAACACATAACCAGCCAAAGAGAAAGAACAGACAATGGCAATAAACATGATGACGTTATACCACTTCTTCCACTTCCCCACTTGTGTCATCAGCAAAACCACACAAGCCATCGCCATGTGGGAAGGCTCCAGAAAAACAGCATGGAAACGAGGGAAAATCTGTAATAAAGATCGGTCGTCCAACAGAAACAGAAAATAGTTCTCGTATGAATAGAAATCTGCAAAAGCAGGAACCGTGTGGTAATGCGGCAAAGGGAACCCCATTAGATAAAGAATGAATCCTATCAAAGACGGGATGAGTATGATGCCCATACTCTTAGCCAGCATATCTCCCAGCTTGGGCAGTTCTTCCTTGGCAAGCATGAAAAGGAACAGAAACACAACAGCTCGGAAAGATTCTCCAATATAACCATTCATGTTCTTGCCACTCAACACACACATCACCAGTATATAGACACAATAAGCCACAAAAGGCCACATGTAATCCTTGCGGGTGAAGATGGGGTGGCTCAACGTGCGAGACAAGAGAAACGATACAACAATGGGAATAAAAACGATGAAATGGTTGTATGAATAGATGGGCCACAAAAACCAAGGAGCCAGCGTGCCGTAGAAGGATATGAGAATGCCTACATAATAAATCCAAAGGGCGATGTCACGCAACGGAATAACCATCCATCGCGAGAGGTCTAACTTCGGTACAAGAAAAAGCCGCTGGAACTTACTTGTATCAATCAAGAATATATCGCTCAAATGCTGCACTTCACTCCACCTTTTCTTCCTGCTTCTTACCCAACAGCTGCCCTATGATGCTATCCTTGAAGATATAGATTGTCGTACCTATGAAAGCCAAGAACATCATACCAGCTACAAATATCATACGTTTAGGACCAGTCGGTTTCACGGGAACAGTTGGGCTTTCCAGCAGCGAGAAGGCAGGGGTGTTCTCCTGTATCTTTGCTTTTGCTGTGAGCAACTGGGTGTTCATCGTGTTATAGGCGTTGAGCTTCATGCTGAGGTCGTTCTCCAGTTCATCTCGTTTCGACAGTTCCGACTGCAAGATGGTGTTCAAATGGGAATCGCAATAAACACCATATACTCGCAGCGCTTCCTCGTATTCACGTTGAGCATCATCGGTCAACTTCTGATAATACTCATAATCCACACGAGCCTTGCCTGTGCGGTATTGAGTGATGAAGTCCTGAAGGCGCACACGTGTGGAATCAGCCATCGTGGCGCAGATAAGCGGATCCTGGTCAACCACATTGATTGTAATGATACCTGTTTTCTTGTCAACAGAGCAGGTTATGGAAGTGCGGACACTCTCATAGATGGCCAATTGCTGTTCTGTCAACATAAACGCGCCCGATTTACCTTGTGGGACATTGCCAAACTTTGTCACAGGAGATGCCCCTTCCGTCAGTTGCTTGATTTGTCTTTTTACCCAACGAATAGGAACCATATAGAATACGCTCTGCTGATACTGTTCCAGATAGGTCTTGTAATCTGTATCAATCGTGCCATCGAGCGACTTCACCTTCACGGCCAGCAAATCGGTGATGAAATTGTTCGATGCAACCACCTCAGGATAGATGTCTGGATAGAAAGCATCGTTCGTTGCCATATTCCCAAGGTTGAATCCAAATGTATTGGCGATGGAAGACAAGGAACCTCCCTCTGTGTTGGCCGATTCGGGAGCCATCACCACAGATGCCTGATAAGTGCGAGGAACTGGCAAGATGATGAAACATGAAATTGCAAGCGTGATGAGCCACACAATCAGGAACAACTTCTTTCTGCTCCACATCTTCTTGGCCACATCTCTCAAGTCAATGAATTCTTTATGATTGGTTTCTTCCATACAGCTGACTTTTTTTTCTTTCATCATCAAAGACTTACTTCAATATATTTGCAATGGTCACCATCATGGTTGCAATAGAGGCTGCCGATGTTCCCATTGCTGCATATTCGGCTGTGGTCATCTTGTTCTTCTGCTTCTTCGATGGCACCACAACCGTGCATCCTGGCTGCACAGCCTTTTTGCTATGGTGACTGAGCAGTTCTACAGAGCCATTCGCATAAATAGCATAAACACGACGTTTACGCGCATTGTCACCATATCCACCAGCGTGTTCTATGTAATACTTGAGGGATTCGCCCTTCCTGTAGTTCATCGAGATGGGGTACATCACATCGCCACTTACTTTCACGGTGGAAGAATACTGTGGCACAATCAGTTGGTCATTCTCACGCAACATGATGTCGTCCACACCTCCGGGATGCTTCATAGCCTCTTCCAGGTCGATAGCAACAGGGAAGGTGTTACCAATATCCAACTTCATCATCAAGAGCGAATCGGCGCGTTCCAAGTTGAAATTTCCATTCTCCTTTTGCATGGCCTCTTCGTACAATGCAATCTGTGCCGCTCTGAGCGATGCTTCCTGCTGCTGACGCTCCTCTTCTGTCATGCGGCGTTCCAAACGGGCACCTTTTGCATAACCGAAATTGTCAATTCCACCTGCATCCTTCACCAAATCGCTCAACCGATAGTTCTTGTCCGTCATCGCATAAAAACCAGGGAAGTTCACGGAACCAGAAACACTCACATTCTTCTGTGTCACATACGTGGGACTTCTTCTGACCACCACCTGGTCGTAAGGTGCAAGCGTGAATCCTTGTTCACCATCAATCACAAAACCATCTTTCAGCGCAAATGTAAAAGTCTGGGTCAGCGCCTCATCGCCCATCAATGTCTGGGTATTGGTGATACGGCGATAAACATCGACTTTAGCGGTTGAAGCGGCTTCGGTCAATCCACCTGCCTGCAACACGAGGTCTTCAATCGTGGTGTTGTCTGCATACACATAAGTACCAGGGTAGCGCACTTCGCCTGTAATGGCAAACGTACGTTCACCTTCCATATCCCTCTTGCTCGGAATGAAGAGCACATCATTCTTGCGCAATGGGATGTCTGCCACTTCACCTTGCATGATGCCCTTGATGTCAACGGGCAACACCTCCAAGGTCAGGTCTTCTTTCTGACGATGCATGACAGCACGATTGGTGAAGGCATCTTCACGGAGTCCCTCCGCTGCATTAATCAGGTCTCTCACGCTACAGATGTTACTGCCAAGTTCATACATACCGCTATGGAAGACGGCTCCACGCACTTCCACCATGTTGGAATAACGGGCCACTACGCTATCCACATAAATGGAATCGCCGTCGGCCAACGTGAAGGTGCTCCAGTCGAACTCTCCCACGGTATGCATCGAGTATTCTGCTCCATTTTTACGAGTGACACGAATGCTTTTCTTGTAAGCACTGCCTGCAAAACCACCCGAATAATCAAGGATAGTGGCCAAACTCTCGGACTTCTTCATCTCATAGAACATGGGGCGTTTCACTTTTCCGTGAATCTCCACCAAGGCATCGTATGGCCCCACCACAATGATGTCGTTGTCATTCAAGCGCACGTCACCTCTGGCATTGCCGTTCAGTATGTAATCATACACGTCCACGGTGGAGATGACCCTACCCTGACGATACACCTTGATGTTACGCAACGTACCGATGTCGTTGATGCCACCTGCTGCATAAAGTGCATTAAAGGCGGAAGAAAGAGAACTCAAAGTGTATGTTCCAGGCACATTCACCTCACCCATCACCTGCACCTGAATGCTTCGGGTGCCTCCGACGGCCAGCGAGATGCTTGAACCCGAGTAATATTGTCCTAAGCGAGAACGAAGATAAGCAGTTGCCTCGCCCACACTCATGCCTCCTATCTTGCAAGGGCCAATGCCCGTGATGACCACAGTGCCATCTGGCGAGATGGTCTCCGTGAACGTCTCCTGCGATGCACCCCACACATCAATAATCACCTCATCGCCAGCACCCAAACGGTAGTTGGTCGGTGTGGCCATGTTCATGTTGGGTTGAAATGTCAGCATCTGATTGTTGAAGATATTGCGACCGAACACCTGATTTTCATCGCTGAACTTGTTTTGGTAATATGCCACAGAGTCTATGTCAAGGAAGGCAACCCCATCATTCAATGCCTGACGTCGTTCTCCCATAGTGCCGTAGTTGCGGTTCTGCATGCGCTGCTGCGACTGAACCATATACTGATTCTGCATCTGCGACTGCTCCCCACGCTGTTGCTGTTCTGAACGCAGACGACTTTGTGACTTACCGTCATTCTGGCCTGTCAAATCCGATGCACCCAGTGTGTTCTGTTCTGCCTCAGCCTTCTTGCGCACACGGCGCAACTGCTCGGGCGTAACACCCTTCTTCAGCAATTTCGTCACAATCTGTTGTTGAGTCGTTCCGCGTTCCATCTCCGTACGGATGAAACTGATCACCTGATTATCTGACATGGACTGTGCAAACGCTGACGGGGCAGCGATGGCAAGCCCTACGACCAATACTATTCTTTTGAAGAAAGAAATCTTCATGTTGCTATTATATGAGATTTAGATATTAAAATTAGATGTATAAAACAGTAGTAATTAGTTTCCTGTTATGGTGATTATGTTACTCTTTAATAACGAATGCATTTTACATTTATTATATTAAAAAATCACAAAACCGGGCAAAGTTAGCAACAATTTATGGATAAACGACAAACAACTAAAGTTTTTTCACTAATTTCGCAACAAAATCTTAAACATCACCCTTTTTCACATGAGAAAAGCAACCCTAACTTTAGCCCTGCTGAGCTGCGCTGTCGTCGCATCAGCACAAAACATCTCGCAGGAGATGCTCACACGATTTGCAAAAGCCAACCAAATTACAGGTAGCGAACGTGCCATCAAAAACGCTCTGGCAGTAGGCCCCGTTTCCTCATTGGCCACCAATCAAGAGAACCAGGTGGAACAAAACACCTACTTCTCCAACTCCGTGCCTTCAAAGGGCATCACCGACCAGAAGTCATCGGGACGCTGTTGGCTCTTCACGGGTCTTAACGTGCTGAGAGCAAAGATGATGAAAGAGCAGAGCCTGCCCACAACCATGGAGTTCTCGCAGAATTACCTGTTCTTCTACGACCAGCTGGAGAAGTCGAACCTCTTCCTGCAAGCCGTCATCGACACACGCCAAAAGCCGATGGACGACCAAACGGTCATGTGGCTCTTCCAGAATCCCCTCTCCGACGGAGGCACATTCACAGGTGTGGCCGACCTTGTGGCGAAATACGGTTTAGTGCCCAAGGGAGTGATGCCCGAAACCTACACCTCCAACAACACCAGCCAGTTCACCACATTCCTCAAGCGCAAACTGCGTGAAGATGCCTTGGCTTTGCGCGAGAATCCCAAGGCTTCCAACAAGGAGCTGATGGCCAAGAAGGAGCAGTTCCTCTCCGAGATCTACCACATGCTCACCCTCGGATTTGGCACACCCGTCACAGAGTTCACATGGGCACCCAAGGACTATGACGGAAGAGCCGTCTATCCGCCCAAACGCTACACACCCCAGTCGTTCTACAAAGAGTTCATCAACCTCGACCTTCAGAACGACTACATCATGCTGATGAACGACCCGACCCGTGAGTATTGGAAGACCTACGAGATTCAGTACGACCGCCACACCTACGACGGCCACAACTGGCTCTACCTGAACGTGCCGATGCAGGACATCAAGGAGGCTGCCATCGCTTCCATCAAGGACAGCACCATGATGTATTTCTCCTGCGACGTGAACAAGTTCCTCGACCGTTCGCGTGGCATTGCCGACCTCGCCAACTACAACTTCGACGAGATTTTTGGCGTTCACTTTGGCATGGACAAGGCGCAACGCATCAAGTCGTTCGATTCTGGCTCCACACACGCCATGACCCTGAAAGCCGTCGACCTCGACGAAACAGGCAAGCCCATCAAATGGGAGGTGGAAAACTCTTGGGGAGCTGGCAGCGGACACCAAGGCCACATCATCATGACCGACGAGTGGTTTGACAATTACATGTTCCGCTTGGTCATCAACAAGAAATACGCATCCGAGAAAATCATCAAAGCCAGCCAGCAGAAGCCAACACTTCTGCCTTGCTGGGATCCAATGTTCTGTTCAGAAGAGTAACCATGGAAATAGTAGAACGTTTCTTGAAATATGTCTCTTTCGACACACAATCGTCGGAAGAAACGGGCACAACACCATCGACTGAAAAGCAGCGTGTATTTGCTGAATACCTGAAAGAAGAACTGATAAAAGTAGGATTGCAAGAGGTTGAACTTGACAAACTTGGATACCTTTATGCAACGCTTTACTCTAATACCGAAAAATCGGTTCCGACCATCGGTTTCATCGCCCACATGGACACCAGTCCTGACGCTTCTGGCACGAATGTGAAACCACGCATTGTCACCCAGTACAACGGCAGCGACATCGTGCTGTCTGATGGCATCGTCACCGCTGTAGAGAAATTTCCGGAACTGCTCAACCACAAAGGCGAAGACCTCATCGTGACCGACGGAACCACGCTGCTCGGAGCAGATGACAAGGCCGGCATTGCCGAAATCGTGCAGGCTATGGTGTATCTGCAACAACATCCGGAAATCAAGCACGGCAAGATTCGTGTGGGCTTCAATCCCGACGAAGAGATAGGCCAGGGTGCCCACCACTTCGATGTGGAGAAGTTCGGCTGCGACTTCGCCTACACGATGGATGGCAGCGAAGTGGGCGAGATTGAGTTCGAGAACTTCAATGCCGCCTCTGCCAAAATCACCATCAACGGCTGTTCCGTCCATCCTGGCTATGCAAAGGACAAAATGCTCAATGCCGCCCGTATCGCCACCGAACTGGTCAGCATGCTGCCTGCCGACGAGACCCCTGAGACGACTGAAGGCTACGAGGGTTTCTTCCATCTCACCCACCTCAGCGGCACCTGCGAGAAGGCGCAACTCTCCTTCATCATCCGCGACCACGACCGAGAGTATTTCGAGAGCAGAAAGTCAGAAATGACTGATATTGTGGACACTATCAACGAGAAATACGGCAGCATCGCCACCCTCGAACTGAAAGACCAATACTACAACATGCGCGAGAAAGTGGAGGACAAGATGTACATCATCGACATCGCCAAAGAAGCCATCTCAGCCGCTGGCATGACCCCCAAAGTACGTGCCATCCGAGGCGGTACCGACGGAGCCCAACTCTCCTTCAAAGGACTCCCCTGCCCCAACATCTTCGCAGGCGGACTCAACTTCCACGGTCCTCACGAGTTCTGTCCTGTGCAGAGCCTCGAGAAAGCGATGATGACCGTCGTGAACATCTGTTCAATTACAGAAAAGACACTCGGGCAATAGACTCAACGGCATTGCCTCTTAAACGGTGCTTCCACAACCTCTGAATCGACATCGTCGACATCGACTGACCGACGTCGTCGACATCGGTTAACCGACATCGACGACGTCGGTTAAGAGGCTTTTACGTTAAACATGAAGAGGCCACGACACAGAAGAGGGGAAAGCACCGCCGTTGGTACTTCCCCCTCTTTTCGTTCATCAAAGAATCATTCCTCATCGTCCATCTCGTCCTCGTCATCATCGAAGTCGAAGTCGAAATCGCCAAAGAAGGCAGGTTGGATGAAATCGTCGAGTTCGCGACGCTCCTTCTTGGTGGGACGACCTGTTCCTCGTGCTCTGCCAACGAAGCCGCTGATGCGGTTCATCTCCAAGAGTTCCAACTGCTCTTTGGCCGTCACGTTCTCCAACACTTCGGGTACGAGCTTGGCACCCACGCGGTTCTGGATGGCTTTCAGAACCTTGAAAGCATAGGTGATGGGAGGCTTGCGCACCTCGATGATGTCGCCCTCCTTAATCATCTTGGAGGCTTTCTGCTTCACACCAGCCATAGTGATGCGTCCATTCTTGCAAGCATCGGCAGCAATGGAGCGCGTCTTGAAGATGCGTGCCGCCCAAAGCCATTTGTCTAATCGTGCTTCCATCTTAAATTGGTAAAGTTTAAGGTTTAAAGTTTAAAGACCATGCGGCTCGTTTGCAAACACCGCGTCAGCCTCTTTAAACTTTAAACTCTAAACTTTAAACTTTATTTTTTATTATACTGGTTCATCGTGCGGTCAAGCCCCTGCAAGCAGAAACTCTTGATCATCTCGCCGACATAGTCCACCTTCTCATCGATGATTTTATTATCCTCATCGCTGAACTGGCCGAGCACAAAGTCCACCTGTGTGCCACGAGGAAATTCGTTGCCAATGCCAAACTTGATGCGGGCATAATCCTGAGTCATCATGCACGACGCAATGTTTTTCAGTCCATTATGACCGCCATCGCTACCGCTGCCACGCATACGAATCTTCCCAACAGGCAAACTTAGGTCATCGACGATGACGAGGATGCGCTCCACAGGAATCTTCTCCTGCTGCGACCAATAGCGCACGGCCTGTCCTGAGAGGTTCATGTAGGTGGAAGGCTTGAGCAAGATGAGTTCCGCATTCTTCACACGTGTCCTTGCAACAAAGCCATAGCGCTTGTCTTGCCAGTCAGCACCTTGCTTTTCTGCAAAGGCATCAATCACTCGGAAACCGATGTTGTGACGGGTTCCTTCATATTCACGGCCAATGTTGCCAAGACCCACTATCAAATACTTCATACTGTTATCTTCCGTTTCTGCGGGCTTGCGCCGAAACAAATCCAACAACCACATATTATCATACTTAAGTTTCGCATGCTCCACCTTCTTGTAGTTCAAGAAGTTAAAGGAGTTAGAGGAGTTAAAGACGAATGTAATGCTGGCGTGAAAACTCCTCTCCACAGTTGACAGAGTATAGGCTATAACTCCTTTAACTCCTGAGCGCCATCGCGTAGCGCTTTGCTCGCAAAGAACCGGTAACTTCCGAAAGTTGAATTATCATATATAAAAAGAGAGTGTACCGCACACCAGAGGGGCAGCGCGATACACTCTCAGAACTTCACTTCTGTTGTAGCACTCTCGCTTACTCAGCTGACTCAGCCTCTGCAGCAGCGGCACGAGCGGCACGAGTCATACGAACTGCACAAACGACCACTTCTTTCGAAGTGATGATTTCGAGGTTGTCGTAAGAGAGTTCTGCCACCTTCATAGACTTGCCAAGTGCAAGGTTGGTCACGTCGATGTCGAGTGTGTCGGGGAACTGAGTGTAAAGTGCCTTCACTGCCAACTTGCGAACGTTGAGCGTGAGCTTACCACCGGCACGTACACCTTCTGCAAGACCATTGAGCTTAACAGGAATCTCAAACACAACAGGCTTGTCCTCTGTAATCTGATAGAAGTCAACGTGTACAGGACGGTCGGTCACGAAGTCGCACTGCAAATCCTTCAGGATTGCCTTGACTGGAGTGCCGTCCACTGTGAGGTTGACGATATATACGTTAGGAGTGTAAAGCAACTTGGCAAGTTCCTTCTCAGCGATCTTGATGGTTTTTGCCACAGGAAGACCTTTCTCGTCTTTCTCTACGCCGTAGAAAATGGCTGGAATCATGCCTTCGCGACGGAGGTCACGGCTGGCCTTCTTGCCAAACTCTGTACGAGTCTGCGCGTTCAGTGTAATTTCTTTCATTTTTTTAATTTTTTGTGTTACTATAAATTAAGTTAGAATTAACAATCTTAGGAACATGCCCTAAGTATTGTTCGCGCTTAATTCGCCATCACACGAATGCATTCACGGGGGTGAAGCCAATGTGTTGCCCAAAAAAGCGGCACAAAGGTACAACTTTTGCCAAAGATGACAAAAGTTTTCCCTTCTTTTTTCTATTTCACATGCTTTTAAGAGGCTTCGTCAAACGAGAAAAGCCCGTTTTTGCCTCCTTCATTCATCAAAAGATGTCCTTAACCTTGTCCAAGAAACTCTTCTTTTCTGGTTTCTCGGCATCGTTGTCAGCAGCCGTTTCTCCTGCAGCCACGACTTCGTTACCTTCTTGCAAAGAATCAGCAGACCCGTTCTCCTGCATGGCATCCTCAACCGACAGGTTTCCCTTCGCCACTTCCAGTGTCCGGTTCAGTGCAACCATGAACTTTTCATAATCTTCCTTGTAGAGAAACAGTTTGTGTTTTTGGAAAGAAAAGCGAGGATTCTCAGGAGTTCCCTCATTAATCTTCTTGCTCTCCGTAATCGCAATGTACTTGTCACCATTTCTGCTCTGCTTCACATCAAAGTAATAGATGCGCTTGCCGGCCTTGACACCTTCTGAGTATACCAGGTCTTTTTCTATTTCACCCATAATCTCTGTTTTTATGTTTATGTTTACTTTATTTATAAATGTTATTACAGTTAGTTTTATGTAATTTTGCCACAAAATTGTCGCTTTTTTTTGTTTTATACAAGATTTTAAGCCGTTTTTTGCAGTTTGCAACAATCATTCACATAAAAAAGGGCTGTTTTTTCAGATTAAATCACTAAATTTGCACCCGAAAACAAGTGTACAACACAACAAGAAAACGGCAGGCAGCCGATGTGCAACTGCTTGAAACAAAATTACACAAAATACAAAAAAGGAGTTTTTTGACATGATTAACCGTACCCTCATCCGTCTGAAAATCGTACAACTCATGTACGCATACTATCAGAACAACAGTAAAAACATCGAAACAGCAGAAAAGGAACTTCTTTTCAGCCTATCAAAAGCATACGATCTCTACAACTATCTTCTCCTACTCATGGTGAGCGTCTCGCGCTATGCCGTGCAGCAAGTGGAACATAAAGAGCAACTCAACAAGGTGGCACACATCGACGAGGAAGTCAGCCACCGCTTTGCCGACAACCGCTTCACGGCGCAACTTGAAATCAACAAGCAACTGAAAGAGTTTGTTGAGACCAAGAAGAAGACATGGGACAGCGACTTCGACTACATCAAGAAGTTGTATGCCGACATCGAACAAAGCGAGTACTATGCAGAATACATGGCCATGGAGAAGGTCACCTATGCTGATGATCGTGAATTGTGGCGCAAACTCTACAAGAACATCATCATGAAGGACGAGCGCATCGACGACATCCTCGAAGAGCAAAGTCTCTACTGGAACGACGACCGCGAAGTGGTGGACACCTTTGTGCTCAAAACCATCAAGCGTTTCGACCCTGCCAACGGCGCGAACCAGGAACTCGTGCCCGAATACAAGGACATTGAAGACCAGGACTTCGCCACCCGCTTGTTCCGTCGTGTCATCATCAACGACGAGTACTACCGTTCCCTCATCGGCAAATGCATCAAGAATTGGGAGTTCAACCGCTTGGCCTACATGGATGTCATCATCATGCAGATAGCCGTGGCCGAGTTCCTGAGTTTCCCCCAGATTCCTATCTCAGTCACCATCAACGAGTATGTGGAAATTGCCAAGTGGTACAGCACACCCAAAAGCGCCGGCTATGTCAACGGCACTCTCGACGCGCTAGCAAAGATGCTGAAGAAGGAGAACATTTTGACCAAGAACTAAACATTAAACGATAAAAAACTAAAACAACATGTACAACTTAATTCAAGCAGCAGCAGCCACCAAAGGTGGATTCGATTGGAGCATGATCATCATGATCGTGGCCATGTTCGCCATTGTCTATTTCTTCATGATCAGGCCACAGCGCAAACGTCAGAAGGAAATTGAGAACTTTCGCAAAAGCCTCGCTATCGGCAGCAAGGTGATTACAGCCAGTGGCGTGTACGGCACCGTCAAGTCACTCAACGAAGGACAGCCCTACCTCACTATCGAGATTGCCAAAGGCGTGACCATACAGATTGACCGCAACTACGTTTACGCAGAAGGTAGCCAGCAGCCCCAGCAGCAATAAGGGTAAAGGAGACTCACAGGCATCGCATAACACCAGAGAAGCATGAATACCGACTTCATCAAGGTCATACACAGAAGATTGCGATTGATAAAAATCAACCGCAATTTTCTTGTATTCCTTATGTTCCTGTTGATATCCATCATCTTCTGGTTCATGCAGTCCATCAAGGAAACTACAGAGATCAACATCACCTACAATCTGGTGATTGAAGGACAGCCCGAAAACGTCATCTTCACTGGCGACATGCCCTCCGAAGTGACAGTCACCTACACAGGAAAAGGGTGGAATGCCTTCTACTTCAAGTTTATGCGAAACGAAAGCCACGACCTTGTGGTCAACTTCAAAGACATCAACACAAAGTCGGGCAGAATCGTCATCGATACAAACATGCTTAAACGCGCCGTCATGAAGCGAAAACCGCAAGGGATGGACTTCAAGTCCACTTCTCCCGCCAAGGTGGAAGCATTCTACTCGAACGGACAGCATAAGCGTGTGCCCGTCATCTTCAACGGACACATCCACACCACATCAGGCCGTTATCTCTGTGGCACCCACCTCTATCCCGACTCTGTCGATGTCTACGCACCCAGCCATCTGTATGAAAGCATCACGTCCATCAAGACAGAAAACACCACCTACACCGAGCTCGAAGACACTCTGACATCAAAATTAGCGCTGTTGGTGCCACGTGGTGCAAAAGTCATCCCCGACTCCATCGACGCACAAATCTGTGTGGACATCTTCACCGACAAGACCTTGCAAGTGCCCATCTACAGCGAGAATGTACCCAGCAATAAAGTGATGCGCACATTCCCCCTGAAAAGCCACGTCACCTTCCTGGTCAGTTCCACACTCTACGACGAAATTTCGGAAAATGATTTTCTGCTCGTGATAGACTACAAAGAAGCCCAAAGCGGTAACAAACGTTGCAAGGTCCACATCCGTCAGCAGCCGGAAAACATACGCAACCTGCGCATCTCGCCCGAATCTGTGGAATACATCATCGAACAAGCGATTGAATGACACGCATCGGCATCACAGGAGGCATTGGAAGTGGCAAGTCCTATTTGTGTCAGCTGCTCCAGCAACGCGGCATTCCCGTCTACCATTGCGACGACGAAGCCAAACGACTGATGGTGGAAAGCCCTGTCATCCGCAAAAAACTGTCGCAACTGATAGGTGACCACATATATATAAATAATGTGTTGAACAAACCTGTCATAGCACAATACCTTTTTGCCAACAGCAACAATGCAGCCAAAGTCAACAGCATTGTCCATCCTGTCGTCAAACAAGACTTCCTTGACTGGGCCGCCCGACAAGACTCCCCCATTGTGGCACAGGAATGCGCACTCCTCTTCGAGACGGGGTTCCAAGACACGGTTGACAAGACCATTGAGGTCTACGCCCCCCACTCCATCCGCCTCCAACGCGCCATCCAGCGCGACCACACCACAGCCGAGCAAATCGAAGCCCGCATGGCACAACAGATGGATGAAGAAGAAAAACGCCAACGCGCCGATTACTGCATCATCAATGACGGCACCACTGACCTTCATGCACAAATCGACCAAATCCTCCACACCCTCGAAGGAGAAACCACTCCAATCACTCCGATTACTCAAAACACTCCGATTACTCAGAACAAATAAATACTATTATGATTAAGAAGATTCTTGCCATCTCAGGCAAACCAGGGCTTTACAAGCTCATTTCGCGAGGCAACAAGAGCCTCATTGTAGAAACCGTCGACGAGCAGAAGAAGCGCATGCCAGCCTTCGGAGCAGACCGCGTTGTGTCACTCGGCGACATCTCCATCTACACCAACGACGACAGCGAAGTCAGTCTAGCCTCTGTCTTCGAGTCCATCAAGCAGAATTACGGTGACAAAACAGTTGGCATCTCTCCCAAGAAGGCCAGCCAAGAAGAAATCATCGCCTTCTTCGAAAAAGTGCTTCCCAACTACGACACCGACCGTGTGCGTGTCAGCGACATGCGCAAAGTCCTCGCATGGTACAACATCCTTGTGGCAGATGGCTACACCGAATTTGTCAGCAAGGAAGAAGAAGCCACAGAAGAAAAGACTGAAGAAACTTCTGAGAAATAGGCTCACGCACCTATATACTACAAAGTACGACAAAAAAAGACCGACAACGCAATGAAGCTCGCGCTGTCGGTCTTTTTTGTCACTATTTGTTCAAGATAAATCGTTATTGCTCAAAAGCGAGTCCGTCGCCCTGTACCACCACATCAACGGGTTTCTCGTGATCAATTTCACCGCTGATGATGCGTTTGCTGAGTTCGTTGAGGAGTTTCTCCTGAATGGCTCGCTTAACAGGACGGGCACCAAACTGCGGGTCGTAGCCAGCCTTGGCAATAAGGGCAATGGCGGCGTCGGTGACACGGAGCGTAATACCATTCTGAGCGACCATCTTGACGACTTTACCGACTTGCAGACGGACAATCTGCTGGATTTCCTCCTCGTTGAGAGGAGAGAAGGTGATGATGTCATCGATACGGTTGAGGAACTCTGGACGGAAGATGCTGCGCAATTGGTCGCGCTGGGCATTGCTGGTCATGATAATAATGGTGTTCTTAAAGTTCACCACACGTCCTTTATTGTCGGTCAGACGGCCATCATCGAGCACCTGCAAGAGCGTGTTGAACACATCGGGATGCGCTTTCTCTATCTCATCGAAGAGCACGACAGAGTAAGGCTTACGACGCACGGCCTCAGTGAGTTGACCACCCTCCTCATATCCGATGTAGCCCGGAGGTGCACCGATGAGTCGGGTGACACTGAACTTCTCCTGATACTCGCTCATGTCTATACGAGTCATCATGGTCTCATCATCAAATAGGTAGTCGGCAAGCGCCTTGGCCAGTTCTGTCTTACCCACACCCGTAGTGCCAAGGAAGATAAAACTTCCTATCGGTCGCTTCGGGTCTTGCAACCCTGCACGGCTACGACGCACCGCATCGCTGACGGCTCGAATAGCTTCGTCCTGACCAATCACACGTTTGTGCAGCTCCTCTTCGAGATGGATGAGTTTGGTGCGCTCGGAGGTCTGCATCTTGCTCACGGGGATGCCCGTCCAACGGCTCACCACATCGGCGATGTCTTCGCTTTCCACTTCTTCCTTCACGAGTGCCGTGCCTCCCTGTGCTTCCACCAACTTTGCCTGCACTGCCTTGATGTCCTCTTCCAGATGCTGGAGTTTGCCATAGCGGATTTCCGCCACACGACCGTAGTTACCCTCGCGTTCTGCCTTGTCGGCCTCGAACTTGAGTTGTTCTATCTGCTGCTTGTCGCTCTGAATTTGGTTGAGGAGGGCCTTCTCACCTTCCCACTTGGCTTTCTGCTTCTGCTCATCGGCACGAAGGGTATCGATGATTTCGTTGAGTTCAGCGAGTTTCTCCTTGTCACCCTCGCGTTTGATGGCCTCACGTTCAATCTCCATCTGCTTCAAGCGTCGGCTGAGTTCGTCCAATTCTTCAGGCACAGAGTCACGCTCCATACGGAGTTTGGCGGCAGCCTCGTCCATGAGGTCAATAGCCTTGTCGGGCAGGAAGCGGTCGGTGATGTAACGATTGCTGAGTTCAACAGCAGCAATGATGGCTTCGTCCTTGATACGTACCTTGTGGTGATTCTCATAACGTTCCTTCAAACCGCGCAGGATGGAGATGGAAGATTGTACATCCGGTTCATCGACCATCACCGTCTGGAAACGGCGCTCGAGTGCCTTGTCCTTCTCGAAATACTTCTGGTATTCATCAAGTGTGGTGGCACCAATGGAACGGAGTTCGCCACGAGCCAAAGCAGGCTTGAGAATGTTGGCTGCATCCATCGCACCACTCGTCTGACCCGCACCCACAAGGGTGTGAATCTCGTCGATGAAAAGGATGATTTGCCCTTGACTCTCCACAACTGCTTTGACGACTGCCTTCAGACGCTCCTCAAACTCGCCTTGATATTTGGCACCAGCAATGAGGGCACCCATGTCGAGGGAGTAAAGTTGCTTGTCCTTAAGGTTCTCAGGCACATCGCCACGCACGATACGTCCTGCAAGACCTTCCACAATGGCAGTCTTGCCCGTACCTGGCTCGCCAATAAGAATCGGGTTATTTTTTGTACGGCGGCTAAGAATCTGGAGAATCCTTCGGATTTCCTCGTCACGACCAATCACAGGGTCTAGTTTGCCGTTCTTAGCACGCTCCACGAGGTTCGTCGCATATAGTTCAAGAACCTCCTTGCCAGTCGGCTGCTGGCTCTGATTGTTCTGATAGTTGTTGTTCATAATCGCACTTGGTTTTAAGTTTTACATTCTAACCAAGTGCCTCAGCAACTCTTATTCCATGGTGTTTCACTCTGACGAATTGTCCGATTCACTCTCGGACTCGCTGTCATTTTGGCTGATTAGCCCCAATATGTGGAGGATGGCGGTGTTGAAAAGAGTCTCATTGGGATCACCATACTCATATAAATCCAGATAGGAGAACTCGTCCACCTCGATGGTGGGGAGTATGGGGGCATAATCGTAGTTGTCTGCCCCATCAGCCACATAAGCCACGACGGGGTTGAGACCCACATAGAAGTCGTGCCACACCTCGCTGGTCATCACATTCTGGCCTGCCGTTTCCGTACCCACCAGTATCACGTTGTCCTCACCCATCGAGTGTTGCAACGCATGAATAAGCCACTCGGCTGCCCCTTGTGTGTATTGACTCGTAAGGATATAAAGACGGGAAAGTCCGAGGTTACCAACAGAAGTGTCATAAGGATAAACCTTATTCAGGTCGGTATGCTTCTCATTCCAGAAGGTCTTGACGAAAGTGGTGCCCATGGCTTCAGGACACACTACATAACTAGCGAGTCGTTGTGCCATGTCGATGTTGCCGAAATTGCAAAGTCGAAGGTCGAGCACCATTTCCGTAACGCCCGCACTCTTCATCTGGGCCATGATGGCATCAAGCGACTGCTGATAAAGGGTGTGTGGAGCCACCTGTCCCTCAACTGGGCCTTCCGTGAGACGGGTACACACAAGATAGCCTATGCGGATATTATCCTCCGTGATGACTCTGCTGACAGGAAAGGCCACATCTTCCACATATTTGGAAGCGGACAAGGAGACTTTCACGGTGTCACGCCAATAGAGACTGTAGTCTTCTGCATTCTCTGCGATGTGGCACACCTCCAACTCCCTCGCCACACCTTTCTGCAACTTGGAGAGGTTATTCTTGGTAAACTTGGCACCATTGAACGAACAAATGAAGTCGCCCCTCTTCAAGCCTGCCCTACTGGCAGGACTATCCTGATAGACCGTCACCACACGGAGCATCTGCTTGGTGGTCTTCCCTGTGGGGTCGGTCATCAACATGAAATCAATGCCATAGGATTCGATATGATTGAAGTAACCACGTTCGTGAACATCTTCACCCAGCGTGTCAATCTCGACATAAGACCATTGGTCATTCTGTTTGCTCCGCTTCGCCAACAACGCCAAGAAGTCAGCCGGTTTTGAGAAATAACTCTTCCATGCTGGTTCATAATTCGCAAGCGAATCTGCCCACAGATAGTGCTCCAGCATCATATCATGTATCCACTTATTGTGCTGTGTCTTCTCCTTGTACTCATACGTGCGGTCTTCGCCACATGCAAAGAACATCAGGAAGACGGAAACAGCCAGAATATATGTCAAAAGTCTTTTCATCTTTTCAAAATCTCATTTCAATTTGCAAAGTTAAGAAAAAACTCGCTATCTTTGCAACGGTTTAGAAAACATTATCACGTTTATCACTCATTATTACATGTTTAACAACTAAAATCAAAAACAAAATGAAAAAGATTTTATTTGCAATCTCGGCTCTTGCTGCCATCACTTTCACCGCATGCGACGGTACAGCAAAGGGCGGTTCAGAGAACGACTCCATCCCTACAGAGGATAGCCTCGTGGTTGAAGAACCAGGCGCAGATGTTGACCAAACCATCGAAGCGCTCACCGTAGCCATTCAAGACAACGACGCTGAAAAGTTCCAGACTCTCCTTCAGCAGGCACAAGCCTATATCACCAAACTCCAAGCAGAGGGCAATCTGGAAGAGGAATCGGCTTACCTTGCAAAACTCCAGCAGTTCATCGCCAACAACGAAGAGAAAGTAGCCGAGTACACAGCAGGCAACGAGACCTTTGCCAGCGTTGTGGCTGCCCTGAAAGCCATCCCAACTGATGCCGCAGCCGCAGCTGCCGATGTGGCAGAAGACGCTAAGACTGCCGCCAAGGATGCCAAGAGTGCAGTAAAGGATGCAGCCAACGATGCAGCCAACCAAGCCGTAGAGACTGGAAAGGCTGAAGCAGGCAAGGCTATTGACAAGGCAGCTTCCGACATCAAGGGGAAGTTGGGACTTTGAACCCAGACGCATCATCAGAACACAAACAAAGAAAGGGCGACGGTATCACCGCCGCCCTTCTTTTGGGGAAAACATGTGGAAGAACCCATCTTGCCAGCAACACCACCCGAGAGACATCACCCTTCCTCACTTGAATAGTCTTGATATAGGGCGACAGGCTCCAGATGCCACATCTTGGTTTGCTTCCATTGTCTGTTATATCTATCTTTGTACAAATGTAAAGATATTTTTTCAGATTTAGCCAAAGATATCAAAAAAATGTACTTTCTTCTTTCAAATGTGTCACAAAAAAACACCTACTCCGCCCACTTCACCACCCTGATACTTACCTCATACAACAGATAAAGTGGAACTGTGACCAGCACCAACGTCATGATGTCTGGTGGCGTGATGATGGCAGCCACCACCATAATGAGAATAAAGGCATACTTACGGTACGTGGCAAGCATGTAAGATGTGACAATGCCCATCTTGCCGAGGAAAAAGGCCACGACTGGTAATTGAAAAACCACGCCCATGATGAGGGTGAGCGAAGTGAATGTGGAAATGTAAGAGTCAAGGGTGATGGTGCTATGCACCTTGTCTGCCACGCTGTATGTTCCTAAGAAACGGAAGGAAATGGGAAACAAGACAAAATAACTCATCAACACCCCAATGATGAAGAGCACATAGATCGTGCCAGCCACTTGAACAGAGTATCGCCTTTCGTTCTCATACAAAGCTGGCGATATGAAACGGAACAACTCATACAGGATGTAAGGTGATGCTCCCAACAACCCCAGATACACAGCGGTGGTGATGTGCGTCATGAACTGACTTGACAAGTCGGTGGCAATCAATTCAACATGATACTCTTCGAAATGAAAGTCCATGCCCATTGCATGCATGGCTTGTTCCAACAGGCGATAAGTGACGAAGTCCCATTCGCTGGGAGCAAGCAAAATTTGCCAAGTAGTTTCTTTGCAACACAAAATAATTAAAGCAAAACCACCTGCCACAACAATAATGCGTATAAGCATTTGGCGGAGCACCTCCAAGTGACCACCAAATGTCAATAGATGTTGTTTATCTTGACACACAAACTCAGCTTAGAAATACATCATCATGAAGCAACTACCAAAACAAGTGTTAAAGCATGAGCCAGAACAAGAACCCATACACGTGCCCGTACATGATGAACAATTAAATCCACATGTTCCACTACACGTTCCTGAGCATGACCCCTTGCATCCTTTACATGTACCATCACAGGTTCCAGAGCAGGTTCCAGAGCATCCATTACAAGTACTATCACACGATCCTTTACATGTGCTAGAGCACCCTGTAGAACATCCGCCCGAGCACGTACCCTGACAAGTGCCGCTACAACTAGAGCACCCCGTTTTACACCCTCCAGAACATCCCGTTTTACAAGTTGTTGAGCAGCCATTATTACATTCCCTGCAGGTTTTTACAGAAGATCCAGAACACGAACCTTGACATCCATTGCCACATGTTCTTGTACATGTGGAATAACATGTAGCATTACAGGTCTGATAACACTCATACATACAGGATCCAGAACAAGAGCCCATACATCCTTGTTTGCAACTGCCTGAACAAGCTATTTGACAACCATGTGTACATGTTGCATAACAAGTTGTATAACAAGTATTACAACCCGTGGTCGGTCGAGATTTCGCAGCAATGGATGCTACAGGGATTGTCAGAATCAATCCTCCAATAAAAGGCATTATTTTTTCCGTTGCCTTCTTAAAGAATTCTCGTCTGCTCTGTAATTGGTCTTTTCTTTCATCCATTTACACCTTTTTTATCTCACAAATTTTAATACTATTATTCAATCAAAGCATAAAGTCATAGTCTTTTAGTCCTTCACCGCTTCTGAGACCTCTTTCTTTACCTCTTCAACAGGTTCTGAGATCTCTCTCTTCACTTCTTTGAGTGGTTCAGAAACATCCTTCACGCCTTCTTTGAAACTGCGCACACCTTGACCCATACCCTTCATCAGTTCTGGAAGCTTTTTACCGCCAAACAGAAGCAGAGCAAGACCTGCAATCAACAATAATTCGGTCGTGCCGATAAATAAAGGCTGTATCATACTTCTGAAACGACTAACGTGATTTCCAGTGTCTGGAAATTGATTTCCCAGTTTCCCTTTGGATGACTTTCCCATCCATACTTCTTTGCTTTCTCTTCCCACCAAGTTTGGAACTTAGTGCCAGTATCACCCATGTCTTTGACGAGTTTCTCATATAACTCCGTATTGTCCGCAGTTACAATTTTTGCCAACTCAGTCAAACCATTTTTGCGTTCAAACAATGCCTGAATCTCAGCACGTTCTTCTGGGGTCACTTGCCCCACTACTTTTCTCATTTCCATTGTTTATAGTTGTTAAAAGGGTCTAAATAATTTATTTCTTTTATCTCTTGATTGTTACTCAGTCGAATGTCTTTTTCGTTGAGCAACTTTTGCAGATGACGCGAAGCGTTTCTTTCCACATGTGCTACTACACATTGCTGATGCGAGGGGGTGTTAAGGTCTAATGTGAGTTTCTGATTCATCCATACACAACGTTTGCACTGATAAGCATCGCAATGGCGGCAGATAGGTGCATGGTCAAGCCTCATCAACTGTTGGTTATCATCACTTTTTGTCATCAGAAGCCTCCTCTGTGGATGCCTTCTCCTCGTGCTCATTTGCCACAGGCTCACTCATTCCCTTCTTGAAGCTCTGCACTCCCTGTCCCAGGCCCTTCATCATCTCAGGCAGTTTCTTTCCGCCAAAGAGAAGAAGAGCCAAGCCACCAATGAGCAGCAACTCGGTCGTTCCGATAAATAAAGGTTGTATCATACTGTTACCAAGTAGATTTCACATGTGTCAAAGTTGATTTCCCAGTTGCCGTTCTCTGCTGACTCCCACTGGTACTTCTCCGCCATTCTGTCCCACCAGCTTTGGAACTTCGAGCCAGTCTCGCCCATGTCCTTCACCAGTTTCTCGTACATTTCAGCATTGTCAGCCGTCAGAATCTTTGCCAGCTCGTTCAGTCCGTTGCGACGTTCGAAGAGTGTCTGAATCTCATTCTTCTCCTCGGGTGTCACTTGCCCCACAAGTTTCTTTGTCATATAATTTACTTATTATATTATTATTTCCTATTTGTATTTTTACATGTAGCCGCACAACTTCCACCACATGAATTGCCACACATACTGTCACAAGTTCCATTACAGTGATGGCTGCACGTTTTAGCACATTGCGTAGTACAAGCATCCATACAACTTCTCTCACAAGTATTTTTGCATGTCTGGTTGCATGTGTAAGCACACTCACTGGAACAACTGTATCTGCATGAATTGGCCTTTTCTTTTACCGAATCCACGTTTGTACTGTCTCTGTCACCATGCTTATGTTTCAATTCATGTGCAGTTTGGCTGGAGCAACTATTTCCACATGTGTTTCTACAACTTTCAGCACAACCTCTCACACAAGAATTACCACATTCGTTACATCCATTCATACTACTACGGGCGCAAGTTCCATCGCAAGCAGCACCGCACGACGTAAAGCAGCCAGCATAGCATGTACTTCGGCAGGTTCCCCCACATCCATTTATAGCATTTGCAATAATGGAACTAGATGGTAATGCAGACAATGCGACCAACGGCATTATCCTCGACATCTTCTTGAAGAAATTCCGTCTGCTGATTATATCCATATTACCAGTCCTCTCTAACGTCAAATGGATCCAAATAATCTATTTCTTTTATTTCTTCGTGTTCAGGTAAGAACGTTCCATGCTTGCGGATGTTGTGCTGGAGTTCTCTTGAAGCATTCCGTTCCAGATGTGCCACCACACATTGCTCATGTGAAGGCGTGTTCACCTCAAGCGTGGTCTTGCGGTTCAGCCAGATACAACGCTTGCATTGCCATGCATCGCAATGACGACAAATCGGAGCATACGACAATTTGTATAGTTGCTTGTTCTTGATGTCAAGCCCCTGTTCCAAGTCACCGATGCTGTCAGCCTCATCGTCATAGTAGAACGCAGGACAAACGTAGAACTTGCCGTTAGGCGCAAGTGTGATGCTGGTGTCGCCAGCCCCGCAGTTGTTCATTTGAGAGAGCATCATGCGGTCAGTCAAGAGGTTCAATTGCGGAGATTTGCCTTCCACGTACAGTTTCTCCACTTCCGCTGAAAGCGCAGCGAGCACTTTCTTGTAGGCATCAAAGTCTTCATCCGTGAAGGTCTCCACATCCGTCAAGACCACATTCAACCTTGGTGCACCTTTCAGCATGGCAACCACCTCTTTTTGGTGGGCAAACAACTCCTGTTTCCCGATTCTCAGCACAACAGGGATGTCCGTCTGTACCGCCTCTATCTTGTTCATCACCAGCACATCGGCATCCTCCGCCATCGGCTTTATCTTCGAATGGTCGATGCTCTCAATCACCTCTTTGTATTCGTCAGGCAACTCGTAATCAGGATAGACATACTGAATCATTAGATTCTCCATCATTCCGAAACGGATGCCTTGCCTCAAAGTATCAAGAGAGATGAGTTTTCTTTCCTTCTTGGGGGCTTCATAATGACAAAACGATGTGCTCGTCTCGTCCAACAATATAATAAGGTATTGCAACATGACTTTCAACAGATTACATCGTTCGACTTCTTTTTATTTTTCTCAAACTCCTCACGTTGTCCTTCCAACTCCAACTTGCGGTACAGTTTGTTCCAGTAGTAGTTGTTGGCACGCACACGTGCTTTATGCATCTTACAAATGGCGGTTGCACGCTGATAGATAGTATTCGTATCGGCGGCATCATAGTTCTCACCTTGGCACCATGCACAGCCACTTGCCACTTCACAATCAATGCACTCTTGTGGTGACTGAGTGGTTCTATCCAATGTCAAGAACGGACGGAGTTTGTTCTTGTCAATGCCATCATGTATATTCCCAATAATGACAGGCTTCTTTGAACGGAGAGAGTAGGCAGCAAAGCGAGTGCAGGGGTAGAAATTGCCAGCAGCATCTATAGAGAGCATCTTCCCTGCGCCACACCAGTTTTGGTTCTCTCTTTCTATATCAAGGGGTTTACCTAAATACTCAGAAAAGAATGAACAAGCATAATCGGTATAATATCCGCCATCAATAATACCATCTGCCAACTGCATCAACTGCTCTTCAAAGAGTTTGTCATCTCCTTCATTCCACACATCTTCAAACACGCAGTTGATGTTCACCTCGTGGATGCCAAGCGAGTACAGATGCAGCACACTTTCCTTAATGTATGGGATGTCCGCAGAACTGATGGTCACTTTGGTAGCAGCATTCGGGAACTGTTGCAACCAAAGCGGAATGTTACGCGCTACATCTTTATACGAACCACGCTCAGAATGTTTATACACTCTATTCAAGTCATGCTTCAACTCCGTACCATCAATAGTGACACCGATACTCAGATGGTTACGATTCTTCTCTATATACCGTTGTACTTTCTCCTCATGATAGTTTATTCCATTGGTCGAAAAAGAGAATCTGTATGAGTTGAACCAATGATGATTTCGACGGAACATCTCATTCTTCAAATAGTCGCAGATTTTGTCTATCAGGTCTATTTCCAAGAATGGTTCTCCACCTATAAAGTCCCATATGACAGCCTCTTCTCGAAAATCTCCTTCATGCCCCAATATATAGTCAATGGCTTCCTTTGCCACACTCCATGGCATTCTTTCTTTCGCATTCTTACCTACAAGGTAACAATACTTACAAGCAAGTTGACAATCTTTCGTGACAATAAACGTGATATTCTTAGAAGCTCCTTCTTGCCATGTGTTAGACTGTTCTCTAATTGTATAGTCAGACATAACAACAAACACAGAAATTATAAAACACTTATATTAACAGCTCTACATCCACCACTACATGCACCACTACAAGTAAAGTAGCATCCTCCAGAGCATGTGGTATCGCACCCAAATCTACATGTACCTGTACATGTTCCAGTACAACTCGTACATGCCGAAGAGCATCCTCCTGTACAATATCCGCTACACCCTCCAGAACATCCAGTTCCGCATCCTCCTGTACATGTAGAAGTACATGATGAGCCACCACAACTGCCTGTACAAGATGTACTACAACCACCTTTGCATGCTCCAGTACAAGTTGTAGAACAACCACCTTTGCATGCCCCAGTACAAGTTGTAGAACAACCTGAAGAGCAACTACTTGCACAACCCGAGCATGTTCCTGACGATGTTCCTTTACATGTCGTCGTACATGCTGTATCACACCCTCCTTTGCATGTGTTATAACAAGAAGAGCATGATGTTGAACCCGTGGAAGAACCCGAGCATGCTCCAGTACATGAGCTTGTACAACTGCCTGTACAGCCACCTTCACAATCATTCATACATGAAGCCGTACATTCGCCACAGCCTTCGTCATCTTTACTACATGACACGAGTGCCGTTGATAACACACTTGGTCCTAACGTAATAGCACCAATAAAAGGCAATACTTTTTTGGCTGCCTGCTTGAAGAAATCTCGCCTATTTTGAATTTCTTCCTCATTTATTCGCTTAGTCATATTTATAATAACGTAAATGTTAAAACGATATCTTTCTCAAAAAAGGTTTGTGGAGTATCAGATACCACAAATCCTTTTCCAAGAGATCAAAAGTCCGAAATCAACGATTAGTTTGCCAAATTGGTTGCACTACAATGTGTAGAGCACCAGCTTTTACAGGTACCCTTACAGATGTTTTGGCAAGTTGTAGTACATCCATTCATACAGTTAGCAACACACGATTGACAAGTTGTCGTCTCGAGCGCATGTACAATGCTTGGAGTACTTGCAAAAGCAATTGCCGCAATTACAGGAAGAGTACTCTTGGCTGCCTTCTTGAAGAACTCACGACGGCTCTGGAGTTCTTCGTTATTCTTCTTTTTCTCCATAATAATAGTTTGAGATTAATTTTTCGCCTATAGACTTCCCGAGATTCAGCATTATACTTATAGGATGTAGGAGTCTGTACAAAGTACACATCCTTTCAAAATTAACAATGCGAGTCACTTGCTCGAATCAGTACAACTATCAGAGCAACTGCCAGAACAACTCTTAGAACAACTACCAGAACAACTTCCCTTACACCATCCTTGACAATTATCGCGGCACTGAGCCATGCATCCTCCCGTGCACCATGACATGCAACTGCCAGAGCACGTTCCTACGCACGTGTTTATGCACATTCCTGAACATCCGAACATACACCCCATAGGTGTAGGTGTTTTTGCTCTAATCAAAGTTGGAGAAAAAGAAAGTAAAATTACGCCTAAAATAGGCAATGCACCCTTTGCTGCTTTCTTGAAGAATTCTCGTCTTGATTGGAGTACATCCTTCTTTCTTATTTCATTCATTTTCTTTAATGTTTCTAATCCTTCCTGCAATTTGAATTTGCAGGAAGGATCTGTTAATAACTTACATATACTATTCATCCAAATAAATAACCACCTTCTGTCCACGAGTTAAGACGGGGCTTGTCAATTTGTTCCACTTTAGGATGTCAGGCACAGATACTTCATACATCTTTGCCAATTCCGAAGCATTCTTTTCATTACTTACTTCATGGGTAATCCTCATCACAGGTCTTTCTGTAACCTTTGTATTCTGATTCTGCTGATTATAGCCAGACATTCCTTGCTGACCATTATACCCTTCCTGATTATTGCTAGGTTGATAATCTGAGGGGAAAAGAGGTGTACCTTCTACGATATAACTATTTTGGCCATAGAAAAAGAAATAAAGGAATTTGCTTTTAACAACACCATCAGCCAATGCTATAGCACCTGGGCACTGCTCTATTGCTTTATCTATTGCCTCTTTAAGATTCGGTGAACCGATGGGAATAGAAAGAATAATAGGCTTTTTATCCACACCTTTTACTCTCGTTGTTCCTCTTACAAGGTCTGTTGGTTGATTACCAATAGGTACATTTTTTGTAGAAATAACTGTAAAGTCCGTCAAACGGTCCGTACAACTTTGGGTAGCAAGTCCTAACAGGGCAACTACAGCAATAAAAAGTTTCTTGCAAATCATAATAGCAATTTTTTATATTGCCTATAAGTCTCCTGATTCGGCTAATAGTTAAAGATTTAGGTTAAGCCCATAGATACAAAAAACGTGAGACCTGTATTCGCCACCCGTCCCACGTTCCGAGGCTCCTGAGAATTGCCCATGCAGTCAGAACGAGCAACTCTAAGACCTCACGCCGATATATTATATAGTACACCTCATGCACTGCCATCTTATAATAGAGCAACACACTTCTCCTGCATGAGGGAAGGTTTGTGCTTTATATAAATAATGTGTACAATGAGGGCAGTCATATAACATACCCATGAGCATCTATCGTTGCATTGTCCGTTGACTGCGTTAGAAATTTTCTCAGGATTTCAGAACGTCAAGAACAAAGCGCGTGATAAACGCTTTTTCCATATATGGTATCCCCACGGCACTGGTTCGCCACAGCGAAGGAGCCTTTCCCGCCACTCAAAAGGTGGCTTCGGCGTGAAGATGGGGCAAAGATAAAGGTTTTGACAGAAACTTCCAAAGAAAAGAAGAAAAAAATGAAGAAATGCAAAAAAATGTTGGGATTACATGCGCATTTCTTGTTTGAGCCTTTCTTTACGTAAGATGTAAGGTGTTCGCTTTTTTCAAGCGTAAGGGGGTGTCAAAATAGATATTTCAATCTCCATATAATCGATGTCCCCGATGTCGGTCGACCGACATCGGGGACATCGATTTTCGGGTGTGGGCTGCGAGTCTTCAGAGGGGCTTTATTCCTTGTGGTCTTCAATCTTCACGAAGGCGGTGACAGCGAAAGTGACCAAGCAGAAGGCCATGACAATCCAGAAGAAGCTCTGGTAGCCAATGTTTTCGGAGATGAGACCCGACACCATGCCGGGAATCATCACACCACCGAGGTACTGACCTGCCGTACAGATAGAGAAGACTGTTGTGGAGTGTTCGCCACGAGAGAAGGTGACGAGGTAGAGGGTGTATGCCGCAAAGCCAAGACCGTAGCCTATCTGTTCAATGCAGACACAGGAGCCGATGAGCCAAAGGTTGTCGGTGGGGTAATAACTGAGATAGACATAAACGATGTCGGGCAAGGTGATGCAGAGCACGAGAGGCCACAGGCACTTCTTCAAGCCCCATTTCGACACCGCCCAACCACCGACGATGCCGCCAAGCAGCAAACCTATGACGCCCAAAGTGCCATAGATGAAGCCGAAATCGACATCACTCATGCCCAAGCCACCTTCAGCTGTGGTGCGTGTAAGGAACAGCGGCACAATCTTGGTCAGCAGTCCTTCAGGAAGGCGGAACAGGAGGATGAAGCAGAGGGCAGAGATGAGGTGCGGCTTGGTGAAGAACACCTCCAGGGTACGTCCAAACTCATGCAACTTCTCCTGAAAGTCGAAACGATTGTGCACGGTTTCCACCCTGGGAAGGATGAAAGCATGATACAAACCCAAGAGGAACATGAGGATGCCGAGGATGAGGAAAACGACCATCCAAGATGCGGAGATCGATTGGAGTGAAAAGTGAAAAGTGAAAAGTGAAAAATCTAAGGCGCCCGTCTCTTTCATCTTTTCTTGCAAGAAACCAGCCAAAAGGACGAGTCCTCCCTGCCCTATCACCATGCCGATGCGATAGAAGGTGTTGCGCACTCCCACATAGAGTTCCTGATCATGGTCGGGAAGACCGATGATATAGAAACCATCGGCAGAGATGTCGTGGGTGGCACTGGCAAAAGCAATCAGCATGAAAATAGCTAAAGAGCCCTGCAGCCAAAAATCTGTCGGAAGCGTGAATGCCACAAGCGCCAAGGCTATACCCATGAGGAACTGCATGGAGACAATCCACCAACGTTTTGTCTTCAAGTTGTCGATAATTGGGCTCCAGATGGGCTTGATGACCCACGGCAACCCAAGCCAACCCGTGTAAACGGTAATCTGGCCATCGGTAAGGCCAAACTCTTTAAACATGATGACGGAGATGAGCATCACCGCCGAGAATGGTAACGCCTCACCCAGATAGAGACTGGGCACCCATGCATAGGGTTTGGGCTGTTTCGTTTTGGACGTTTCAATCATTTTCTGTCAATATTTTTTTTGTTCTACAAATGCCTAATACACACCACGCCACAGGAGCCATCGCTATACACAACAGGAAGAAGATGTGATAGCCCAGTTTGCAAGCAAGCCATCCAGAAAAAGCCATGGGCAGAATCATCAGACTTACCACAACTGGAACATACAAGAAGTTGGTGGTGGTGCGGTAACGTTGTTCGGAAATATAGGGTACGAAGACGCGACAGACATTCAAACCGAAACCAAAGCAGAGTTGGGCAAAGAATGTCATACAGCAGAGGAGTAGCATATTATTTTGTTGCGGATAATATGCCATCAGCACATACGACAAGGGGGAGAGGGAAAGCACCACGGCGGCAGTCCAAAACATGGATTGAAGACCATTGTTTTTCATCATCGTCCTACCCCACGCCATACCGATGGAGAACGCCAACACACCGATGGTGCCCTGCGCAAAACCCACATCCTGCACAGAGCAACTGAGACCTCCTTGTTCCGTTGCATCCAAGAGAAAGAACACGCGAGTGTTGAACATTAACGCCTGTGGCAACAACAAGAAGAAGAGGCTCAACAAAATGGGCAACACATGGGGTTTCTGCTGAATACGTGAGAGAACGTGCAGTTCGTTCTTCACCGTATCGACCAACGTTTCATGGCGATAACGTTCCATCTGTTTGGGATTCTGCAATACAATGATGTTCAGAACCAGAAATACGAGGAAACCACCAGCCACCAGCGAACTCTCCATCGCCCACGCTTTCTGATAACTGCGGAAAAACACCTCGAAGAAACCAGCCACGATAATCAGCACACCATAGGTAATCACCTGAGCCACTTGCGATGACAGCAGTTTCGTACCCATGAAGAGGGGCTGCGTGCGCGGATGAAGCATACGACGGTAATAAAGTCGGGAAAGGAGTTCGTGCCATGCACACAAACAAGAAAGAACAAAAAAGAAGGAGAAGAGCACCCATACATGCACCTTCGTATTGTCAATGTAAACAGTGATGCCCATCAGGCAAAGGAACATGAGCGACTCACACAGATGAAGATAACGCTTGAATGCTCCAGCCTTGCTCACTTTGCTATAGAGATACGATTTCGTCACCCACGGAAGAAAGAGCAAAGCACCGCATATAGAGGACACGACTGGGGTGGCACCAAACTGCATAAACATGATAAGTGCCACAAACATCACAACGGTCGAAGGAATCTCTCCGGCTGCACAAAGGGTTGGAATCCAAACCCATGGACTATATTGTTTACGAGTTGACAATATCTTATTCACCATTTTATGCTGTTCACCACCTCCGGGTCAGTTCGGCATGAGGATAATAGAATGCCAATATATCCGTGTAGGGGATGCCTTGGTCGCCCATCACAGCCGCACCAATCTGGCATAGTCCTACCCCATGCCCCCACCCTTTTCCATGAAGGGTGAAGCCATCAGACGTCTTCTCCACAGTGAAGGCAGATGAATACAGATGGGACTCGCTGAGCCACTTACGTATTTCCAGTTCTTTACCTACTGTCAAGGCACGTTTCTCGCCCTCAATCGTCAGCATGACGATGCGTCCTGAAGGGCCACGGTTCACCGCTTTCAAGTCAAGAATCTTTCCAAAGTCAATGCCCGACTTCCGACGAATCAGTTCCGACAGTTCATCAGTCGTATAATGCACCGTCCAGCGATAGAAGTCATGCGTCTCCTGGTCATAGCCGTTCAACACCTGACGAAGTACCTTCGGATCAAACGTATTGCAATATGGATCAGGTTTTGCCACCAGATAAGGATGACGAATGTTCTCCCAACAAGACTCAAAAACCTCGGTCATGCCACCACAACATTTGGAGAAACGGGCATCGCAAATCTTGCCCTCGAAGGAGAGCACCTCTCCACGCGTGGTCTCAATCGCCTTGACCACATTGGGATTCGTCTGCCGTGTGATGCCCTGATAACGTTGGCAATGGTCGTCGGCACACACATCAAAACCTGCATGTGATTGGCTGTCATACCATCGGATGATGCTTCCTTCCGCCTTGTGCTCATGAGCGGAGTGCCCTACACGTGGACTATCCATCATCCGCAGGAGCCAACTGCGCGAGATGACAGCATGCGCCTTCAAGAGTTCGAGCGAGGCATTGGCACTCATCTCGCTGCTGATGACACTGGTGAGATAGGTCTCGACAGCCAGCACATTCACCGCCCTCAGCATACCTTCTTCTTCCTGTAGCCGCAACGCTCCGCTGAAGGTCTGTTCCTCCCGACGCTCCCAATGGAAGCCGATACCGATGGTCACGTCTTTCAAGGTGAAGGAAGCCCCTTCATCCATTGGTGTGAAGATACGACCCACATCGGCCAACGTGAAAGTGTGTTCACCCTCTACCAGTGCCTCACCGTCCCGATAAGGTGCATGAAACACCACTCGAAGTGTCTCAGCCCTCACGATGCCTACGCTCACCATCTGTTCTCGCTCCATCACTCTTTCACGCTCGTCTATCAACAAAACGTCACCTAAGATTTACCCCCCCCTTGAAATTCACGATCATCGAAAGTTCGTCGTCAAGAGAAATTCCGCATTCCTGCAGAATGGACGAAGCCACCTCCGGGGTCATCTTTTTGAAGTCTTCCTTACGCGGCGTGATGAGCATACCGCCCATATCGAGCGCGCCAGGACTGACCATCATTTGTTTTTTTCCTGTCTCGAAATAACAGTCAGGACGGTGCTTCCTGCGTGGCAGGATGACGCTGACAATGCGTTCGTATTCATCGCCCGTGCTCTTTTCCGACCAAGCCAAGATGTTCATCATCGGCTCTTCGTGTCCCTCAGGAACTGGCAAGGATGAATAGATTTTATCGAAGAGCACTTTGTTGGCATGAGGTGTGCGGGTGATGATGACAATGCCTGGGCAGAGATAGTTGCGAAGACTGAACACACCAGTGCTGTCGGCCACCATGTAAAGATTCATCGCCTCCATGTATTCTTCCTCGCTGATGGGCCAGATGCGTGACAACGAAGGTTTATAAATGGTTGCCCAGTCACGCTCTATCGGCACCACGCCTCGACTGCCGGCCTGGAAGTGCATGTGGTCGGGTGCGCTGGCTCCGCAGTATGGGCCGTTATAGAACACAAACATCTCATCCAATTGCGATGTAATCTCCATCATGTCCTCATAATAATCGCGGATTTCCTGCTTGCGGTGATGGCGCAACGGGATAGTGAAATGTCTGGGGAGAATCGGGTTGGGATTGACCAGCAGATAATACTTTTTCAGAATCGGGCTGCTGATTTGTTCCTGCGGACGGTTCACCTCACACAAGAAACAGGGGCGACGCTTGATGCTCTCGGGATCCACCTTGGCACCCGTAGAAACAATGCGCGCTGGATTGTACTGCGCAACCAGGCGGCACTCTCCGACTGTCATCTCCATTGTGGCCACGTCATTCAGTTGTTCGTAACATTGCTTCGCTTTGTCCCAGATGGGCAACTGCGACTCAAAGAGATGGTTGACGGTATCATCGGTTATAGCGCGCTGCCAATACTCGTTCAGTCGGCGACGGTTGATAATCTCCATCGTGCGGAGACTGTCCTTGTAGATATTGTTGCGGTTCACCTGGTCGGGGGTCAGCGCGGCATCGCTGTTTCCCTCCCAACGACGGCAAAGATAGAGTTCGTCATAAATGCGTCCAATCTTATATTTGCGGCTGAAAGCCAAGCCCACCGCATAGTCTTCGCCATAGGATGTGTTAGGCATTCCAATCTTTCGAAGCAATGGAGTAAAGAATGCGCGTGGTGCACCCAATCCATTGATTCTTATCGCATTATTCTGTCCATTTTCAGCAGTCCACTCACGGTGATCAATCAATCCGGGAGGTAATGTTTCGAGTTGGAAATTGCACATCCGATAGGAACCGATGACCATACCACAATGCTCTTCGTAGAACTTGTCCACGATGCGCTGAAGGGTGTCGGTGCCGCTGTACAGGTCGTCGCTGTCGAGTTGAACGGCGAACCGTCCGCATCGTGCATCGTTGAAAGCGAGGCTCCAGCATCCGCCAATGCCCAGGTCGCGATAGGTGGGAATAATGTGCACCACACGTGAGTCTTCTGACGCCAAGCGACTGATGACCTCCGTCGTGCCGTCGGTGGAATGGTTGTCCACCACCATCACGTTGAACTCAAAGGTGGTGCGTTGCGAGAGTGCGCTTCTGATGGCATCCTCGATGGTCTTCACACGGTTCCTCACCGGAATGATGACCGATGCTTCCCTTTCGAAATCATAACGTTCCACCGACACATCGGCAATGCTGTCGGGATCGATGTAGGCACCTATCTTCTTCAGGTGCTTGGTGCACACTAGTTCACGTTCTTTCTGCACCTCACGATTGCGCGGGTCAACATAGTCAAACTGTTTTTCGCCACTCGCTCTCAAGTCGAGCTCTTCCTCTGTGTAGAGATATTCACGGATATGGAAGAGCGAGGCGTCACGCTTGCGGCGCAAAGAAAAGAGTTGCACATCATACCAGCCCGAGAAGCGATATGCCGCCTTGGGGTTCTCTTCCAGATATTTTTTTAGCGTGTGCGTCTTAAACAGCATCACCGAACCGAAATCAAAGTCGTCGCGCACACTGCCAAAGTAGAAGTCCATCGTGGGGCACTTCACCATCTCGCCATTCCTCATGGCATAGTGGTCGGCATACACCAGCGCCGAGTCCACGCTGTCAGCCACCGACAGCATGCGGTTGATGGCTTTGTAGCCAAAAGTGATGGGCGTCGGCTTCGAGCACACCAGCATGAATGGTGATGTCGTGGCTTCCGTCATCATTCTGACGGTGTTCGAACTCAACACGTTGTTCACTCTCATCACTTCACATCCCATGAATGGGCACGGGGCATCGCCCGTCATCAGCACATGGATTTTTTTTACCAGAGGCTCCTCCGTCAACTGCTTCAACGTCACCAACGTTGCAGCCTCGTTCGCATAAACCACAAACGCGTCTATGCCATTGTTCATGATATTATTCATAGTTTCTATTGTTTGCTATTAGAGAGGATTGCAAAGATAGGGAAAAGAATGGAGTCAAGCATCAGATTTTGTGTTATTTTTACGATTAAAGCCTATTTTTATGCGTTTTCACAACAAAAATCCCTACCTTTGCACCCGATTCACAAAAATCCGAGTGCCTGAACACCTCGTAAAAACAGGCGTGTATCTAGATTCACCACGTTAAAAACAGGCGAGTGCTTGACAAACCTCGTAAAAAACAAGAACAAAAATGAAATTCAAGAAGCAAGTGAGCGTTTCCTTCATGCTGATGGGAATCGTCTTCTGTATCTGCCTCGTGGCAGCAAACATTCTCGAAACCAAAGTTTTCAAAGTATGGGGACCCATTTCCCTGACGTGCGGTTTCATCGTTTTTCCAGTATCTTACATTCTCAACGACGTGATAGCCGAAGTGTGGGGCTACCGCAAGGCTCGTCTCATCATCTGGGTGGGCTTCGCGATGAACTTCTTTGTGATGGCGGTAGGCGGCATCGCGTGCATCCTGCCCCCCATCGACCCTGAAGCCGACAAGGCCTTCAAGCAGGTGTTCACGTTCGCCCCGCAAGTGGTGGTGGCGAGCCTCATCGCCTTCATCGTTGGTTCGTTCCTCAACGCAATGGTGATGAGCAAGATGAAGATGGCCGACCGCCACAAGGGGCATTTTGACTACTACTTCTCCATGCGTGCCATCCTTTCCACGTTGGCGGGCGAAAGTGCCGACAGCATCATCTTCTTTCCGTTGGCCTTCTATCTGTTCCCACTCATCTTCCAAGGCGCACCCAATCTGACCTTCGACATCATGCTTAGCGTGATGATTACACAGGTGGTTGCCAAGACGCTCTACGAAATCATCGTGTTACCTCTCACCATCCGCATCGTGAAGTATGTGAAGAAAATGGAGGACACTGATGTATATGATGAGAATATTAGTTACAGTGCTTTCAAAATCAAAGATATATAAAATGGAAAATCATCGCGACAACGAAGGACTTCAATCCCTCGGAAAGAAGACCGAATATCGTCAAGATTATGCGCCCGAGGTGTTGGAGACCTTCCAAAACAAGCACCCCGAAAACGATTACTGGGTGCAGTTCAACTGTCCGGAATTCACCTCCCTGTGCCCCATCACCGGACAGCCCGATTTCGCAGAAATCCGCATTTCGTACCTGCCCGACCAGCGCATGGTGGAGAGCAAATCTCTGAAACTCTACCTGTTCTCCTTCCGCAATCATGGCGACTTTCACGAGGACTGCGTGAACATCATCATGAAGGACCTCATCCGGCTGATGGATCCGAAGTATATCGAGGTGACCGGCATCTTCACTCCACGCGGAGGCATCAGCATCTACCCCTATGCCAACTATGGTCGCAAGGGCACAAAATATGAGGAGATGGCGGCCTATCGGATGATGAACCACGGAATGAGATAAAAGTCATTCACAAGTTATGAACAACTTCCTTTGTGGAAGAACCCCCTAAGCGGTTGTGGAGTAGAGGAAAAGCAGCAGTGGCGGAAAAACCTAAATATATTTGGTTTTTCCCTCACATAATCGTAACTTTGCACCATGATTGAGAAGCATATCGTATTGGAGGACATCGACCTCGTGACGTTCTACGGGGTGAACAATGTCCATTTGCAGATGATCAAGGCGCTCTACCCCAAGTTGCGCATTGTGGCTCGTGGCAACATAGTGAAGGTGATGGGCGACGAGGAGGAGATGTGTGCCTTCGAGGAGAACATTGCCAGGATGCAGGAGCATTGCGCCAAGTACAACTCGCTGAACGAGGAGACCATCCTACAAATTGTGAAAGGGGAACAGCCGCAGGGACATGCGACAGACGGGAATGCCATCTGCTACAGCATTGTCGGCAAACCCATTGCACCGCGTTCAGAGAACCAGAAGACGCTGGTGGACGCCTACTACGGGAACGATATGCTCTTCGCCATCGGCCCTGCCGGTTCGGGCAAGACGTATGTGTCCATCGCCTTGGCGGTTCGCGCGCTAAAGAACAAGGAAATCCGTAAAATCATCCTGTGCCGCCCTGCGGTGGAGGCAGGTGAGAAGTTAGGCTTCCTCCCTGGCGACATGAGGGAGAAAATTGACCCGTATCTGCAACCGCTCTACGATGCCTTGCAGGACATGATTCCCGCGCAGAAACTCACTGAATATATGGAGCAGAACGTGATTCAGATTGCCCCACTTGCTTTCATGAGAGGACGCACACTGAACGATGCGGTGGTCATTCTTGATGAGGCACAGAACACGACGACGCAGCAAATCAAGATGTTCCTCACACGCATGGGACAGAACACGAAGATGATTATCACGGGCGACATGACGCAGATTGACCTACCACGCAATGTGAAGAGTGGCCTGAAAGAGGCGAAGGAGGTGCTGAGGGACGTGAAGGGCATTGCATTCGTGGAAATGGACGAGAGAGACATCGTACGACACAAACTGGTGACGAGGATTGTGGACGCTTACCGCAAATATGACATTTCTAAAATAGAACAATATGAACTCTTTAACAAGGACTGATTTCAACTTCCCCGGACAGAAGGAAGTGTATCACGGCAAAGTCCGTGACGTGTACAACATCAACGACGACCTCATGGTGATGGTCGCCACCGACCGCATCTCCGCATTCGACGTAGTGCTGCCGAAGGGTATTCCCTTCAAGGGTCAGGTGCTCAACCAGATTGCAGCGAAGTTCCTCGACGCATCGGCCAACATCGTGCCGAACTGGAAACTCGCTACGCCCGACCCTATGGTGACTGTGGGCTTGAAGTGCGAGGGATTCCGCGTGGAAATGATTATTCGCGGCTATCTGACAGGCTCCGCATGGCGTGAGTATAAGGCTGGCAACCGCACCCTTTGCGGCATCACGCTACCAGAGGGCATGAAAGAGAACCAGAAGTTCCCCACCCCCATCATCACCCCAACCACTAAGGCTGACGAGGGTCACGACGAAAACATCTCGAAAGAGGAAATCATCGCTCAGGGCCTTGTGAGCAAGGAAGACTATGAGGTGATGGAGAAGTACACATATGCCCTCTTCGAACTCGGCACCAAGATTGCCGCAGAGAAAGGCCTCATCCTCGTGGACACGAAGTATGAATTCGGTAAGCGCAACGGCAAGGTGTATCTGATTGACGAGGTGCACACCCCCGACTCTTCCCGCTACTTCTATGCCGATGGCTACGAAGAGAAGTTCGCCAAAGGTGAGCCTCAGAAGCAACTCTCCAAGGAGTTTGTGCGCCAGTGGCTCATCGACCACAACTTCATGAACCAACCCGGACAGGTGATGCCCGAAATCACAGACGAATACGCACAATCTGTTTCCGACCGTTACATCGAACTCTACGAGCACATCATCGGCGAGAAGTTCGTGAAAGCAGAAGGAAATGAGGACATCGCTGCCCGCATTGAGAAGAACGTGAACGCCTATTTGGCAAGTAAATAAATGTACGAACAGGAGCAGATAAAGCCATACGGCGAAGAGGGCACAAAACGTGAGCAGGTGGAGCAGATGTTCGACAACATCGCCCACTCTTACGACACCCTCAACCATACCCTCAGTTTTGGCGTGGACAAAATCTGGAGGAACAACGCCATCGACTTTCTGTTCAAAAACAGACACAGCACGGATAGCGTACTCGACATTGCCACAGGCACTGGCGACTTCGCTATCCGTGCTGTTCAAAAACTGAACGCCCACAAGGTAGTGGGCATCGACATCAGCGAGGGGATGATGGCGATTGGTCGGGAGAAAGTGGAGAAACTCGGACTTTCCGACCGAATCACCTTCCAGAAAGAGGACTGCGCGAAGATGTCCTTCCCCGACAACTCCTTTGATGCCGTCATCTCCGCCTTCGCCCTCCGCAACTTCCAAAACCTTGACGAGTGCCTCAAGGAGATGCATCGTGTGCTGAACGAGAACGGCCATCTGTCCGTCATCGACCTCTGCGCCCCTGTATCCTTCCCCATGAAGCAACTCTTCTGGCTTTACAAAAAAGCGGTTATGCCCACATTAGGAAAACTCCTCTCGAAAGACAAAACCGCCTACACCTACCTGCCCGACACGATGGATGCCGTTCCCCAAGCGGAACGCATGCAGCACATCATCCAACAAGCAGGCTTCCACCACGTAAACTTCCGCCGCCTCGCCTTCGGCATGTGCATTCTTTATACAGCAGAAAAATAAAGACACATGAAGAAGATCATCACCACCATATTGTTTGCCATCGTCTACTTGGCCGCCAATGCCGTTGTTCCCGACAGCATCAAACGGAATTTGGAGGATTTCGATTACCTGACCAATTTCACGGAGGAGAACTACGCCGCTTTCCCTGCCATCATGGAACAGGGATATCAGAAAAAAATACGAGACGCATCACGTCTTTGGGAAGAATGGTATAGAACCAGACGTCCGTATCACCCTTCCCTATCCAAAGCTTCTCACCGACAACATCGACGAGTGGGTGTTGTGGGTGGCAGAAGATTTGAAAACAAATAAAACAAACTGAAACATGGACACATACGGATTAATTGGCTACCCATTGGGACATTCCTTCTCACGAAAGTTCTTCACGGAGAAATTCGAGAAGGAGGGGATTGATGCACAGTATCTGAATTTTGAGATTCCGAGCATCAAGGAGTTTCCCGATATCATCAAGAACAACCCTACATTGAGAGGGTTGAACGTGACGATTCCCTACAAGCAGCAGGTGATGCAATATCTGGATGATATCAGCGAGGAGGCAAAGGCGATTGGAGCTGTGAATGTGGTGAAGATAGAGACCCTCTCCCCAACCCTCCCCCATAATGGGGAGGGAAAGGCTACGGGTAGGCGACTAGAGGTCGGGAATGACCGTCCGGATGGTTCTCCCCATTATGGGGGAGATGTCCGCAGGACAGAGAGGGTCTACTTGACGGGTTACAACAGCGATGTGATTGGTTTTGTCAACAGCATCAAACCTTTATTGAAGCCTCATCACAAGAAGGCGTTGATTCTCGGCACGGGAGGTGCATCGAAGGCCATCCGTTATGGATTGGAAGAGAAATTAGGGATAGAAACGCTGTTTGTCAGCAGAAAGGCCCATGAAGGGGCTATTACTTATGAGGAGGTGACTACAGACATGTTGCAAGAATATGAAGTGATTGTGAACTGTTCGCCTGTGGGCATGTTCCCTCATGTGGATGAGTGCTCTGCCCTCCCCTACGAAGCCATGAACGAGAACCACCTCCTTTATGACCTCGTGTATAACCCACTCGAAACGCTCTTCATGAAACGCGGTGCTGCACAAGGAGCCACCGTGAAGAACGGGCTTGAAATGCTGCATCTGCAAGCCATAGCCTCGTGGGAATTCTGGGAAAATGGAAAATAAAATCAACGAAATATTACCAACCATTAAAAACTAAACCTATATGAAGAAATTTTTATCAACCATTATCTTATGTTTGTGTGGCCTCTGTGGCATGCAGGCACAAATAGAAGGAAACGAGTGGTACGACGGCTCCATCGAATACTCTGCCAAGAAGATAGCAGGAGGTAAAATCCTGATGAACGCAATGGCCGAAGGCGAAGAGCATGAATGTGTGCTGGTGCCCACCGGTAAGACGGAAACCTACCGTGTGACCGATGGAACCAACGGCTATGTGAACCAATATAACGGTTTGACAGCCAAGCACATCAAAAAAGATGGCTGGGATGTCATCTGCTTCTACAACAGCAAAAATCTGCTGGTAGCGCTGATGGAGAACACAAATAATTTCGCGATGTACTACGAAAAGGTGACCGTGGACAGATGGAAACAACAAGTGATGGGCGACTACGTGTACCAAGACGCTAACATCCATGTGACCTGCGGCAGCCAAAGCATCACCGTGAATGACATGACCATCCCTTACGAGGTCGTCACTTTCAACGGAGGAGCAACTGGCTATGTTGAAATCAAAAACACCGACACTGAGTTGGATGGCATATGGGAAGTCATCCCCACCGTCGATGGCATTCACATCTATTCCATTCAGACAGGCGAGTTCTTTAGCGATTGGCGACGCAGTGGCTTCGACATCCGACTGACAGAATCCAATCCCAATGTGGGACGTTTCGACTATGCCACAAGAAACTTCCTGACCTGCAAGTTCTTCCGCCACTACAAGAAATCCACCCTGCGACTCATGCGTAACGCCATCATGGCACGCAACGGCTACCGCTTCCAGTCGAAAGACTTACAGGAATACTTTGGCAAAGAACCTTGGTACAAGCCAGCAGCCTCCAACGATAATATCAAACTCTCGTTCATCGAACAACTGAACGTGGAACTCATCAAGGCAGAGGAAGAGAATCCTGAGCATGATGATTACGTGACAGAGGAATAAAACCGAAATAGAAACATGAAGAAGATTCAATCCTGCATACTCTTGTGTCTGTGTGCCATCGGCATGCAGGCACAGACATTGAAACAACAGGGGAACACCATTGAGCAGATGGTGCCAGACGGTTGGGAACACGAGGAGGCACAAGGTGACTTGAACAAGGACGGCATCAACGACCTTGTTATATTGGCAAAGCCCAACTTCAAGGAGAACATGAAGACCCGCGATGACGGCTACGTGTACAACTTCAACAAGTACATCCTCGCCATCTATTTCGGTCAATCAGACGCTGGTTTCCAACTCTGGAAACAATACAAGGAACTGTTCCCAGCCGACGATGAGTGGAGCAGTGTTGACGTCACACTCAATATCAACGAACGTGGAGCACTCAACATCGAAACCGACCTCTTCTCCAGCGGAGGCAGTTACGGCACCAGCCGAACCAAGTACACCTACCGCTACCAAAACGGTGACTTCTATCAGATTGGGATGGAGAGCACCTACATGATGCGCAACACTGGGGAAATGACGACCGTCAGCGAGAACTACCTGACATGGAAGCGTCAAACCATCAAGGACAACGCTTTCGAAGAAGGCAAGAAGAAGGAGACTTGGAGCAAACTGACCAAGAAACCGTTGGAAAAGTTAGGAGATTATGAACTTTAGTTGATGGTCTCCTCAATTGTTTGCATCATTTCTTCCACACTCAAGCGGTCGGCATCCAACCAATGGATGTCTGTATCGTGCTGATACCAAGTCATTTGCTTCTTTGCATAGACACGAGTGTTCTTCTTGATGCGCTCCACGGCCATCGGTAATTCCCACTCACCATCCAGCACCTTGAACAATTCCTTGTAACCCACCGTGTTGAGGGCATTGAGGTGCCTGAGCGGGTACACCCTTTTCGCCTCTTCCATGAATCCATGCTCCATCATCCAGTCAACACGTTGGTTGATGCGTCGGAAAAGATGTTCACGTTCTCTCCGCAACCCGAACTTGACGATGCGGAAAGGACGTTCCTTGTGGGTGTTCGTGCGGAAAGAGGTGTAGGGCTTACCTGTCATGTAGCAGATTTCCAAAGCATGCACCACACGTTTGTGGTTCTTCTTATCCACGATGTCATAATAAGCAGGATCCAGCAGCTTCAATTCTTGCAAAAGAGGTTCAAGCCCTTCATTCTCAAATCGTTCACGAAGCATCTGACGCGTTTCTTCATCCACCGTCGGGATGTCATCAATCCCTTTCGTCACCGCATCTATGTACATCATGCTGCCTCCAGAAAGGATGAGCGTATCGTGCTCCTTGAAGAGTTCTTCCAGCAGTAAGAGCACATCTTTCTCATACTCAGCCGCACTATAATAGGCATCCAGGTCGAGTGTATGCACAAAAAAATGCCTCACCCGCGACAATTCCTCAGCGGTAGGTGAAGCAGTACCTATTTCTATGTCTTTATAAATCTGACGCGAGTCGGCATTGATGATGGGACACCCTAAACGTTCGGCCATCTGAAGGCTCAACTCTGTCTTGCCGACAGCAGTAGGTCCCAAAAGCACGATGAGGGTCTTAGAGCTCATCGCTGATGTCAAAACCTTCAAGGTCTATTTCGTCACTGTCAATCTCGTCGCCAAACATGGTGTCGTCGTCCATGATGGCGGCATTGTCCACAATCGGATTGCGGGCAAACATTTCGTCAAAGTCAAGTGCCTGCACTGGAGGCTCACCCATCGAACGTGTTATCTTGCCTTCTTTCAGGTTCTTACCGGTCTTTATTTCCGACAATTCGATGAAGAACACACGATCCGACAATGGGTCGAATGTGTAAAGCAAGTGTTGCTTCTCATCTTCAAGAAAGTCAGAAAGTGCTGTTTCAGCCATGATGAAGTTGTCCTCATCGGCCTCTGTGTCCATCTCCTCAAGCGTAATCTCTTGTCCCTTCTCCCAGCCGTTCTCACAAATGGTGAACGAAGTGAGTTGGTTGTCCTCATAGTTGCATGCTTGAAGAATCAGTTTGTGCAGTTCCAGAAACTTCGCATCGGCATCTATCTGAATTTCTCGCATGAAGCCTTCCGCCTCGTCGGAGATGATGGTGAATCGGTAAATCATACAAGCACTTTTTTATCGGATAATACCTCGCTGTGAACTGGACACGAAATCAATGATGTATTCAATTTCCTTGCTCATTGCCACTTCATTCCGAATAGCCTCAATAGCCTCATTTACAGTAAGATTACACTGATAGATCAGGCGATAGGCGTGTGTGATGTTGTCGATGACCTCACGACTGAATCCGCGACGGCGCAAACCGATGATGTTCAATCCTGCATATGCCACAGGTTCACGACCTGCAATGACGAAAGGAGGGATGTCCTTGCTGGTGCGTGTACCACCCTGCACCATCACATAACCACCTATGCGGCAGAACTGATGGACGAGCACCACAGCCGAAATGATAGCGTTATCGTCGATGATGACCTCGCCAGCCAGTTTGGTGGAGTTGCCCATGATGATGCCACTACCAAACACGCAATCGTGCGCAATGTGTGCGTTCTCCATAATGAGGTTGTTGCTGCCCACAATGGTCTTTCCCTTGCTGGCCGTTCCACGATGGATGGTCACATTCTCACGTATCTTGTTGTTGTCACCTATCTCCACTATTGTTTCTTCCCCCTTGAACTTCAGATCTTGAGGCACTGCACCTATCACAGCACCTGGGAACAAGGTGTTTCCATTGCCCATATGAGTGCCCGACAACAACGTTACACTGTTCATCAACACATTGTTATCACCTATCGTCACATTCTTGTCGACAAAACAAAATGGGCCTATTTCACAGTTCTCACCAATCTTTGCCGAAGGGTCGATGAACGCTAAAGGACTAATCTTTGCCATCTTCTTATTGACTATTTATTCTTAATGATTTGTGCCGTGAATTCTGCCTCGGCTGCCACTGTATCGCCTACAAAGACGAGACCTGCCATCGTGGCGATGCCTCGACGCAACGGTGCTATCATCTTCACTTTGAAAATCAGCGTATCGCCTGGCACCACCTTGCGGCGGAACTTCACATTGTCTATCTTCAGGAAGTAGGTTGACCAGCGTTCGGGCTCTTCCACATTGCTCAACACGAGCAAACCACCTGCCTGTGCCATCGCCTCAACAATGAGCACGCCTGGCATCACAGGTTCCTGTGGGAAGTGTCCAGTGAAGAAAGGTTCATTGCTGGTCACATTCTTAACTGCCACAATTTCAACATCATCCACTGCAATCACCTTGTCCACCAACTGCATCGGATAACGATGAGGGAGCAAGTGACGAATCTTGTTCACATCCATCAATGGCTCGTTGTTCGGATTATATTCGGGACACTGCACCTCGTGCTTCTTGATGTCCCTCTTAATCGCGCGCGCGAACTTATTATTTATAGTATGACCTGGTTTTGTGGCGATGATACGTCCTCTGATGGGTTTGCCCACCAACGCCAAGTCACCAATGATGTCAAGCAGTTTGTGTCGTGCTGTCTCGTTGTCCCACGTGAGAGGCTTGTGGTTGATGTAGCCCAAACGTGTGGCATCCATGTGAGGAATGCCGAGTGTGTCAGCCAACTTATCGTAACGTTCCTGTGGAAGTTCCCTTTCATAGATAACAATCGCGTTGTCGAGGTCGCCTCCCTTGATAAGCCCCAGGTTAAGCAGAGGCTCTATCTCACGTACAAAAACGAAGGTGCGGGCAGATGCTATCTCAGTTGGAAAGTCCTCTATGTTGTTGAGGTTGGCAAATTGGTTGTCCAGAATCTTTGAATCGAAAGCAATCTGTGCGTTCACACAGAAGTGATCGTCTGGCAAGAGAATGAGATGTTCGCCATTCTCACCTGTCACTTCCATCTTGTGCTTCACCACATAGTAGTCTTTCTTGGCATCTTGCTCTTGCAATCCCACCTTCTGAATCTCCTCCACAAAAGGCAAGGCACTGCCGTCAAGAATCGGCATTTCGGGACCATCCAACTGAATCAAGCAGTTGTCGATGCCACTAGCATAAAGTGCCGCCATCGCATGTTCGATGGTGCTGATTTTGATATCGCCTTTAACAAGAACGGTGCCACGTTGAGTGTCACCTACTAAGTCAGCGTTACAATCGATGATGGGCTGACCTTCTATATCTGTCCGTTGAATTTTGTATCCGTGGTTCTCTTCAGCTGGGTTGAACACAGCCGTGATAAACTGGCCGGTGTGCAGACCCTTACCTTTCAGGGTGAACGATTCCTTCAGGGTTTGTTGATGTTGCATTTATTTGTTGTTTTTGAGTTCTTCTAATTCTTTTTTCAGGGCTGCCACCTCCTTCATCAAATCGGGAAGATAATTGAGCGCGGCCATGTTCTTGGCGAACTTCTTGTGTTCCACTGCCGGATAACCCATCAGCGTGGCACCACCATTCTTGGCCAGATTGCCACCTGAAAGACCCGCCTTGGCACCAAATGTCGTGCGGTCGCCCACTTTTATATGCCCTGCAATGCCGACTTGTCCAGCCAGCATGCACCATTCTCCCACTTTCGAACTGCCTGCCACACCCACTTGAGCCGACATGACGGTGTTCTGTCCCACTTCCACATTGTGTGCTATCTGCACGAGGTTGTCCAGTTTCACGCCCTTGTGAATGAGCGTGCTGCCCATCGTCGAGCGGTCGATGCATGTGTTGGCACCTATCTCCACATTGTCCTCGATGGTCACGATACCAATCTGAGGAATCTTATCATATCCATCGGCAGTCGGTGCGAAACCAAAGCCGTCTGCACCTATCACACAGCCTGCATGCAGAATGCAGTTGTTGCCTACGATGCAGTCGTGATAAATTACGGCATTGCTGTAAATCTCCGTATTGCTGCCCACCTTAGCGTTCCTGCCGATGGTGGCATGAGGATGAATCACAGTGCCGTCGCCTATCTCCACTCCCTCGGCAATGGCCACGAAAGGACCGATGTAGCAATCTTTTCCTATCTTGGCTGAAGGGTCGATGAATGCCAGTGAATCGATGCCGACGCGTTTCTGCTGCATGCTCTGATAGAGTTGCAGCAACTTGGCCACCGATTCGTAAGCGTTGGCCACACGGACAAGTGTTGCCTTCACCTCTTGAGTGGGCTGAAAGTCCTGATTGACGAGAACGATGCTTGATTTCGTCTCGTAAATATAATGTTCGTATTGTGGATTAGCGAGGAACGAAAGTGCACCTTCTACACCCTCTTCAATTTTTGCGAATGTGCTGATGGTTGCGTCTGGATTTCCCTCTACTGTTCCACCCGTGAAACCTGCTATTTGTTGTGCGGTAAAAACCATTTAGTTAGTTTGAATTACAAAATCTGTTTGCAAATTTAGGAAAGATTTTCGACATAAAGGCAATTTCTTCCAATTTTTCACTACCTTTGCACCATAAAAATAACAAATAGACAAAAAATAACTACCAAAATGACGATTGACAACAGACAAAGATACATGATGCGTGGTGTCAGCGCAGCAAAAGAAGACGTACATAACGCCATCAAAAACATTGACAAAGGAATCTTCCCACAGGCTTTTTGTAAAATCATCCCCGACATCCTCGGAGGAGACCCTGAGTATTGCAACATCATGCATGCCGATGGTGCGGGCACGAAATCCAGTTTGGCATACATGTATTGGAAGGAGACGGGCGACCTCTCCGTGTGGAAGGGCATAGCACAGGATGCGCTCATCATGAACACCGACGACCTGCTGTGCGTGGGTGCCGTTGACAACATTCTGGTTTCCAGCACAATTGGCCGCAACAAGATGCTCATCCCGGGCGAGGTGATTTCTGCCATCATCAATGGTACGGATGAACTCTTGGCCGAGATGCGCAAGATGGGCATCGGCATCTATGCAACGGGTGGTGAGACAGCCGACGTGGGCGACCTCGTGCGTACCATCATCGTCGACAGCACCGTCACTTGCCGCATGAAGCGCAGCGATGTCATCAACAATGCCAACATCCGTCCGGGCGATGTGATTGTCGGCCTTTCTTCCTGCGGCCAAGCCACCTACGAGAAGGAGTACAATGGCGGCATGGGCAGCAACGGCCTCACTTCCGCCCGTCATGATGTCTTTGCCAAGTATCTGGCAGAGAAATACCCCGAATCCTTCGACAAGGCTGTGCCCGACGAACTCGTCTATTCCGGTTCTTACAAATTGACTGACCCTGTGGAGGGCGCACCCATCAATGCCGGCAAACTCGTCCTCTCCCCCACTCGCACCTATGCCCCAGTAGTGAAGAAGTTGCTCGACGAGATGCGTCAAGACATTCACGGCATGGTGCATTGCACGGGCGGTGCACAGACAAAAGTGCTGCACTTCGTGGGCGACAACTGCCGCGTCATCAAGGACAACATGTTCCCCGTTCCCCCGCTCTTCAAGGCCATCGCCAAGGAGTCAGGCACCGACTGGGCAGAGATGTACAAAGTGTTCAATATGGGTCACCGTCTCGAAGTCTATCTCTCACCCGAAAACGCAGAGAAAGTCATTGCTATCAGCAAGTCGTTCAACATTGACGCTCAGATTGTTGGACACATCGAAGAGGGCAAGAAATCACTCACTATTAAGTCTGAATTCGGCGAGTTCAACTACTAAGAGAACCCGTCACCATTACCCTGTCAAAAAACAGCGGAAATGTAACACTTGTAACACACGCAGTGTAACATTTGTAACACCGCCAGTGTAACACTTGTAACAGTTGAAGTGTTACAAGTGTTACACAAAAGGCACTTTTGTAGCAAAAGAACAAGCGAAGAATGGAAAATAACACAATACTCAACAAACTGGAAGGGCTGGTGCCTCGATTCGAGGAGGTGTCAACCCTCATCACCGACCCCAACGTCATTGCCGACCAGAAACGTTATGTGCAGTTGACGAAAGAATACAAGAACTTGGAGGACATCATGAAAGCCCGCCAAGCATACATCAATGCGGTCAAGGGATTGGAAGAAGCGAAGGAGATGCTCACGATGGAGGATGACCCTGAGATGAAGGAGATGGCACGCGAGGAAATCGCCACGAACGAGAAGCGCATCCCCGAATTGGAGGAAGAAATCAAGCTCCTGCTCATCCCCGCCGACCCCGAGGACAGCAAGAACGTGACCCTCGAAATCCGTGGCGGAACAGGTGGCGACGAAGCAGCCCTTTTTGCAGGCGACCTCTTCCGCATGTACTCAAAATATTGCGAAATCAAGGGCTGGCACCTCACCATCTCTTCGTTCTCCGAAGGCGCTGTGGGCGGATACAAGGAAATCATCGCCAATGTGACAGGTGAGAATGTGTATGGAACGATGAAGTATGAGTCGGGCGTGCATCGCGTGCAGCGTGTGCCCGTCACAGAAACACAGGGACGCGTTCACACTTCAGCAGCCACCGTTGCCGTACTTCCCGAGGCTGAGCCTTTTGATGTTCAAATCAATGAGGGTGAAATCAAGTGGGACACATTCCGTTCATCAGGTGCTGGTGGCCAGAACGTGAACAAGGTGGAATCAGGTGTTCGTGCTCGATACATGTGGACAAATCCCAACACGGGCGAGAAGGAGGAAATCCTCGTGGAATGTACCGAAACACGCGACCAGCCGAAGAACAAGGAACGTGCGTTGGCTCGTCTGCGCACCTACATTTACGACCGTGAGCACCAGAAGTACATCGACGACATCGCCTCACGTCGCAAGACCCTCGTCTCCACCGGTGACCGCTCGGCAAAAATCCGCACCTATAATTATCCGCAAGGCCGTATCACCGACCACCGCATCAACTACACCATCTACAATCTCGCCGCTTTCATGGATGGCAACATCCAAGACTGCATCGACCACCTGATTGTGGCAGAAAATGCAGAACGTCTGAAAGAGGCGGAGTTGTGAAAATTGTAAACGGTCAACCCACAATCATCAACCCAATAGCCAACTGCCATGAACATCCCCACCACAGGCATCATGGGTGCCGTTTGCGGCGACATCATCGGTCTTCCCTATGAGTTGAGAGCCGACCGTACAAAGGACTATGACTTTCCGTTGAAACTCACGGACTTCAGCGATGACACCATCCTCACCATAGCCATCGCCCACTGGCTGCTGGGCGAGAGGACAGAGGAAAAACTGCGAGAGAACCTGCTGGAGTATTCGCTGCGCTTCCGCCATAAAAACGTGTGGGGAAAGGGCTATCAGGCATGGTTCGAATCGGGTGGCACCCTCGACCGAACAGGGGTGGCCAGCAACGGTGCCGCCATGCGTGTGACCGCCATCGGCTATGCGAGCGACGACCTACAGGAGGTGATGCGGCTGGCCGAGATGTCTGCCCGAATAACCCACAACAGCGACGAAGCCGCACGGGGAGCAAAAGCGGTGGCTGCTGCTGTGCAGATGGCTCGCAGGGGCTACAGCAAGAACGACATTCAGAGTTGCATAGAGACCTTGACGGGCTATGACCTGCACCGCAAGATGGAAGACATCCGCCCTAACTATCATTTTGAGATTCTATGTGACCGTTGTGTGCCCGAAAGCATCATCTGCTGGCTGCAGAGCGACACCTATGAGCAGGCTGTCCGCAATGCCGTTTCGATGGGTGGCGACGCTGACACGATGGCAGCCATAGCAGGAGGAATCGCGGCATCCACTCCTGGCATGGAAATCCCCTCAGAACTGTCACGACCTTGCTTCGACCTGTTGCCACAAGACTTCCAGGAGATTGCCACAAACCCGCTTTTCAACCTCTGACTCCAACGGCTTGCCGCCCGATTCACTACGCATCATGCGCCGCCATCGTCCGCCTGCTGTAAAAAATCCGTTCTTTATACCTCCTCATCCATTCTTTTTTCGTACTTTTGCAGCCAAAACAAATGAAAACTAATTTTTCAGAGTCCACCATCATAAAAAAGGTTTGACCATCATGACACGTCAAGAACTTATCAATCAGATTTTCACGAAGAAGACCTTCCTGTGTGTAGGTCTCGACACCGACATCAAAAAGATTCCTGAGCACCTGCTGAAGGAAGAAGATCCCATCTTCGCTTTCAACAAAGCCATCATTGATGCCACCGCACCCTATTGCATAGCTTACAAACCCAACCTCGCCGCTTTCATGGATGGCGACATCCAGGACTGTATCAACCACCTCATCGTGGCAGAGAATGTAGAGAGATTGAAGGAAGCAGAGCTTTAATGAGTTGAAAGTTGAAAGTTTAGAGTTTAGAGTTTAGAGAATATGAAGCTATCCAGTGCGCCACAAGCCATCATCAACGCTTTGCAGAATTGCATCAAGCGTTTTCCCGTTGCCGTTGCTTTCATCACGGCTTTGACGCTATTCCTCATCTTCCTTATTATTGATGAGGAGAAGACGCTCAGCGGACAAGCAAATGGCACGATCGTTTACTATTTGTCGGTGGGGTATCTGCTGTCGCTCACTTTGCGTCTGTGGGCAGAGGACGGGCGGAAACAACGGACGGTGCTGATTGTCAACATCGTGGCACACCTCCTGTTGCTGGCTGATGCCTTCTATATTTACCACACCACAGGCGATGAGAGACAAACCAACTGGGAACTCTACGTGGCGCACGCTGCCACCATTCTCTCCCTATGGCTTTCGCTGTTCTTCCTCTCGTTCTTCAAGGAGAGAGACAACATCGCTTCGTGGAACTTCACCAAGAGGCTTATCCTCAACTCCATCATTTGCTATTTCATTGGCAACGTGCTGTCTGGCGGCTTCGTGTTGCTGCTCACATCCTTCAACTTCCTTTTCAACATCGACCTTGGGTATAAATGGATGCTCATTGCAGAGACGCTGATAGGCATGCTTCTGCCTACGCTCCTTTTCCTCGGACGCATTCCTCAGGGAGAGCAGAAGTTCGACAGGAAACCCCTCGATTCCAACTTCCTCAATGCCGTCATACGCTATCTGTTCCTGGGGTTAGAGGGGTTGTACATCATCGTCCTATACATCTATGCCACCCTCATTCTCATTCGTTGGGAACTGCCCAACGGCAAGGTGTCGATGTTGGTCGTGGTGTCAATGGTGGGACTCATCCTCATTGAGTTTGGACTTTATCCTGTCCGCAAGTTGCAGAACAAGAACACGGACAACTTCATCGCCCGCTATCTGCCTGTGGCAATACTGCCACTGCTGCTGCTCATGACGGTCGGCATCATCCGCCGTTTCAGCGACTACGGCGTCACCATCAGCCGCCTCTACCTCATCACCCTCAACCTGTGGTTCTACTTCGTTTGCATCACGCTCTTCCTGACCAAGGCACGACGCATCAACTGGATCACTATTTCCTTTGCCCTCATCTTCCTGCTCACATCAGCTTTCCCTATCAACTATTTCAGCATCACGCGCAACTGCATGGACAGCAAGATCAGGAAGATGCTGTATAGCACAGACATGATAAGAGTAAGGAAGTTCCCGCTCAACGAACGGCAATACAAGCATCTCCTCCACATCCTGACCAAGGAGGAGGCTGTCGAGCTGAACGACAAGATGAGATACATGAGGGAATATTTCGGAAGCCACTACACGGATGCCTACGTGAAGGACACCACAGAGGTTTACTTCTACTACGACTTCCTCAGCGA
>JAEEGS010000067.1 GCA_016280445.1 Bacteroidaceae bacterium
AGTCTCTTGTAAGTGCTCAGTTCGAACTGCTCACGAGACTTCTTGTTCACGAATGTAGAACGGTTCACTGTAAAGATGCGCTTGTGCGTTGGGAGTGGAATAGGACCGCTCACAATAGCATCGGTAGCCTTCACAGCCTTCACGATTTTCTCTGCTGACTTGTCAACGAGATTGTGGTCGTAAGACTTCAGCTTGATACGAATTTTTTGTTGACTCATTTTTTTAATTATTTAAGTAATTATTATATATAAGTAAGAGGGTATGCAGGCAAAGAGTCGTATGCTTGCCTGCACCCCCAAACTATTCTTGATTATACGAGATCTACGCGCCCGTTGCACTCCTGAAGAACTGCTTTGGCGATAGTGCTTGATACAGGAGCATGGTGATCATACTGCATAGATGAAGTGGCACGGCCAGAAGTGATGGTACGGAGTGCGGTCACATAACCGAACATTTCACCCAGTGGAACCATTGCCTTCACGATACGTGCACCTGAACGGGCATTGTCCATACCCTCAACCTGACCACGACGCTTGTTCAAGTCACCGATCACATCACCCATGTTCTCCTCAGGAGTAACAACCTCGAGCTTCATGATAGGCTCCATCAGCACAGGCTTAGCCTGAGCACAAGCATTCTTGTAAGCCTGACGGGCAGCGATTTCGAAAGACAACTGGTCAGAGTCTACAGGGTGGAAGCTACCATCCACAAGTGTAACCTTCAAGCTGTCCATTGGGAAGCCACCAAGTACACCGTTCTTCATTGACTCTGCAAAGCCCTTCTGAACAGCTGGAATGAATTCTTTAGGCACATTACCGCCCTTCACCTCATCCACGAACTGAAGACCTGTGCCTTCGAAATCATCATCAACAGGACCTACGTTCACGATGATGTCGGCAAACTTACCACGACCACCAGACTGCTTCTTGTACACCTCGCGGAGGTTGACAGTCTTGGTGATAGCCTCCTTGTAGTTCACCTGAGGCTTACCCTGGTTGCACTCAACCTTGAACTCACGCTTCAGACGGTCGATGATGATATCGAGGTGAAGCTCACCCATACCAGAGATGACTGTCTGGCCAGACTGCTCGTCTGTCTTCACAGTGAAGGTTGGGTCTTCCTCAGCCAGCTTCTGCAAGCCGATAGAAAGTTTGTCAAGGTCCTTCTGAGTCTTAGGCTCAACCGCAATACCAATCACAGGATCTGGGAAGTCCATAGACTCGAGCACGATTGGAGCATCCTCATCGCAGAGGGTGTCACCCGTGTGGATGTCCTTCAAACCTACCACTGCGCCAATGTCACCAGCACTGATGACCTCAACAGGGTTCTGGTGGTTAGAGTGCATCTGGAACAGACGAGACACACGCTCCTTCTTGCCTGAACGAGAGTTGTAAATATAAGAACCAGCCTCAACCTTACCGGAGTACACACGGATGAAAGTCAGACGGCCTACATATGGGTCAGTAGCAATCTTGAAGGCAAGAGCAGAAGTCTTCTCATCCTCAGATGGCTTGCGATCCTCTTCCTCCTTGGTCGTTGGGTTAGCACCCACGATGTTAGGAGTGTCGAGAGGAGAAGGAAGGAAAGCACATACATAGTCGAGCAATGTCTGCACGCCCTTGTTCTTGAACGAAGAGCCACAAAGCATTGGAGTGCACTCAAGGGCACAAGTAGCATTGCGGAGAGCACGGATGCACTCTTCTTCTGTGATTGTAGAAGGATCATCGAAGAACTTCTCCATCAGAGCGTCGTCAAACTCAGCAACAGCTTCAAGCATCTTGCCACGCCACTCCTCAGCCTCAGCCTGGAGGTTAGCAGGGATGTCTTCCACATCATAGTCTGCACCCAGCGACTCGTCGTGCCAAAGGATAGCCTTCATCTTGATGAGGTCAACCACACCCTTGAAGTTCTCCTCTGCACCAATTGGAATCACCACAGGAACAGGCTTTGCACCAAGCACTTCCTTCATCTGACGAACCACCTCAAAGAAGTCCGCGCCAGAACGGTCCATCTTGTTCACATAACCGATACGTGGAACATTGTACTTGTCAGCCTGGCGCCACACAGTCTCTGACTGGGGCTCCACACCACCCACTGCACAGTAAGTGGCAACAGCACCGTCAAGCACACGGAGTGAACGCTCCACCTCAGCGGTGAAGTCCACGTGTCCCGGAGTGTCAATCAAGTTGAACTTATACTTGTTGCCGTTCCATGTCCAGTAGGCAGTTGTTGCAGCAGATGTGATAGTGATACCACGCTCCTGCTCCTGTGCCATCCAGTCCATTGTTGCGGCACCATCATGAACCTCACCCAACTTGTGCGTTTTACCTGTATAAAAGAGGATACGCTCAGATGTGGTAGTCTTACCAGCATCGATGTGAGCCATGATACCAAAGTTACGTGTAAGATGCAAATCTTGCTTTGCCATACTCTTTTTTCCTTTTTACTTTTTACCTTGTTAAAAACTAATAATTGATTAGAAGCGGAAGTGTGCGAAAGCACGGTTAGCCTCAGCCATGCGGTGCATGTCCTCCTTACGCTTGAATGCGCCACCCTGCTGGTTGAAGGCATCCATGATCTCAGCAGAAAGTTTGTCTGCCATGCTCTTGCCTGAACGCTTGCGAGCGAAAGAAATCATGTTCTTCATCGAGATGGCCTCCTTGCGGTCAGCACGGATCTCTGTAGGCACCTGGAATGTGGCACCACCGATACGGCGGCTCTTCACCTCCACCTGTGGAGTGATGTTGTCGAGGGCAGTCTTCCAGATTTCGAGTGGAGACTTCTCCTCGTTCTTCATCTTGTTCTCTACATTCTTCAGAGCTGTGTAGAAGATGGTGTAAGCCACGCTCTTCTTTCCATCGTACATGAGGTTGTTAACGAACTTTGTCACCTTCACATCTCCGTAAACTGGATCTGGAAGCACCACACGCTTCTTTGGTTTAGCTTTTCTCATTTTTTTGTTTGATTTAATCTTTCTTTAGTCTGAGGCTGCATATTGTG
>JAEEGS010000001.1 GCA_016280445.1 Bacteroidaceae bacterium
AAAAGTGAGGTCAAGCATTTCCCTGCACCAATAGACGTAATTACGCTGCAGGGCACAAGTAAATTACACTGCAGGGCACAAGCAAATTACGCTGCAGGGCAAGAGTAAATGATGGTTTAGGGGTGTTGTGGTATGGGTGTGGTGCTCTACCCTATTCCCAATGTGAGGGAGAAGATGATGACGCAGATGTAGTTGAAGAAGATGACGGTCATGAAGGTGTCCATGTCGTCCTTCATGTAACCGGTGGCGGTGAATTGTTCGGAGATGTAGTGTTTCAATCCTACGCGCGGATGAATGAAACGTTCCATCACCCAATAGAAGAGGCCACCGAGGATGGCGCCGACGAGGAAGCCGACACACACGTCGCCCAGATAGTGCACACCAAGATAGAGGCGTGTGAAGGTGGTGGTGAGCGACCAGAAGAAGAGTGTGAGGGTGACTTTCCAACTGCGGAACAGCCACGACAGGAACATGGCCATGCACATCGTGTTGCAAGCATGTCCGGAGAAGAATCCGAACCGTCCGCCACGATAGTTGCGCACGACATCGACCAGATACATCAGTTGCGGGTCTTGCGTGGGTCGCCAACGTTCCACCATTGGTTTCACCAATCCTGAACAGATGCGGTCGGCCACAAAGATGAGCAGCCCGATGGTGATGTAAACCATGAGTGCCTCTTTCCATGTGTTGTTCTTGAAGATGATGACCAACAGCGCAACGATGACGGCTGTCCACGAGAATGTGTCGGTGACAGTATACATCACATTGTCCCAGAAAAGGCTGTCGCTACCATTGATAGCCAGCGTGAGTTGATGGTCCAGTTCGTTCAGTTCGTGCATTGAGTTGAAAGGTGAAAATTGAAAGGTGAAAGATTAGAGTTTAGATGACTTCGAGGGTGCTGACAGGTACCCAGCCCTGCTTCCCTTCTTCAAATTTCACTTCCATCCATTCCTTCATCGAGGCATCGAGAATCTCCACTTTCGACCCTTCGTGGATGAGGAAGAGGTCGGTGCTGGTTTCGCTGGGCGAACTCTTTACCGTCACGGCGGGGGCAAGAATGATGGCGGTGTCGCGATGGGTTTGGCTGAGGTGCTGCGACAAGGCGGCAAGGTTGGCGATGATGGCAACAACCAGCATCACGATGGCGCCATAGAATCCGATTTTCCGAGCGACCAACTGACGCACAAACATATAGACAAGCAGACCCAGAAGCATCAAGACGAAGGAAACGATTCCCACCACAGCCCACATATTCATGCTCATGCAGTTCGTCAAGTCGCGCCACCAGGTGACGAAGAACATCTCCGATGGAGGCACCACTTTGTCAACCGTCTTTCCGCGAGCAAGAGCCAGGTTGGCACGGATGTCGGCATCGCCCGGGTCGAGCAGGAAGGCACGTTCGTAGTTGAGCACAGCATGAGGAATCTCGTCCAACTTATAATAGCAGTTGCCGAGGTTGTAGTAGACTTCGGCAGCCACACCTTCATTTTTCAAAACTGCTTCATAAGCGGCTGCTGCATCGCGGTACTGTTCTTTCTCATAAAGTGAGTCAGCCTCGGCCTTGGATGCAGCAAAGGATACTAAAAATGAACAACTAAAAATTAACAGTAAAAATATCTTGTGAACTGTCCGCATGGCAAATTGTATATTGTAAATCGTCAAATTGTAATTATTTATAGGTTGTCCTCCATTTTACTGATGGCGTCGATGGCACTGTTGTACACATTTTCCATGTTTTCATTCACATCGCCAGGTGCGTAGCGGGCAAACTCGCAATCGTTCATCACCTTCATGAACTGCTGCACTTGCTCCTCTGGCACATTGCGCGATGCCAACGACTGCTCTATGTTTTCCTTGTTGAGCGACTCTTGCGACATGTTGAACTTGTCGCCCACATAACCCCAAAGCGCACGGAGCACCTCGTCATAGAACTTGCCCGTATCATGGGCATCAAGCAATTTCTTGGCTGCCTTCATTCGCCTGAGTGCCACCTTGTTGGCTTTCTTTCCACGAGAAAGTGCCACGTTGGCATTGGCCTTCATCCGTTTGCGACCCAACACCATCACAAGAATGAACAGGACGAAAGGCAAGAGATAGGCTACCCAGTATTTCCACGTGCCGAAGAAGGCATCGCCCTGTTGATGCAGTTTCACATCACCCTGCTTGATGAAGCGGATGTCCTGATTCAACTGCTGCACATCCTGCTGCTGACCGCTATAGTTGGAAACGCTCTGGCCAGCACCACCTTTACCCTTGTTCACTTTCAGAGTGTAGGCCTGTGTGGTCAGCGTTTTATAAGAGCGCGAATCTGTGTCGAAATAGACAAATTTGGCGGCAGGAATCTGATAGGTGCCTACATGACGAGGTACAAAGAGGTATTCAAATTCCTTGGTGCCCGACAATCCTGAACGCGTCAACTGGAAGTTATCGTTCACCTTGGCATCGTAGGTCTCAAAATCTTTCGGGAACTGCACCTCAGGAGTGGAAATCAGTTTCATGTTGCCACTACCCTTCACGCTGATTTTCAACGTGACAGCCTCGTTAGCATCCACCTCCTGAGTGCTGATGCTGGATGCAACGGAGAAGGTGCCCACAGCACCTGAGAAATCGGCTGGTTTATTAGGAAGCGGAGAGACATTGATGGTGAGCGCAGGTGTGGTAATCTTCTTTTTCACTTCGGCATAACCGCTCTGTCCGTTGAAGAAGGCTTCGATGGGGTCGATGGTGCGGTTGCGCGTGATGACAACTCCCTCATAGGTGATGGAAGGGATGGTCAACTTGCCCGACTTCTGAGGGAAGAGCAGGTATTGGCTCCAAACCACCGTCCGGTAATTCTTTCCGTTGTATTGTTCAAGCGAAAACTCCTTGGTGCGTGGCAGCGGGATTTCCTGAATCTGGAAACCATCAAGCGTCGGGAGTTTTCCGTCCATCTGGGTCAAATCGACAAGTGTATAAATCTTATAGGTCAGCAGAATCGCCTCCTGTTCATGCACGGTTGTACGTGAAGCCGTAGCCGTCATGAAGAGGTCTTTCCCCGAAACGTTCTGACTGGAAGCAGGTGCGGATGATGAAGGTGCCCCTCCCCCATTCCTGTTTCCATTTGCAGAAGAACCGCCACCACCATAAGCAGAGCCTCTGCCGTAAGACGAACCGCCTGATCCAGAAGGAAGCACTCTCACCTGCACAGGTTTCGATTTCACAGTCTTTCCATCCACCTGCACAGAAGCACTTCCAATGGTGTATGTGCCTGGAGATTCGCTCAGCAACACATAGGTGTAGATGATGCTGCTGCTTTGCGAGGTGTGTCCATTTATCATCTGGAAACTGCTCTGCGACGAAGTGGCAGGACCATAAATCACTTCAAAACCCTTAAAGTCGGGTGCATTAAAATTCGACACGTTCTGCGTGTTGACGGTAAACTGCACCCTGAACTTTCCTCCAGCCTCCACAGATGATGGGGCTGAAACCTTAAACGTCACATCTCCCTGAGCAAATGCGCTGACGGAGAGAAACGCGAATATCACAATCTGTACTAACCTTTTCATCTTTTACCAATCTTTCTCCAGACTCTTGCGCCGGCTGTTCTGATTCTTGTTGACTTTACGCTGCACACTCTTCTCATCCTGTTGAGCAGAATTGAGCAACTGTTCCGCTGCCTGGTCACTCATCTCATCCTTCTTCGGTTCTGGCTGAGGCTGAGGTTGAGGCTGCTGCTTGTCTTCATCCTTTTTCTGCTGGTCTTGATCTGGTTGGTTTTGTGGCTTTGGCTGCTGTTTCTGTTCTTGATCCTTCTTGTCCTGATCCTGATCATTGTTGCCGCCGCCATTATTCTGCTGGTCTTTGTTTTTCTTCAACTGATACTGCGCCATTGCAAGATTATAGCGGGTCTCGTTGTCATCAGGATTGCAACGCAACGAACTGATGTAGAAGTTCACCGCATTCTGGAAAGCCCCTGCTGCATTGCCACCTTGCTGACGCGAAGCAGCCAATCCCTGTGCATACCAGATGTTGCCCATATTGTGGAAATTACGGGCTTTTCGCAGAGGGTCTTTCGTGCCAATGGAATCGGCTTTCTGGTAGTTTTCGAAGGCTGTCGAATCCTTCTGCTGCATCACATAGGCATTGCCCAAATTGTAATAAGCCTCAAAGGAAGGCTCTTTGGCCAACGATTTCAGATAATAAGTCTCAGCCCTGTCATATTGCTGTGCACGATAGGCCTTGTTGCCCATGCGAATAAAGTCGCGCGCACTTTGCGCCAGCATCGGCAAAACCATCAGCATCAATAATATACTCAAGAAATATCGTTTCATCTGTTACTTGAAAACCTTGAATTTTGTGAACACATGATTCTTTCTCTCCATGATGCAGAACTCTGCCACCAGAACGATGAACAGCAGCAACGCGACAGCCACAAACTGCTCATCATATTCCGAGTACATCGACATGGAAATATCTTCTTTCTGCATCTTCTCTATCTCTTTCTCCAGAAGCGACTGCGCCAAATTCGTCTGATCCACATGCACGTACATGCCGCCACCTGCTTGGGCGATGTTCTTTCCTATCTGCTCATTCAGTCTGGTGGTCACCACATTGCCAGAAAGGTCTTTCTTGAAAGAGCCGTCGCCCATCGGAATGGGACCTCCCTGCTCGGTTCCCACCGAGAGGACAAAAATCTGCACACCTTCGTCACGTGCCTGTTTGGCTGCCTCGATGGCACCCTCTTCGTTGTCTTCAGCATCGGTGATGAGGATGAGTGCCCGTCCCACGTTGACTTCTTTCTTCTTCGAGAAACCAGCCGTTGCACGTGTGATGGCTTCGGCCACATTCGTTCCCTGAATCGAGATGGTGGAAGGATTGAGTTGGTCAAGAAACATCTTGGCCGACACATAGTCGCTCGTCATCGGCAACAACGTGATGGCACTACCCGCAAAAGCCACCAACTCCACTTTATCCTCATCAAACTGCTCCACGAGTTTGCTGACAATCATCTTCGACTTGTCCAGACGGCTGGGGCTCACATCCTGACACAGCATCGAGTTCGACACATCCACCGCGATGGCCACTTCGATGCCGGAACGCTTCACTTCTTCATTCCTTGTACCATATTGAGGACGCGCCAGAATGACAGCAAGCAATCCAAGGGCAACCATCATCAGCAGGAACTTGGAGTGCCTTCTCATCGGCGACACGTCAGGCATCAACGAACGCATCAGTTCTGGGTCGCCAAACACCTTGAGTTGCTTCTTCATCCGATACTGCACGAGCACATACACAGCCGTGAAGACAGGAATGAGAATCAACAGATATAAATATATAGGACTTGCAAATCTAAACACGTTGATTAAATTTACTATTTGACAATTTATTAATTACTATTTTGTATCTCTCCTATATTGGCCATTTACAATCCTTCTACGGAATACGTTTCAGCACCACGGTTCGCAACAAGATTTCCAGCAGCAATACCACCAGAGCCGCCAGAGCGAAAGGCTGATACAGTTCGCCACGGCGACTGAACTGCTTCACATTGAACTTCGTGCGCTCCATCTTGTCGATGTCTTGATAGATGGCATCCAGTTCGGCATTCTTCGTGGCACGGAAATACTGGCCACCCGTCGCAGTAGAAATCTTCGTCATGGTTTCTTCGTCAATCTCCACAGGCAACATCGCCGTTCCACCTGTCGGCAGCGGATAAGGAGCCATACCGTTCTGTCCAATGCCAATCGTGTAGATGCGGATGCCATACTTCTTGGCAATTTCAGCGGCTGTCTGCGGAGAAATGTTACCCGAGTTATTCACACCATCCGTCAAGAGGATAATCACCTTCGATTTGGCCTGGCTGTCTTTCAGTCGGAGAATGGCATTCATGATACCATCGCCAATGGCAGTTCCATCGTCAATGATTCCACGCGCCGCCATGTTGCAATCCACGCTGTTGTAGAGATTCATCAGCACAGCGTGGTCAGTCGTCAACGGACATTGTGTGTATGCTTCACCCGCAAACATCGTCAGACCCATATTGTCGTTAGGACGCTTCTCAATAAACCGCTTCGCTATCTCCTTCAGAGCCTCCACACGGTTGGGCTTAAAGTCCTGAGCCAACATTGAAGTGGACACGTCCACCGACAGCATGATGTCGATACCCTCCACGTCGGTGTTGCTCCACGAGTGCTTGCTTTGCGGACGAGCCATGATGCACACCACCAACGAAACCAACGCTATGCGCAGGAGAAAAGGCAAGTGCATCAGGTAGAGACGGAAGGTTCTCGGCACCTTCACATACTTGGTGGTGTCAGGCACCTTCAGCGAGGGCAGGCTCTGCTTATAGCGCATCACATACCACACGATGTAGGGCACCAAGCACAACAAAAGCAAGAAGAATAAAGGATTCTTGAATTCCATCTTATAATGTCAACATATAAATTCTATAACCTATAAATGTCAGTACACCCAGCAGCACAAGGCTTGCCACCACGATACTGCCAATCAGCACAATCTTGGCCACCATCGAGCGTGTTTCCTCCACCACAATCACCTCTGGCTGCGGCTTCTGCTCGGGCTCTTCCAGTTTCGTCTGGTTGATGTACTCGATGGCGTTCACCAAGTTACGGTCGTTCTCGTTGATGAGTGTGCTGTACTTCGCAAACTTCACCAAGTCGGCCGTCTGGAAGAGTTCACGCAATTCGCTGATGGCCTCCTCGTCGTTCACTTCCTGCAACTTCTGGATAATCTCGTAAGAGGTCATCTCCATCGCATTGAAGCCATAACGTTCGCGGATGTAATTGCGCAACGTATCTGTCAATTGCGTGTAATACTCCTTCGAGTCTTCACTCTGCCAAATCTTCTCCTCCTTGATTTGTTCAATCTTCTGCATGGCCACCTTATGAGGAGCCAAGCGCCGCTTGTTGCGGATGCGGCGGATGATGGGCTTGTTTGTCTTCAAGCGATAAATCACATAACCCAGCAGACCTGCCACAATCAAGGCGAAAATGCTGAACCAGATGACGGGTTTCCATTCAGCCCAGTCAAACGGAGGCGCCAGTTCTGCCTTGATGCCGAAGATGCTGTCGGCATGGAGGGTGTCAATCTCAAAAGTCAGCACCTTCAACGCCAACCTCTTCGATGGATAGTCCTTCCCGTCCACCTTCACATTCAGTTCGGGTATCAGATAAAGTGCCGAATCAAACGATGTAAAATAGTAACGACGGGAAAGCATCATGCGTTGCCCATCGTTCAGGAAACTGGTGTCCGCCTTTTCTGCACGAACAAACTCAACACCCGGAACCACCTGCTGCAAAGAGTCCCATTCTGGCAGTTCCACGTTCGACTTGGCATTGGCACTCACCTCCAAAGTCAAGCCTATCCGCTGGCCGATGAAGATACCTGCCGAGTCCAGTTTAGCATCTACCGTCACTTGAGCATTTGCTTTCACAAAACACAACAAGCAACAGATAATCATTGTGATATAGAACTTGATTCTATTCATCTTCTCTAACTTCTTTTCTTGAACAGGTTCATCAAAGCCTTCACATAATCCTCGTCTGTTCTGACGGAGATGTTATCGATGTTCGATTTCGTAAAGGCGTTCTTCAACCACGACTGATGTTCCACCCACCACTCGTGATGGGCACGGCGTACTGCGCTGGAAGACGTGTCAACATAGGTTTCCTGCCCCGTTTCCGCATCCAGCATCTTCACGATTCCCACATCGGGCAGTTCCACCATGCGGCGGTCGTAAATCTGCAGAGCCACCACATCATGGCGGTTGTTGGCGATGGTCATCTGACTCGTGTAATCCTTGGGGTCGAAGAAGTCGCTCAACAGGAAAACCGTACAACGCTTCTTGATGGCATTCGTCATGAACTCGACAGCCTGACCCACATCGGTCTTCTGGCTCTCGGGCTGGAACGTGAGCAGTTCCCTGATGATGAAGAGGATGTGCTTCCTTCCCTTCTTGGGAGGGATGAATTTCTCCACCTTGTCGGAGAAGAAAATCACGCCAATCTTATCGTTGTTCTGAATGGCCGAGAATGCCAACGTGGCAGCAATCTCCGTGAGCAAATCACGTTTCGACTGCTTCTGGGTACCAAAATCGAGAGACCCCGACACATCGACAAGAAGCATCACCGTCAGTTCACGCTCTTCCTCGAAGACCTTCACATAGGGCTTGCCAAAACGTGCGGTCACATTCCAGTCGATGTCGCGGACATCATCTCCATACTGATATTCGCGCACTTCGCTGAATGCCATACCCCTACCCTTGAAGGCGGAGTGATACTCGCCTGCAAAGATATTGTTCGAGAGCCCTTTGGTCTTTATCTCGATTTTTCTGACCTTCTGTAACAGTTCTTCCGTTTCCATTCCTTCAAGAACTTCAATCCTTCAACGCTTCAACTCTAAACTTTAAACTCTAAACTTTTCAAGGCACTTCCACCTTGTTCAGGATTTTGCTGATGATTTCCTCGCTCGTCACGTTGCTGGCCTCAGCCTCATAAGTGAGACCGATGCGGTGACGCAACACATCTTGAGCCACAGCACGAACATCTTCTGGGATGACGTAGCCACGATGCTTGATGAACGCATAACTGCGGGCAGCCAAAGCAAGGTTGATGGATGCACGAGGTGAACCGCCGAAGCCAATCAAGCCCTTCAGTTCCTTCAGGCTGTACTTCTCCGGATAACGGGTGGCAAACACGATGTCGGTAATGTATTGTTCGATTTTCTCGTCCAGATACACCTCTCTCACCACTTTGCGAGCCTCGTCAATCTCCTTCGTACCCATGATGGCGCTCACCTGCTGACCTTCTCCGCTGATGTTCTGGCGGATAATCTTCTTTTCCTCCTCCAGTTTCGGGTAGTCAATCACCACCTTCAACATGAAGCGGTCAACCTGCGCTTCTGGCAATGGATAAGTGCCTTCCTGCTCGATGGGGTTCTGAGTGGCCAGCACCAAGAAAGGCTTGGGGAGTTCGTAAGTGGACGTGGAAATGGTCACCTGACGCTCCTGCATGGCTTCGAGCAATGCGCTCTGCACCTTGGCGGGAGCACGGTTAATTTCATCAGCCAACACGAAATTGGCGAACACGGGGCCCTTCTTGGCCTTGAACTCGCCGTCTTTCTGGCTGTAAATCATGGTACCAATCACGTCGGCTGGAAGAAGGTCGGGTGTGAACTGGATGCGGCTGAATTTCGCATCAATCAGCGATGCCAACGTTTTGATGGCCTTGGTTTTTGCCAAACCCGGCACACCTTCAAGCAACACATGCCCATCGGAGAGAAGTCCCAGCAAGAGTGCCTCCACCAGATGCTTCTGACCAATGATTGTCTGTTCCATACCAGCCATCAGGTTGGTCACAAACGCGCTGTGGCGTTCAATCTTTTCGTTTAATTCACGAATGTCAATCGATTCTGCCATATTTATTCTGTTTTATTTTTGCTTTTCTGTTGCAAAGATACGCCATTTCGCCCACTTTTCGGCCTTAACAAATGTGAAAAAAACTTGCATTTCCACGTTTTTAAGAATAGTTAAAAGTTCGCGAGGGGGAAACGGGCTGAATGGGCACTTCCGACGCCACTTTATTGAACAAAAGAATGCCAATGAACCGGTAGCGGAATACGCAATTCATTGGCAATGGAAATGTTTCTATTTGAGTGTCATCAAGGCAGCTTCACCGTGGCTCCGACAGGTACGTTGTTGGGGTCTTTGAAGGTGTTGGCGCGAATGATGGCACGAACAGAGTCTTTGGTGCCGTAATATTTCTGGGAGATGCGGGTGAGCGACTCTCCTCGTTGCATGACGTGTGTGGCTGGACGGGCAGGCTTCTTTGCCTTTTCCTCCTTGGCAATCCGTTCTTTCTCAGCCTTTTCAGCCTTCTTCAAACTATCAGCCACGAATGCTTTTCTGATGCTGTCGGCCTCTTGTGCCTTCTTGATGCTGTCGGCTTGCTGTGCCTTCTTCAGCGAGTCTTGAACGACGGTCGAAGCAGGTTTTGCGGGCTTGTCGGGTCGATTGGGCTTCACCTTTCTTTCCACCTTCGGCACTTCCTCCACGGCCTCGATGTTCTGGAATGTCCGATAGAGGAAGAACAGGATGGCAGCAAGGAGCAATGCCACAATGGCAATGATCCACCACCTCTTGCCGTTCTTCTCCTCTTGAGGTTCCTCCGGTTTCGGGCGTTCGCTCATGATGCGGTTGAATGCCTCTTGCCGCTTTTCCTCCTCCGATTTTGCTGGAACCGGTTGTTGCTGAACAGCCGCCACGTTTTCTACCGTTTGGGTTTCTGCAACAGCCTGTTGTTTCTCAGCGGGTTGCTCCACAGGCGTTTCCACTTCTTCTGACGTGTCGAAAGCGGGTTGTTCCTCCTGTTCAGCAGGCAGTTCCTCCGCACTTTCTGGCACCTCATACGCCTCCAGTCGCTTCAGCAGTTTCTCCAGCCGCATCTTCTCGGCATTGGCCTTGCGAGCCTCCTCCACGGCCGATTCCATTTTGGCCTTGGCCTCCTCATATTGCTGGCGCAGTTCCGCCACGCTTTCTGGGGTGGAGATGACCAAGTCGATGGCGGCAAACTTGTCTTGCGCCTGCTCCACATGAACAGGTTCCAGCACTTGGATAAGTGCGTCTATCGCTTCCTCATCGCCCGGAGCATCATCTTTTTCTTCTTTCTTGATTTTTTTATCTCTCGCAGAAATCGCAGAAAGATTATCCGCCTCTGTTTCTATGATTCCTGTGTATTCCGTGATTTCTGTGTGAATTTCCTTTTCCGTGTGAATTTCCTTCTCCGTGTGAACTTCGCTTTCTGTGTGAACTTCGCTTTCTGTGTGAACTTCACTTTCCGCACGAATTTCCTCCTTTCCGTTCAAGAACTCCACCACCGATTCCTCGGGTGTGAAAGCCACTTTCTTATAACCAGGGATGACGATTCGCTCTCCATTCGTCACATTCACGCTTTCGCGGTTTCCGACCGACACCAACTTGAATGTGCCCATGCCTTTCACCTTGACGGCATCCTCGCCCGTAGCAAGCACTTCCACGATGGTGTCGAAAAATGCCTTCGAGAAGGCGTCTGCTGCCTTCTTCGACACTCCTGCTTTCTGAGCAAGAGCATCCGCTATGTTCTGCAATGAAAGTTTCTCGTTCATAGGTTATTCCTTATTGAGTTGTGTCTTCAGCGCCGCACTCATCTTGTAGCCGAGTGTGGTCTTTGAGGGCACCACCATGTATGTTTTCGACGTCGGGTTATAAATCTTGCGGCTGGCCTTCACGCGAGGTTCGAACGAGCCAAACCCCTGAATGGTTACGCTGTCACCCTCGTGCACGCCTTCGAGCACAGCCTCTATCAGCGAAGCGGACATAAACTTCACCTCGTCCATCTCAAGGTCTGTCTTCCGTGAGATTCTTTCTAAAAATTCCTTGTTCGTCATTTTATCACTTTACCATATAAATCAAAATCGTCAGAATCAACGACTTGAACGTTGTAGAAAACTCCTTTCCGTAATGTGCCGTCGGCCACAGGGATGAGCACTTCGGGGTCAACCTCCGGCGAATCGTATTCCGTCCGTCCCACATAATACTCCCCTTCCTTGCGGTCGATGATGACCTTGAGGGTCTTCCCCACTTTCTCCGCTTGCACCTCGGCCGAGATGCCCTGCTGGATGTCCATCAATTCGCTCAGTCTCCGCTGCTTCACCTCGTCCGCCACTTCGTCCTCAAAGTTCTTCTGTGCGGGCGTTCCCTCCTCCTCCGAATAGGCAAATGCGCCCAGCCTGTCGAAGCGTGCCCAACGCACAAATTCCTTCAGTTCCTCAAACTCCGCCTCTCCTTCGCCCGGGAACCCGACCATGAGCGTGGTGCGCAACGCGATGCCCGGCACTTCCTCCCTGATGCGTCTGATGAGTTCGTAGGTCTCCTCCTTGTTCACATGCCGCTGCATATTGGTGAGCACTTGGGTGCTGACGTGCTGCAAGGCGATGTCGAGATACTTGCACACATTCTTCCGTTCCCGAATCACGCGGAGCAGTTCCCAAGGGAAATTCATCGGGTAGGCATAGTGCAGGCGAATCCACTTCACTCCCTTCACCTCGCTGATTCGCTCCACCAGTTCCGCTATTTTCTGCTCGCCATACAGGTCTAATCCATAGTAGGTTAGTTCTTGTGCAATCACCTGAAACTCCTTCACTCCCTCGCTCACCAGATGCTCCACTTCTGCCACGATGTCCTCCATCGGTCGGCTCTGATGGCGACCCGTTATGAGCGGAATGGCGCAATAGGCGCAATGGCGGTCACATCCTTCCGAAATCTTCAGATAGGCATAGTGCTTGGGTGTGGTCAGACGGCGCTCATACTGGCATTCCTGCCGATAGACTTTTCCGAGGTCGTGGAGCAACTCCGTCCAGTTGAACTTGCCGTAGAACTTGTCCACCTGCGGAATCTCATGCCCCAGTTCCTTCATGAACCGCTGCGACAGACACCCCATCACGTACACCTGCTTCACGCGTCCTTCCTCCTTTGCCTGGCACAATTCGAGAATCATGTTCACGCTCTCCTCCTGTGCGTCGGCAATGAAACCGCATGTGTTCACCACCACAATCTCACCCTGCGGACGCTCGCTGTCATGCGTCACATGATACCCGTTCAACTCCAACTGGCGAATCAGCCGTTCCGAATCCACCAGATTCTTCGAGCATCCCAAAGTGATGATATCTATCGTGTTCCTTCTCAACTTTCAATTATCAATTATCTTCAACTTCTTTCTGTGTTTTCTGTGATTTCTGTGTGAAACAAATCTTTCTTTCTGCGAGAGCCGCGCAAGGCTCTCTTTCATCTCACACAAAAAACACGGAACCTTTAGCTCGACGGAGTCAAATTCACAGAAATTTTCAACTTCCAATTATCAACTTTCTCCAAAGAGTGAGTCCACAAACGCTCTCCGGTTGAAGGCCTGCAAGTCTTCCATTCCTTCTCCCAGCCCGATGTAGCGCACAGGAATCTTGAACTGGTCGCTGATGCCGATGACCACACCACCCTTGGCTGTTCCATCCAATTTCGTGATGGCCATCGAGGTCACCTCCGTCGCCTTCGTGAACTGCTTGGCCTGCTCAAAGGCGTTCTGTCCTGTCGAGCCGTCCAGCACGAGCATCACGTCGTCGGCCTCAAATCCGGCTGCCTTCTTCACGGCGTTCTTTATCTTCGTCAACTCGTTCATCAAGCCCACCTTGTTGTGCAGACGGCCTGCCGTGTCGATAATCACCACATCGGCTCCGTTTGCCTTGGCCGAACTGACGGCATCGAAGGCCACCGCGGCTGGGTCGCTGCCCATCTGCTGCTTCACCACAGGCACTCCCACTCGCTCGCCCCAGATGCAAATCTGCTCCACAGCGGCTGCGCGGAATGTGTCGGCTGCCCCGAGATACACCTTCAGGCCTGCCTCCTTGAACTGGTAGGCCAACTTGCCGATGGTGGTCGTCTTTCCCACGCCGTTCACGCCCACCACGAGGATGATGTAGGGCTTGTGCGCTCCCTCCGGAATCTGGAAGCCCTCGGTGTCCTCCGTATTGTTTTCTGTCAGCAATCCCGCAATCTCCTCACGCAGAATCCTGTTGAGCTCGTCCGTTCCCACATACTTGTCGCGGGCCACCCGCTCCTCAATCCTGCGGATAATCTCCAAAGTCGTCTCCACGCCCACGTCGCTGGTGATGAGCACCTCCTCGAGATTGTCCAGCACGTCGTCATCCACCTTCGACTTTCCAGCCACGGCACGTGCAATCTTGCCAAACACACTCTCCTTCGTCTTGGCCAATCCGTTGTCCAGCGTCTCCTTCTTTTTTTTGGAGAACATATCGAAAAATCCCATATCTTTTTTCCTTTCTTATCTACTTAGAGTGACAAAGGTACAGATTTTCAGATAAAAAACAAAAAAACCTCCCCAAAAAATGGAGAGGCTCTGCATTTTTGCCACTCAAAGCGCCCGAAAAGCACCTTTGAGGCGTATGTTTTATCACTTCTTCAGGTAATCCTTCACCATTTCGGCAGGAATCATCTTCTCGTCGAATGCGTAGGCACCAGTCTTTGGAGACTTAAACATCTTGATCACCTTAGTGTAAGAACGACCATCCTTGTTCTGGAGGGTTGCGACGGTTTTTTTTGCCATAGTTCAAACTTATTTAATCTCCTTGTGCACAGTCATGCGCTTCAGGATTGGGTTATACTTCTTCAGTTCCAAACGGTCTGGAGTGTTCTTGCGGTTCTTGGTGGTGATGTATCTTGACGTGCCTGGAAGACCGCTATCCTTCATTTCTGTGCACTCGAGGATGACCTGCACGCGATTGCCTTTAGCTTTCTTTGCCATTGTTCTGTTCTCCTTACTTTAATTGATTAGCCAATAACCTGGATGTCCTTCCACTCGCAATGGCCCTTGGCGACAGCCTGCTTGAGGGCGGCGTCGAGACCGATGCGGTTGATGATTCTGAGACCTGCGGCGCTCACCTTGAGCACAATCCAGCAATCTTCCTCTACATAGTAGAATTTCTTAGTGAACAAGTTGACATCGAAACGTCTCTTTGTTCTGCGAAGCGAGTGAGACACGTTGTTGCCCACCACAGACTTCTTACCTGTAATCTGACAAATTTTTGACATTTTCTTATTATACTTTTGTAATTTTCAAATCTAATTTTACTTGGAGAAGTACAGGTCTTCACGAATCCTGCGAGCCCGCAATGCCCGCCTGCGAAATTGGAACGCTCAACCCTTTTTGTTTTTGAAAATTAGGGGTGTTTCTTTTTTGTTGGGATTGGATATCCCTTGCCCTGCAACGGGCTTATCCATCAAATCCTCTTTTTCATGCAGAACTGAAAGCGAACTTTCGTTCTTCATTTTCAAAGAGTCTTTGTGATTCGGTTGGGATTCGAACCCAAGACCCACAGCTTAGAAGGCTGTTGCTCTATCCAGCTGAGCTACCGAACCGACCTCTTCGCTTTTGGAATGGGGCGAAACCCACACAAAACATCATGCACGGACATAGCCCACGCAATTTGCGGGTGCAAAGGTAGGAAAACTTTTCCAACCACACAAATCTATTCCCATTTATTTTTTCTCCCCCACCACTTTTTTCGCATTTCACACCTCCACCACACAAAAAACACCCACTCCGCACCCCCACATCCACCACAAAACACAGCACAGAATAATCGGAGCACCCCGATTTCTCAGAACACCCCGACCATTCACCTTCAAACATCGCGTCAGCCCCCAAACTCTCAACTTCTTTCTGTGATTTCTGTGATTTGACTTCGTCGAGCTAAAGGTTCTGTGTGAAATAATCTCTTTCTGCGAGAGCCCGCATGGCTCTCTTCTTATCTCACACAGAAAACACAGAAATTCACAGAAATTTTCAATTGCCAACTTCTCTCTCATTAAAGGTTCGGACGTTTATTTCAACACGAATTACACGAATTAGACAAATTTTGCCATGCGGACAGGATATTTATTCCCCGAAGCCGTGGACGGCTGCAAATTTCACGAACCATCCGGACGGCATTAGTGAAATTAGTAGCACAGAAGGTGCTTTGTGTAATCAATGCTCGCTGCATAGTTTTGTGTAAATTCGTGTAATTCGTGTTAAAATGGACAGTTTTACCCCTTCAATTTTCTCTCTCTTCTTTCTGTGATTTCTGTGATTTCTGTGTGAAATAATCTCTTTCTGCGAGAGCCCGCATGGCTCTCATCTTATCTCACACAGAAAGCACAGAAATTCACAGAAATTTTCGATTGTCGATTAATCGTCGTCGTCGTCCCCGCCGTCCGGCTCCTTCTCCGACACCTGCTCATTCTCGTTGATGCTCAGGTTCGAGAGCATCTCCTTGAACGCGCCGCCAGGATAGAACTGAATCTTCTTCACCTTCACGGTGTCGAGCGTGGTCTCCTCCAGCGTGTGGGCAGTCTTCGAGTTGAACGTGGGCTTGAACGAGCCGAACGAACCCAGCGACACCCCGTGACCAATCTCCATGTAGTGAACCAGCGACGTCAGCAGCGCGTCAATCACCGCCTTCGTCTGCGCCTTGTTCACACCCACAATCTGAATCATCCCGCACAGCTGGTCATACGTCACCTGCGGATACGTCAGCTGTCTGAGCTTGTACACCTCGGGCTTCCCCTCGCGGTACGTCAGGCGCATCTTCGCCTTTCTTGCCATCATTCCCATAACTTGGTTCTCCTTTCTTCTTAAAACTTGTTAGACATTCATTTTTAAACACTCACTTATATATCATTGGCCTCTGATATGCTTTCATTGTCAATTTCCACATAGAAATTCTCACCTCGGCCGAACGCCTTGTACGTCAGCTCCTCCAGCCGCCGCAGCACCCTCTCACCGCAGCCAATCCGCCGCTCCTCGGCAGGAGCCTCAGGGTTCGTGCACTCGCCCATCATGACCGCCCCTGGCTGACACTGACGGAACGCGTTCCAGCCAAACCCCACGTTCCTGTGCCCCGGGCATCTCGCCACCCTCAACCCCATGATGCTGTAGCCGTTGCTCCCCACCTTCAGCGGCCACTTCCCGTAGGGCAGGCAGCATCCCGACGCCCCCGGGAACACCTCCGCATAATCCCTGAACCTCACCTCGCGAGCCTCATACACCATCCTTGGCGCCTGCTCGCCATCCATCCAGACCTCCATCACACTCTTCGTGACGGCCTCGTCCCCATAATACCTGTGCAGCTTGATAATCATATTGACATTCGTTTTTTAAGACCTTCGCCCAGCGCGTGGGCTGGTTCGTTTTTTCGTTTTCTTTTACGACACAAAGTTACGGATTTTTCTTGATATACACAAGCATTTAACTGATTATTTTTCAACAAAATCAAAGATTTTTTCTGATGATTTTTCACATCTTCTCAATCTTCCCAATCGGCCGCTTTAGCGGACTAGTTTTTTTCAACTACACCGCTTCGCGGTCGATTAAGAAGATTTGGAAGATTGTCTTCGTCGTTCCCACATTTACACCTGTGGAAGCACCATAATTACGGCTGTGGCGAAGAGGAAATTACGTCTATGGAGGCATCTCCGTTTGTCTTGTCCTCAGATAATACTCGCCAAAGTCCTTGCAACCCAGCGGCAGCTGGTGGTGTGTCAGATTGGGCAGAACTTGCTGCAGCTGGAGGAAGAGGCGTTCGCCGGGCTCGTCGCGGTCGGGAAACATGTGGAAGGTGAGTCCCCTCCCAACCTCCCTCTGAGGGGAGGAGGCAAGCGCGGAGAGAAGTTCCACATCCTTGGGTTTCAGGAGGGTGGCCGATGGGATGGCGATGGCCTTGTGTCCTGCGGAGAGCATCGCCCAGCAGTCGGAACAGCCCTCGGTGATGTAGAGGTCATCCCCCTCGTGCAGCAGGTTGAGCACGGGCAGGTTGTAGATGCCGCATTGCGAACCCCTTGGAAATTTAAACCGAGGCGTCAATTCTTCACTTTTCACTTTTCCCTTTTCACTTCCAAGGTTCCTGTTCTGGATGCCCACCAACCTGCCCTCCTTATTATAATATGGTATCTGCAACCAGTTCACGCCCTGCCTGTCTCGCCACGATGTCAAGCGGCACCAGCGCACCACACGCCCGTCCAGCCGCCTTTCGTCAAAGAGAAACCTGCGGGCTTCGTTGTTCAGCCACGGCCGCTCGAAGAAACGCTCGTAGCGCGAGGCATCGAATTGGATTTGAGGTTGGAGGTTGGAGGCTGGAGGTTGATGCTCTGTGAGTATCACGTTGTGTTCGTCGGCCAGCCATCGGCAGGCCTCTCTGAAGTCCTTTCCGAGCACCTTCATCGTGAGGTCAATCGTGCCGCCCGAGGCCCCGCACACGAAGCATCGGAACGTGTTCCGGCTCACCTTGAAGGAGAGGCTGGCGTGGTGGTCGTCGTGGAACGGGCAAAGCGCCTTGTGCTTCTTCACTTGGAGTCCAAGCCGCTCCGCGACCCCCTCGATGGGAAGGTCGCGAAGCCTTTGAAGTTCAAATTTGTCCATAACTTGAATTTTTTTTACCACGGATTACACAGATTTCACAGATTTTCTTTCTAATCTTCTTCATCCTCCTAATCATCCGCAACGCGGATTAGTTTTTTCGACTACGCCGCAAGCGGCAGATTTTGAGGATTTGAAAGATTTTACGGATGAGAGTCGTGGACGACTCTTGGAAAATCCGTTTCATCCGTTCAATCCGTGGTCTCTGGTATCAATTCCTCATTCCTCATTCCTTTCAGGTACTCGTCCGTCTTCGTGTACAGTCCCGTCTGTGCCGAGTGCGTGATGAACCCACGGCTCTTCCAATTACGCAACTGGCCATTGGTGCCTTCTGGACTCTTGCCGAGACTGGCACGGAGTGCTTCAAGCTGCTTCTCGTTGAAAGTGTCGGGCAGGCTGTCCAGCATGTTCTTCGGACCATTACGCTGAGCCTCGCTCATGGTGGCACTATCCTCGCCCAGCAGGTCGGCAAAAATCTGCATCTTCGACCAGATGTCGTGATAGACGAGCCACTCCACCAGCTCACCCATCGAGCGCGTCCACGTCTGATTGTTGAGCACCCACATCAACGCACCGGCTTTCCAGCCAGACACAAGGGCGCGCTTCGACATGTCCCACAGCACATCGTCGTCCACGAGGTCAGCCATCGAGGCCATATCCTCAGCCAGCTTGTCCACCAGCTTGTTCAATGGCTTGATGATGTATCGCCCCTTGCAGATGTCGAGCCGCACCAGATACTCGTCCAGCTTCTGGTAGAACTCATCCGTGAACTTGCCCAGTCGGGGGATGCGTCCGTCGCGGCTCGTGCGAGGCTTGTAGGAGAAGACCATGCGGCCGAAGGTGCCGTTGAAGAGGTCGTTCTTGTAGAACCGCCTCGTAGTGAACGGCGTCGAGGAGATAGTCAGGTTCACCCTCAGAATCGGGTTGCCAGTCACACCGTCGGCCGTAGCACGAAGTGCGCCAATCCGCTGGCGGTCGTAGATGTTGCGGAGCATCTGCGAGATTTGCCTGTGTCCGCCACAGATACGGTCAGCCATCTCCACCTCGGGCAGGTTCAGGTACTGCGTCTTGCCGCCAAGCGTCTCACACGCCATCGCGTTCTGGATGAAGGCAGCGTTGGTCACATCGGATGGAGGAAACCAGAAAGCCACCTCAGGACGGACAGGCTTCTCCTTGTTGCTGCCCAGGCTCTTCACCTGCTTCTGCCAAGCCACCAGCTTCGTCAGCTCACCCTCGTCGTGAGAGCGTGAATTTCTGCAAATGGCCTCTACAAGATATGCCAATTGTCCCTTGTTACCCCCACTTTCTGCCACCAGATTGGCCATTTGGCCACAAAGTTCCTTCCAAGTGAGGTCGGGATACTGAAATTCCGCATCGCTCACCTGTGCACCAAGAACAGGGAAAAGCATCGGAACAAGGGGTTCATGCATGGTTTTCGACACCTGAGAAAGCAGAATTTGCAGGCATTCTGTCCCTTTTCCAAGTTTTGGCATCTTGGGTGCCGTACGTTTTGTTATATCGTATTTCATTGATTATTAACTCCTTATAAAGAAATGAATCGGATTTTGTATCAGTGTATCAGTTGTATCAGTTTGTTTTTTGAGGCCTCATTCCTCTCTTGTTATATATATAACTATCTATATATTAATTAATTATAAAGTATTTAAAAGAGGGTTTTGACCCATTTATTCAAACTGATACACTGATACAACTGATACACTTTCGTCTTCGGTTACTACTTACAATTACCTTTCTCTACCAGGCCATCCAACGCCCACAACAATTCAAGATACACCTCCAAGGCATAGCGTTCCACATTGAAGCCATTGCCTGTGCGGATCGGCCGGAAGTTGGGATGGAGGGTGCCGTCGTCGCGTCGGGTGACGGTGATGCGTTCACCCTCGTAGATGTGGGGGTTGCGCTTCATCTTCTTCTGGCAGGAGGTCTCCATGAAGGTCATGTGTTCCTCCGAGTCACGCGTCAGCACACCCTGGTAGTTCTTTCCGGTCCTCATGCGGATTTCGCCTCTGAGGTAAGTCTTCACGTCCATGCACAACTCTGTCGTGTGCTTCCAGCCCTGCTCTTCAGGGCGCTTGTTGATTTTAATAGTCTGCTTCATAATTTTGAGTTTTAGCGAGAAGAAGTTTCTGAAATCCGATGGCCATCTTTAATCACGTGAAGACTCCATCCGCTCCAACTCAGGGGTTAATTATTCATGTCGCCCAGCGCGTGGACTGGTTGACGATGCAAAGGTACGGACTATATTTTACGGCTGAATGGCTTTGAAAAAGGCCTTCTCCAACATTCTCCATCTTTCTCCGAAATTCTCTGTTCTTCTCCGTTCCGCCCCCTGAAGGGCACAAAAAAAGCACCAGAACCTCGGATAGATTCTGATGCTTACGCTGCAATCTGCTTCGTCGCTTATCTCTTACACTCTATAAATATTTTTTTTATCCCATACTATCGTTGTTACATTCATGGTGAACATGTAGCGGTAGGTTGCAGAGCGGGCGCCTACTGATGCGGCGTCCATGCCATTGTGTACCGGGTCGTAGGGACGGCCGCAGTCTTTGATGGTCATCTGGAA